>NZ_JBXAJB010000001.1:1129638-1762307 GCF_058796855.1 Pseudomonas sp. GW823-FHT03E05
ATCGGCAGCGGCAGACGTGGAGAAGAGAAGGTGTGGAGAAGAGACAGGCCCCCAGTCCTGCACCCATTGCGCCCCACCTGCAGTCCCGGGGCGCCCCAAGCGGCGGTTACAACCAGTAGCTCACCGCGTACCAGCCCAGCAGCCCCATCACCACGGTGTAGGGCAGGGCCATCCACACCATCCGTCCGTAGGACAGGCGTACCAGCGGCGCAATCGCCGAGGTCAGCAGGAACAGGAAGGCCGCCTGGCCGTTGGGCGTGGCCACGCTCGGCAGGTTGGTACCGGTATTGATGGCGATCGCCAGGGTTTCGAAGTGCTCGCGGCTCATCTGCCCGGAGATGAAGGCCTGTTTCACTTCGGTGATGTAGATGGTGGCTACGAACACATTGTCGCTGATGGCCGAGAGCAGGCCATTGGCAATGAACAGCATGCCCGGCTGCTGGTCCGCCGGCAGCGCCAGCACCCACTGGATCAGCGGGGTGAACAGCTGTTGCTGGTGAATCACTGCCACCACGGCAAAGAACACCACCAGCAGGGCGGTGAAGGGCATGGCGTCCTTGAACGCGTTGCCCAGGCGGTGCTCGTCGGTGATCCCGGTAAAGGCGGTGATCAGTACGATCACCAGCAGGCCGATCAGTCCGACCTCGGCCACATGCAGGGCCAGGGCGACGATCAGGATCAGTGCCGCCAGCCCCTGCACCAGCAGGGCCGCGCGCTGGCGCGAGGTGCGCTGGGCATCGTCCTCGGCGGCGTAGTTGGCCAGCACCTGGCGCACGTTGTCCGGCAGCAGGGTGCCGTAGCCGAACCAGCGCAGCTTCTCCAGCAGTACGCAGGTCACCAGGCCAGCCGCCAGGACCGGCATCGAAACCGGTGCCACCTTGCTGAAGAAATCGGCGAAGTGCCAGCCCATTTCATGGCCGATCAGCAGGTTCTGCGGTTCCCCCACCAGGGTGCACACGCCGCCCAGGGCGGTGCCCACGGCGCCATGCATCAGCAGGCTGCGCAGGAAGGCGCGGAACTGCTCCAGGTCGTCATGATGCAGGGCTGGCAACTGTTGGTCGTCGGCGAAGGCGCTGTCCTGGCGCGGGTCATTGCCGGACGCCACCCGGTGATACACCGAATAGAAGCCTACCGCGGCGCTGATGATCACCGCGGTGACGGTCAGGGCGTCGAGAAAGGCCGAGAGGAAGGCCGAGAGAAAGCAGAACAGCAGGCCCAGCAGCGCCTTGGAGCGCACCCCCAGCAGCAGCCGGGAGAACAGGTAGAGCAGCAACTCCTTCATGAAGTAGATGCCGGCCACCATGAACATCAGCAGCAGGATCACCGGGAAGTTGTGCACCAGCTCGTCATACAGCGCCTGGGGCGTGGTCATGCCCAGCACCAGTGCCTGCACCAGCAGCAGGCCGCCGGGCATCAAGGGGTAGCACTTGAGGGCCATGGCCAGGGTGAAGATGAATTCGATCACCAGGCACCAGCCGGCGGCGGCCGGGCTGACAGCGAAGAACAGCAGAGGGTTGAGCAACAGGAACGCGACAATGCTTGCCTTGTACCAGCGGGGTGATTGGCCGAGAAAATTGTGGGCGAACGCCTGGGCCATTGAACCGGACATTGGCGGCTCCTTGTAGTGAGAAGCGCGCAACTTGCCCCATGGCGGATTGAGAATCAAGAATTGATGAAATCTTTTGCGACAAACTTCGCCAGCGCCCCAGCGGCCGCCAGTGCACGACCTTCCGTAGGAGCCGGCTTGCCGGCGAAGAGGGCCTTGAGCCTTGCGTAGTCCTCAAGCACGCCTTCGCTGGCAAGCCAGCTCCTACGGGGGGCTGGCGGCGCAAAACTGTTGTAGGAGCCGGCTTGCCGGCGAAGAGGGCCTCGAGTCTTGCGCGGTCTTCAAGGGCTTCACTCAGTACGCTTGGCCACCAGGGTCAGGATGTCGTAGCTGGCCACCACCTCGCCCAGCTGGTTGCTGACTTCCACATCCCAGGCCACCACTCCTTGCGGCGTGCCCTGGGGGCTGAGCTTGCCCTGGTCGATCTTGCGCTTGCAGGTCAGGCGCGCCTGCAGGGTGTCGCCAATGCCCACCGGGGTGATGAAGCGCAGGGTGTCCAGGCCGTAGTTGGCCAGCACCGGGCCGGGGCCCGGGGAAACGAACAGCCCGGCCGCCGCCGAGAGCACGAAGTAGCCATGGGCGATGCGCTTGCCGAACTGCGACTCCCTGGCGGCAATCTCGTCGAAGTGCATATAGAAATGGTCCCCCGACAGGCAACCGAAGTTCACCAGGTCGGCCTCGGTCACGGTGCGCCGGTGGGTCAGCAGGGATTCGCCGATCCGCAGGTCCTGGAAGTGCCGGCGGAAGGGGTGGACCTCGGTTTCGATCATCTGGGCACCGCGCACGTACTCGCCGGTTACCGCCGCCAGCATGCTTGGCGAGCCCTGGATCGCCGCCCGTTGCAGGTAATGCTTGACCGCCCGCAGGCCCCCCAGCTCTTCGCCACCCCCGGCGCGGCCCGGGCCGCCATGCTTGAGCTGTGGCAGGGGCGAGCCGTGGCCGGTGGATTCGCCAGCACAGTGGCGGTCCAGCACCAGCAAGCGACCGTGCCAGGCCGCAGCCCGGGGAATGACCTGGGCGGCAATGGCCGGGCTCTTGGTGACCAGGCTGGCCACCAGGCTGCCCTTGCCGCGAGAGGCCAGCTCCAGTGCCTGGTCCAGGTCGTCATAGGCCATCAGGGTGCTGACCGGGCCAAAGGCTTCGATGTCGTGGGCGCCGCCCTCGGCCATGGGATCGCGCGCCAGCAACAGGGTCGGGGCGAAGAACGCGCCCTGGCTGACGTTTGTGCCTCGGGGCTCGAAGCCGTCCCGGGCACCGAACAGCAGGTCGCTGCTGTGCAGCAGGCTTTGCAGGCGCTCGGCCACATCGCGCTGCTGCTCATGGGAGGCCAGGGCGCCCATGCGCACGCCTTCCACTGCCGGGTCGCCCACCACCACCTTCGACAGGCGCTCGCGCAACCTGGTGGCCACCGCATCCAGTTGTTTGGCGGGGACGATGGCGCGGCGGATGGCGGTGCACTTCTGCCCGGCCTTGACCGTCATTTCCCGTGCCACTTCCTTGATGAACAGCTCGAATTCCTCGTCGTCCGGGCTTACGTCCGGGGCCAGGATCGCGCAGTTCAGCGAGTCGGCCTCGGCATTGAAGGGTACCGAATGACGGATCAGGTTCGGGTTGGCCCGCAGTCGTCCGGCGGTGCTGGCGGACCCGGTGAAGGTCACCAGGTCCTGGCCTTGCAGGCGGTCCAGCAGGTCGCCGGTAGCGCCTATCACCAATTGCAGGCTGCCTTCGGGCAGCAGCCCCGATTCATGCATCAGCCGCACCGCGGCCTCGGTCAGGTAACTGGTGGCGCTGGCCGGCTTGACGATGCAGGGCATGCCGGCGAGGAAGCACGGGGCGAATTTTTCCAGCATGCCCCAGATCGGAAAGTTGAAGGCGTTGATGTGCACCGCCACCCCACCCCGGGGCACCAGGATGTGGCTGCCGGCAAAGCTGCCGAGCTTGCTCAGGGATTGCGCCGGGCCTTCGTGCAACAGGTTGCCCGACGGCAGTTCCCGGGCGCCGAGGCCGGCGTAGCTGAACAGGGTGCTGTTGCCGCCCTCGATATCGATCCAGCTGTCGGCCCGCGTCGCGCCGCTGTGATGGGACAGGGCATAGAGCTGCTCCTTGCGCTCGCTCAGATACAGCGCCAGGGCCTTGAGGTGCTGGGCCCGCTGCTGGAAATCCAGGGCCAGCAAGGCCTTGCCGCCCTGATGGCGACCAAAGGCCAGGGCCTCGGCGAAGTCCGGGGCCTCCTCGTGGGTGTGCGCCACTTCATGCCCATCGATGGTGCTGCGCAGTGACTGGGCCGGATGCTGGCCGAACCAGCGGCCGGCGATGAAGCTTTGCAGGGTAGGAGCCTGTGGCATGGGGATTCCTCCAGAGGGTGAACCGGGTTCGAGCGCGGCAGCCCGCGCTCATGGATGGGGTCAGTGATGAGTGGCGCCGGATGCGCCAATGCCGGTCATGGAACGGATGAACTGCGCCAGGTAGCGCCCGCGCTCCAGTTCGGCCCGGGGCGAGCGGTCGCTGACGGAGAAGGCCCAGGCACAGAAGAACGCCAGGCTCATGGAAAACAGCGCCGGGTTGGCATAGGGAAACAGCGCCTGGGGGTGATGCAGCACATTGACCCAGACCGCCGGGCTGAGCATCAGCAGCACAATCGCCGAGACCAGGCCAGCCAGGCTGCCGCCCACCGCGCCGCGAGTGGTGAGGCCTTTCCAGAACATGGAAAGAAACAGCACCGGGAAATTCACCGAAGCGGCGATGGCCAGCACCAGCCCCGAGAGAAAGGCAATGTTCTGCGATTCGAACAACAGCCCCAGCAGCACCGCCAGCACCCCGATGCACAGGGTGGCGATCCGCGAGACGCGCATTTCCTGCCGGGTGCTGGCCTGGCCCTTGCGCAGCACGCAGGCGTACAGGTCGTGGGAGACCGCCGAGGCGCCGGACAGCGCCAGCCCGGCCACCACCGCCAGGATGGTGGCGAAGGCCACGGCCGAGATGAAGCCCAGGAACAGGTTGCCGCCCACTGCCTGGGCCAGGTGTACGGCAACCATGTTGGCGCCGCCGATGATCGCGCCGCCGGCATCGCGGTACTGGGGCTCGGTACCGACCATGACGATGGCGCCGAATCCGACAATGATCAGCAGCAGGTAGAAGTAGCCGATGAAACCGGTGGCGTAGAACACGCTCTTGCGCGCTTCCCGGGCATCGCTGACGGTGAAGAAGCGCATGAGGATGTGCGGTAGGCCGGCGGTGCCGAACATCATGCCCAGCCCCAGGGAAATGGCATCGATGGGGTTCGACAGCAACCCACCCGGGGCCATGATCGCGCTGCCCTTGGCGTGCACCGCGCTGGCCTGGGCGAACAGCGCCTCGCTGCTGAAGCCGAAGTGCTTGAGCACCATGAAGGCCATGAAGCTGGTGCCCGAGAGCAGCATCAGCACCTTGATGATCTGTACCCAGGTGGTGGCCAGCATGCCGCCGAAGGTCACGTAGCAGACCATCAGCAGGCCCACCAGCATCACCGCATAGAGGTAGCTGATGCCGAACAGCAGCTCGATCAGCTTGCCGGCGCCGACCATCTGCGCCACCAGGTACATCAGCGCCACGCTCAGGGTGCCGAAGGCCGAGGTCAGGCGCACCGGCGTCTGGGCCAGGCGATAGGACACCACGTCGGCGAAGGTGTACTTGCCCAGGTTGCGCAGGCGTTCGGCGATCAGGAACAGGATGATCGGCCAGCCGGCCAGCACCCCCAGGGCGTACAACAGACCGTCGTAGCCATTGAGGAACATCATTGCCGAGATGCCGAGGAAGGACGCCGCGGAAATCATGTCGCCGGCGATCGCTAGGCCATTCTGCATGCCGCTCATGCCGCCACCGGCGGTATAGAAGTCGCTGGCGGAGCGGGTGCGCCGGGCGGCCCAGCGGGTGATGCCGAGGGTCATCAGGACAAACACCAGGAACATGCCGATGGCGTTCCAGTTCAATGGCCGCGCCGGCGTGTCGGCCGCCAGGGCCAGGTCGGTGGCCAGCAGGCAGGGCAGCAGAAATAGAGCGAGCAGGCGCTTCATGGCTGGCACTCGCGCTTGAGCTTGTCGTTCAGCGGGTCCAGCAGGCGGTTGCTGCGGTAGACGTAGAAGCCGGTGAGGGCAAAGGCCAGGCCGATCATAGCCACGCCCACCGGCATGCCGACGCTGGTGGCTCCGCCGGCCAACGAGCGCCCCAGCAGCCCGGGGTGGAAAGCCACCAGCAGTACGAAGCCGTAGTAGGCCAGGAGCATGATCAGGGTCAGCGACCAGTAGAGGCGCTGCTTGCGCCGCACCAGCTGGATGAAGTCCGGATGGCGGGTGATGCGGGCGATCTGTTGTGGGGTCATGGCGCGTTCTCTTGTTTTTGTTGTTGCTGGCACGTGAAGGCGCTGCGCGGCCTTTCGCAGCTTCGCTGGGGCTCGGCAGCGGCTACGGGCGGCTGCGGGGAGCGCCGGAGTCAGAGCTGGTCGAAGTCCAGTACCACCTTGTCGCTGAGCGGGAACGATTGGCAGGAGAGGACGTAGCCGGCCGCGACTTCGTAGTCTTCCAGGGCGTGGTTGCTGTCCATTTCCACTTCGCCTTCGATGACCTTGCATTTGCAGGTGGAGCAGACTCCGGCCTTGCACGAGTAGGGCAGTTCGGCGCCCTGGGCGTTGCCGGCGTCGAGAATGCTCTGGCTGTTGCGCGGCAGGTCGAAGGCCAGGGCGCGGCCGTCGCTGATGACGGTGACCCGGCTGTGCCGGGCATCCAGGGCATGGGCGGTTTCCCGGGCCTGGCGCTTGTGCCCGTCGCTGCCGGCGTGGAACAGCTCGAAGTGGATGCGCTCGGCCGGCATGCCGGCAGCCTTGAGGCTGTCGCGCACGGTTTCGGTCATGGCCTGGGGGCCGCAGATGAACGCGGCCTCCAGTTGCTGGACGTCGAGCCAGCGGGAAAACAGCTGCTGGCACTTGTCCTGGTCGATGCGCCCGTTGTACAGGTCGATGTCCTGCCGTTCGCGACTGAACACGAACATCAGGTTCAGCCGCTGCAGGTAGCGGTTCTTCAGGTCCTCAAGCTGTTCGCGAAACAGCGCCGAGTTGCTGGAGCGGTTGCCGTAGAGCAGGGTGACCCGGCTGTGGGGCTCGGTTTGCAGGGTGCTCTTGATGATCGACAGGATCGGCGTGATGCCGCTGCCGGCCGCCACCGCCAGGTAATGGCCGCGCCGCGCCGGGTCCAGCTCCACATGGAAACGCCCGGCCGGGGGCATCACGTCCAGGCTGTGGCCGGGCTGCAATCGTTCATTGGCGAAGGCCGAGAAACGCCCGCCGGCCACGCGCTTGACCGCGATGCGCAGTTCACCGTCGTTGACCCCGGTGCAGATCGAATAGGAGCGGCGCACCTCCTCGCCTTCAAGCTCGATGCGCAGCACCAGGTGCTGGCCCTGGGTGAATTGGAACTGCTGTTGCAGGTGCGGGGGAACCTCGAAGGCGATGGACACCGCGTCGCGGGTTTCATTGCGCAGGTCCTTGATGGTCAGGCGGTGGAACTGGCTCATGGTGGTTCTCCACTGCGGCGCCGGGCCGCTCAGATGCACTTGAAGTAGTCGAAGGGTTCCAGGCAATCACGGCAGCGATACAGGGCCTTGCAGGCGGTGGAGCCGAACTCGCTGAGGCGCTCGCTGTGGGCGCTGCCGCATTGCGGGCAGAGCACCTGGGGCGTTTCTCCCAGCAGGCTGCGCTTGCTGCTGCCCGAGGGCGGTGCAATGCCGTAGGCCTGCAGACGCTGGCGCCCGCGCTCGGTGATCCAGTCGGTGGTCCAGGCCGGGGTCAGCTGGCGCAGCAGCCTGGGGGCCTTGAAGCCGGCGCGTTCCAGGGCCTGGCGGATGTCGCTTTCGATCACCTCGGTGGCCGGGCAGCCGGAGTAGGTCGGGGTGACCGCCACCTGCAGGTGCCCCTGGTGCCAGTCGAGGTGGCGCACGATGCCCAGGTCGAGCACGCTGACCACCGGCACTTCCGGGTCCATGACCCGGTCGAGGGTGGCCCAGGCGGTGTCCAGGTCCCCGGGCAACGGGTCGCGTGCCCCCAGGTCGCTGCCGATCAGCTCACCAGACCGCATCGGGATAGGCTCGCGGCAGTGATTGCATCTGGGCCAGCAGCAGGCCCAGGTGTTCGGTATGCAGGCCTTTGCGCGCATCCAGGTAGAAGTGGCTGGGCGCTTCGGGCACAGGCAGGGTGGCCCGGGCGAACACCGCGGCGACCCTGTCCTGCCAGGCGGTGGCGACCTGAGCCGGGTCTGCCAGCAGCCCGGCCTGGTGCAACGCGTTCTCCGCAGGATCGGTGGCGATCAGTTCTCCGGTAAAGCGCCACAGCCGCGGCAGGGCCTGGAGCATGCGCCGGTGGCTTTCCTCGGTGCCATCCCCCAGGCGCTCGACCCATTCGCTGGAGCGACGCAGGTGGTAGGTGACTTCCTTGAACGCCTTGGCGGCGACCCCGGCGATGCGTGGATCGCTGGAAAGGCACAGGCCACGAAGGGTTTCCAGGTGCCAGGCGTCGTAGAAGAACTGCTTGAGCATGGTCACCGCGAAGTCGCCATTGGGTTGTTCCACCAGCAGCAGGTTGCGGTAGGCGCGTTCGTCGCGGCGAAAGGCCAGATGGTCGGCATCCCGCCCGTCCGCCAGCAGTTCGGCGGCATAGTCCAGCCAGTTGCGGGCCTGGCCCACCAGGTCGAGACCGACGTTCATCAGTGCCAGTTCTTCTTCCAGGGCCGGGGCCCGGCCGCACCATTCGCACAGGCGCTGGCCCTGGACCAGGGCACTGTCGCCCAGGCGCAGCAGGTGGTTGAGCAGATCGTTTGCAGGGTTCATGGCCGGCCTCACATGTGTCCGACTTCGGGGGGCAACTGATAGAAGCTGGCGTGGCGGTAGACCTTGTCGTCCGCCGGGTCGAACAGCGGCTCCTTTTCGTCCGGCGAGGAGGCGACGATCTGCGCCGACGGCACCACCCACAGGCTCACGCCTTCGCTGCGCCGGGTGTAGAGGTCGCGGGCGTTGGCCATGGCCATCGGGGCATCGGTGGCGTGCACGCTGCCGACATGCTTGTGGTTGAGGCCGTGCTTGCTGCGCACGAAAACCTCGTAGAGGGTCCATTCAGACATTGCAGTGACTCCACATCAGGGCTGGAGGGCCATTGCCCCTGGGGGCCATGGCCGGGGGTGAACGGGCTCTCAGGCGGCGTCGCGAGCGGCCTTCCGGGCGGCGTGGGCCACGGCGGCAGCCCGCACCCAGGCGCCGTCCTCGATGGCCTGGCGGCGGGTGTCCAGGCGTTCCTGGTTGCACGGGCCGTTGCCCTTGAGCACTTCGTAGAATTCTTCCCACTGGATTTCGCCAAAGTCGTAATGGCCGCGCTCGGCGTTCCACGCAAGCTCCGGGTCGGGGCAGGTGCAGCCCAGCAACTCCAGTTGCGGGATGGTCTGGTCGATGAAGCGCTGGCGCAGTTCGTCGTTGCTCTGGCGCTTGATCTTCCAGGCCATGGACTGGGCACTGTTGGGGGAGTGTTCGTCGCTGGGGCCGAACATCATCAGGGCCGGCCACCAGAGACGGTTGATGGCGTCCTGGACCATGTCCCGCTGTGCCTGGTTGCCCTCGCGCATCATGGTCAGGAGGATTTCGTAGCCCTGGCGCTGGTGGAAGCTCTCTTCCTTGCAGATGCGCACCATGGCCCGGGAGTAGGGGCCGTAGGAGGTGCGTTGCAGCACCACCTGGTTGACGATGGCCGCGCCATCCACCAGCCAGCCCACGGCGCCCATGTCGGCCCAGTTCAGGGTCGGGTAGTTGAAGATGCTCGAATACTTGGCCTTGCCGCTGTGCAGCCGGGTCACTTCTTCGTCGCGGTCGGCCCCCAGGGTTTCCATGGCGCTGTACAGGTACAGGCCGTGGCCGGCTTCGTCCTGGATCTTGGCCATCAGTTGCAGCTTGCGCTTGAAGGTCGGGGCACGGGTGACCCAGTTGCCTTCGGGCAGCATGCCGACGATTTCCGAATGGGCGTGCTGGGAGATCTGCCGGATCAGGGTCTGGCGGTAGGCCTCGGGCATCCAGTTCTTGGCTTCGATCTTGATCTCGTCGTCGATCCTTTGCTGGAAGCTGCGTTCCTGTTCGGACATCTCGGCCAGTGGCGTGACGCGCTTGACCCCCGTTTCTACCAGCTGTGCGTACATGTGGCGTCTCCCGGTGTGAAGGTGTGGCTGGGCATGGGAATGTTTATATGTGATACGCAAATTAATATCAAACATAAAATAACGTGTCATGTTTGATTTTGGTATCGCATTGCCCCCCTGGGCCTTTGCCAAGGCAAAAAAAAGCCCCGCATCAGCGGGGCTTCCAGGAAGGATGGATTAGCGGTTGCGTTTGTCGATTACCCGGCAAGCCTTGCCTTCGGAGCGCTTGATGCTGAATGCCGGCTGCAAAACGATACGCGAGCTGATACCGATATGGGTCTTTATGTGGCGGCTGAGATCGCCGCAGAGGGCCCGCTGCTGCTCGTCCCCCAGTTGCTGGTGCTCAGGCTTGAGCTCGACGTGGATGTCAACGCTGTCGAGGTTGCCGTGGCGGTACAGGTGGATCTCGTAGCAGGGGGCCAGTTGCCCGACCTTCAGCACCTGCTCTTCGACCTGGGTGGGGAACACGTTGACCCCGCGGATGATCAGCATGTCGTCGCTGCGCCCGGTGATCTTGTCGATGCGCCGCATGGGCCGCGCCGTGCCCGGCAACAGCCGGGTCAGGTCGCGGGTGCGATAGCGGATCATCGGCAGCGCTTCCTTGGTCAGGGAGGTGAGCACCAGCTCGCCCAGTTCGCCATCGGCCAGTACCTGGCCGGTGATCGGATCGATGATTTCCGGGTAGAAGTGATCCTCCCAGAGGGTAGGGCCGTCGCGGGTCTGCGCGCATTCCATGGCCACCCCGGGGCCGATGATTTCCGACAGCCCGTAGATGTCCAGGGCAGTGATGCCCAGGCGCTGTTCGATGGCACTGCGCAGTTCGTCGGTCCAGGGTTCGGCACCGAAGATTCCCAGGCGCAGCGCCAACTGGTGCGGGTCCAGGCCCTGGCGCTCGATCTCGTCGGCGATGTTGAGCATGTAGGAGGGGGTGACCATGATGATGTCCGGCTGGAAATCCTTGATCAGTTGCACCTGCTTCTCGGTCTGGCCGCCGGACATGGGGATCACCGTGCAGCCCAGGCGTTCGGCGCCGTAGTGCGCCCCCAGGCCGCCGGTGAACAGGCCGTAGCCGTAGGAAATATGCACCTTGTCCCCGGGCCGGCCGCCGGCGGCGCGGATCGAGCGCGCCACCACCTGCGCCCAGGTGTCGATGTCGTTGCGGGTGTAGCCGACCACCGTGGGCTTGCCGGTGGTGCCGCTGGAGGCGTGCAGGCGTACCACCTGGTCCATGGGCACGGCGAACATGCCATAGGGGTAGTGGTCGCGCAGATCGGCCTTGGTCGTGAAGGGCAGGTGCGCCAGGTCTTCCAGGCGCTTGATGTCCTGGGGGTGCACCCCGAGCTGGTCGAAGCGCTGGCGGTACAGCGGGACCCTGTCGTAGGCGTGGTTCAGGCTCCAGCGCAGGCGTTCCAGCTGGTGCTGGCGCAGGTGGTCGATGCTGGCGGTTTCCATCGGGTCCAGCAGCGCGTCGGGCACGGTTCCGGCAATCGGCATGTTCATGGTGTCACTCGAATTGTTGTTGTCTTGTAGCCCGCCGGCGGGCGGGCTCTGAGTGCATGCCCCGGGGCGCAGGCGAGCCCCGGGGGAGTCTTTTTACTGTGCTTGCAGCCGCTCGCTGATCAGCGCGATGCCCGGGTCGACACCGATGCACATGGTGCACAGCGCGTAGCGGCCCCGGCGCTGCCAATGAGGATACGGACGGCATCGATGAGCAGTGGGTCATTCATGGGAGGTCTCCTGTGTCAGCACCGGGCCGTGCACTTGGTAGGATTTGCCTTGGAGCAGGGCGATGAGCCGGCCCTGCTGGTTTTCCACGCGCACCGCGTAGTGGCCGGTGCGGCCGCCGCGGTTCTGTTCATGGCAGTCGGCGGTCAGCGTGTCGCCCAACTGCGCCGGGGCGATGTACTCGATGCTGCAACC
Source organism: Pseudomonas sp. GW823-FHT03E05 (assembly GCF_058796855.1). NCBI lineage: Bacteria > Pseudomonadati > Pseudomonadota > Gammaproteobacteria > Pseudomonadales > Pseudomonadaceae > Pseudomonas > Pseudomonas sp. GW823-FHT03E05. The sequence goes on from NZ_JBXAJB010000001.1 coordinate 1,141,366, forward strand.
CAGGGCCACCGTGGCCCGGTCATGGCTGTTGCAGGCAATGGCGAAGGCCGAATCGGCGAGGGTGAAGATCAGGCCGCCGTGGCAGGTGCCGTGGCCCTGCAGCATGTCGGCCCGCACGCTCATGCCCAGGCGCGCCGCACCGGGCGCCACCGACAACAGGCGCATGCCCAGGGCGTTGCTTGCCGGGTCACGTTCGAACAGGGTCCGGGCGCAGCGCCGGGCCAGTTCCATGGCGTCATGTTCAGTCATGCAGGGGCCTCCTTGGAGTCGCCGTGGTCAGCAGCCCTTGAACACGGGGCTGCGTTTATCCATGAAGGCGCTGACGCCTTCGCGGTAGTCCTCGCTGCACCCGGCCAGGCGTTGCAGGTCGCGCTCCAGGTCCAGTTGCTCATCGAAGCTGTTGTGCAGGCTGGCATTGAGGCTGCGCTTGATCAGGCCCAGGCCGTAGGTGGGTTGGGTAGCCAGGTGCCGGGCCAGGCTCAGGGCCTGGTCCCGCAGTTGGGCATCATCCACGCACTGGTAGATCAGGCCCCACTGCTCGGCCTGTTCGGCACTCAGGCGGTTGCCGAGCAGGGCCAGGGCCTTGGCCCGGGCCATGCCCACCAGGCGCGGCAGCAGCCAGGTACCGCCGGAATCGGGAACCAGCCCGAGCTTGCAGAAGGCCTGGATAAAGCTTGCCGAGCGTGCGGCCAGTACCAGATCGCAGGCCAGGGGCAGGTTGGCCCCGGCCCCGGCGGCCACCCCGTTGACCGCGCAGATCACCGGCAGCGGCAGGTCCCGCAGGGCCCGCACCAGGGGGTTGTAGAAGGTTTCGATGGAGGCCCCCAGGTCCGGCGCGGCGCCGCCGGGTGCCACGGTGCGCTCGCCCAGGTCTTGCCCGGCACAGAAGCCCCGGCCTTCCCCGGTCAGCAGCAGGACCCGCACCTGCGGGTCATTGCGCACCAGGTCCAGGGCTGCCTGAACCTCGCGGTGCATCGTCGGGTTGAAGCTGTTGAGCTGTTCGGGGCGGTTGAGGCTGAGAAGGGCCACGCCCTCGCTGATGGAGAACAGGATGGTGGTGAAGTTCATGGGCGGGGCGCTCTGTGCTGGGCGATCAGGCGAACACCACCGACAGGCGTGGAGGCAAGGCGTTGAGGCATGGTGAATGTCCTCGGGGTGGCCGGTGGTCGGCTCGATTGTCGGGTCGGCTGGTTGGCCGGTTTTCGTCGAGTATATCGCCAATGTGATACATAAAAACAATAGCTACGTTAATTTAATGTGTCTTGATTTTGAATGTCGGTCCAGCTTTTTTTGTAGCCACAGGCTCACGACAAAAGCCTCCAGGCTGCCTAAGGTGTTGATAAATACGGGACTGACAAGTCTTTGTGGAGCAGCCAGGCTGGCTGATTGCGGCGGCGCCGGTCTTGTGCCTGGCCAATAATCTGATACAAACTGCCATCCGCAGTTCATCGTATTTCCTGCTTTCAGATGACGTGTTCTTCAAGGAACCTCTCCATGACCTGTTACAGCCTCGATGGATTGACCCCGGTGGTCGACCCCAGCGCTTATGTGCACCCTTCAGCGGTGCTGATTGGTGATGTGATTGTCGGCGCCCATTGTTACGTCGGCCCGTTGGCCAGCTTGCGGGGCGATTTTGGGCGGATCGTTCTGGAGGAGGGGGCAAACCTGCAGGATACGTGTGTGATGCATGGTTTTCCCGACAGCGATACGGTGGTCGAGCGCAACGGCCATATAGGTCATGGCGCTGTCCTGCATGGCTGTCGAATTGGCGCCGACGCCCTGGTGGGCATGAATGCGGTGGTGATGGACAACGCGCATATCGCGCCCCGTTGCATCGTTTCCGCGGCAGCCTTTGTCAAGGCCGGCTTCGAGTGTGCGCCACAGTCGCTGATCATGGGTACGCCGGCCCGGGTCAGCCGCCCGCTCAGTGATGCGGAGCTGGCCTGGAAGCAGGCGGGGACCCGCGAATACCAACAGCTGGCCAGGCGTTGCCTGGAGCAGATGCGGCCTTGCGAGCCGCTGCGGGAGGCAGAGCCCGGACGCCCGCGAATCGGCAACAGTGCGCTGCGCCCCAAGGCTCGCCCATGAACCTGCCCGGGCGCTATAGCTGCCTGAAACCCGCTATATTCCTTCCTTTTTTACCGGTACATCCATGTCGTCCCTAGCGCCACTGAACCACCTGATCAAACGTTTCCAGGAGCAGACTCCGATCCGCGCCAGTTCGCTGATCATCACCCTGTACGGCGATGCCATCGAGCCCCACGGCGGCACGGTGTGGCTGGGCAGCCTGATTCAGTTGCTGGAGCCCATGGGGATCAACGAGCGTTTGATCCGCACCTCGATCTTCCGCCTGAGCAAAGAGGGCTGGCTGAGCGCTGAAAAGGTCGGCCGGCGCAGTTACTACAGCCTGACCCTGACCGGGCGCCGGCGCTTTGACAAAGCCTTCAAGCGCGTGTACAGCGCCGGAGTGCCGGCCTGGGACGGCGCCTGGTGCCTGGTGATGCTCTCGCAACTGTCTGTCGAGTTGCGCAAGCAGGTGCGCGAAGAGCTGGAATGGCAGGGGTTCGGCGCCATGTCGCCGGTACTGCTGGCCTGCCCGCGCAGTGATCGGGCCGATATCAACGCCACCCTGGCGGAGCTTGGTGCCCAGGAAGACACCATCGTCTTCGAGACCACGCCCCAGGATGTCCTGGGTTCCAGGGCCCTGCGCCTGCAAGTGCGGGAAAGCTGGAACATCGATGAACTGGCAGCCCACTACAGCGAGTTCATCCAGCTGTTCCGCCCGCTCTGGCAGGCCCTGCGCGAGCAGGAGCAGTTGCAGCCCCAGGATTGCTTCCTGGCCCGGCTGCTGCTGATTCATGAGTACCGCAAGCTGCTGCTGCGCGATCCGCAACTGCCCGACGAACTGCTGCCCGGGGATTGGGAAGGCCGCGCGGCGCGCCAGTTGTGTCGCAACATCTATCGCCTGATCCAGGCCCGGGCCGAAGAATGGCTGGCCACTGCCCTGGAGAACGCCGATGGCCCGTTGCCGGATGTCGGCGAAAGCTACTACCGGCGTTTTGGCGGGCTGGTCTAGCCCGCCCATCCACGGGGTGCCAGCTGTGATGCCCGAGGCCAGGGGATAGGCCCCGGGCGTTGTAGCCCGGGTTTATCACGGCCCGGATGTTAAATAGTCATTGACCTGCGAATTTGTCCTGATCTAGGGTCGCGAACGCATTCAATGCAACTAAGCAGAGAATGTTTCAGCGCTATTGCAGTTGAATGACGTGCACTGCAAGTTTGAAGATATTTGCAATATAGGGAGCATGGCCAGGTACAGGTATTCGGTCCTGCAGGGAAAGCAGACAGATAAAGGAATTATCGATGAAGTGGATTCGCAACCTGGCTACAAAGTTCGGCCTGGCCATGATGTTGGTTATTTGGGGCAAGTTGGCTATTGCTTCGCAACTGGTTCCGGCATTTGGGCTGGCCAATGATCAATATGCCAAGTCTCCGGGGCCCTATGCAGTCAGCACCAATGCTGTTCTAAGTGATTGCCGTGGGTTGTTGGGGGTATTGGCGCGGATCATGCTGTTGGATAACAGCCTGCAATGCAATCAGTCCTTTCCTTACGGATTCTCCAATCCGATCTCCACCAGTGTCTATTACCCGTCCAATATCAAGCAATTGGACAAGTTGCCAGTGGTCAACTTCGTCGGCGGCATTCTTTCCAACCAGGGGCAGTACACAGATCTGCTGCGGCTGTGGGCGAGCTACGGCTTCATCGTGATCATCTCCTCGGACTTCATCAACACCGCCCCCACCATGCATGTGCTCGGCGCCCTGGAACTGAGCAAGCTCAACCAGGACCCGACCTCGCCACTGTTCGGCAAGGTCGACCTGTCGCGCACCATTGTGGCGGGGCATTCGGCGGGAGGAGGCGCATCGATTCTATCGGCAAGCCTCTTGCCAGAGACCTTGAAGGGCATCGACCCGCAGTTGCGCTATATCGGCTCGCTGCCGATCGAACCCGGGCCGATCGGCCTTGGCTCCACGGTAAAGACACCGACCCTGGTGCTCACCGGCGCAGCGGACGTAGTGGTCCCGGCCTGGGCCTGGCCAAGGCTGTGGCAGGGCGGGCTGATCAAAGCCGTGCCGGGCTGGAGCGCAACCGCCCATAACGCCACCCATTTCAGCCCGGTCAGAAGCGTCAGGGAAGATGAGTTTGCCGGTATTACCACGGCCTGGATCTTATATATCGGCAAGAATGACCCGGCCGCCAAAGAATACTTTGTCGGTGAAGATTACAAACTGGCCCGAGATCCGCAGTTCATTCGCCTGCTATTCAACCCGCTGCGGGTCCAGCGCAATGAAGTAGCCGATAGCCTTCAATAGCACTGTGCTTTCTCCGGTAAAACGGATACAGCCCAGGGAGTGTGCGAAGCCTGTTTTCTGGCCCATTCAATAGTGCATTTCGCCAGCGCAAAGTTAAGGCGCCGGCGAAATGTACCGGGCGTTTCTTGAACTCGGGTGTTTTATTCATGAAATATTCTTCCTGCGTTACCTGGCAATGAGTTATTGCCGAACTGGCAAGGTAGGGCAGTGGCGGGTAGTTGTACGTTTCATGAACCAACTGCAATGGCAATGTCACTGCATTGTTATTTGCGACCAATACCTTGGGGGCAGCGTTATATATCGCGCTGCAACCATAAGGACTCAATAACCCATGCCCAGTCTTACACGCAGGAAGCTCTTGCAAGCGGCCGCCATCGGTACTTTCTTTTCCTCATTGCCGGCATCCATCCGCCAGGCCCTGGCGATACCGGCGAACAATCGGACCGGGACCATCAAGGACGTCGAGCACGTGGTGATCCTGATGCAGGAAAACCGTTCGTTCGACCACTACTTCGGCACCTTTCCCGGGGTACGCGGCTTCAGTGACCGCTTCACCATCCCCCAGACCGGTCAACGGGAAGTGTGGGAGCAACAGGGCAAGGGCCGGCTGGTGATGCCTTATCACCTGGACAGCAGCAAGGGCAACGCCCAGCGCGTCAGCGGCACCCCGCATTCCTGGGCGGACGCCCACTCGGCCTGGGGCGAGGGGCGTATCAGCGCCTGGCCGACCTACAAGACCAATACCTCCATGGGCTACTACCGCGAGCAGGAACTGCCTTTCCAGTTCGCCCTGGCCAACACCTTCACCCTGTGTGACGCCTACCACTGCTCGGTGCACGCCGGCACCAACCCCAACCGGCTGTTCCTCTGGACTGGCAGCAATGGCGCGAGCGCAGCCAAGGTGGCGGCGGTGGTCAACGAATGGGACGGCCCGGGGCCGGTGAATGTCGGCTACAGCTGGAAGACTTACCCCGAGCGCCTGGAAGAGCAGGGCGTGAGCTGGAAGGTGTACCAGCACCTGCCGGACAACTTCGGCGACAACCCGCTGGCGGGGTTCCGGCAGTACCGGGCCGCCAGCGTGCAGGTCGGCAACCCGGCCCAGCCGCCGAAGGATTTCAATGCCTTCGTGCCCTACAGCGACGGGCTCAACGCTGTGGCGCCGCTGTACAAGGGCAATGGCAATACCCTGCCGGCCAGCAGCGGCAGCAACCTGGAGACCATCATTGGCGGGTTTCGCAACGACGTGCAGGCCGGCAAGCTGCCCCAGGTCAGCTGGATTGTCGCGCCGGCAGCCTATTCCGAGCATCCCGGGCCTTCGAGCCCGGTGCAGGGCGGCTGGTTCACCCAGGAAATTCTCCTGGCCTTGACCAGCAACCCCGAGGTCTGGAGCAAGACGGTACTGCTGGTGACCTACGATGAAAACGACGGTTTCTTCGACCATATGCCGTCGCCCTCGGCGCCTTCGCGGCGCAAGGACGGCAGCTTTGCCGGCAAGTCCACCCTGGGTTTCGACAGCGAACTGTTCACCCACCCGGCCCCGGCGGGCTCGACCCAGCAACCCTTGCCCGATGGCGGCGTATACGGGCCGGGGCCGCGGGTGCCGATGCTGGTGCTGTCGCCCTGGAGCCGTGGTGGCTGGGTCAACTCGCAAGTGTTCGACCATACCTCGGTGCTGCAATTTCTCGAGAAACGCTTTGGCGTGCGAGAGCCGAACATCAGCGCCTGGCGGCGGGCAGTCTGCGGCGACCTGACCTCGGCGTTCAACTTTGCCGACCCCAACCACGAAACCCTTCCCGCGCTGCAGACCACTACCCGCCAGGCCGCCGACAGCCTGCGCCAGCGCCAGGAAAAACTGCTGCCGGTACCGCTGCCCTCGGCCGGCCAGCAACTGGCGCCGCAGCAGCAGCGCCTGGCCCGGCCTTCCCGGGCCTTGCCCTATCGGCTGCATGTGGACAGCCAGGCCGATCCCAAGGCTCGCACCTTGTCGCTGAGCCTGCAGAACACTGGGGAGCAAGGGGCGGTATTGCATGTCTACGATGGCCTGCACCTGAGCGAGATTCCCCGCCGCTATACCGTGGAAGCCGGCAAGGCCCTGCAGGACAGCTGGCCGGTGGTGGAGCGCTATCAGCTCTGGGTCCTGGGCCCCAACGGGTTTCATCGCAGTTTCCACGGCGACCTGAAAACCCTGCAGCCCGAACTGCTGGTGACCACCAGCAACAGCCAGTTGCAACTGACCCTGAGCAATCCGGGGGAACACGGGGTGGTCATCAGTATCGATCGCTGCCCCTACACCCAGCAGGGCCCATGGACCTTGGCGGTACCGGCCCGGGGCGAGGTGCGCCAGGTGTTTGCCTGCGAGGGCAGTGGCGGCTGGTACGACCTGACGCTACGCAGCGACGGCGGCTGGCTGCGCCGGATCGCCGGGCGCCTGGAAACCGGAGCACACAGCATCAGCGACCCCTTGATGGGCCGGGCATGAAGACCTTGGCAAAAATGAGGGCGCTTTCGAAGTGAAACCGGAAGCCGGGCTGGATAACGACAAGAGCAACTAATACCCGGAAGGTAGAAGTTGTAGAGGAGGGCAGGATAGATAGGGTGCTTAGTTGTTTGCTTTAAATAACGGATCACCCCTTCGGGTGATCCGTTAACAGCATCGCTTACTTGGGCATGGCCCAGGACTGCAAGGTATAACCGTCCTGGCTCAGTTCGGCGCGGGCCTGTTTGAGCAGGTCTTCCAGCTGGGCTGGATCGGAGTAGGCACTGCTGGGAATCTGGGTGTGGCCAATACGGGTGCTGGTGCGGTCGATGACGGTCAGGCTGAGTTCGCCATTACCGTCCTGTGGAGCCCAGGCCACGCATTGAAAAGGTTGGAATGCGCGGTCGGCGATCAAAAGTGCTTCGTTGATACGGAGCGGGGCGTTCATGGGGTCTTCTCTCTGTGTGCCCAATCAAATGATGTGCCGTCGGTTGGGCTTACCGTTCGGCTGGTCATTTGTACTGATGCACCGAGGTAGCACTCGGGTCACACTGAAAAACAAGTTTTTACAACTTTCGTGCATAGGCCTTGTGGCCGGGCCCTTAGTTGCGGGGGCTGGATAAAACAACTGCGACAATCAGTCGCTCGTGAACAGCTTGGAGTCCCACGTTAGTTCCTTTGGTAATCAGCGCTATAAGCAATTGATACATTCCACCGTCAAGTTCTTGCTAATGTTACAGCCAGGTTTTCCAAATCACTGTTTCTAATAACTTTTCCATACCCTGGCGCCAAGGAACAGTCATGCTCGAAGCCCCTGTGCAGCGCCGTTTGCTGGTGGTCGATCCCTGTGACGATTGCCATCGCCTGTTACCCGGTTTGCGCACCATTGGCTGGGATGTCGACAGCTGTGACCTGGAGTCCGCTCGCGAACGCTCCTGCGATGTCGGCCTGCTGCGCCTGCAGCCTTTTCACCTGGAGCGCCCGGAGGCGGTCAAGGACCTGATCAGCCGCAGCGGCACCGAGTGGATCGCAGTATTGAGCCAGGAAGTGCTGCGCCTGCAGAAGGTCGGGGATTTCGTCTGCGAGTGGTTTTTCGACTTCCACACCCTGCCGTTCGACGTGTCGCGGGTCCAGGTGACCCTCGGCCGGGCGTTCGGCATGGCGCGCCTGCGGGGCCAGGGCTCGATCCATGTGGACCAGCCCGAGCATGAGTTGCTGGGCGATAGCCGGCCGATCCGCGACTTGCGCAAGCTGCTGGGCAAGCTGGCGCCCACCGAGTCGCCCGTGCTGATCCGAGGCGAAAGCGGCACCGGCAAGGAGCTGGTGGCGCGTACCCTGCATCGTCAGTCCCAGCGCCACGGCAAACCCTTTGTCGCCATCAATTGCGGGGCGATTCCCGAACACCTGATCCAGTCCGAACTGTTCGGGCACGAGAAGGGCGCCTTTACCGGCGCCCATCAACGCAAGGTCGGGCGCATCGAGGCGGCCCATGGCGGCACCTTGTTTCTTGACGAGATCGGCGACCTGCCGCTGGAGCTGCAGGCCAATCTGCTGCGCTTCCTGCAGGAAAAGCACATCGAACGGGTAGGGGGCAGCCAGCCGATTCCGGTGGATGTGCGGGTTCTGGCGGCCACCCACGTCGACCTGGAAGCGGCCATTACCAGCGGGCGCTTCCGTGAGGACCTCTACTACCGCCTGAATGTGCTGCAAGTGATCACCGCGCCGTTGCGCGAGCGCCATGGCGACCTGGGCATGCTGGCCAGCCATTTTGCCCACTTCTATAGCCAGGAAACCGGGCGCCGGCCCCGCAGTTTCAGCGAGGATGCCCTGGTGGCCATGGGCAAGCATGATTGGCCGGGCAATGTCCGCGAACTGGCCAACCGGGTGCGGCGCGGCCTGGTGCTGGCCGAGGGGCGGCAGATCCAGGCCAGCGACCTGGGCCTGCTCAGCCTGCAGGCCCAGGACCTGCCCATGGGCACCCTCGAAGACTACAAGCACCGCGCCGAGCGCCAGGCCCTGTGCGACGTGTTGAACCGGCACAGCGACAACCTCAGCGTGGCGGCGCGGGTCCTGGGGATCTCGCGCCCGACCTTCTACCGTTTGCTGCACAAGCACCAGATCCGCTAGGGCGGGGAGAAACGCCAAGGCCCGCTGCGATTGGGGAATCGCAGCGGGCCTTGGCGTTTTTGCCGGTGGGTCAGAAGTAGTAGGGGAATTTCAGGCTGAAGGTGAAGGCCGGAGCATCCTCGGTCATGCCGATGGACAGGTTGGGTACGATGGTCAGGTTGTCGGAGGCGGCAATCGTCATGCCGACGTTGAAGTAGCCGGCGTTGGCATCGCTGGAGACCACCGACTGCCAGTCGCCACCGTCCTGCTTGAGCTTGCTTTTACGCTGCACCAGGTCGGAAACCGAGAAGGACATACTCATCTTCTCGTTGAGCGCAAAGGCGACACCGGCGCCGATCTGGAAGCTGTCGCCCAGGCGCACCTTGCCGGGGGTCTTGCTGCCCACTGTCGAGCTGATGTCATCGAAGGACTCTTCCAGGTTGTGGGTATAGGCCAGAGTCCCGAACAGCACGGCCGGATCGAAGGTCTTGACCAGGGAGATCCCGGGGGTGACCGACCAGACGCCGTTACCGGTGGGCAGGCTTTCAGGCACGTAGAGGTTGTTGTTGCCTGCGGAGCGAACCAGCTTGATGCCGAATGGGTCCTTGCCGGTAGGGGCTTTGACGCGCAAGGTTGCCACCGCGTCGGGCCAGAACTCGGACTCGTCGAGGAACTTGTAGGCCACCCCGAAGTTCACGTCACCCAGGGTCGGGTCGCGGGTGACCGACTCTTCGGTGGTCTGGGTGCCTGAGCCGCCGCCACCGCCGGATTGGAAGGTGGATTCGCGATAGACCACGGGTGCGTTGATATCGAATTGCCAGCGGTTGTTGAGGTTGTAGCGCGCGGTCAGGTCGAGGGTCCAGGTATCGGACTTGATCCGGTCCAGGTTGATGTTGCCGAGAAAGATCGAATCCAGCGCCAGGAAGCCGTTGACTGTCAGTTGGCGGGCATCGTAGCGGGCATAGGTCAAGCCGGTCTCGACGCTGAACTTGCCGCCGCCAAAGAAACCACTGGCCTCGTCGTAGAGGTTGCTGACGCTTTGTGCCGGTTCCGAATCATCCTTGAGGGACTGGCCATAGGAAGCGCCTCCTGCAGCGCCTCCGGAAGCGGCACCGGCTCCAGTACCGGCGACCTGTTGATTGCCCTTCAGGTCAGCAGGTGATTTGGCCAGGCGCTTGGGAGGCGGAGCCGCCGGTTGATCCTCCACTTGGCGAACCCGTTGTTCCAGCACCGCGAGGGCCTTCTGCTGCACTTCGTAACGTTGCTTGAGTTCCAGAAGCTCTCGTTTCAGGGTCTCTACATCGGCGTCCGGCGCCGCTTGTACCAGCGCCGCCGGGAATAGAGTGCTTAAACAGACTATTGCGCGCAGTGAAACCGATCGATACATGAAATAAACCGTCCCTTGTGAACCCCAATGGTCGAGAATCAGCGTAGTTCAAGATCAGAATTTGCGTAGAGCGTTGAGCGTACTCAAATTACAGTCCAAAGCACCGGTGCTGGGACCGTTGTTCCTGAGCACCACATTGAGCTGTGTCATGTTGTTCACCAGGTTGCTGTTACCCATCAACTGGGTGTTCTGCAGCAAGTTGCCCTGGGCCACTTGCTGCAAGGCATTGCCCTGGTTGCCACTGGCCTGAATCGCCATCTGGATGCCACCGTTGAGGGCCGACACCGCCACGCTGCCGGCGGCGTTGCTGCCGGTGATGGTCTGGCCGCTGATCAATGCCTGCCCCACGCCGGCCGCCAGTGCCGGCGCCTGATTGGCTTCTGTGACATTGATATTGATGTTGTTGTAGGCCGAGTTGCCGTCGCCGGCGGCCCTTACGCTCTGGGTTACGCCCTGGCCGCTGGCCAGCCCTGCGCCGCCGATCACGTTGCCGGTCCCGGGCGGGGGCGTAGTGCCGTTGCCGGTCTGGGTGATGGTGGAGACGTAGAATTCCGGTTTGATGGTGGCTTGCTGGATCTGCAGCGAGGTGGTCGCACCGATCAGGTCACCGCTGGCGTTGCGCCAGGTACTGCTCATGACAATGCCGAAGCTGATAATCCGCCCCGGCATCACGTAACGGCCCCGTAACTGCGATAACTCCTGATCCTGGATGAGTTCGGGCTTGAAACCAGCATGGGCTGGAAGAGCTGCTGCCAGGCAGGCGGCTGCCAGCCAGTATGAAGTCTTCATCTGCTTGCTGCTCCCGGAGCGTCCTGCCCCTTTATAGTGTTTGCGCTTCTAGAAGAAGTCGCTCTGGATGAAGCCGAAGTCCATCAAGTCCGCGTCCCTGACCGGGTAGAAGTTATCGAGCTTGTTCTTCGCGGTCAGTGGGGCTGGCGGGTCGAGCAAGGCGTTGGCCTTGTCGTAGCCAGGGCCGATGATGGCGAACACGATACCGTTCCAGCCTTTGACGAAGTCATCATGGGTGTAGCGCTTGTGGCCCAGCACCGGATCACCGATATAGACCCAGCCTTTCTGCGCCCGCTGCATCACCACGAAGTGCTTGTAGCCGCGAATCTCCATCAGTACCACCACCGGGATGGTCACCGCCTCGAGCTTGTCTGGCGGAATCCGGTAGCCCCGGGCGCGCATGCCGATGCTTTCCACGTAGCGCTTCATGTCGAGCATGGAGAACCCCTGGGTACGCACCAGGTTCTGGTCCGAGTTCACCAGCATGCCCTTGATGACGTGCTCTTCATCGACATCGAGCCAGTAGGCCTGGCGCAGAATGGTCGCCAGCGCGGCAGCGCCGCAGCTGAAGTCGGTTTTCTGCTCGACGATGTCGCTGAACTTGCGCTCGCGCACGCTCTGCACCTGTTTGAAGATCAGGTTGCCACCGGGCAGGCCGGCCACCGCCATCTGTGCGGCCTGGACGGGGGCGCAGAGGCACAGCAGGAGAGAGAGGATCGCAGTACGCATGATCGTTACGCCTTGGTCGGACTGTGGAAAAGCCCCGTTTCCGGGGCTTTCGTTACGATCGCGATTACATGCAGGCTTTGCAGCCAGCGGCGATGGACAGCGAGTTGCTTTGTTGGTTGCCCACACCGGCCGAGACGTTGGCGCCGCCGTTGCCGGAGAAGCCGTTCATCGAGTTGGTCATGCTGGCGTTGTTGACCACTGGGTTTTTCCAGCCGTCTTTGGTCAGCACTTGCTGGGTCCAGTAGCCGGCCAGTTCGATAGTGCCTTGTTCTTTGAAGGTGAGTTTCTGATCGTCGTTGCCGTGGCCTTTGTTGTCGCCATAGCCATGGCCGCTGCCATGATCGTCGCCACCTTCGATTTTGCCGCTGCCGGTGCCTTTGTAGGTGCCAGAGGCTACGAAGCCGCCAGTGAGGGTGTCTTTTTTGTAGGCCTGGACACCTTTGTTGTCTACGACCAGGTTGGTCGATTGCTGGTTGGCCGAAGCAGCGGCAGTGGCTACGCGGCCACCGGAAACGGCGATGGCCAGGTTGTTTTTCTGTTGGTTGAAGTCGCCGGCGGTCACGTTGATGCCGATATTGCCGGAACCGTTGTTGCCGGAGTTGTTGAGCACGGCGTTGTTCTGAGTCGAGGAGTTTTTCACGTAGTTGTTGTTGTTGACCTGAGTGGCGCTGGAAGCGGCCACGGCACTGCCGAAGATGAAGCTTTCGTCAGCGGTTGCCAGGGCAGCGGCATTGTCTTGTTGGTTGCCGTCGCCGGCGGCGACGTTGGCACCCATGTTGCCGTTGGAGTTGTTCAGGGAGTTGTCGGCCTTGGCGTTGTTGTTGGTGCCCTGGTTTTTCACTACGTTGGTGTTGCTGTTCTGCACATCGATGACTGCGGCACCGGCTCCAGCGGTGATTTGCAGCAGAGTGCTGAGGTCCGGACCTTGATCGTGATCGCCATGGCCGTTGCCATGACCGCCGTTGTTACCATGATCGTTACCACCTGCCTGAGCAGCCATTGCCATGACGGCGGCCAGTGCGAAAACCAGTGGTTTGAGAGCCATTGTAGGTTTCATGGTGTTTCTCCGGTGCTTATTAGTTGGTTAAGTGTTGGTACTTTCTAATTGCACTACGAGGGGTCAATCTGCGACCCGGATGCTCAGGGTGTTAGCCATTCGGTTCCCCACCCCGGCACTCTGGTTCACCTGAATCACTCCACGGCTGCCGGTGAAGGCCTGGTCGCTGGTAACGACCTGGCGGCTGCCTTGTTGAGTGCCAGTTGCTCCTGAGTCTGGTAACAGCGCCACGTTCTGTTGCGACAGGGCGCTGTCGTCAATGCTTTGCGGATTGGCACTGATGCTGATCCGCAGGGCATTGGCCATCTGGTTGTTGGCCCCGGCCGACTGGTTCACGCCCAGTGCGCCGTTGCCGTTGCTGAAAGAGTTGCCGCCGATGGTGCTGCTGGCGTTGACCGCGCGGCTGGCGGCGGTGGTGATCTTCTGGGTCACGCTGGTGGTTGCCGTGGCGTTGGTGCCGATGGCAATGGCCCGTACGTTGGTCTGTTGCTGCTGGTCGCCGGCGGCCTGGTTGACGTTGAAGTTGCCGGTATAGCCTGCGCCGGAGTTCTGGATGTTCGAGGTAGCGGTGACTGGGCTGGCCGAGTCGGCCATGGCCCCGGTGCAGGTCAGCAAGGCGAGGAACAGCAGGGAGCGACTCATGTTATTGCCCTCCAATGTTGCTCAAGGGAGCCATGCCGGAGCTGATGCTGCGGTTGATCGAGTTGGAGATGCTGGCGCCCGCACCGCCGCCATGGCCGGCGGACATGCCGGGCAGGCCGTTGTTGTTGGTCAGCACATTCATGCCGGGTACACCGGCGCTGCCGGACAGCACCGTGCCGCGGACCAGCGCTCCGGTCTTGATTCCGGCAAAGTCGCCATCGCTCATTTCATTACTGGTCATCTGATTGACCAGGACCGACGGGTTGGTGTTGACCTCGACGGGGTTGGGATCTTTTTGCAAAGGTGCGCGGCCGATGGGCTGCGCCTGGACGGTGCGCTGGATGATGATTTCGCCATTCCCCGCAGCGATCACCGGAAGGCTGTACACCGCGCTGACGGCGCAGCCGATCAGCAGTAGGCGGGTGAAACTTTTATTCAGCGTCCCCACGGCGGTATTCCTTCTTCTCAGTGCTGGCCCTAGCCGGCGTTGCGAGGAAGAGAGCAGAAGCCGTGCCGCTTTTTATTTCCTTTTAAGATTCAACGGCTTGCGAACGCTGCGGGGCGTCGGCTTTCGGGACTGTTTCAGGGATGAGACAAGTACCCCCGACGGCCATTGGCCATAACCGGGGCAACGCTCTGGAACAGGGGTTGCTGCGGGGGTGTATCAGGGGCTTAACAGTTTGCCCGGCCCTGGGCGCCACCGCGGAAAATGGCGGCCTGATGGCCAGGCAGGTGTTTCAGGGATGGACACTTGTGGCCCTGCGGCACTGCACCTATCACGCTTGCAGCAGTTGCCGGACCTGCTCGAAGGCCTGTTGCCGGCGGGCTTGCCAGTCGCCGCCAATGATGCGGTACGGCTGGCGGTGTTGCTCCAGCCAATGGCGGGTAGCCTCGAAGAACGCCAGGCGTTCTGCCAGTTGTGGCTGGCAGCGCTGGCCGTCGTCGCTCCAGGCCACATCTTCCGGCGACAGCAGCAGGTGCAGGTCGTAGTGGCGGGCCAGCAGTTGGGGTTCCAGCCACGGCGGGCAGTCGCCGAACAGGGTCTGGCTCCAGAGTTGGTTGCTTAACAGGTGGGTATCGAGAATCAGCAGTCCAGGTTGCTGGGCGCGGGCCTGATCTTCCCAGGCGAGCTGGCCCCGGGCGATCTCGGGAATGTCCGCCAGGCAGGTGTCGCGGCCCTGCTGCTCGATGAAGTGGCGCACGTATTCGCCCACCTGGATGCCACCGAAGTGGGCTTGCAGCTCGCTCGCCAGCCAGCTCTTGCCGCTGGATTCGGGGCCGGTCAGTACCAGGACCTTCACGACTGCAGGGCCGGGTCGGCGCGCCAGGCTCGCCAGCCCTGGACGGCCAGCAGGGTGAACAGGGCATACAGCGCCGCCGTCAGGTAGAGCTCCTTGTAGACGAACAACCCGACGAAAATCACGTCCACGGCAATCCACAGCGGCCAGCATTGCACGCGCTTCTGCGCCATCCACCACTGCGCCACCAGGCTGAAGGCGGTCAAGGCGGCGTCCAGCCAGGGCTGCGCGGCGTCGGTCCAGTGGGCCATGGCAGCCCCCAGCAGCAGGCTGCCCATTGCGCCCAGGGCCAGCCCCTGTAGCAGTCCGCTGGACTGCAACTGGCTGACCGGCCGCCCCTGGTGCTGTTCGCCGCCCCGGGTCCACTGCCACCAGCCATAGAGCTGCAGCACCGCGTAGACCACCTGCAGGAGCATGTCGGAATAGAGCTTGACCTCGTAGAAGATCCAGCTGTACAGCAGCACCATGACCAGGCCGATGGGCCAGCACCAGGGGTTCTGTTTGACCGTCAGCCAGACGGCGATCACGCCGAGGGCGGCGGCAAACAGTTCAAGCCCGGACATGGCGGTTCCTTGGGGAAATGGAGGAGGGGGGGCGATTGTACCCAGAGTCGGCCCCGGGCGTCAGTCCGGGGCCTTGGGTTCAGCGAGGGGGCAGACGCGGAACTGGCGCAACAGGCCGTTGAGTTGCTCCGACAGCTCCTTGAGGTGGCGGCTGGCGGCGCTGGAGTGCTGGGCCGCCAGGGCCGTGCCCTGGGACAGGCCGGCTGCCTGGCCGACGTTGTGGTTGATGTCTTCCACCACATGGGCCTGTTCCAGGGTGGCGCTGGCAATCGTCGCGTTCAGGCCGTTGAGGTTGCGCAGTGCCTGGCCGATGGCGTTGAGGCTGGCGCCGGCCAGCCCGGCCTGCTCGATGGTCAGTTGCGAGGCTCGGCTGCTATCGCCGATGACCTTGACCGCCGCTTCGGAGTGGTTTTGCAGGCGCTCGATCATGCCCTGGATTTCCGCGGTGGACTGCTGGGTACGCTGGGCCAGCAGGCGCACTTCGTCGGCCACCACGGCAAAGCCGCGCCCTTGCTCCCCAGCCCGGGCCGCCTCGATGGCAGCGTTCAGGGCCAGCAGGTTGGTCTGTTCGGCAATCGAGCGGATCACCTCCAGCACCGTGCCGATCTGGGTGCTTTCCGCCGCCAGGGTGCGGATCACTTCCACCGCCTGGTCGATGGTCACCGAAAGCTGGTCGATCTGCTGCAAGCTGCCGTCGATGTTGACCTGGCCCTGCTGGGCCTGGGCCTCGGCCTCGCGCACCTCGGTGGCGGCATGCTCGGCGTTGCGCGCCACATCCTGGACTGCGCTGGTGACCTGGCTGATGGCGGCCGCCACCTGTTCCATCTGCTGGGATTGCTGCTGGCTGCGCTCCTGGGCGTCGTTGGCGTTGCTACCCAGTTCGCTGGAGGACTGTTCCAGGGCTGCGGCGCTGGATTGCAGTTGCATCACCACACCGCGCAACTTGGCGGTAAAGCCGTTGAAGTGCCGGGCCAGTTCGGTGACCTCGTCCTGGCCGTGGGTGTCGAGGCTGCGGGTCAGGTCGCTTTCGCCGCTGGCGATGTTGGCCATGGCGTGCACCGTTTCGCGCAGCGGGCTGACAATGCTGCGCACGATCAGCACCACCAGGGCGGCCATCAGCAGGGCAATCACCAGGCCGATGGAGGAGGCGCGCAATACCTGGGCGTAGAACTCGTCCTGCAGGTCGTCGATATAGACTCCGGAGCCGATGATCCAGCCCCAGGGCTGGAACAGCTGGATGTAGGAGGTCTTCTGGACCGGTTGCTCGGCGCCGGGCTTGGGCCAGCGGTAGTCCACCATGCCGCCGCCCTTGGCCTTGGCCAGGGTCACCATCTCGTTGAACACCTCGAAACCGTCCGGGTCCTTGACCGCGGCCAGGTTCTGCCCGTCGAGCTTGGGGTTGGCCGGGTGCATGATCATCACCGGCGTCAGGTCGTTGATCCAGAAGTAGTCATTCTGGTTGTAGCGCAGCCCGCGAATCACCTGCAGCGCCTGCTTCTGCGCCTGCTCGCGGGTCAGGCTGCCGGCGGCTTCCAGGCCCTGGTAGTAATTCAGTACGCCGGCGGCGGTCTGCACCACGTGCTGGGTCTTCTGCGCCTTGGCCAGGTACAGGTCCCCATGAATCTGCTTGAGCATCATCACGCCCAGGGTCACCAGGGTCAGCACCGCCACGATCAGTATCAGCCACAGGCGCTGACTGATGGACATCTTGCGTAAGCTATTCATCATCCGGTCACTCCAGATTCTTGTTCTTGTCATAAAAGGCCCGGAGCATCCAAGCACGCTGGCCTTCCAACGCCAACCCTACGGAAGTCCAATAACATCGCGGCGTGTTTTGCGCCTGTCTGCTAGGATTTCGGCGCCTTTGCCGAAAACCTGAACCTTTCTGAACTTTTCACATAATTTTCATGGGCTTGTGTTGATCTTACGAGCGCCGATTTCTCGGCTACGCTCGACGCAGCAAATGCTTTGACCAATTAAAAAGAGGCTTGCCACGAGCATCGCCTCATGGGGGAATTGATGGATCTTTGGACCGCCGCACAGGCATTGATACTCGGGATTGTCGAAGGCCTGACCGAGTTTTTACCCATCAGCAGCACCGGGCACCAGATCATTGTGGCCGACTTGCTCGACTTTGGCGGCGAGCGGGCGATGGCCTTCAACATCATTATCCAGTTGGGGGCGATCCTTGCGGTTGTCTGGGAGTTTCGCCGCAAGATCCTCGATGTGGTGATCGGCCTGCCGACCCAGCCCAAGGCCCAGCGCTTCACGATCAACCTGTTGATCGCCTTCCTGCCGGCGGTGGTGCTGGGGGTGATCTTCGCCGACCTGATCCATGCCTACCTGTTCAACCCCATTACCGTGGCCACGGCCCTGGTGGTCGGCGGCCTGATCATGCTGTGGGCCGAGCGCCGGCAGCACCAGGTGCATGCCGAGACAGTGGACGACATCACCTGGAAGGACGCGCTCAAGGTCGGCTGCGCCCAGTGCCTGGCGATGATCCCGGGCACCTCGCGCTCGGGCTCCACCATCATCGGCGGCCTGCTGTTCGGCCTGTCGCGCAAGACCGCCACCGAGTTTTCGTTCTTCCTGGCCATGCCCACCATGGTCGGCGCCGCGGTGTATTCAGGCTACAAGTACCGCCATCTGTTCCAGCCCGATGACTTCCCGGTGTTCGCCATCGGCTTCGTCACCGCCTTTGTCTTCGCCATGATCGCGGTCAAGGGCCTGCTGAAGTTCATCGCCAGCCACAGCTATGCGGCCTTCGCCTGGTATCGCATTGCCTTCGGCCTGTTGATCCTGGCGACCTGGCAGTTCGGCTGGGTCGACTGGACGGCGGCCAAGCCATGAGTACGGCCCGGCGCCCGGCGCCCTCGGCCAGTGCTGCGCGGCTCCAGCATCCCCGGGCCAAGCTGCTGGCGTTCGTACTGCTGTGCGGGTTGCCGCTGTTCGGTTCGCTGTCGCTGTGGTGGAAGGGGATTTCGCTCATTCCCCTGATCGCCTATGGCGCGGTCAGCCTGCTGGCCTTCCTGGTCTACTGGCACGACAAGCGCCGGGCCCAGGCCGAGGGCCGGCGCACCCCGGAGAACGTCCTGCATGCCCTGGAACTGGCCGGTGGCTGGCCCGGGGCCTTGCTGGCCCAGCAGCTGTTGCGCCACAAGACCCGCAAGGTCTCCTACCAGTTGGTGTTCTGGCTGATCGTGGCCTTGCACCAGGTGTTCTGGATCGACCGGCTGTTCCTGGAAAGCAGCCTGCTGAGCCTGTTCTAGAGCAGCAAACCCACCTGAACCCGCTTGGGCAGCTTGCTCACCACCAACTGGTGAGAGCGCTGCAGCAGCGCCTCGAGCTCCGAGGCGCCCAGGGGGTAGGGGGTGTTCATGATGATCCAGTGCGCCCGGGCCAGGTAGGGCGCCGGGGCAATACCCGGGCGGTCGACATGGCCGAGAAACAGCTCCTGATCGACCTTGAAGGCCAGCGAGTCGCCCCGCAGGTGCTGCACGGCGAACATCTTGTTGCCGGCAATCGAGAACACCCGCACACCGCCCCACTTGTAGTCTTCCCGCGCACCCGGCAGGCCCAGGCAGAATTGCGCCACTTGCTCTTCATTCAAGGTTCGGGCTTTCACAACAGTCGTTCTCCGCAGCGTTCGAAGGATTCACTCAAGTGCTCGATCCAGGCGCGCACGGCCGGCATCACACCCCGGCGGTGAGGATACACGGCCTGCAGCCAGCCGCCGGGCAATGACCATTGCGGCAGCATCTGCACCAACTGGCCGCTGGCCAGTTCCTCCTCGCAATACAGCATGGGCAGCACAGTGCAGCCCTGGCCAGCAAGGGCACAGGCACGGCGCACGATGAAGTCGTCGATGCCCAGGCGTGCCTCCAGGGCCAGGTCGCAGGCCTGGCCTTGCTGGTCCAGCAGGCGCAGGTGCACCAGGCGGTCGGCCTCCAGGGCGCCGAGAATCGGCACGCGCCGCAGGTCTTCCGGGTGCTCCACCCGGTACTGCCGGAGGAAGTCTGGGGTCGCCACGATCGCCGTCTGGGCCCGGCGCAGGCGCCGGGTCACCAGCAGCGGGTCTTCGTCGCCCAGCTCGCGCACCCGCAGGGCGACGTCCACACCCTCGTTGATCAGGTCGACACGGCGGTTGAGCAGGAGCATTTCCAGCTGCACCTGGGGGTACTTCTCCAGAAAGCTGCTGACCAGCGGTGTCAGCAGTTCGTGGGCCAGGCCCACCGGGCTCGACACCCGCAGGCGCCCGCGGGGTTCACTGGCCATGCTGGCCACGGCTTCGTCGGCCATCTCCGCTTCCAGCAGCATGGCCTGGCAGTGCCGCAGGTAACGCTCGCCCACGGCAGTCAGGCTCAGTTGCCGGGTGGTGCGTTGCAGCAGCCGGGCGTTGAGGCGTTCTTCAAGCTCGGCGATACGCCGTGACAGCCGCGATTTGGGAATGCCCAGCAGGCGTCCGGCGGCGGCGAAGCCACCGGCTTCCACCACCTTGGCGAAGTAATAGAGGTCGTTGAGGTCTTGCATGATGATTTTTCGCTCGATTGTCCTGCTGATGGGACGAACTATCGCATTTATACCGGCTAATCAGCTATTGGTTTCATCTGTAGGATTGCCCACATCCGATCGCCCAGTGGCGGTCCTCACTTGGAGATCCCAGATGAAACTCTTGCATATCGATTCCAGCATTCTTGGTGACAACTCGGCCTCCCGTCAGCTCAGCCACAGCGTGGTCGAGGCCTGGAAAGCCGCTCATCCGGCCACCGTGGTGACCTACCGCGACCTGGCCAATGACGCCATCAGCCACTTCTCCGCCGCCACCCTGGTGGCTGCCGGTACCGCCGCGGAGCTGCGTGACGCCGCGCAGAAGCATGAGGCCCAGCTCAGCGCTCAGGCCCTGGCCGAATTCAAGGCTGCCGATACCGTGGTAGTCGCCGCGCCGATGTACAACTTCACCATTCCCACCCAACTCAAGGCCTGGATCGACCGCATCGCCGTGGCTGGCGAGACCTTTCGCTACACCGAAGCCGGCCCGCAAGGCCTGTGCGGCGGCAAGAAAGTGATTGTGGTGTCCACTTCCGGCGGCCTGCACGTGGGCCAGGCCACTGGGGTGGCTCACGAGGACTACCTGAAAGTGCTGTTCGGCTTCTTCGGCATCACCGATGTCGAATTCGTTCGCGCCCATGGCCTGGCCTACGGCGAGGAAGTACGCAGCAAAGCCATGAGCGACGCCCAGGCGCAGATCAGCCAGCAACTCTTCGCTGCCGCGTAAGGCTTGTGTAAAGAGCCTTTGCTGCACGGCAAGGGCCACTAAACTCTGTATTCTGCTCACCGCATGAAGTGGGCAGGGTGCGGAGTTTTTTTATTGTGGTGTTCAGGGTTTCTGGCCCGGGTTATGCAACACACGGAGCAAGGCTCCCGGCTTGTGCATCCCTGGCTACGGCGTGGTACAGCTGCAAGGCCTTGGCGGCAAGGGATGGCAGGGGAGAACGGCTTTCTCGATCCGGCGGCAAAGGTGGGCGTGCGATGAAACGTCTTTGTGCAATGTTACTGATCTGCCTGCTCAGCAGCCTGCTTTCGGTGCAGGCCGCCCCTGGGCCGCATCCGCACTGGAGCGTGGGCTTTCACGAGATGAGTTTTCTCGACCCCCTGGACCGGCAACCGATGCGCGCCATCGCCTTCTACCCATCCACCGGTATCGAGCACGGCAGCCAGCTTGAGGGCTATCAGATCGCGGCTTCGCGGGATGCCAAGATCGCCATCGGCCGCTTCCCGATGCTGATGCTGTCCCACGGTAACACTGGCACCCCTCTGGCCCTGCATGACCTGGCCACCTCTCTGGCACGCAAGGGCTTTGTCGTGGTGGCGGTGATTCACCCCGGCGACAACTCCAAGGACCACAGCCGTCTGGGTACCCTGAGCAATCTGTACGGACGGCCGATCCAGATTTCCGAAGCCATCACCGCAACCCTCGGCGACCCGATGCTGTCGCCCTTCGTCAATGCCGACCAGGTGGGGGTGATCGGCTATTCCGCCGGTGGCGAGACTGCGTTGATTCTCTCCGGCGCCACGCCGGACCTGGACCGCTTGCGGCGCTACTGCCAGGAGCGCCCCAATGACCGGGATGCCTGCAACACCCAGGGCGAACTGATCGTCGACCGCGACGACCTGCAACCGGTGGCCGACCCCCGGGTGCATGCCTTGATGCTGCTGGCCCCCCTGAGCCTCAAGTTCGGCCGCCAGACCCTGGCCGGGGTGCATGTGCCGGTGCTGCTCTACAGTGGTGATGGCGACCAGTTGGTGGCGCTGGACAAGAACGCCGCGGCGCTGGCGCGCAAACTGCCGGTGGCCCCGGACTTCAAGCTGCTGGCCGGCGCCGGGCATTTCGTGTTCATGGCGCCTTGTTCCGCACAGCAGATGGCCGCGATGCCGGCGCTGTGCACCGATGCCGACGGCGTCGACCGTGAAGACATCCACCGCAACCTGATTCTCGAAGCCGGCAACTTCTTCGCCCATACCCTGGGCCGGCCAAGCCGGGCCGGGATGCAGACCGCCGATCAATGACTCAGGCGCCGGCCCGGCGCTTGAGCATCAGGGTCAGGCCCAGGCCGGTCAGCGAGAGCAGGGCGGCGCAGAAGAAAATCCACGAATACCCCAGGTTCAACGCCACCGCGCCCATCAACGGCCCGGCGATGGCCAGTGCCAGGTCGAAAAACACCGCATAGGCGCTCAAGCCTGCGCCACGGCTGCTGTTGGGCACTTGCTTGATGGCCTCCACTCCCAGGGCCGGGTACACCAGCGACAGGCCGAAGCCGGTCAACCCGGCCCCCACCAGGGCCCAGCCGGTGGAGGGCGCCAGCCACAGCAGGGCCAGGCCCAGGGTTTCGACGCACATGCAGGCGATGGCCGAACGAAAGCCGCCGAAACGGCTGATGCAGGAGATGAACAGCAGCCGCGAAAAGATAAAGCACACGCCGAACACCGTCAGGCAATAGGCCGCGCCGGTCCAGCCGCGGCTGAGGTAGAACAAGGTGATGAAGGTGGTCAGGGTGCCGTAGCCGATGGAGGCCAGGCTCAGGCTGGCGCCAAAGGGCGCAATGCGCCCGAACACGGCCCAGAACGGCAGGCGCTCGCCGCGAATCACCGGCACCGAAGGCTTGTTGCGGATCAGCAGCAACGCCAGGATCGCCAGGCTCGACAAGGCGATGCCGAGGCTGGTGAAACCGTATTGCTGGACCATCACCACCCCCAACGGTGCACCAATGGCGATAGCGCCGTAGGAGGCAATGCCATTCCAGGAGATAGACCGCGCGGTGTGCTCCGCGCCGACCTGGCCCATGCACCAACTGATGGTGCCGACCCCGATCAGGCCCTGGGCCACCCCCAGCAGCAGGCGCCCGCCCAGCAGCACGGCAAGGCTCAGCAGCGGCCACTGGACGAGCAGCACCGAAACCAGGGTCAGCACCCCGCTGAGCAGAATCCCCAGCAAGCCGTAGATGATCGAACGCTTGGTGCCCACGGTGTCCGACATGCGCCCGGCCATGGGCCGGCTGAGCAGGGTGGCCAGGTATTGCGCGCCAATGGTCAGCCCGGCGACCACCGCGCTGAAGCCCAGCTGTTCGTGGACATAACCTGGCAACACCGCGATCGGCAGGCCGATGCAAAGGAAGGCGATAAAGGTATAGAAGACGATGGAGACGATCTGCAGGGTGATCGCCATGGAGCTTTGAGCGGGCGTTTGTGGCTCGGGCATGAAGGCTCGTTCGCGGGCGGCGGTTAGAGGCCTGCATCATCGCGTGCCGTGAACATAAAAGAAAGCAGGCTAACTATCTATTCCCCGCCCCCGGTAGGTGCTGGCAGGAGCGGTGCAAGTCTTGCGGGCCCGTTCGCCGGCAAGCCGGCTCCTACAGAGGCCTGTGGGTTCGTGCCGGAACTGGCTTGCCAGCGAAGGCGCCCGCCGGGTGATGCAAGGCTGGCGGGCCTTTTCGTCGGCAAGCCGGCACCTGCGAGCGAGGGGGCATACAAAAAAGCCCCGTCACACTGGACGGGGCTTTTTTGTTGTCGCTTACCGCTTGCCGCTGTCTTTAGAACATCACGCCCTGGCTGCGCAGGTAGTCGTCGTAGGTGCCGCTGAAGTCGGTCACGCCGCTTGGGCTCAACTCGATGATGCGGGTGGCCAGGGACGATACGAACTCACGGTCGTGGCTGACGAAGATCAGGGTGCCCGGGTAGTTTTCCAGGGCTAGGTTCAGCGCCTCGATGGATTCCATGTCCAGGTGGTTGGTCGGTTCGTCCATCACCAGCACGTTGGGCTTTTGCAGGATCAGCTTGCCGAACAGCATGCGGCCTTGCTCACCACCGGAAATCACCTTCACCGACTTGAGGATCTCGTCGTTGGAGAACAGCATCCGGCCCAGGGTGCCGCGGATCATCTGTTCGCCCTGGGTCCACTGGCCCATCCAGTCGAACAGGCTGACGTCGTCTTCGAAGTCATGGGCGTGGTCCTGGGCGTAGTAGCCCAGCTCCGCGCTTTCGGTCCATTTCACTGTGCCGGCGTCCGGGGTCAGCTCGCCCACCAGGGTGCGCAGCAGAGTGGTCTTGCCGATGCCGTTGGGGCCGATGATCGCTACGCGCTCGCCGGCCTCGACGGTGAAGCTGAAGTTCTGGAACAGGGTCTTGCCGTCGAAACCCTTGGACATGCGCTCCAGGGTCACCGCCTGGCGGTGCAGTTTCTTGGTCTGTTCGAAGCGGATGAACGGGCTGACGCGGCTAGACGGCTTGACTTCGGCCAGCTGGATCTTGTCGATCTGCTTGGCCCGAGACGTGGCCTGCTTGGCTTTCGAGGCGTTGGCCGAGAAGCGGCTGACGAAGGTCTGCAGCTCGGCGATCTGCGCTTTCTTCTTGGCGTTGTCCGACAGCAACTGCTCGCGGGACTGGGTCGCGGCGATCATGTACTCGTCGTAGTTGCCCGGGAACAGGCGCAGCTCGCCGTAGTCCAGGTCGGCCATGTGGGTGCAGACGCTGTTCAGGAAGTGCCGGTCGTGGGAAATGATGATCATGGTGCTGTTACGCGCCGTGAGAATGTTTTCCAGCCAGCGGATGGTGTTGATGTCCAGGTGGTTGGTCGGTTCGTCCAGCAGCAGCACTTCCGGATCGGAGAACAGCGCCTGGGCCAGCAGAACTCGCAGTTTCCAGCCTGGCGCGACTTCGGTCATCGGGCCGAAATGCTGTTCCAGGGGAATGCCCAGGCCCAGCAGCAGCTCACCGGCGCGGGACTCGGCGGTGTAGCCGTCCATCTCGGCGAATTCGGTTTCCAGCTCGGCCACGGCCATGCCGTCTTCTTCGGTCATTTCCGGCAGCGAGTAGATGCGATCGCGCTCGGCCTTGACCTTCCACAGCTCCTCGTGGCCCATGATCACGGTGTCGATCACGGTGAATTCTTCGTAGGCGAACTGGTCCTGGCGCAGCTTGCCCAGGCGCACGTTCGGTTCCAGCATGACCTGGCCGCCGGACGGCTCGAGGTCGCCACCGAGGATTTTCATGAAGGTCGACTTGCCGCAACCGTTGGCGCCGATCAGGCCGTAGCGGTTGCCGCCGTTGAACTTGACCGAAACGTTCTCGAACAGCGGCTTGGCGCCGAACTGCATGGTGATGTTAGCTGTGGAGATCAATTACTTACCTACCAATGTTTTAGCGCCGACCTTAAATCCACAGGGCGCGATCTGGAGCCTTCCAGGTCGGACCGGTATGGGTGTGGAACTGAGCCAGCGGGCGTACGTCGAGCGCAACATTCCGGCCAAGAGGCCAGGTTGCTGAGCGAAGAGTGCGGGGTGCATGTTGAAATTTGCGCGCATTGTCGCATATGTAAACGAGCAGTTGTATGACACAGGGGCAGGGATTTTAGCGCGGGCAGACGATGCTCAACCCCTGACGGGCATGGCAGCCGCTTCCAGCAGGTCGTTCAGGAAGTGCTGCAATTGCGCCGCTGCCGCGGCCGGCGCGGCCTGGAGCAGGCAGTGGGGCGCCTCGATCTCCACCAGCCGGGCGTCGCTGCGCAGCTGCCGGACCAGGGCCGAAGCCGATGGGGGCACCAAGCGATCCTGGCGGGCCCGCAGGTACAGCAGCGGCACCCGGCTGGCAGCCAGGGCCTGGCGTACATCCACGGCGATCACCGCCTGCAACCGGGCCTGCAGTACCTGCGGCGCCACCTGGGCGATCGCCGCCGCCAGTGCCTGACGCAGTGCCGGGGTGGAAAAGCCGCCCAGCAGCAGGGCATCCATGGGCCAGAACGGCAGGCGCTGCACCGGCAGTACCTTGAGCAGGGGCTGCAAAGGCGCAAGGCGCGGGCGCGGATTGCGTACAAAGCTGCTGCACAGCACCAGGCCCATCAGCCCTTCGGGATTGCGGGCGGCCACGCTCACCGCCACCGGGCCGGAAAAGGACTCGCCCAGCAGGATGAATCGCCGGTTCGTCGGCAGTTGCGCCATCACCCGCTCCACCAGGGCCGGGTAGCCCAGGGGCTGATCGCCGGGATAATGCAAGACCTGTACCGGCCAATGCTGGCCCAAGGCCTGGAGCAGCGGCTCGAACAGGGTGCCGGTGCCATCCATGCCCGGCAGCAGCACCAGGGTTGGCGGGAGATTGGGGTCGATCAAGTCGGGAATCCTTGCCGAAGAGGAGAGGGCAGCGGCGCGCAGGATACCTCGGCAAGGCCCGGCAACACAGTCCCTTGCGGGTCGCTACCGGCACCGAGCGGCTTTTGTTGAGCTGAATCAACAGCCGGCGCAATACCCGCATCTTTCAACGAAAGGAGCGCAGCTTTTAACAAATATGAGTTAACCATTGGTTACAAACTGTGGCTAAAATGCCAGCCGACGGCCAGATGCCGAGGGTCGAACCTGCGACGAAGAGTGTCGCCGGTTACGCTTTTTTCAACTCAGACGCTGCAATTTTCCTTTGGCCTTCCGGGCTTTCAGAGGCGCAGCATGTTCTCTTCTGACGTGTGACGATTTCCGTGAAACTCATCATTGCCGCTGTATACGTTTTATCCATTGCGTACGTACACCTGCGGGGGCGCGTGCGCCATAAACTGGGCCGCCAGCTCAGTGATCACTCGACCTTCCTGGCGCCCATCAACTGCTTCCTCTATCTGTTCTCCAAGTACCCCAACCGGCCGTACCTGGACCCGGCCGACTTCCCGGAGATGAACAAGCTGCAGGAACACTGGGAAGAGATCCGTGCCGAAGGCCAGAGCCTGCTGCAGGCCGGCGAGATCAAGCGCTCGGACCAGTACAACGATGTGGGTTTCAACTCCTTCTTCAAGACCGGCTGGAAACGCTTCTACCTGAAGTGGTACGGCGACAGTCACCCTTCGGCGATGAAGCTGTGCCCACGCACCACCGAGCTGGTGCAGAGTATCGGTTCGATCAAGGCTGCGATGTTCGCCGAGCTGCCGCCTGGTTCGCGCCTGGTTCGTCACCGCGACCCTTATGCCGGTTCCTATCGCTACCACCTGGGTCTTTCCACGCCGAACAACGAAGGCTGCTTCATCGAGGTCGACGGTGAGCGTTATCACTGGCGCGACGGCGAAGCGGTGATGTTCGACGAGACCTACATTCACTACGCGGAAAACACCACCGAGCAGAACCGCATCATTCTGTTCTGCGATGTCGAGCGGCCGATGAAGTACCGCTGGGCCGCTGCGTTCAATGGCTGGTTCAGCCGTACCGTGATGTCCGCCGCCGGCGCGCCCAACGATGCCGGTGACAAGACGGGTGGCCTGAACCGTGCCTTCAACAAGCTGTACAAGATCCGCCTGCGGGGCAAAGAACTGAAAAAGCGCAACCGCGCGCGCTACTACCTGGAAAAGTGGGCGATCTTCGCTGCACTGCTGTTGCTGTTCATCTACATCTGACGTTGCTCCCCCGCGGTGTAGGAGCGGGCTTGCCGGCGAACGCATCCTTGAGCCAGAGGCATGGCCAAAGGGCCCGTTCGCAGGCCAGCCAGCGCTTGCAGATGAAGGCACCGTGGATACCGGGTGTTACATGTTCTGAAGGATTATTTAGTTAACAAAGCCGAACCCTGGGCGTAGCGTGGAATCGTATTCGATACCTTGTCGCTCCTCAGGAGGCTTTTCATGAACGGTCTGGCTCGCGGGTTTGCCGCACTCATCGCGCTGGTCTGGACCAGCGGCGCCGCCTGGGCTGGCGCCCCTGAAGCACCTCCCCCCCATCAACACCCCCTGCAATTGGCGCAGAACCTGCCCAGCAGCGGCAACAACGACCCCTACAGCAACCCCATCCGTCGCGCCAACCCCAACAGCATGCAGGGCACCCAACCCAGCAGCCCGCCCGTGCGCGGCCCCAGCACCGCTCCGACCGGTCGCCCGCCAACCCTTGAGAACGGTGGCATCGGCAATGGCTACCCGCGTCGCGGGGTGCAGCGACCCAACCCTGATCCCCGGGTGCAAAGCCCCCGCGACAGCGATCCCGGCAACCGGCGCTGAAGCACTGTCCTGCCACCCTGGCGGCAGGTGCGAAACCTGCTACCGAGGATTTTCTCGATCGACAAAAGGAAGCGAGCATGTTGCGTAAAACCCTTATCGCCACCTTGTGCTCCAGCGTCTTGCTGGGCAGTGCCGTGCCCGCCATGGCCGCCACACCCCAGGCTTTTCCCAGTGAACAGGGCACGCTGAACCTGACTCCGGTGGCTGCCGGCCTTGACCATCCCTGGGCCCTGGCATTCCTGCCGGACCGCCAGGGCATTCTGGTGACCGAGCGCCCGGGCAACCTGCGGCTGGTCGGCGCGGACGGCAAGCTTTCGGCGCCCCTGAGCGGGGTGCCCAAGGTCTGGGCCAAGGGCCAGGGCGGCTTGCTGGATGTGGCGCTGTCGCCGGACTTCAAGCAGGACCGCATGGTGTATCTGTCCTATGCCGAAGGTGGCGGCGCGGGCGGGACTGCCGGCACCGCCGTGGGCCGTGGCCGTTTGAGCGATGACCTGAGCGGGCTCAAGGATTTCCAGGTGATCTTCCGGCAGGAACCCAAGCTGTCCACGGGCAATCACTTCGGTTCGCGGCTGGTGTTCGACCGCGACGGCTACCTGTTCGTGACCCTGGGTGAAAACAACGACCGGCCCACCGCCCAGGACCTGGACAAGCTCCAGGGCAAGATCGTGCGCCTGTACCCGGATGGTCGGGTGCCGGATGACAACCCTTTCGTCGGCCAGGCCGGGGTGCGCCCGGAGATCTGGAGCTACGGCCACCGCAACCCCCAGGGGGCGGCGTTCAACCCCTGGAGCGGCACCCTCTGGGAGAACGAACACGGGCCCAAGGGTGGCGACGAGATCAATATCATCGAGCGCGGCAAGAACTACGGCTGGCCTCTGGCGACCCACGGCATCAACTATTCCGGCCAGCCGATCCCCGAGGCCGTGGGCCAGACCGCGCCCGGCACCGTGGCGCCGCACCATGTGTGGGAGAAGTCCCCCGGCATCAGCGGCATGGCCTTCTATGACAGCGACCGCTTCAAGCCCTGGCAGCACAACGTGTTCATTGGCGCCCTGGCCAGCCAGGAGCTGATCCGGCTGCAGTTCAACGGTGATCGGGTCGAGCACGAGGAACGCCTGCTGGGCGGGCTCAAGGCGCGTATTCGTGATGTGCGCCAGGGCCCGGACGGCTACCTCTACATCCTCACCGACGAGGACCAGGGCACGCTGTACAAAGTCGGCCTGCAATAGCCCCGGGCTCCCTTGCAGGCGCCGACAGGGGCCGCGCAAGGCTTGCGGGCCTCTTCGCCGGCAAGCCGGCTCCTACGGGGGGCGGCTGCGAGGCGTATCTGGCTGCTGTAGGAGCTGGCTTGCCAGCCAAGGCGCTGGCAGGGGCCGCGCAAGGCTGCGGGCCTTTTCGCCGGCAAGCCGGCTCCTACGGGTGGGCGCGCGCGGGGAAGAGGATCACCGCGGCGCGCAGTTTGCTGCTGCCGAAACTGCACATCTTGGCGAACTCGCCGTGACTCACCGGCAGGTGCTGGCAGTCCAGGGGCTGGCGGTGCTGGCTGTGATCGACCTCCGGGTCGTGGAGGTAGACGAAGTCCTGGTCGCAGTCGGTGACTATCACCCAGTGCGGCGCCTTGGAGCGGGTCAGGCGATAGCTGCTGATCAGCACCAGGGGCTGGCCGCCTTCACGCAACAGGCCGGGCAGGTCCAGCGGCCCGCCGAGCACCTGATGCACTTCGCTGGCATCCAGTTCCTTGCAGAACTCATCGTGGACCAGGCGCATGACGTCCTTTTTATGTTCGTCGCGCACGCCGTTGAGAAACAGCGGCCCGCTGCTGTTGACCTGCAAGCGCACGGCAAAACCGCGGCGCCAGGCCGCCAGGGCCAGGCCCTGGGGGCTGCAGCCACCATGGCCCGAGGTCATGAAGACGGTGGTGGCTTCACGCCAGATCTGCAGTTCCTCCCGACGCTCCAGGGGCCGTGAAGGTTGCAGGGCGCCCATGGCCATCAGCAGGCAGGCGGGGCCGCAGGTGAAGTCGGTGGTCTGTTGGTAGTAGGGCACGCGGATGCTGCGGGTCTCGCGGTGCTGGAGGATGCGTTTTTCCAGGCGCAGGGCGTCGGCGTGGTCCTGGTAATAGTCGGGGACCAGGGCGAAGCGCCGGTAGCCGTTGCGCTCGTACAAGGCGATGGCCGCAGGGTTGTCGGTGCGTACCTCCAGGCGCAGGTAGGCGCAGTCATGGGTCAGGGCACAGGCCTCCATGCGTTGCAGCAGGCGCTTGCCCAGCCCCAGGCCCCGGGCGCTTTCGGCGATGGCCAGGGAATACAGGCGCGCCAGGGAGGTGCCGCGATGAAACAGCACCAGGGCATACCCCAGCACCTGCGCCTGCTGTTCGGCCACCAGCAGCTGCCCATGGGCGCGGCTGATCATCCACTGGAAGCTGCGCGGGGTCAGCCGGTCGCTGGTGAAACATTGCTCTTCCAGCGCCACCAGCGCCGGCAAGTCCTCGAGGGTTGCAGTGCGAAAGACAAGATCCATATGACCGCCGTAAAAGTTGCGTAATGAAACGAGACTTCAAAAAAAGTTCGTGCTTAATAGAAAGGGTCAGGTTCTTCAGCGAGAGCGAACTTTATGTCAGCGGTACAAGGTCATTGGCGAGAAGTATCCGGGCAAAGTTTGCCGGCGACAATCACTTCCTCAACTAATATTGCCCGGCTGGACAAAACCTCAAGCCAGGTAATCATTATTGTCGAACGCAAGGAAGACTGGGCCTCGTACTTTCCCAGCGACGACATCCTCACGGCCCAGGAGTACCTCGAACACAGCCGCGAAAGCGCGCCCGGCAAGCGCGTCCAGGTGATCAACCTGTGCCGCAGCTACAAGTACCTGGGGCATGGCTACTATTGCTCGCTATTGGCTGAAGCCCGCGGCCACCGGGTGATTCCCTCGGTGCGCACCATCAGCGAACTGACCCGCAAGGCGCTTTACGGGTTGGCCCTGGATGATCTCGACAAGAGCCTGGAAAAGGCCCTGAGCAATCATCTTTACCGCGATACCGAAGGCTTTACGCTGACCCTCTACTTCGGTCGAACTCATATAGAGCCCTTGCAGGAATTGGCTCGGCAATTATTTGAACTCTTCCCTTGTCCGATCCTGTTAGTTGATTTCAAGCGAACTAACAGTTGGCACATCGAAGGCGTCAAGTCGGGGGCGCTGCATAAGTTGCGCGAAGATCAGGAAGATCAGTTCGCCAACTCCCTGGACAGTTTCAGCCGCAAGGTCTGGCGGGTTCCGCGCTCCCGGCAAGTGGCCCGTTATGACTTGGCCATTCTCCATGATCCCCAGGAACTGCTGCCGCCTTCCAACCCTCGGGCGCTGGAGAGTTTCATTCGCGTGGGCAAGGGCCTGGGCATCGATGTGGAACTGATCGAGAAGAAGGACTATTCGCGGCTGGCCGAATATGACGCGCTGCTGATCCGCGAGACCACCAGCGTCGACAACCACACCTACCGTTTTGCCAAGAAGGCCGAGAGCGAAGGGCTGGTGGTGATGGACGACCCGGCGTCGATCCTGCGCTGCACCAACAAGGTCTACCTCAGCGACCTGCTCAAGGGCCATCAACTGGGCATGCCCGCCACCGAGATTCTCTACAAGGAGCGACCGCAGGATTTCGAACGGGTCGGCGAGCGCCTGGGTTTTCCCCTGGTGCTGAAGATCCCCGACGGCTGTTTTTCCCGCGGAGTGATCAAGGTCGAGAGCCAGCAGGCCTTGATGGAAGCCACCGCCGAGCTGTTCGAGCACTCGGTACTGCTGCTGGCCCAGGAGTTCTTCTACACCGAGTACGACTGGCGCATCGGCGTGCTCAACCGCAAACCGATCTTTGCCTGCCAGTACTTCATGTCCAAGGGCCATTGGCAGATCTACAACCACAAGGCCAAGGGCCAGGACATCAACGGCGAGTGCCGCACCCTGGCGATCCACGAAGCGCCCCGGGCGGTGGTGGATCTGGCGGTGAAGACCGCCAACCTGATCGGCGACGGCCTGTACGGCGTCGATCTCAAGCAGTCCGGCGACAAGGTGGTGGTGATCGAGGTCAACGACAACCCCAACCTCGACGCCGGCATCGAGGATGCCTACCTGCAGGACGATCTCTATGCCCTGGTGCTGGAGGAGTTTGTCCGCCGCCTGGAGCTCAAGCGGCGCGGCCAGGCCTGGTAGGGGCCTTCATTGCGGTTGCAGGGTCAGCACCTCGAAGCCGTCCCGGGTCACCGCCACCGTGTGTTCCCACTGGGCCGAGAGGCCGTTGTCGCGGGTGACCACGGTCCAGCCATCCTTGAGCCCGCGGACCCGGGCGCTGCCCTGGTTGAGCATCGGCTCGATGGTGAAGACCATGCCCTCGCGCAGCTCCAGGCCGGTACCGGGGCGACCGAAGTGGAGGATTTGCGGCTCTTCGTGCATCTGCCGGCCGATGCCATGGCCGCAGTATTCACGGACCACGCTGTAGCCCTTGGCTTCGGCATGGGCCTGGATGGCATGGCCGATATCGCCCAGCCGGGCGCCGGGGCGCACCACCTTGATCGCCGCCCACATGGCCTCGAAGGTGGTGTCCACCAGGCGCCGGGCCTTGGGCCCGACAGTGCCGATCAGGTACATCTTGCTGGAGTCGGCGATGTAGCCGTTCTTCTCCAGGGTGATGTCGATATTGATGATGTCACCGTCCTTGAGCACGGCCTTGGGGTGGGGCATGCCGTGGCACACCACCTCGTTGATCGAGGTGTTGATGCAGTAGGGGTAGTTGTACTGGCCCTTGCTGGCCGGGCGCGCCTTGAGTTCATGGCGGATCAGGTGTTCCACCGCGGCGTCCAGCTCCAGGGTGGACAGGCCGGGGGCGACAAAACCGTCGAGATAGGTGAACACCTGGGCCAGCAGCCGCCCGGCTTCGCGCATCAGCGCCAGTTGTTCCGGGGTCTTGATCAGGGCCTGGGTCATGCGCGCCCCCTGAGCAGGTCGGGCTTGTTCAGCAACAGCTTGTTGATCAGGTCGTTGTAGGCCAGGTGAGGGTTGAGTTCGGCCAGCAGGCCGATCTTCATCCAGAACTCGGCCTGGGCGTTGATCGAGCGGTCCATGGCGGCGCTGGCCACGCGGATCTGCTCGTGCAGTTCATCGGAGATCTTGACGATGCCCATGGGGGCCTCCCTTGAGGAAATATACGAATCATATATGTTTCGTATATTGAGCTTCAAGCCACGGTGCCCAATGACAGACGTCGCCGTTCAAGGAGGCCGGGAAAAAAGCGTTGACCGGACCCTGCTGGCGCGAGTAATTTCCAGCCCATGACTTTCCCTGCATATCGTTCCCAGCCAAGCATTATTACCGCCATTCCTTATTGGCGGGCTTGCTGACGACTGCACCCAACCCGCCCTGGAGGCGGGTTTTTTCTCTCTGTCTCCCGGGCTTCGTACACAGCCAGGAGATCCACCATGAGTCGCCCCAGCCGTCCTGCTACCCCCCAGCCCAGTGCCGACATGGCGTTGCTGGAGCGCTACGTGAAGATGATTCTTGCGGCGCCGGTCTACGACTTGGCGATCCGTACGCCGTTGCAGGCGGCGCCGGCGCTGTCCGAGCGGCTGGGCAATCAGATCCTGCTCAAGCGCGAAGACCTGCAACCGACCTTTTCCTTCAAGATCCGTGGCGCCTACAACCGCCTGGCGCACCTCACCCCGGAGCAGAAGCTGCGCGGAGTGGTCACCGCGTCCGCCGGCAATCATGCCCAGGGCGTGGCGCTGGCGGCGCGGGAGCTGGGGATCAAGGCAAGCATCGTGATGCCCGCCAGCACCCCGGAACTCAAGGTGCTGGGGGTGCGCAGCCGCGGCGCCGAGGCGATCCTGCATGGCCAGAGCTTTCCCTTCGCCCTGGAGCATGCCCTGGATCTGGCCCAACGCACCGGCAGTACCTTTGTTTCACCCTTTGATGATCCCCATGTGATTGCCGGGCAAGGCACCGTGGCCATGGAGATCCTGCGCCAGCAGCAGGGCGAACTGGACGCGATCTTCGTTCCGGTCGGCGGTGGCGGGCTGATCGCCGGGATCGCCGCCTATGTCAAATACCTACGGCCACAGATCCGCATCGTTGGTGTCGAGTCCGAACATTCCAACTGTCTGCAACAGGCTCTGGCGGCAGGGCAGCGGGTGGTGCTGCCTGAAGTGGGAACCTTTGCCGACGGTGTTGCGGTGGCACAGATCGGTGAGCATGGTTTCCAGATCTGCCGGCATCACGTGGATCAAGTGATCAGCGTCAGCAATGACCAGCTGTGTGCGGCGATCAAGGACATCTACGACGATACCCGCTCCATCACCGAGCCCTCGGGCGCCCTGGCGGTGGCGGGCATCAAGGAATACGTGGCGCAAAGCGGCGTCCGCGGCCAGACCCTGGTGGCGATCGACTCGGGGGCCAACATCAACTTTGACAGCCTGCGCCACGTCGCCGAACGCGCCGCCCTGAGCAACGCCGCCTTGTAGGAACAGACCTGCCAGCGAAGGCGTCCTGCACAGCGATGCAAGCTTCACCGGCAAGCCGGCTCCTACGACAGCAGAGGGCGCATGAAGCTGCGTTCGTAGCTGAGGATGAAGCGCTTTTGCACCACCGCCGCTACCAGGGCCACGCTTTCCGGGTCACTGAGGGCGCTCTGGCGGTAGGCTTCGTAGTCCGCCAGGGAAGGAAAGCTGAACAGGCAGTAGGCGATATTGCTGGCACCTTCGGAGGGCAGGAAATAGCCGTGGTGGGTGCCGCCCAGCCGCCTCACCACCGCGATCCAGGCCTTGGAGTAGGCTTCGAACTCGGCCAGTTGGTAGGGGTCGATCACGTATTTGACATGGCAGGTAATCAAGGGCGGCACTCCGGCTGGGGGGATGGCTTATTCCTGGCGGGCGTTTTCTGTCTTGTCCGCGGCGCTCCACAGGCGGTAGCGCACTTCCACGTCCTTGGGCGCGTAGATCACGATCGGCAGCTTGCTGTTGTAGCGCAAGACGAAGCCGTCACCGGTCACCGGGACGAAATCCTCGCGGGTCTTGCCGTCGGGGCAGGCCATCCGCGTACTTATCGGGCCGCTGACCTGGTCCAGGCGGTAGTAGGGATAACCCCAGCCTTCGAGGTTCTTCTCTAGCAGTTTGCCGCCCAGGCGCTGCAGGTTGCAGTCCACGGTGAGGGTCTTGCCGGCGAGGATCTCGACCTTGTAGCGGTCTTCGTGCTGTTGCTTGGGCAGGTGGATGACCTGGCGGGTGAAGCCGTCTTCGGCCTTGGGGTAGGGTGCGGTGTCTTCGAGCTTGGCGGCAAAGGCCTGGGCGCAGAGAGCCGAAAGCAGGGTGACGCTGGCAAGGGGGAGCAGACGCATGAAGCCTCCTGGCTGATTGAAAGCGCGATACACCCGTTTGAGTGGGCGCCTTGGGGAAAGTCCGGCCCGGGCATTCTGACCGGCGCCCGAGGCGCAATGCAAACGTCCTGGGTAGCAGGGCATTTTGCAAGGCCAACTGCCTGCTTTCTTGCACTTTGCACGGCTGCTCGTACGCCGCGTGCCGATTTCGCAGGGCCCTGTGGCGCTGCCGGCCAGGCACGTTTCCTGCTGCCTTATCAATCAGGCCCGCGATTGAGCAAAACCTTGAAACAAGACCAGTTGCACGCAAATGGAGGGATAGGCCGGCGGCCGGTATGGGCTGGCATCCAACCAAGCGAAAAACCCCGGTGCTCAGAGCGAAATCGAATTTAGCAGCCTCGGGAAAGCGGCTTAGTCTGTAGCTTGGCTCCGTCTGCAAGGATCAAGACCGGGCCCGGATCACTACCGAACACGGACGTCATTGTTGTCAGGTTGTTTGCCTATTGATTGGCCGTCTCGAACAAAGGAGAGAGTCGCCATGTTTCTATCTGCCCTTGAACTGCGAAATATCATTGAAAGCAGCTTTCTGCCCAAACGCTGCCAATGCACCCTAAGCCCCGACCTGTCGATGACCGTGAAGGTCTTCGGCGACCATCAAACCGACCGGGTCGATCTGGTGGTTACCGGCATCGATGCCTCGCAGCTCAACGGCTGTCGGGAAATCAACGAGCTGATTGCCGAATTGCGCTACGACCTGGCGCACAACCCTCGCCAGGTTGCCCCTCTGCGGCGTGCATTCTAGGCGCCTTCGGGAGTAGGGAATTCAACAGCGGGGCCGCCAGGCCGCCGCGAAACCCGGCTTGCCGATCGGCACCGGGCGTGATGAGGGGCCGCAGCGCGGCCCCGTGTGAGCGTGTTGCACAGCCTCAATTATCGGTGGTGCACGCATCCGACATCTTTCTGTAGGTGATTTCCTCGGGCTTGCCCTGGTTGTCGATGAACTTCATGTCGGCGGTGATCACTTTGCACTCCTGGGTCGCAGGTTCGGTCATCGAGATCACTTTGCCCACATGCAGCGGCATTCCATAGTGGTAGGGCACGGCGGTGGTGCTGTCTGCCTGGGCGAGGCCACTGAGGGCACTCAACAGCAGGGCGGTGGCAGTCAAACCGATACGCAGGTTCATGGCAATTCTCCGATGCAGGCTACGTCAGTTCCGCGCCAATCAGGCGTTAGAACTTGCCGCGCAGCGCTTCAGATTGTTCTGAGCTAGCGCGGTCAATGACACTTTTAGCCTGCCGGATTAATTGCCGATTAAATTGCATAGGGAGCTAATGTTTTTTACAGCTCGCTGTAGGCAATGCGTTGATACCCGGGCAATGCCTGTTGCAGCAGTTGCTCCAGAGACTGCTGCGCCGGCAGGTAATCGTCACCGAAATCACCCTCGGCCAGCTGGGTCGGGTGGGCCACCACTTCAATCACGCCGGGCGGGCGAAAACCTTCCAGCAGGTCCCTGGGCGTGCACACGCTCTGGGCCCCGGCTCCGCACAACCAGCGGATACGCCGGTTGAGCGCGCTCTTGAACAACCGCTTGAGGGGCCCGATGTTGCCCCCCACATTGCGCGCCAGGCGCACCGGCACCCCTTGCTGCGCAGCGAAGCGAGCGACGATGGCTGCCACCGGCCACAGGTTGTGCACGTGCTGGTGGGAGTCGACATGGCTGGGCCGCACACCCTGATCGACACAGCGCTGCCACTGGGCCTGCAACTCCTCGCGCACCGCCTCGGCCGCCGCGCCCGGCAGGCGCAGGGCCGAGCGCCGCAGGTTCAGGTCGAACTGCCCCTGAGGGTCACAGAACAACGGCTGGTGGCGCATCGCCGGGCTCAGTGGCGCGCCGTAGGTGAGGTTGAAATGCAGGCCGATGCGTCCCAGCAAACCGTGCTGCTGGGTCAGTTCACAGGCGTCGTTGAACGCCGGCATGTTGGCCATCAGGGTCGCCGAGCTGATCACCCCTCGCTTGAAGGCGCGCAGGGTCAGCTGGTTGTAGTCCAGGTCGAGACCGAAGTCGTCGGCATTGACGATGACCCGGTGGGCCCGGGCGGCAGTCAGGGGGCGGTTCATGGGCGGGATCCTTGTACGGTGTTGGCCTGGCGCCGTTCGCGCCAGGCCTTGAGGCGCGGCTTGAGCCACTGCCAGATGCGTTCGGCGGTACCGGCCAGCAGCGCTCGCGGGCGCCAGGAATAGAAGCTCCAGCGCTGGTGTTCCACCAGGCCGCTCATGCGTTCATGCAACTGATGGCTGGAGCGGCTGAGGCTGACCCGCGAGGCATCGACCCACTGCCAGCCTTCGTCCAGCCCCCAGCGGATCCACTCATCCAGCAGCAGCCGGCCGCTGCCCAGGTTCTTGTATTGCGCCAGGAAGGCGATGTTGTAGTCGTACAGGCGGCCGCGCTCCAGCAGACCGAGGCGATAGCTGATGCAACGGCCCTGGTGTTCCAGCATCACCACCCGCACACAACCTTCGGCGGCCAGGCCGCGCAGGGCGCTGGCCATCCATTGCCAGCGCAGCTCCCCGGAGAAGATCCCCAACCCGTCTGCGCCTTTCCAACTGGCCTGTTCCACCTCGCGGAGCATTTCCAGCACCCCGTCCATGCCGTCGGCCTGGGGCGCCATGCGGATCACCCGAGCGTCTATTTCCGCGCAGCGTTTCTTCGCCCGGCGCAGCTCGTAACGCAAGGTGCCGGTGGCTTCCTCGCGGTCGCTGTCGACAATCAGGTGTTCCGGCGCCCGGCAGCTCAGGGCTTGTTCGCTGTACCAGCTGGCCCGGTGCCAGGGCGCCAGCAGGCGCTCGGCGTCCACCAGTTCATGAAGTTGCAGCAGGTCATGGGGCAGTTGCCGGCGGATCTGCTCCAGCACCTCGGGCATGGCGCCTTGCGCCGGGTCCGCGACCAGCAGCGCCAGGCGATCGCTCAGCGGATGCCCCAGGTGGCGTACCACCTGCAGGCGCAGGCCGGCCCGGGTTTCGCGGCCCAGGGTTAGCGGCAGGCAGAGCACCAGGCGCTGGCCGTGCCAGCCCAGGAGTATCTGCAAGTGCCGGTGATCCAGGGCCCGTTCCGCCCCCTGCAGCCAGCTCAAGCGATTGAACGGCGTGGCCTGTGGCACTTGCTGGCGCAGTTGCTCATAGGCCGCCACGGGAAAGTCCTGGGTGCAGAGGCTGGCGCACCATTGCCAACGCAGGCTCACGAACGTTCCTTGTCGATAGGGCTGGAACCGCTGGGCTGCTGTGCCAGGCGCCCGCGGCGCAGGTGGTGCAGGCGTGTCTGGTGGTAGGGCCGGCGGCGGTGGAAGTGCAGGCAGCGCAACAGGCAGTAGACATGCAGGGATTCACCCACTTCCTGGAACCCCAGGCGCATGTGCATCTTCAGCGCCGGCTCGTTGCGCACGTTGACCAGGGCCCGGGTGGCCTTGAAGCCGCGCTCGCGGTATTCGTCCCAAAGCAGCTTCTGCGCCAGGATCACCACCCCCGAGCCGCGATATGGCACCGCGCACTCTCCGGCGAACTGATACAGGCAGCCCGGCGGGATGCGCATCCAGCAGCGGTACAACTGGTCGTCGTAGTAATCGCGCTCACTGATCCACACCATCATCATCACGTTGCCGTCTTCATCCAGGTGTGCGCTGCCGCGGCTGCCTTTGTCCAGCAGGCCGCGAATGGCCGGCAGTTGCGCCTTGAAGTACTTGTCGAAGGCCGGCAGCAGCTCGCGGGTGATGGGCACCTGGGGCCAGCGGCCGGGGTTGATGGGGCAGGGCACCGGCAAGGCCAGGGAGCGTTCCAGGGTCAGCAGTTCCCAGTGGTAATAGAAGAAGCGTTCACGCAGCACCCGCAGGCTGCCACGCAGGCCCTTGCGGCGGATTCTGGCCAACAGGCCGGTCAAGCGACTCATAGGGTTTTCCAGGTCAAGGCAAACAGGGTTTCACCGGGCACCTGCAACTGGGCCCGGCCATTGCTGCACTGCACGGCGGCGGAGCGGCTGTGCCCGTCGGCGCCGAGCAGTTCCAGGCTCGGGCCGGCCTGGCAGATCTGCTCGGCGCCGTCCAGGTCGATGGTTTGTGCGCGCGGGGTCTTGGTCACGCCCAGCAGGCTGTGGCGCGGGCCATCGCGCAGTGCCAGGGCATCCACCTCGAAGGCCGGGTTGTCCAGCGCCTGGACCTGCCCCAGCCAGTGCCGCTGGATGAATTGCTGGGCCACGGCCACCGGCTTCAGGCTGAAGCGCTGGGCGTCGTGCTGGGCCAGCATGCCCTTGGGGTACTCGGGCTCATCGGCGGCCTGGAACCAGTTGAGCATGTCCAGCAGGCCGTCCTGGGAGGCATTGGCCACCACCGACATCCACCACAGGGCGGCGTAGTGAGTGTCCTGCTGATAGGGGCTCAGGTCCGGGCCGCTGGAGATATTGGTCTGGCTCAGCAACAGCGCCTTGCGCGGCCGGCCCAGGTCATTCAGGCCCACCAGGTCGGCGGCGGCGCGCACGCTGGCGCGGTAGCGGCGGGTGGCCAGCAGGTCGCGGACCATCCACTCGTGCCAGGCCATGGCGTCGATATCGGCGCCGTGGGCCTCCAGCAACTGGCGCGCCCATTCGATGCCGCGGCGCTGCCCGGCACCGATGCGAAACGGCCCGTCCAGCAGCCGCGAACTGACCGGCATGGCAATGCGCACACCTGCGGCCCGGGCCTCGGGGTTGGCCTTGACGTGCTCCAGCATGCGCCCGAAGTAGCTGGCGAACACGGCGTAGCTGGGGTAGTTGAGGTTGGGTTCGTCGGCGAACGCCAGGTAGTGCAGGCCCTGGTTGCCCAGGCGCACGCTGTCCGCCAGCCAGGCGTCGAGGCCGGCGAAGCTCTGGCTGTCGGCTGCCAGCACCGCCCGGCGCCCGGTGCCCGCCAGCAGGGTGATGTCGCGGTCGATCTTGAACGTTTCGCGGTACAGCCGGCGAAAGCCCAGCTCGCGCTGGGGTTCCTGCTGGATCACATCGACGAAGCTGTAGAAGTTGGCCGCCCGCGGCCCCAGGGCCCGCAGCAGTTCAAAGGTCGACTGCGGCGGCTGGGCATAGGGCAGGGCGATCCCCAGGTGCGGGCTGGGGCCGCGCATCTGCGGCTTGAGGCTCAGCTCGACCCGGCCCGGTGTCCATTGCAGCGGGTGCAACTGGCGCAGGTCCTGGGCGAACAGGTTGGCGGTGCCGTCGAGCCAGAACGCCACCTTGCCCGAGCCGCCCAGGGACAGGCGCCAGACCTCGTCCTGCTGGGCCACCGGCAGCGGGATCTGGTCGAACTGACCGTACTGCGGGTGCTCCACCAGCTTCAGGCGCAGCAACTGGTGGTCACTCAGGCGCGTGGCCTGGAGCACGCTGACCCCACCGTAATACTTGCCCGCCAGTACCGCCTGCTCTCCGGCGGCCACGCGAAAATACAGCTCCACGCCACTGGGCACGTCGGCGCTGAAATGCACCTTGGCCGGTTCGAACTGGGCCAGGGTGGCGCTGTCGTGGCTGACCTTGAAGTTGCGAAAGCTGTAGCCCGGTACCTGCAGCCTGTAGTCGCCCTGGGCCGCGGGCAGTTGGACTTCCCGCTGGCCGTAGGGTTGGTCAGCGCGAATCTCCAGCTGTTGCAGCAACTGGCCGTCCGGGCGCAGCAGGTACAGCTGCTCCTGGTTGGCGTCGCTCTGCCAGGCCGGGCTCCAGCGCAGGTGCAGAGTGTCGCCGGCCTCGGCTTGCAGGTACAGGCTGCCGTCGCGGATATCGCCCCATTGCAGGGGCGCGGCGTGCAGGGCAGTGGCCGCCGAGATCAGCATCAGGGCGAGCAGGGAACAGGGTTTCATTGAAGCCTTTCCTTAGGGCGCAATAACTGGCGCACGTAGACGATGTCTCCAGGTAACAGGATCAGGGTGCGGTACCAGGCCACACCGCTGAGGTGGCAATACAGGCCGAGCATGGCCAGGCTCACCGCGAGGTAGGCGATGGACGAGGCCAGGCCGGCGCCGGCGATGCCCAGCGACGGGATCAGCAGCGCATTGAGCGCCAGGTTCAGCAGGGCGCCACCGGCCAGCAGCAGCGACAGCGTGCCGGGGCGCTGCTTGCCCAAGAGGTCCAGGCGCAGGATACTCGCGTAGCACAGGCCGAACAGCCCGGGCAGCAAGGCCAGCAGGGCATCGTAGGCCGGGGCGTAGTCGGCGCCGAACAGGGTGACAATCAACCACTGGCCGATCAGCGCCATGCACAGGCAGGCGCCGAGCATCACCGTGGCGGTCAGGCGCAGGGCCAGGGCGGTCAGTTGCTCGATGCCCGACCCCTGTTGCAGCAGGCGCTTCATCAGTGGCGTGGTCACCGCCTCGGGAATGATCAGCAGCAGCTCGGCGGCGGCGCTGGCCATGGCGTACCAGCCCAGGGCCGCGGGGTCGAGCAGGGCCCCGATGAACAGGTAGTCCGAACGCAGCATCAATTGTTGCGACAGCACCCCGGGGTGGCTCTGGGCGCTGTAGCGCAGCAGCTTGCCCTGTTCCCCGGCCTGCCAGCGCAGGCCCAGGTCGTGGAAGCGTCGCAACCAGCACCAGCCAACCACCACCACCAGCAAGGTGCCCCCCAGCCAGCTGACCAGGGCCGCCGACAGCGGCTGGTCGCACCAGATCCACCACAGGCCGACGAACAGCAGCAGCGGCACCAGGGATTCCAGCAGGCGCAGGGCATTGAAGGCTTCGACCCGGCCATCGGCGTTGTGCAGGGTCAGCAGGCCGCTCTTGAGCACGGTGATGGGCACCGCCAGCAACAACAGCCAGGCCAGGTCCCCCAGTTGTAGGCTCAGTTCCCACTGGCTGCCCAGGGTGTTCATCAGTCCCAGCCCGGCCAGGGTCAGCAGGCTGGCCAGCAGGCAGCCGTAGACCAGCACCTGGGTCAGTAGCAGGCCCATGGGCCGCTGGCGCGCGGCCTCATAGCCGACCGCGGTGTTCAGCCCGCCGCTGGTCAGGGCGGCAATCAGGTCCGGCAGGGTGCTGAGCAGGGCGAACAGGCCGCGATCCGCCGGGCCCAGCAAGCGAGCCAGCAGCACGTTGCGCAGCAGCCGCAGGCCGATCATCGCCAGGCGCGTGCCCATGCTCAGGGCCAGGTGCCAGAGGTAGCCGCCGCGCTTCATGCCCGGGCTCCCTGCAGCAGGCGCCAGGCCAGCAAGCCGGGGCGGGCGGCGCTGGCGTGGCTGACGTCGATGCGTGGCAAGGCCAGGAGCGGGTTGCCACTGGCCTCGATCAGCCCGGGGCGGGTGCCCAGGGCGTAGCGATAACCCAGCCCG
Organism: Pseudomonas sp. GW823-FHT03E05; assembly: GCF_058796855.1. Classification (NCBI taxonomy): domain Bacteria; kingdom Pseudomonadati; phylum Pseudomonadota; class Gammaproteobacteria; order Pseudomonadales; family Pseudomonadaceae; genus Pseudomonas; species Pseudomonas sp. GW823-FHT03E05. The sequence goes on from NZ_JBXAJB010000001.1 coordinate 1,183,972, forward strand.
GCGACGGCGGCGCGCACCTGGGCATTGTGGTCGCCATTGGGGTAGCAATAGACCCCCAGCGGCGCCTGGCAATGGTTCTGCAACGCCTGATGGGAGCGTTGCAGATCCGCTTTCAGCGCGGCCTCGTCAAGGCCGGTGAGAATGGCATGGCTGGCGCCGTGGGGCCCGAAGCGCACCAGTGCCGAACGCTCCAGGCGCTGCACCTGGGCCCAGTCCAGGCTGTGGGGGCCGTGCTCGTTGGGGCAACTGTCGGCCAGGGCCTGGAGGGTGGGCCCGGGCAGGGTCTTCAAGCGTTGCAGGTAGCGCCCCAGGAGCCGGCTGCGGGCGTCGTTGTCACCCGGCTGCAACAGCTCGGCCGCAGGTGCCAGTTGCAGCGCCTGCAACTGTTCCAGCAGCGGCCGGGCCGCGGCGCTTGCGGGCCGCAGCCAGAGCGTTTCGCCGATGGACTCCCACCAGAAGCCCTGGGCGCTGCCGATGAAGTCGGTGGAGAGGAAGATGCTCGCCGGCACCTCGTAGCGCTCCAACAGCGGGTAGGCCACCTCGGCGTTGTCGCGCCAGCCGTCATCGAAGGTCAGGGCCAGGCGCGGCCGGTCACCGCCGGGGTATTGCAGCAGGTGATTGAGCGGCACACAGTCGAAATGCCGCCGCAGCCAGCGCAGCAGGTGCTCGAACTGGCGCTGGCCGACGCACAGTGGCGCCCGGTGCGGCCGGCGGGCGGCCTGCTCGTCGGCCAGCACCCGGTGCAGCATCAGCACCACCCCGGCTTCGCTGAGGCGGGCGCGGCCGACGCTGTGCAAGTAGGCGCTGCCCAGCAGGCGCTTGAGGTTGAGTTTGAGGTTCATGTCAGCGGTTCTGTTGTGGGTTCCACAGGGCATAGCGCTGCCCGCGGAGAAATTGCCAGAGGCCCATGCTCATGCCGGCCATTGTCACCAGTACGAAACCGGCCAGGCGAAACACCTTGGGCAGGCGCCCGCGGCGGTCCAGCAGGCCCATGATCCCGGCGCCGTAACCCAGCACCTGGGCCAGCAGGGCCAGGCTGTAGAAGGCGCCGGCATTCCACAGCAGCAGGCTGCTGACCAGCAGTGGCAGCAACAGCACCGGGGCCAGGCGGCGGATCAGCTTGTGGCTGATCAGGGCGATGGCGTAGGCGCCGTGGCGCAGTGGGTTCATCAGCTCGCGGCGCTGGGCCAGGCTCTGCAGGCCGCCGACGGTGACCCGCAGGCGCCGCCGGTACTGCTTGCCGGCTTCGTCCACGCCCTGGTCCAGCACCTGGGCCTCCTCGACATAGACGATCCGCTTGCCGGCCACCGGGGCGCAGGTGCTGATGAAGAAGTCATCGTTGACCTCGGCCGGAACCCGCTGGAACAGTTCGCGGCGCAGGGCCAGCAGCGCGCCGTCGGCGGAGACCATGCAGCCGGTGCGGTTTTCCGCCTGGCGCAACCAGGCCTCGTAGTGCCGGTACAGGCTGTCTCCCAGGCTCAGGTTGTGCCCGGGGTCGGGGATGATCATGTGCCCGCCACAGGCCCCCACCTGCGGGTCGGCCAAGGGAGCCAGCAGCTTGCCCAGGGTGTCGTGGGACCACTGGTTGTCGGCGTCGGTGAACACCAGGATGTCGTTGCGCGCCAGTTCCACCGCGGCGTTCAGCGCCCCGGCCTTGCCCACCCGAGGCAGGTCCAGGACCACGATCCGTGAGTCGCGCACGCCCAGGGCCGTGGCCACGGTGTCGTCGCTGGAACCGTCGCTGGCGAGGATGATCTGCAGGTCGGTGGCCGGGTAGTCCTGCTGCAACAGGGTGCGCAGCTTGTGCTCGATGTGCGGGCCTTCGTTGTGCGCGGCGATGATCACGCTGACCGACAGCGGCGCGCCTTCCTGCACCGGCCGCGGCCTGACGAACAGGCTGAGCAGGGCCAGCAGCAGGGGGTAGCCGACCCAGGCATAGAAAGGCAGTAGCAGGCACAGCCAGAAAAGTGTTTTAGCCACGGTCAGGTCTCTCGGCAGAACGGTTGAACAGGGCCTGCACCAGGGCCAGGGCGCCCAGGTGCAGGCGCACCCAGTGCAGCAGCCAGAGTTGCAGGACGAACAGCGGGTCGCGTTGGCGCAGGCCCTGGCGCACGGCCAGGGCCAGGGGCGCCAGCGCCCCCAGCAGCAGGCACAGGCCCGCGGCGCCGGGCAGGCCCGCGAGCAGGCACAGCAGCGCCACGAGGCTGAGCAGGGCGCAGGCCAGGCACAACAGGGGGAAGCGCAACAGGCGCAGGCTGAGGCCGCTGCCCTTGAGCAGTTGCACGTGGCTGCCCTGGCGCCAGCGTTCCTTGCCGGCCCATTCGGCCCAGCTGGCCTCGTAGCCCCAATGCAGCACCTGGGGCTGGGGCAGGCTCAACTGGCGGGCGCCGGCAGCGTGCAGGCGCAGGCCGAAATCCTTGTCCTCGCCGGTGCGCAGCTGTTCGTTGAAGCCGCCGACCCGTTCGAACCAGGCCCGCTGCAGGCACAGGTTGGGGGTGGGCATCCACGGCAGTAGCCGGGGTTGCGGGTCGCCGGCCAGGCTGCGGCGCTGCCAGGCCCGGGCGAACCAGGGGGCGCTGGCGGGTGCCGCGCAGTCCAGGGCGAAGACCTCGGCACGCCGCTCGGCCTGGGCCTGCTGCCAGAGCTGCAGCCAATTGCCGGGCACTTCGATGTCGGCGTCGAGGAACGCCAGGCTATCGCCGGTGGCCACCGCCGCACCGCGGTTACGCAGGGCGCCGATGCCGATGCCCGGGCACAGCAGCACCCGCGCGCCCAGCTCCCGTGCCCGTTGCGGCCCCTGATCGGTGGAGCCGTTGTCCACCACTATCAGTTCGCAGTCCAGGGTCGCCGCCCGGGCGGCGCGCAGCACGCTGTCCAGGGTGCGGGTGATGTGACGCGCCTCGTTGTACATGGGCACGATCACGCTGATCCTTTGCATCTTTGCCTCCCTTGGCCAGATTGCGTTGTTGTCGTGGGCGCCGGGTGAGGGCGCGGTGCTGCTGTTCTGTCGGTGCTGCTCCTGGGGGCCAGAAGGCCCTTCGGGCCTTGTCGCAGCCTGGGGCAGTGGCTACACGCGGCGTTGTCAGGCCGGGGCCGGGCGCGGCACGGGAGCGTCTTCGGCCTGCAGGCGCAGGACGCTGGACAGGGCCAGGAAGATCCACAGGTACTTGTGGTTCGGCGCGCTGAGAAACAGCAGGAACACCGCCATGGCCAACAGGCTCAGGCCCAGGTGGGTGGCGATATCGGCCTGTTCGCGCTGGCCCCGGGCAAGAAAGCCCTGGCGCGCCCGTTCGAAGTTGCGCAGGCCCATCAGCATCAGCGCCACGAAGCTCAGGCCGCCGGGAATGCCCAGCTCGCTGAACAGCTCCAGGTAGGTGTTGTGGGCCCGGCGGAACAGGTCCGGCTCGTTCATGTTTTCCGAGAAGCTGCTGGCAAAGCCGGTCTGCGCGTAGTGGATCGGGAAGGTCCCCAGGCCCGAGCCCAGCAGCGGGTTCTGGCGGATCATCTGGCCGCCCACCACCAGGTAGGAGGTGCGCCGGCCCAGGGAGGTGTCCGCCGAGTGCGCGCCGGACTTGAGCATGCTCAGGGACTGGATCCGCGCCACGTACTCCGCCGGCAGCACGGCAATGCCCAGGGGAATGACGATGGCCACGGCGAACATGGCGAAGCCCAGGTGCTTGGGCCGCAGGCCCTTGAGCCGGTCGCGGTAGTGCCAGACGCCGATGGCAATGGTGAACAGCACCACCAGCAGGCCCGAGCGCGAGTCGGTCTTGGTCATCCCGGCCATCAGGGTCAGGCTGATGCCGACCCAGAACAGCCGCACCGGCCAATGGGGCGAACGCAGGGCGAGGAAGATCGCCGGCGGCACCGCCATGGCGATCAGCAGGGCGAAGTAGTTGGCATCCTGCAACAGGCCGATGGCCCGGCCGCCCACCTGGTACTTGGCCGATACCAGGGCGATCACACAGGTGATGGCCACGCTCACCGCCAGCAGGCGGCAGAGCATCAGCAGGTTGACTTCCCGGGCAATCAGCAGGGTGACGAAGAACAGCACCAGGCCCACTGCCAGCTCCCGCAGGCTGTCCAGCGACACCAGCAGGTTCTCGCTGTACAGCATGCTCAGCAGCAGGCACAGCAGGAATGGCCCCAGGGCCCGCCACAGGTTGCTGCGCAGGCGGGTGTCGGGGATCTGCCGCAGCAACAGCTTGAACAGCATGATCAGGATCAGCGAGGCGCCCAGCAGCTTGGCCCCGGAGAACGCGCTGTCCTTGAACAGGCCTTCGAAGGGCACCAGGGCGCAGATCCCCAGCAGGCCCCAGCCCGGGCGCCGGTACAGCAGCGCCAGGCCGAACAGCCCGACCACCACCAGCGGCGCAAGAAACGGCCAGGGGCTGGCCAGCAGCAACAGTGCGGCCAGGCCCAGCAGCAAACCCAGGAACGGAGCGGCGATCATACTCGGGAGCTCTCTCTGGCGACGCGGTACAGCTCATCCCAGCGGCGAGCCAGGGTGGGCAAGTGATAGTGCTTGCGCTGGGTGACCTGGGCGGCCTTGGCCAGCTCCCCGGCCAGTATCGGGTCGTCCAGCAACTGGCCGATGCAGCGCCCCAGCCCGGCACTGTCCAGGGGCTTGGCCAGCAGGCCGTTGTGCCGGTGCTGCAGCACATCGGGAATCCCGCCCACGGCAAAGGCCACCACCGGGGTGCCGGCCTGCATGGCTTCGAGCAGGATCATCGGTGTGCCTTCGGTGCGTGAACTCAGTACCAGCACATTCAGGCGCTTGAGCCAGGGCTGCATGTCGTTCTGATAGCCCGGCAGCAGGATGCGCGTGGCCAACCCGGCTTCGTTGATGCGCTCGCGCAGGGCCTGGTTCTGTTCACCATCGCCCAGCAGCACGGCCTTGAGCGCAGGGCGCTGCTGGCACAGGCCGATCAGCGCATCGAGAAACAGGTCCGGGCCTTTTTCCGCGCTCAGGCGCCCGACGAAACCCACCAAGGGTTCCATTTCGTCGCGGCGTACTTCGGGCTCGCGCAGCGGCGGCCCGTCCAGGCTCGCCGGCAGTTCCAGGGCTGGCTCCGGCAGGCCGTTGGGGATCACCCGCAGCTTGCCCTCGGCGACCCCCGCCTCCAGGTGCAGCAGGGCAATGCTCTGGGCCACGCAGGCTACTCGGCGCACCCGGCGGCTGCGGCACAGGCGCAGGCTGAGCCAGGTGTAGAACTTCTGTTTCAGGCTGCGCGGGGTGAAGCCGTGTTGGGTCATGACCAGGGGCAGGCGCAGGCGCCGGGCGCAGACCCAGGCAAACACCTGGGCCTTGAAGTTGTGCGCGTTGAGCAGCCCCGGCTGTTGCCGCAGGTGCGCCAGCAGTTCCTGCAGGCAGTGGCAGTTGTGGCTCGCCACGCCGGCCTCGGCGAAACGCTGCAGCAACGTGTCGGGGGCATTGATGAACACCACCCGATGCTGCCCCGGGGTGCCCAGGCAATGATCCAGCAGCATGCGCTCGGCACCGTAGAAACCGCCGCTGTGGATCAGGTGCACGATAGGCTGCGCGGCCATGCTCAGGTCGCTCACTGTTTGGCCCAATGCCAGGCCCAGCGCCAGGTCCAGCGCGGGTACGGGTTGACCTGGGGCTGCTCGACCGCGTTGAGCACCATCAGCACCGGCAGGCCGAGGTGATCACTGACCTGGGCCGGGTGCTTGAAGCGATGGTCGAAGAACTCGTAGACATAGCCCAGGGCAATGGCCAGCAGCAGGCCGGTGAGCAGGCCCAGGGGAATGATCAGCATCGGCTTGGGGAACGCCGCTTCGCTGGGTTCGTAAGGCTGGCTCAGGACCCGCGCGTTGGACAGCTCGCCACTGATCAGGCGCTCGCCACGGCTCTCTTCGTAGCGCTGGGTGTAGGTGAAGAAGGCTTTGTGCAAGGCATCGATTTCAGTGTCCAGCTGGCGCAGTTTGCTCAGGACCTCTTGCAGGTCGCGCACCCGCGCCTTGTAGTCGTTGATCCGCGCGGTCTTCTGGGCGATCACCGACTGGGTGATCTGCAAGTCGCTGCTGCGCTCGCGCACGCGGTTTTCCACCACCTTGAGGAACTGCGCCCGGGCCCGCACGATCTGCTCGCGCTGCTGCTGCATGGGCACGCTGTCGGCGCGGTAGGTGTCGGCGGTGGTGCCGTACTGGCTCACCAGGTTGGTCAGCTGTTCGCCCAGTTGCTTGATCTCGCGATCTTCGTAGGCAACGTTGTCCACGGTGTTGGCGAAGGCGAAGGGGAAGGTGTAGTCGGTGAGGCCGGCCTTGCGCGCGGCAGCCAGGTTCTTCTGCAGGTAATCCAGGCGGCGCTGGTTCTCCAGGGCCTGGTCGCGGTAGCCGTTGAGCGATTGCTCTTCGGTGTTGATGGCGTTCAGGCGGAAGGTGATCTCTTCCTTGGGGTCGGAGGCGTGGGCCGCTTCCAGCAGGGCCTGGCGCTTGCCTTCCAGGTCATCCAGGCGCGACTGGTACTGGGCCTTCTTCTGTTCGTAGAAGGCTTCGGGCAGTTCGTTGGATTGCAGGTCCTGGCGGTTCTTCAGGTAATTGGCCAGCAGGCGCTCGACAAAGCGCGTGCCTTCGGCGGCATTGGGGCTGGCGTAGACGATGGAGATCACGTTGGAGCCGGGCAGGGTGCCGATCTTCAGGTCCTTGACCGCCTGGTCGGTGAAGGCATCCAGGCTGGTATCGCGCACCGGGTCCACGGCCAGGCCGAAGAAACCGCGCACCGGGTTGATCACATGGTTGCGCAGGGGGTCGATCAGGCCATTGCGGATCGGCTTGACGATCAGCCGGGTCAACAGGCCCTCGCTGCCGCCGAACTGGCCCTCGCGGCGCAACTGGTCGATGGTGTCGCGGATCAGCGTGGGTGAACGCAGGATGTTGCTCTCGGTCTCCATGTCCGCCAGCGACGGCGGGATGAACTTGTCCGAGTCCGGGGCGAGCACGGTGTTGGCGTCGGTCTGCGAGAGTTTCTTGGACTGCACGATGACTTCGGCAGTGATCTCGAAGCTCTGCTTGAGCACCAGGGGCAGCAGCAGGGCGATCACCGCGAAACCCAGGAACACCCGTTTGATCAGGCGCCGATTGACAAAGAACACGAGCAGGAACTCGTGCAGGTAGTTTTCGATCTTGGTCATCAAGAGGGAACTCAGTTGTTGTTCGTTTCTTTGTTGTCGACGCGGTAGCCGAAGCTGAACCCGACACCCTGGAACATGATCACGTCCGCCAGCTGCTTGCTCAGGGCGCCGGCCTTGGCCAGGCGGGTCTTGGGCACATAGAGCATGTCGTCGGGCTGCAGGTAGGCGAATTGCAGGGCCTTGCCGTCCAGCGCCGCGTCGGCGTCGTAGACCCGGGCTTCGACCTGGTTGCCCTTGCGCCGCATGATCACCACCGAATCCAGGCGTGCAGTGGGGCCGGCCCCCTTGGCCAGGGTCAGGGCCTCAAGCACCGAGATCGGCCGGCGGATCGGGTAGGCTCCGGGCTGGCCGACTTCGCCCATGACGAACACCTCGTTGGAGGCGGTGGTCTTGAGCAGCACATCGACGCTCACCGAACCCACCTCCTTGGCATAGCGCTGGTTGACCAGGGTCTGCAGCTCGCTGAGGCTCTTGCCCTGCAACGACAGGCTGCCCAGCAGCGGGAAACTGGCGCGGCCGTCGGAGCCCACGACGATCTCGCGGCTAAGCCCGGTGGCCGGGTTGGTCAGGCTGGTGCGCAGGTTGTCCAGCTGGGCCATGGCGTGGGAGATCGAAAAGTTGATCTGCGGCTTCTTCAGCACCTTGGCGTATTGGGCTTCCAGGACCTGGCGCGCCTGTTCGGCGGAGAGCCCGGCGACCTGGATATTGCCCACGTAGGGCATGTCGATGCTGCCGTCGGGCAGCACCAGTTTGCTGCCGCCCAGTTCCGGAGCGGTGAGGAAGGTCACATCCACCTGGTCGCCAGGCTGCACGAGGTAGCGCTGCTGGCTGGTGGTGCCGATATGGAAGATCACGTCCAGCACGTCCTGGGGCCGCAGCACCTGCTCGATGGGCACCACCTCGGTGAGCTGTGCCTGGTCGGCCGGGGCGCTGAGGATCTGCACCGGCATCTGCTGCGGCTCGCGATTGACGCAGCCGCCCAGGGCCAGCAGCAGTGACAGGCTCAGCAGGGAAAGTCTTGGCTTGTTCATGGTTACACGGTCCTTGTGCCGGTCAGAGACGGTCATAAACCCACTTGGGCATGTAGTACTTGCGGGCGTTGAACACGCTGCCGATCAACTTGGCCTCGGCCTGGATCAGGCGCTGGGCGGCGGCCTGGGCCACTTCCCAGCGGGTTTCCTCGCTGCGCACCACCAGCACCACGCCGTCGACCTGGGTGGCCAGGGTGAGGATGTCGCCGCTGCTGTAGACCGGGTCGCCGTCGATGATCACGAAGCGGTATTCCTCGGCCAGGGCCTGCAGCAGTTCGCGCAGCAGTTCCGGGGTCAGGCGCTCGCTGTACTGCTGGCGGCGGCCCAGGGGCAGGAAGTCGAAATTCACCGCGTCGCTGCTCTCGATGCACGAGGCCAGGGGCGGCGGGGTTTCGGCCAGTGCCAGGTCGAGGAAGCCGGGCCGCTCATCCAGGGCCAGGCGCCGTGTCAGGCTGCTGTCCGAGAGGCTGGTGTCCACCACCAGCACCCGGCCGCGGCTGGTGCGCGCCAGTTCGTTGGCCATGCTCAGGCTGCTGCTGGTGACGCCGCTGTTGCGGTTGGCCGCGGTCAGCAGGATGACCCGCAGTTCCTGGTCGAGTACGGTCACCGCCAGGTTGCTTTCGCTGGGGCTCTGGATCTTCAGACTGGCAAAGGTTGCTGCCGCCATTTCAACTTGCTCCGTGGCCATTGAGGACCTTGAAAGGGGTTTTGATCAGGATCTTCAGGTCGAGCCAGGGGCTCTGCTGGAAGATGTAGGTCATGTCGAGGGTCACGCGGCCGTCGAAATCCACGTCGCTGCGCCCGGATACCTGCCACAGGCCGGTGATCCCCGGGTAGATGCTCAGGCGGCCGAGGTGGTGTTCCTTGTAGGTCTGGGCATGGAACGAGGTGGGGCGCGGGCCGACGATGCGCATCTGGCCGAGCACCACGTTGATCAGGTTGGGCAGCTCGTCGAGGCTGGTACGGCGCAGGAAACCGCCGATTCCAGTGATCCGCGGGTCGCGGTCGATCTTGAAATCCACCGAGTCGGCGCCGTGCTTGTTCAGGTGGCGCACCGAATCCTTCAGGGCCTCGGCGTTGACCACCATGGTGCGGAACTTGTACATGCCGAAGCGCCGGCCGCGAAAACCGGTGCGCAACTGCACGAAGAACACCGGGCCGGGGCTGGTGAGCTTGATCAGCAAGGCCACGACCAGCAGCACCGGCGACAGCAGCACCAGCAGCACCGCGGCCAAAAGCGCCGAGGTCAGGCGCTTGCTGCGCGACAGGGTCCAGGGCCGCCCGCCGTCGCGGCCGGTGATCCAGCCGTGCTGTTGCAGGTCGATGGCGGCCTGGACCTTGCGCCGGAACGGGTCGTTGCGCCGGTCGATGTGCAGCGGGGCGGGCACCTCGGTTGCGGGCGATGAGAGAGGTCTATCCATATCCACCGGGAATACTTCCATTGCAGGGGTTGGGTAAAAACGTTCGGCTGTCTCGCGGCTCAGGACGCCGCGCCCGGGTAGTAGCTCAGGTACCACTGGACGAACTCGCGCAGGCCTTCCTCCAGGGGCACCTGGGGGCCGAAACCGGTGAGGTTTTCCAGGGCGCTGACATCCGCGCAGGTGTTGAGCACATCGCCGGGCTGCAGCGGCAGGTATTCCACCTGGGCCTTGTGGCCGAGGAGTTTTTCCAGGGTCGCCACGTAGTCCTTGAGCTCCACCGGGCGCTGGCCGCCGATGTTGAACAGGCGCCAGGGCGCCATGCTGGTGGACGGGTCCGGCTGTTCCCGGTCCCACAGCGGATCGCGCACTGGCGGCTTGCCCAGCAGGCGCACCAGGGATTCGACGATGTCGTCGATGTAGGTGAAGTCGCGCTGGTGCATGCCGTAGTTGAACAGTTTCAGCGGCCGGCCCTGGCTGATGGCGTCGGCGAACAGGATCGGCGACATGTCCGGCCGGCCCCAGGGGCCGTACACCGTGAAGAAGCGCAGGCCGGTGGCGGGCACGCCGAACAGGTGGCTGTAGCTGTGGGCCATCAGCTCGTTGGCTTTCTTGCTGGCCGCATACAGCGACAGCGGGTGGTCGACGTTGTCACTGACCTTGTACGGGGTCTGCTGGTTGGCCCCGTACACCGAACTGGACGAGGCGTAGATCAGGTGCTGCACCGGGTAGCGCCGGCACATCTCCAGCAGGTTGAGGAAACCGCTGAGGTTGCTGTCCAGGTAGGCCTTGGGGTTTTCCAGGGAATAGCGCACCCCGGCCTGGGCAGCGAGGTTGATCACCACCTGGGGCCGTACTTCGGCGAACAGCCGTTCCAGGCCCTCGCTGTCGGCCAGGTCCAGGCGCTGCAGGGGAAAGTGCCCTACCTGGCGTTCCACCCAGCGCACCCGGTCGCGCTTGAGCTGGGGGTCGTAGTAGTCGTTGAAATTATCCAGCCCGGTGACCTGGTGCCCATCCTTGAGCAAACGCAGTGCGGTATGGGCGCCGATGAATCCGGCGGCCCCGGTGATCAGGATATTCATGCGCGCAATGCCTCCGGTACACGGTAGGGCAGGCCGATGCTCAGGTAATGCAGGCCGGCATCCGCTGCCTGTTGCGGGTTGTAGAGGTTGCGGCCGTCGACCACCAGGCGATCCCTGAGGGTCTCGCGCAGCAGCGTGAAGTCCACCACGCGAAAGGCCTTCCATTCGGTGCAGATCACCAGCGCGTCGGCGCCTTGCAGGGTGTCGTCACGGGTGGCGCACAGTTGCAGGTCATCGCGGTAGCCGTACAGGCGCCGGCATTCGGTCATGGCTTCCGGGTCGTAGGCCTGGACCTTGGCCCCGGCTTCCCACAGTGCCTGCATCAGGTAGCGGCTGGTGGCTTCGCGCATGTCGTCGGTGTTGGGCTTGAAGGCCAGGCCCCAGAGCGCGATGACCTTGCCCTGCAGGTTGTCCCCCAGGTGCGCCTTGAGCTTGCGAAACAGCACATGGCGCTGCTGCTCATTGACGTCGCGCACGGTCTTGAGCATGTGCGGTTCCAGCCCGTGGCTTTCTGCGGTGTGGATCAGCGCCCGCAGGTCCTTGGGAAAGCACGAGCCGCCGAAGCCGGCGCCGGGGTAGATGAAGTGGTAGCCGATGCGCGGGTCGGCACCGATGCCCTTGCGCACGGCATTGATGTCCACCCCCAGGCGTTCCGCCAGGTTGGCCATCTCGTTCATGAAGCTGATGCGGGTGGCGAGCATCGCGTTGGCCGCGTACTTGACCAGCTCGGCGCTGCGGTTGTCCATGAACATCAGGCGGTCATGGTTGTGGTTGAAGGGCGCGTATAGCTCGCTCAACTGCTGGCGGGGCAGGTCGTCGGCGCAACCGACGATGATCCGGTCCGGGCGCATGCAGTCGGCCACGGCCGAGCCTTCCTTGAGGAACTCCGGGTTGGAGACCACGTGCACCCGCAGTTCGGATTTGCCCAGGTCTGCCAGTTGTTCGGCGACGGTCTCGATCACCAGATCGGCGGTGCCCACCGGCACCGTGGATTTGATCACCAGGGTCTTGTCGCTGAACATCAGGCAGGCAATGTTGCGCGCCACCGCCAGGACATGGTCGAGGTCGGCGGAGCCGTCTTCGTTGGAGGGAGTGCCGACCGCGATGAAAATCACCTTGCCGTGGCCCACTGCATCGCTGGCCTGGGTGGTGAAGTGCAATCGGCCGGCCTTTTGATTCTCTTCGATCAGGGTCGCCAGGCCCGGCTCGTGAATCGGCGGAATAGAACGTTGCAGCTGGGCGATCTTGTGGCTGTCGATATCGACACAGACCACGTTATGCCCGACATCGGCCAGGGCAACTGCTTGCACCAGGCCAACATAGCCAGTACCAAAAACGCTGACTTCCAAGGGAACGACCTCGTCCATGATGAGTGTTGGGGTGAGGGTGGTTCTCACCTTCTGAAAAGGCGTATGGCACATTGCCGCTATCACGCTCTTTTTTTGACACTACCATAACGCCGAGACGTTTAATTGACGTTTTGCTGTGTTACATAAATGACAGCTGTGTTTTGTTTATTTTTCGATGAATAAAATAATGTTTAAAAACAATTAGTTAAGCGTCTTCATGATGGTCATCATGGAAAGCGTCAAATAGTTGGTTTTTGTTAATAAATGACTGAAAAAACCGACGAACGGTAGTGCGGTGAGACGAAAAGCTAATGCCTTTTTGACATTACCTGCTACGGCATCCTGGGTTCCGAAGGTGAAGCTGAGCAGTCGGACAGTTTTTTTGACGCTTTTCTGCAGCTTGAAAACTGTTGAAATTGATCGGTTTTTTCAAAGATATGGCTGGCAAGGCGGGACGGGTAGCGCCGGTTATGACCAGGCGGGCGTCAGACTAAAGTCGGGTTGGGAGGGTAGGGGCTATCTGCCATCATTGCCGGTCTTCATTGATTCAATCAATTCAGCTGGCGATCACAGATTCGCTGGATGAATTTCACCTGGGTCTTTTTCTTTACCTCGCGTCACTGATTTGCTGCTGGAGCCTGTTCATGCGTCCCCCTTTCCCCTTACTCAATCCGTGCCCATTGCTGGGCCTCGGCGCTGCCGTGCTGTGCGCGGGTTTTGCCCCCCTGGCCAATGCGGCGGGTTTTTTCGAAGACAGCAGCGCCAAGCTGGAATCGCGCACGATCTACTTCAACCGGGACTTTCGCGACGGCCACACCAGCACCGACCAGGGCGCATCCAAGCGTGAAGAATCGGCCCAGGGCTTTATTCTCAACCTGCAATCGGGCTACACCGAGGGCACCGTGGGTTTCGGCCTGGACGCCCTGGGCATGCTGGGGATCAAGCTCGACTCCAGCCCCGACCGCAGCAACAGCGGCCTGCTGCCCTCCAGCGGTCACGACCCGCGGGGCTCGGCGGACCAGTACGCCAAGCTGGGGTTGACCGCCAAGGTCCGGGTCTCGCAGACGGTATTCAAGTACGGCGCCCAGTTGCCGGACCTGCCACTGCTCAAGTACAACGACGGGCGCCTGCTGCCCACCATGTTCAACGGCGCGGTGCTGACTTCCCGGGAGGTCAAGGACCTGACCCTGACCGCGGCCCGCTTGAACCGCTACACCGCGCGGGACTCCAGCGATGCCCAGGACATCCGCGTGCACTGCAAGAACAAGCGCTACGCCTGCAACACCACGGCGGATCACTTCGACACCTATGGGGTGGACTACAAGTTCAACGATCGCCTGACCGGCCAGTATCACTACGCCGAGCTGGAAGACATCTACCGTCAGCATTTTGTCGGCCTGCTGGCCAACCAGCCCCTGGGGCCCGGCGTGCTCAAAGGCGACCTGCGCCTGCTCAAGAGTGCCGACACCGGCGCCGAGCGCGCCGGCGGCATCGACAACCGCGCCCTGAGCACCATGCTCGGCTACAGCGTGGCCGGGCATGTGTTCAGTGCCGGCTGGCAGCGCATGTACGGCGACAACTCCATGCCTTACCTGGATGGCAGCAACCCGTACCTGGTGAACTACGTGCAGGTCAACGACTTCGCTGCGATCCAGGAGCGTTCCTGGCAACTGCGCTATGACTATGACTTCAAGGCCATTGGCCTCAATGGCTTGAGCTTCCTGACCCGCTACGTCAGCGGCGACCACATCAAGGTCCCGGGCAGCCTGCGCGAAGGCCGCGAATGGGAGCGCGACAGCGAGCTCAAGTACGTGGTGCAGAGCGGCACCTTCAAGGACGTGAGCCTGCGCCTGCGCAACGCCACCTACCGCAGCAACTACCAGAAGATCGCCCGCGACATGGACGAAACCCGCCTGATCGTCAGCTACAACTTCTCGCTGCTCTGACCGACGACTCTGGTAGAAGCTGGCTGGCCAGCGAAGGCGGTAGCCGCAATTGCGCAAGGCTTGCGGGCCTCTTCGCCGGCAAGCCGGCGGCTACGGGAGTTGATGCCGGTACGGCAGGTCCGGGCCGGTGCGGGTGCAGGTCTGGGCCGCGGCGTTGACGGCGAAACGCAGCAGGGCGTCGGTCTGTTCGCGATCAAGCTGTTCAAGGCCCTGGGGGGAATCCAGGCCCTGCTCGGTCAGCCAGGTGATCAGCGCGGCCTGGAAGGTATCTCCGGCGCCCACGGTGTCGGCAACCTCCACCCGGGGCGCGTCCACCGACCAGCTGCCATGCCCACGGCTGAACACCGTCGCGCCCTGGCTGCCACGGGTCAGGAACACCAGCCGGGCGTTGCCTTGCAGCCAACCCCGGATCAGCGTCTCGGGCGCCTGCCCGGGGTACAGCTGGGCCAGGTCTTCGTCGCTGACCTTGATCAGGTCGGCATGGCCGGCCAGTTCGGCGATGCGCTGGCGCCACAGCTGGATATCCGGCTGCGGGTTGAGCCGTACGTTGGGGTCCAGGCTGATCAGCCGCTGCCCCCGCTCACGGCGCACCAGGGCCAGCAAGGTATCGGCAATCGGCTGCACCACCAGGGCAAACGAGCCGATATGCAGCCCGCGCACCTGTGCGTCGAGCTGCGGCAGGTGCTCTTCTTGCAACTGGCGATCGGCACAGCCCTCGCCGCGAAAGCTGTAGTGGGGCGAGCCATCGGCGCCCACGGCCACCATGGCCAGGGTGGTGGGGGCGTCGAATTCCCGCAGGTAGCGGGTATCCACGCCTTCGTTTTCCAGCACCCGCCGCAGGCGCTGGCCCAGGTAGTCCCGGGACAGCCCGGCCAGCAGGGCGACATCGACGCCCAGGCGGCGCAGGCCCACTGCCACGTTGAACGGCGAGCCCCCGGCGATCGCCTGGAACGCCACTTTACTGGCCGGGGCCCCGGCCTCATCCGCGCTGAAAAAGTCGAACAGCGCTTCGCCACACACCAGATACATAGTCATTCGCTCTTCAAAGGCTTGCCAGTTGCTGTCGATAGCGCTGGTACACCGGTTCGTAGGCCGCCACGTGTTCGGCCCGGGGCTGGGTTTCGCTGCCCGGGTCGAGGCGCACGCAGCGCTCGCAGAGTTGTTGCAGGTCCAGGTCCGGATCGTCCTGCCGGCCATGGCACCAGGCTGCCTGGATCGCCGCGCCCAATGCGGCGGCTTCGGCCTCGCGGGGGCAGATCACCGGGGCATGCATGATATCGGCGACCATCTGCCGCCACAGCAGACTTTTCGCACCGCCGCCGATCAGCCGGATGCTCTGGCTGTGCAGGCCCGCTGCGCGCAACAGGTCGAGGCCGTAGCGCAAACCGAAGGTGGTGCCTTCCACCACCGCGCGGCACAGGTTGGCCGGGGTCAGGTTGTCCAGGGTCATGCCGTGCAGGCTGCCCTGGGCCTGGGGCAGCGCGGGCACTCGCTCGCCGTTGAAGAACGGCAGCAGGCACAGCCCCTCGGCCCCGATGGGGGCCTGCTCCAGCCGCTGGTTGAAAGCGGCAAGGTCCAGGCCCAGCAGTTCGCGCACCAGGGTGGTGGCGTTGGTCAGGTTCATGGTGCAGATCAGCGGCAGCCAGCCACCGCTGGACGAACAGAAGGTCGCCACCGAAGGCTCGGGGCTGATCAGCGGGCGCTCGGCGTAGGCATACACGGTGCCGGAGGAGCCCAGGCTCATGGTGATGATTCCGGGCTGGATATTGCCGGTGCCGATGGCCCCCAGCATGTTGTCGCCACCGCCGCTGGCCACCCAGGCATCCGCGCTGATCCCCAGTTGCCGGGCGACCGGCGCAAGGATCCGGCCCACAGGCTGGTGCGCTTCGAGCAACGGCGGCAAGGCCCGTTCCAGGCGCCCGCTGGGGTCGATATGGGCCAGCAGGGCGCGGTCCCAGTCGCGCCTGCGCACATCGAAATAGCCGCTGCCCGAGGCATCGCCGTACTCGCTGCAGCAGCGCCCGGTCAGCCAGAAATTGAGGTAGTCGTGGGGCAGCAGGATATGCGCAATGCGCTGGAACAGTTCCGGGTGCTGCTCCCGGGTCCAGAGCAGTTTCGACACCGTGTAGCCCGGGGCAATGGCCAGCCCCAGGCGCTCCAGGGAGCCCTGGGTGCCCCCCAGCCAGTCCAGCAGGCGCTGGTTTTCGGCGCTGCTTTGGGTATCGCACCACAGCTTGGCCGGGCGCAGCACCTGGCCCTGGTCATCCAGCAGCACCAGACCGTGCTGCTGGCCGCAAACCCCGACACCGAGCACCTGCCGGCCATCCACCCCGGCCGCCTGCAAGGCCTGCCGAGTGGCGCTGGTGCAGGCTTGCAGCCACTGCGCGGGATCCTGTTCGCGGCAGCCATTGGCGCCGCTGATCAGGCTGTGGGGCGCAGCGCCCCGGCCCAGGACGGTGCCGCTCCGGCTGTCGAGGATCAGCGCCTTGGTGCCTTGGGTGCCGCAGTCGAGACCGAGAAAAAGCGCGGGTTGAGTCATCGTCGCTCCTGGTGAGGGTGGTTACTGTCGAGCTGTAGCCGCTGCCGAGCCTGCGGCAGCGGCTACACGGGCCTGGCCAACAACCGCTCCAGCGTCTTGCTCACGCCATGTTCGCGCAAGCTGTTGAAGCAGCGCTCGAAAGCATCGACAAACGCGCTGGAATGGGGAATCGCCGAGCCGAAGATTTCTTCCACCGCCAGCAAACGCTGGGTCAGCAAGGTATCGTCGGCCACCAGGGCCTGGCAGAACTCGGCCCGCGGGTCGGGAACCCGGTAGCTCAGGCCATTCTCGTCCACGCCCTTGAGGTACAGGGCCCAGGCCGCCACCACCAGGGCCGCACGCTCGGTATCACGACCATCGGCGATCAGCCGGTTGATGGTAGGTACGGTGAACTTGGGAAACTTCGACGAACCGTCGCTGCACACCCGCTCCAGCTGGTCGGCGATCGCCTGGTTGGAGAAGCGCTGGACCAGCGTGTCCTTGTAGGCCGCCAGGTCGATGCCCGGTACCGGCGCCAGTTGCGGGGTTACGTCCAGGTCCATGTAGGCGCGCATGTAGGCGACGAACAGCGGGTCGTTCATGGTTTCGTGGACGAAGCGGTAGCCCTTGAGAAAGCCCAGGTAGGTCAGGGCCAGGTGGCTGCCGTTGAGCAGCTTGATCTTCATCTCTTCATAGGGCGTGACGTCGTCGGTGAACTGCACGCCGACCTGTTCCCAGGCCGGCCGGCCATTGCAGAACTTGTCTTCCAGGACCCACTGCACAAAGGGCTCGCAGACGACCGGCCAGGCATCGTCGATGCCGTGCTCATCGTGCAGTTGCAGGCGGTGGGCGGTGCTGGTCATGGGGGTGATGCGGTCGACCATGGCGTTGGGAAAGCTCACGTGGCGCTCGATCCAGTCATGCAGGTCGGCGTCGCGGCGGGCGGCGAAGGCCAGCAGCGCCTTGCGGGTCACCGCGCCGTTGTGGGGCAGGTTGTCACAGGACATCAGGGTAAAGGCCGGGATCCCCGCGGCCCGGCGCAGGGCCAGGGCCGCGCAGAGAAAGCCGAATACCGTGCGTGGCTGTTGCGGATGGGCCAGGTCGTGCTGGATCTGCGGCAGGTGCAGCATGAACTCGCCCGTGCTGTCGTCGATGCAGTAGCCGCCCTCGGTGATGGTCAGGGAGACGATGCGGATCTCCGGGCTGGCCAGCTTGTCGATCAGCGCCTGGGCGTCGTCCTCGGCCAGCAGCATCTGGCTGATGGCGCCGATCACCCGCACCTCGTGGTCGTCGCCATCGCCCAGCTCGTACAGGGTGTAGAGGTAGTCCTGGCCGGCCAGATCGTCCCGCGCGCGGCGGTCTTCGGAGCGCAGGCCGACCCCGCAGATGCTCCAGTCCAGGCCCTGGCCCAGGTTCATCAGGGCATCGGTGTAATAGGCCTGGTGGGCCCGGTGAAAGCCGCCGACGCCAATGTGCGCGATGCCCTGGCGGGTGGCGGTGACGGTGTAGGCGGGTACCCGCACCTGGGGCGGCAGTTGGCTGAGGTTCAAGCGTTTGAGTTTCATGCAGGGCTCTCTGGGGTCAGGCGGCGGCGCGCAAGGGGCGGGACACGGCGACCCCCTGGGCATCGAATAGATGGCAGTGCTGGGGGGCCAGGTGCAGGTGCAGCTGTTCGCCGTAGCGGCTCGCCAGGTCACCGCGGATACGCAGGGTCAGGGCTTCACCGCAACTGCTGCGGACATGGCAGAAGGTGTCGCTGCCCAGGCGCTCGGCCACGTCGCTGGTGACTGCCAGGCTGCCCGGGCCGGGCTCGCCCAGCTCCAGATGCTCGGGGCGGATGCCCAGGGTCACCTCGCTGCCCGGGCTCAGTTGCGCACCGCTCTGCTCCAGGCGCAGGCGTGCCCCGGCATCCAGCTGGACTTCGCAGCCCTGGCCGTCGACGTGGCTGATGCGGCCCTTGAGAAAGCCCATCTTCGGCGTGCCGAGAAAGCCTGCGACAAACAGGTTGGCCGGGCGATGGTAGAGCTCCAGGGGCGAGCCCACCTGTTCCACCCGGCCACCATTGAGCACCACCACCTTGTCTGCCAGGGTCATGGCTTCCACCTGGTCGTGGGTCACGTAGATCATGGTGGCCTGCAGTTCCTTGTGCAGGCGCGCCAGTTCCAGGCGCATCTGTACCCGCAGGGCGGCATCGAGGTTGGACAGCGGTTCGTCGAACAGGAAGATCTTCGGGTTGCGCACAATGGCCCGGCCAATGGCCACGCGCTGGCGCTGGCCGCCGGACAGCTGCTTGGGCTTGCGTTCGAGCATCGGCCCCAGTTCCAGGATGCGCGCCGCCTCGTCGACCTTCTGCTGCACCAGGGCCTTGTCGACCCCCGCCAGGTCCAGGGCGAAGGACATGTTCTTGCGCACGCTCATGTGCGGGTACAGGGCGTAGGTCTGGAACACCATGGCCAGGTCGCGCTTGGCCGGGCTGACTTCGGTGATGTCGCGACCGTCCAGCTCGATGCTGCCGCCGCTGACTTCCTCCAGCCCGGCGATCAGCCGCAGCAGGGTGGACTTGCCGCAGCCCGAGGGGCCGACGAAGACCACGAACTCCTTGTCGTTCACCTCAAGGTCGATGCCCTTGATGATGTCGAAGCCTTCGAAGCCTTTTTGCAGGTTGCTGATTTTCAGGTGAGCCATGGGATGTCTCCAGAATTCTAGGGTTACTTCACCGCGCCAAAGGACAGGCCGCGTACGAGCTGCTTCTGGCTGATCCAGCCGAAGATCAGGATCGGCGCGCAGGCCAGGGTCGAGACCGCCGAGAGCTTGGCCCAGAACAGCCCTTCGGGGCTGGAGTAGGAGGCGATCAGCGCGGTCAGCGGGGCGGCGTTGGAAGAGGTCAGGTTCAGCGACCAGAAGGCCTCGTTCCAGCACAGGATCAGCGACAGCAGTGCAGTGGAGGCCAGGCCGCCCTTGGCGATGGGCATCAGCACCCGCAGCATTTCCTGGGCCAGTGTGGCGCCGTCCAGGCGGGCGGCTTCGAGGATGTCCCGGGGGATGTCCTTGAAGTAGGTGTAAACCATCCACACCACGATCGGCAGGTTGATCAGGGTGTAGATCACGATCAGCGCGACGCGCGTATCCAGCAGGCCGAAACTCTTGGCCAGCAGGTAGATGGGCATCAGCACGCCCACCGGCGGCAGCATCTTGGTGGAGAGCATCCACAGCAGGGTGCGCTTGGTGTTGCGGGTTTCAAAGAAGGCCATGGAGTAGGCCGCCGGCACCGCGATCAGCAGGCACAGGGCGGTCGCGCTGAAGGAAATCACCACCGAGTTCCAGGCGAAGGCCAGGTAGTTGCTGCGCTCGTTGATGTGCAGGTAGTTCTCGAGCGTTGGCGTGAAGATGAATTGCGGCGGCGTGGCAAAGGCGTCGATCTCGCTCTTGAAGCTGGTCAGCACCATCCAGAAGATCGGGAAGAAGATCAGGATCGCGATGGCCCAGGCCAGGGTGCCCAGTAGCAGGCTTTGCAGGCGTCGGGATTGTTGCAGGGTCATGGCGGCCACCTCAGCTCTGGTCAGTCAGGTTTTTGCCGATCATCCGCACCAGGATGATCGCGGCGATGTTGGCGATGACCACGGCGATCAGCCCGCCGGCCGAAGCCATGCCGACGTCGAACTGCACCAGGGCCTGGTTGTAGATCAGGTACGCCAGGTTGGTGGAGGCATAGCCCGGGCCACCGTTGGTGGTGGTGAAGATCTCGGCGAACACCGACAGCAGGAAGATGGTCTCGATCATCACCACCACGGCAATCGGCCGGGCCAGGTGCGGCAGGGTCAGGTGCCAGAAGATGGCGATGGGCCCGGCACCATCGAGGCGCGCGGCTTCCTTTTGTTCCTGGTCCAGGGACTGCATGGCGGTCATCAGGATCAGGATGGCGAACGGCAGCCACTGCCAGGAAACGATGACGATGATCGACAGCAGCGGGTAGTGCGCCAGCCAGTCCACCGGCTGGGCGCCGAACAGTTTCCACAGCGCGGCGAGGATCCCCGACACCGGGTGGAAGATCAGGTTCTTCCAGATCAGCGCGCCCACCGTGGGCATGATGAAGAACGGCGAGATCAGCAGCACCCGGACGATGCCCCGGCCGAGGAACTCGCTGGCCTCCAGCAGGGCGCTGATCAGTACCCCGAACACCACGCTGATCAGCAGTACGCTGCCCACCAGCAACAGGGTGTTGGTGGCCCCGGGCACAAAGCCCGAATCACTGAGGAAGTAGCTGAAGTTCTCCAGGCCGACGAACTGGTTCTCGCCGGGGTACAGCAGGTTGTAGCGGATCACTGAAAAGTACAGGGTCATGCCCAGGGGCACGATCATCCACAGCAGCAACAGCGCCACCGAAGGGCTGACCAGGAACCAGCCGGGGTTGGCCAGGCGGCTTTTGCGAGGCGCCGCCTGCGGTTGCACATGCAGCTTGGCAGTCGAGGTATTCATAAGGGTCACAACCAGTTGGGTACAGGGGGGCGCGACACGGCGCTGGCACGGCCGGGCTGCCCGTAGGTGCTGGCTTGCCAGCGAAGGCGCCCTTGAACACTGCGCAAGACTCAAGGGCCTCTTCGCCGGCAAGCCGGCTCCTACAGGGAGAGCCGGGTTACTTCGGGTAGCCGGCGCGTTTCATTTCCCGTTCGGTGCTCTGCTGCGCGGCCGCCAGGGCCTGGTCCACCGTGGTCTGGCCGATCAGGGCGGCGGAAAACAACTTGCCGACCTGGGTGCCAATGGCCTGGAACTCGGGGATGGTCACCAGTTGGATGCCGACGTAGGGCACGGGCTTTAGGGTGGGCTTGCTCGGGTCGGCGACCTTCAGCGATTCCAGGGTGACCCTGGCGAACGGCGCGGCCTGCATGTAGGCCTCGCTGTAGGTGGAGGCGCGGGTGCCCGGCGGCACATTGGCGATGCCATCCTTCTCGGCCACCAGGGCCGCGTACTGCTTGGAAGTGGCCCAGGCACTGAAGGTCTTGGCGGCGTCCTTGGCCTTGGAACTGGCGGGGATCGCCAGGGACCATGAGTACAGCCAGGCGCTGCCCTTGTCAGTGACCTGGTGCGGCGCGTAGGTGAAGCCCACATGGTCGGCGACCTTGCTCTGGCTCTTGTCGGTGACGAAAGAGCCGGCCACGCTGGCGTCGACCCAGATCGCGCACTTGCCGCTGTTGAACAGCGCCAGGTTTTCGTTGAAACCGTTGCTCGAAGCCCCGGGCGGGCCGGACTTCTTCATGTTGTCGACATAGAAGCTCAGGGCGTTCTTCCATTCCGGCCCGGTGAACTCGGGCTTCCATTGTTCATCGAACCAGCGTGCGCCATAGCTGTTGGCCAGGGTGGTGATCAGGGCCATGTTCTCGCCCCAGCCGGCCTTGCCCCGCAGGCACAGGCCGTATTGCTCCTGGTCGGGCTTGTTGAGCTTGGCGGCGAATTCGCCGATCTGCTCCCAGGTCGGCCGCTCGGGCATGCTCAGGCCGGCCTCCTTGAACAGGTCGGTGCGATAGTAGGTCATGGAGCTTTCGGCGTAGAACGGCAGGGCATAGAGAGTGCCCTTGACCGACAGCCCTTCACGGACCGAAGGGAAGACATCGTCCAGCTCATAGCTGGCCGGCAGGTCCTGCATCGGTTGCAGCCAGCCCTTGGCGCCCCAGAGTGCGGCTTCGTACATGCCGATGGTGAGCACGTCGAATTGCCCGCCCTGGGTGGCGATGTCGGTGGTCAGGCGCTGGCGCAGCACGTTCTCTTCCAGCACCACCCAGTTCAGCTTGATGTCCGGGTGCTCGGCCTCGAAGGTCTTGGACAGGCGTTGCATGCGGATCATGTCGCTGTTGTTGACGGTGGCGATGGTCAGGGTCTGGGCGCCAAGGGTGACGCTGCTGAGGGTCATGCAGGTGGTGAGGAGCAGGGCTTTGCTGCAGGGTTTCATCGTTCACTCCTGTCCTGCGCCGGTGAGGGCTGCAGAAGGACGGTTATTGTTGTTATGTCTTCCTCTGCCGAGGAAGAAGGTGGGCTGATTACAGCCCTCAAACGCGGTGCTGACAAATCATCCCTGACACTTGAATTGATACTTTTTTGCACTGGCCCGCCAAAGGGCCCTTGGCTTGGGCAGACGTTCTGCGGGACTCGCTGGCGCATGGGCCTGTTCGCGGCCTTGCAGATGCGTATTGGTTTTGCCTGGCAGGAGGGGTTGCCACTTAGCCCAAAGCCCACTGGCTTTTTCCCGGTCACTGCCTAAGATGGCCATCCCAGGATTGAGTAAACCGTTGGCCGCGATGTCGGAAAAAGACACCATCTCCATGCAACTGGTGCGCGAGGCACTGCTGCAAAGCTGCGCCCCGGGCGCCGCCACCGATGAAGTGCTGCACAAGGTCGGGATCGACCCGGCGGGCCTGCAGCAGGGCACGGCGCGGGTACCGGCCAGTGCCTATGCACGGCTCTGGCGCCTGCTGGCGCGGCGCCTGGACGATGAGTTCTTCGGCATGGACCCGCGCCGCCTGAAGTCCGGCAGCCTGGCCTTTCTCTGCCGCTCGGCCATGGCCCAGCCGACCCTGGCCAGCGGGTTGGACTCGGTGCTGGGCTTTCTGACGCTGATGTTCGAGCGCATGCCGGCGCAGCTGGTGCACCAGCAGAGCCTGGCGGAAATCGTCCTGCTGGAGGATGAACACGAGCCGCGGCGGGCCTTTACCTACTTCACCTACTGGATGATTGTCCACGGCGTGGCCTGCTGGCTGGCGGGCCGGCGCATTCCGATCCTGGCCATCGAGCTGCGCGGCCCGCAGCCGGATTTCTGCGACGACTACCGGGTGATGTTCTCGGACAACCTGCGTTTCGAGCGGCCGCGCACACGGATGATCATCGCCGCCGACTGCCTGGACCTGCCGATCAAGCGCAGCGAGGAAGAGCTCAAGCGCTTCCTGGCCCATGCCCCGGCCAACATCCTGGTCAAGTACCGCGACCCCGAGAGCCTGGCCAGCCGCATCAAGCAGCAGTTGCGGCAACTGCCAGGGGAGCAGTGGCCCGAGAGCGAAAGCCTGGCCCAGAGCCTGTGCATGTCCGCCTCGACCCTGCGCCGGCGCCTGGCGGAAGAGGGCCAGAGCTACCAGGCCCTCAAGGACAGCGTGCGCAAGGAACTGGCGATTGTCTGGCTGGCCGAGCCGCAGATCAGCTTTGCCGAGATTGCCGGGCGCCTGGGGTTTGCCGACACCAGCTCGTTCTACAAGGCCTTTCGCAAATGGTCCGGTTCCAACCCCGGGCATTACCGCAGCCTGATCCTCAACGACCCGCACCTCTCGTAGGAGCCGGCTTGCCGGCGAAGAGGCCCGCAAGCCCTGCACCGCCCGAGACGACGCCTTCGCTGGCAAGCCAGCGCCTACGGCAATTTCAGGTGCCGCCGCCAACCGTGGCGGGGCGTGCTCTTGGCCAAACCGGTCACGCAACTTGATAGCTTTGACCATTGTTCCGCGAGGGCTCTGGCGCCAGTATTTCCCTGATTTTCATGAGGTTCCCATCCTAATAAGAACAGTGAGGGATTCTGGCAATGCGCAACTACCTGTCTGCTATCAAGGAATTCGATTATCAGCACACCATGGAGTCGGCCCTGGCGGGCTCGCTCTCAGCCCTCAATGCCTGTGTCGAGTGCTGCGACCGGCATGCCTTGCCCGGGCGCATCGCGCTGTTCTGGGAAGGCCGGGACGGCAGCAGCGCCAGCTACACCTTCACTGAACTGCAGGACAAGGCCGGGCGCCTGGCCAACTTCTTCCTGGCCCAGGGGGTCGGCAAGGGCGACAAGGTCGCCGGGCTGCTGCCACGCAATGTCGAACTCTTGATCACGGTGCTGGCCACCTGGCGCATTGGCGCGGTGTACCAGCCGCTGTTCACCGCCTTCGGCCCCAAGGCCATCGAGCACCGCCTCAACAGCTCCAAGGCCAAGCTGGTGGTCAGCGACGCGGTGAACCGGCCCAAGCTGGCGGAAGTCGCCGAATGCCCGACCATCGTCACGGTCGCAGGCGCCAAGGGCCAGGGCATCGTGCGCGGTGACTTCAGCTTCTGGGCCGAGCTGGAACAGTACCCGGCCCAGTGCGAGCCCGTGCTGCTGACCGGCGAAGACCCATTCCTGCTGATGTTCACCTCGGGCACCACCGGCCCCTCGAAAGCCCTGGAAGTGCCGCTCAAGGCCATAGTCGCGTTCCAGGCCTACACCCGCGACGCCGTGGACCTGCGCCCGGAAGACGCCTTCTGGAACGTCGCCGACCCGGGCTGGGCCTACGGCATCTACTTCGGCGTCACCGGGCCCTTGGGCCTGGGCCACCCGATCACCTTCTACGATGGCCCCTTCACCCTGGAAAGCACCTGCCGGGTGATCAACAAGTACGGCATCACCAACCTCACCGGTTCGCCCACTGCCTACCGCCTGCTGATCGCTGGCGGCGACCAGTTCGCCCGTTCGATCAAGGGCCGCCTGCGTATCGTCAGCAGCGCCGGCGAGCCGCTCAACCCTGAAGTCATCCGCTGGTTCGCCGAACAGCTGGGCGTGGTGATCCACGACCACTACGGCCAGACCGAGCTGGGCATGGTGCTGTGCAACCACCACGGCCTGGAGCACCCGGTGCATGTCGGCGCCGCCGGTTTCGCCTCGCCGGGCCACCGCATCGTGGTGCTGGATGAGCACTACCAGGAACTGGGCGTCGGCCAGCCGGGGATTCTGGCCATCGACCGCAGCCGGTCACCCATGTGCTGGTTCGCCGGTTACGCCGGGGTGCCGACCAAGGCCTTTGTCGGCAACTACTACTTAAGCGGCGACACCGTGGAGTTGAACCAGGACGGCAGCATCAGCTTCGTGGGCCGCAGCGACGATGTGATCACCACCTCCGGCTACCGGGTCGGCCCGTTCGACGTGGAAAGCGCACTGATCGAACACCCGGCCGTGGTGGAAGCGGCGGTGGTGGGCAAGCCCGACCCGGAGCGCACCGAACTGGTCAAGGCCTTCGTGGTGCTCAGCGAGCAGTACCGCGCCACCGATGAGCTGGCAGAGGAGTTGCGCCAGCACGTGCGCAAGCGCCTGGCGGCTCATTCCTACCCCCGTGAAATCGAATTTGTCAGCGAATTGCCGAAGACCCCAAGCGGCAAATTGCAGCGCTTTATCTTGCGCAACCAGGAAATCGCCAAGGCTCAAGAGGCCGCGGCGTCAACAGCTACCGCATGAACAGGATTTGAATGATGGACATTGCAAACCAGGTATTTCTCGTCAGTGGCGGCGCTTCCGGCCTGGGAGCCGCCAGCGCCGAAATGCTGGTCGCCGCCGGCGCCAGGGTGATGCTGGTGGACCTCAATGCCGAGGCCGTGGCGGCCAAGGCCCAGCAGCTGGGCTGCCAGAGCGTGGTGGCCGACATCAGCCAGGAAGCCGCGGCCGAAGCGGCGGTGCAGGCCACGGTCAAGGCCTTTGGCGGGCTCAACGGCCTGGTCAACTGCGCCGGCATCGTGCGTGGCGAGAAAATCCTCGGCAAGAACGGCCCCCACGCCCTGGCCAGCTTCAGCCAGGTGATCAACGTCAACCTGATCGGCAGCTTCAACCTGCTGCGCCTGGCAGCAGCAGCCATTGCCGAAAGCCCGGCCAATGCCGACGGCGAGCGCGGGGTGATCATCAACACGGCGTCCATCGCCGCCTTCGACGGGCAGATCGGCCAGGCGGCCTACGCCGCCTCCAAGGGCGCCATCGCCAGCCTGACCCTGCCGGTGGCCCGGGAGCTGGCACGCTTCGGCATCCGGGTGATGACCATCGCCCCGGGTATTTTCGAAACCCCGATGATGGCCGGCATGAGCGACGAAGTGCGGGCCGGCCTGGCCGCCGGCGTGCCATTCCCGCCACGCCTGGGCAAGCCCGCCGAGTACGCCGCGCTGGTGCGGCACATCATTGAAAACAGCATGCTCAACGGCGAGGTGATCCGTCTCGACGGCGCCTTGCGCATGGCCGCCAAGTAAGGAGGATTCATCATGTCCATTGCCCAAGATCCGATTGTCATCGTCAGCGCCGTCCGTACCCCCATGGGCGGTTTCCAGGGGGACCTCAAAGGCCTCAGCGCGCCGCAACTGGGGAGCGAAGCCATTCGCGCCGCAGTCCAGCGCGCCGGCATTGCACCGCAGGCGGTCGAAGAAGTGCTGTTCGGCTGCGTGCTGTCCGCCGGCCTCGGCCAGGCCCCGGCCCGTCAGGCCGCCCTGGGCGCCGGCCTGGACAAGGGCACCCGCTGCACCACCCTGAACAAGATGTGCGGTTCCGGCATGGAGGCCACCATCCTGGCCCACGACATGCTGCTGGCCGGCAGTGCCGAGGTGGTGATCGCCGGTGGCATGGAAAGCATGTCCAACGCCCCGTACCTGCTGGACCGCGCTCGCAGCGGCTACCGCATGGGCCACGGCAAGGTGCTGGACCACATGTTCTTCGACGGCCTGGAAGACGCCTACGACAAGGGCCGCCTGATGGGCACCTTCGCCGAGGATTGCGCCGAGGCCAACGGCTTTACCCGCCAGGCCCAGGACGATTTCGCCGTGGCTTCCCTGACCCGTGCCCAGCAGGCGATCAAGGACGGCCTGTTCAAGGACGAGATCGTTCCCCTGCAGGTGATGGTCGGCAAGGAGTCGAAGCTGATCAGCGACGACGAGCAGCCGCCCAAGGCCAAGCTGGACAAGATCCCCACCTTGAAACCGGCGTTCCGCGACGGTGGCACCGTGACTGCGGCCAACTCCAGCTCGATCTCCGACGGCGCCGCGGCCCTGGTGCTGATGCGCCGCTCCGAAGCTGACAAGCGCGGCCTCAAGCCCCTGGCAGTGATCCACGGCCACGCGGCCTTCGCCGATACCCCCGGGCTGTTCCCGGTGGCCCCGGTGGGTGCCATCGAGCGGCTGATGAAGAAGACCGGCTGGTCGTTGAACGAGGTCGACCTGTTCGAGATCAACGAAGCCTTCGCCGTGGTCAGCCTGGTCACCATGAGCAAGCTGGAAATCCCCCACGCCAAGGTCAACGTGCACGGCGGCGCTTGCGCCCTGGGCCACCCGATCGGCGCTTCCGGTGCGCGGATCCTGGTGACCCTGCTGTCGGCCCTGCGCCAGAAAGGCCTCAAGCGTGGCGTGGCCGCGATCTGTATCGGCGGTGGTGAAGCCACGGCCATGGCCGTTGAATGCCTGTAACGAGGAATCCCGATGTTGCCCAATGACGAACAACTGCAGATCAGCGACGCGGCCCGGCAATTCGCCCAGGAGCGCCTCAAGCCTTTCGCCGCCGACTGGGACCGCGAGCACCGCTTTCCCAAGGAAGCCATTGCCGAGATGGCCGAGCTGGGTTTCTTCGGCATGCTGGTGCCCGAGCAGTGGGGCGGGTGCGACACCGGCTACCTGGCCTATGTCATGGCCCTGGAGGAAGTCGCCGCCGGTGATGGCGCCTGTTCCACCATCATGAGCGTGCACAACTCGGTGGGCTGCGTGCCGATCCTCAAGTTCGGCAACGATGACCAGAAGGAACGCTTCCTCAAGCCCCTGGCCAGTGGCGCCATGCTCGGCGCCTTCGCCCTGACCGAACCCCAGGCCGGCTCCGATGCCAGCAGCCTGAAGACCCGGGCCCGCCGCGACGGCGACCACTATGTGCTCAACGGCTGCAAGCAGTTCATCACCTCAGGGCAGAACGCCGGGGTGGTGATCGTGTTCGCGGTCACCGACCCGGCGGCCGGCAAGCGCGGCATCAGTGCCTTTATCGTGCCCACCGACTCGCCGGGCTATAAGGTCGCGCGCATCGAGGACAAGCTCGGCCAGCACGCCTCCGACACCTGCCAGATCCTCTTCGAGGATGTGAAGGTGCCGCTGGCCAACCGCCTGGGCGAGGAGGGCGAGGGCTACAAGATCGCCCTGGCCAACCTTGAAGGCGGGCGCGTGGGCATTGCCTCGCAATCGGTGGGCATGGCCCGGGCCGCATTCGAAGCGGCACGGGATTACGCCCGCGAGCGCGAAACCTTCGGCAAGCCGATCATCGAGCACCAGGCCGTGGCCTTCCGCCTGGCGGACATGGCCACCCAGATCGCCGTGGCGCGGCAGATGGTGCACTACGCCGCGGCCCTGCGCGACAGTGGCAAGCCGGCGCTGGTGGAGGCCTCGATGGCCAAGCTGTTCGCCTCGGAAATGGCCGAGAAGGTCTGTTCCGCGGCCTTGCAAACCCTGGGCGGCTATGGCTATTTGAGCGACTTCCCGGTGGAGCGGATCTACCGCGATGTGCGCATCTGCCAGATCTACGAAGGCACCAGCGACATTCAGCGCATGGTCATTTCGCGCAATCTCTGACTTTTAGCAGGAGCTGATTCATGAGCTACGAAACCATTCTGTTGGACATCAAGGGCCGGGTCGGCCTGATCACTCTCAACCGCCCCCAGGCGCTGAACGCCCTCAATGCACAGATCGTCGGCGAGGTGAACCAGGCCCTGGATCGCCTGGAAGCCGACCCGCAGATCGGCTGCATCGTCATCACCGGTTCCAAGAAAGCCTTCGCCGCCGGTGCCGACATCAAGGAAATGGCCGAGCTGAGCTACCCGCAGATCTACCTCGACGACCTGTTCAGCGACAGTGACCGCGTGGCCAACCGGCGCAAGCCGATCATCGCCGCGGTCAACGGCTTCGCCCTGGGCGGCGGTTGCGAACTGGCGCTGATGTGCGACTTCATCCTGGCCGGTGACAACGCCAAGTTCGGCCAACCGGAAATCAACCTCGGCGTGCTGCCGGGCATGGGCGGCACCCAGCGCCTGACCCGCGCGGTAGGCAAGGCCAAGGCCATGGAAATGTGCCTGACCGGGCGTTTTATCGACGCCGTGGAAGCCGAGCGCTGCGGCATCGTCGCACGCATCGTGCCGGCCGATGAACTGGTGGAAGAAGCCCTGAAAGTGGCGGCGGTGATTGCCGGCAAATCGATCCCGGTGAGCATGATGATCAAGGAAAGCGTGAACCGCGCCTTTGAAGTCAGCCTGTCCGAGGGCGTGCGCTTCGAGCGCCGGGTATTCCACGCCGCCTTCGCCACCCAGGACCAGAAAGAAGGCATGGCCGCCTTCATCGCCAAGCGTGACCCGCAGTTCAAGGATCAGTAACCGCACCGTCCTAGCCATGTAGGAGCTGGCTTGCCAGCGAAGGCGTCCCCGAGGGCAGCGCATGACTCAGGGGCCTGCTCGCCGGCAAGCCGGCTCCCACGAGGGAACAGCCAAAAAAAATCGCAGCCGGGGCTGCGATTTTTTGTTTTCGGCGTCAATGCCTACAGCTGGTAATGCTTCAACTCGCGAGCGATCAGCAGGCGCTGGATCTCGCTGGAGCCTTCGTAGATCTGGGTAATTCGCGCATCGCGGTAGTAGCGTTCCACCGGATAGTCTTCCAGGTAGCCGTAGCCGCCATGGATCTGCATGGCCGAGGAGCAGACCTTCTCGGCCATTTCCGAGGCGAACAGCTTGGCCTGGGAAGCCTCCGACAGGCACGGCTGGCCCGCGCTGCGCAGGCGCGCGGCGTGGAGGATCAGCAGACGGGCGGCATTCAGGCGGGTGTGCATGTCGGCCAGCAGGTTGGCGATGCTCTGGTGTTCGATGATCGGCTTGTCGAACTGCACCCGCTCCCGGGCGTAGGCCAGGGCGGCTTCAAAGGCGGCGCGGGCGATGCCCAGGGCCTGGGCGGCGATGCCGATGCGCCCGCCTTCGAGGTTGGACAGGGCGATGGCCAGGCCCTTGCCCCGTTCACCCAGCAGGTTGGCCTCGGGGATGGTGCATTGGTTGAGGGTCACGGCGCAGGTGTCGGAGGCGCGGATGCCCATCTTGTGTTCGGTGCGGTCGACGATGAAGCCAGGGGTGTCGGTGGGCACCAGGAACGCCGACAGGCCTTTCTTGCCCAGTTCCGGGTCGGTCACTGCAAAAACGATGGCTAGCTGGGCGCGCTTGCCGTTGCTGACGAACTGCTTGGCGCCGTTGATTACCCACTGGCCGTCCCGCAGTTCGGCGCGGGTGCGCAGGTTGTGGGCTTCGGAGCCGGCCTGGGGTTCGGTCAGGCAGAAGCAGCCGATGGCTTCGCCAGCGGCCAGGCGCGGCAGCCATTGCTGCTTTTGTTCCTGGCTGCCGTAGTTGAGGATCGGCCCGCAGCCCACCGAGTTGTGGATGCTCATCAGGGCACCGGTGGCGCCGTCGCCGGCGGCGATTTCTTCCACTGCCAGGGCATAGGCCACGTAGTCCAGGTAGCTGCCGCCCCATTCCTCGGGAACCACCATGCCCAGCAGGCCCAGTTCGCCCATCTTGCGCACCAGGCCATCGTCGATCCAGCCGGCCTTTTCCCAGGCCTGGGCATGGGGGGCGATCTCGCCTCGGGCGAAGTCCCGGGCCATGTCGCGGATCATCACTTGCTCTTCGGTCAGTTCAATGTCGTGCATGAGTTCAGCTCCCGCTGCCGTCAAAACCGCTGAAGAAGCTCGCCACCCGATCGGCGTCGAGGGCCGCCAGGGTGGGCGGATTCCAGTGCGGAGTCTTGTCTTTGTCGATGATCAGGGCGCGTACGCCTTCCATCAGGTCGCCACGCTCGAACCACTGCCGGTCCAGGTGCAGTTCCAGGGCGAAGCATTGTTCCAGGCTCAACTGGCGGCCGTGGCGCAGCATTTCCAGGGTCACGGCCATGGCCAGGGGAGAACGGGTTTCCAGCAGGTCGGCGGTGCTGCGCGCCCATTCATGGCTGTCGGCAACGGTGACGGTACGCAGTTGCTCGACGATGCTGGGTACGTCCGCCTGGGCGAAGAAGTGGTCGATGACCGGGCGCAAGGCTTGCAGGGGCGCATCGGGCAGGGTCTGCACCGCGAGCCTGGCCAGCAGGCCTTGCAGGTCCTTGAGGGGCGAGTCGCTCCAGTGCAGGCGGTCCAGGCGCTGGTTCAGCAGGTCCAGCTTGCTGCTGTCCAGGTGCCAGTCGGCCAGGCCGCAGTACAGGGCATCGGCGGCGCGGATCTGCACGCCGCTGACTCCGAGATAGATCCCCAGCTCCCCGGGTATGCGCGACAGGAAGTAACTGCCGCCAACATCCGGGAAGTAACCGATGGCCACCTCCGGCATCGCCAGGCGGCTGCGCTCGGTGACTACCCGCAGGTCGGCGCCTTGCACCAGGCCCATGCCGCCACCCAGGACAAAACCGTCCATCAGCGCCAGCACCGGCTTGCGGTAGTGGTGGATGGTCAGGTCAAGGGCATATTCCTCGACGAAGAAGTCTTGGTGCAGGCTGTCGCCGCTGTGGTAGCTGTCGTACAGCGAGCGGATATCGCCGCCGGCGCAGAAGGCCTTGTCCCCCGCGCCACGCAGGACGACGGCGTGGATCAACGGATCCTGGGCCCAGTGGTCCAGGTGCTGCTGCAAGGTGCGGACCATCGACAGGGTGATGGCGTTGAGGCCGGCGGGGCGGTTTAGGGTCAGGTAGCCGATGTGGTTGCGCACCTCGACCAACACTTCGTCCGGGGTGGCGTCGGGGGCCTGGCTCGCCTGGGATGAAACCTGAGCAGTCATCACTAACTCCCTGCTTTTATTGTTTTTTATATGAGGCTCGCGCGCGAGCATCGGCGGATCGTAGCAGTGCAAATTTGCCAATTACAACCCGGAAAGCTGCAGGTCGACTGTGCATTTTTGCATGACAAAAAAACACGCCCTGGCCTTGCGCAACCGCTCTGGACCAAGATGTAGAGCCTTGACGACAGAATCGGCTGCGAAATAGCCGTGATCAGCCGATCCCGGCTGTTTCAGGCGCCCCTTACGACACCTGGGCCACTTCGGCAGTTGGCATTCTGGCGCTCCGTTGCAGCGTAGACCGCGGCAACCAGGAACGGGTTCGGCTCTGCGCGCCAAACCCGGCCAATAACAACAAGAACCCGACTGCGGCGACCCCGCATCCACTCTCTGCCCCTGTCACAAGTGGGGCCTGGCATTGCTGCCGGGCCGCTATAAATCCAAATAATCCGGGACTCTGAAGATGACTAAACACTGGCTGGCTGTGCCGTTACTGGCAATTGCGTGCGTTTCCATGGGCGCCAGCGCCAAGGAATGGAAAGAACTGCGCTTTGGCGTCAACCCGAGCTATCCGCCCTTTGAATCCACCACGGCAGGCGGCGGCGTGCAGGGCTTCGGTGTCGACCTGGGCAACGCCATCTGCGCCGAGCTCAAGCTCAAGTGCGTGTGGGTCAGCAACGACTTCGACGGCCTGATCCCGGCACTCAAGGCCGGCAAGTTCGACGCCATCGAGTCCTCCATGACCGTTACCGATGCGCGGCGCAAGCAGATCGACTTCAGCGACCGGCTGTACGCCGGCCCCACGGCCATCGTCACGCGCAAGGGCTCGGGCCTCGAACCCACCGGTGAATCGCTGAAGGGCAAGACCCTGGGCTACATGCAGGGCACCGTCCAGGAAACCTACGCCAGGGCCAAGCTGGGCCCGGCGGGGGTCAAGCTGCGGGCCTACCAGAACCAGGACCAGGTCTATGCCGACCTGGTCTACGGCCGGCTGGACGCCTCGATCCAGGACAAGCTGCAAGCGCAGATGAGTTTCCTCGCATCCCCCCAGGGCGCCGACTTCGAGAACAGCGTCGGCATCAGCGACCCTCTGGTGCCGTCGGAGATCGCCATTGGCCTGCGCAAGGACCAGGACGAGCTCAAGGCCATGCTCAATGGCGCCATCCAGGCGCTGCATGAGAAGGGCATCTACGCCCAGATCCAGCGCAAGTACTTCGGCGACCTCGACCTCTACAACAACTGATCGCCCACGGCGGGCCCCGGGACTGTTACCCAGTATCCCGGGCCCGGCCGTGGCCCGAGCATGGTGATTGGCGTGAATACCTTTCTGACTCTGTTGGGCCTGGACCTCGAGGTCCTGCAAGGCTATGGGCCGCTGTTGCTGCACGGCGCCTGGATGACCCTGAAACTCTCCGCCCTGGCGCTGCTGGTGAGCATGCTCCTGGGGTTGCTGGGGGCGGCGGCCAAGCTTTCGCCGCTGCGCCTGCTGCAGATCCCGGCGACCTGCTACACCACCTTGATCCGCGGCGTACCGGACCTGGTGCTGATGCTGCTGATCTTCTACAGCCTGCAGGGCTGGCTCACGGCCCTGACCGAACTGCTGGACTGGCCCTATATGGAGATCGACCCCTTCGTGGCCGGGATCGTGACCCTGGGCTTCATCTACGGCGCCTATTTCACCGAGACCTTTCGCGGGGCAATCCTCAGCGTGCCCCGGGGCCAGCAGGAAGCCGCGGCGGCCTTCGGCCTGAGCCGCATGCAGCGCTTTCGCCACGTGGTGTTCCCGCAGATGATGCGCTTCGCCTTGCCGAGCCTGGGCAATAACTGGCTGGTGCTGCTCAAGGCTACGGCGCTGGTGTCGATCATCGGCCTCACCGACCTGGTCAAGGTGGCCCAGGAAGCCGGCAAGAGCACCTTCAACATGCTGGATTTCCTGCTCCTGGCGGCGGCCCTGTACCTGCTGATCACCAGCGCTTCAAACCAGCTGCTGCGGCGCCTGGAACGGCACTACAACCAGGGCGTGCGAGGGCTGTCTCGATGATCGAACTGATCCAGGAATACTGGCGGCCGTTTCTGTTCACTGACGGCGAGAGCCTTACCGGGCTGGCCATGACCCTGTGGCTGCTGGTGGCCAGCCTGGCCATGGGTTTTGTCCTGTCGCTGCCCCTGGCCATTCTGCGCACCTCGCACTGGGCGCTGCTGCGCTGGCCGGTGCAGCTGTTCACCTATGTGTTTCGCGGCACGCCTTTGTACATCCAGCTGCTGATCTGCTACAGCGGCCTGTACGGCATTGCCGCGATACGCCAGCAGCCGTTTCTCGAAGCCTTCTTCCGCGATGCCATGAACTGCACCTTGCTGGCCTTCACCCTGAACACCTGCGCCTACACCGTGGAGATCTTCGCCGGGGCCATCCGCAGCATTCCCTATGGCGAGATCGAGGCAGCCCACGCCTATGGCCTGAGCGGCTGGCGCCTGTACTGGCGGCTGATCCTGCCTTCGGCCCTGCGCCGGGCGCTGCCGTACTACAGCAACGAGGTGATCCTCATGCTGCACGCCACCTCGGTGGCCTTCACCGCCACCATCCCGGACATCCTCAAGGTGGCCCGGGACGCCAATGCCGCCACCTTCATGACCTTCCAGGCCTTCGGCATCGCCGGCCTGTTGTACCTGGGGCTGTCCTTCGGCCTGGTGGCGGCCTTCCGCCTGGCGGAGCGGCGCTGGCTGAGCTTCCTCGGCCCGGCTCACTGACGCTCCTTTCCTCTTTTTCCTATCCAGAACCTTGCTGCCAGCGGCGGGGTTCCAGGAGTCTGCGATGTACAAATTGACCGTTGAAAATCTCTACAAGCGTTTTGGTGACAACGAGGTGCTCAAGGGCGTCTCGTTGAAGGCCCGGGCGGGAGACGTGGTGAGCATGATCGGCGCCAGTGGCTCGGGCAAGAGCACCATGCTGCGCTGCATCAACTTCCTGGAGCGGGCCGATGCCGGTGCCATTGCCCTGGACGGCGAGGCGATTGTCACCCGCGAGGCCCCTGGCGGCATGCAGGTGGCCAGCCCGGCTCAGTTGCAGCGCCTGCGCACGCGCCTGGCCATGGTGTTCCAGCACTTCAACCTGTGGAGCCACCTCAGCGTGCTGGAGAACATCATGCTGGCGCCGTGCCGGGTGCTGGGCATTGGCCGCAAGGAGGCCGAAGCCAGTGCCCGGGCCTACCTGGACAAGGTGGGCTTGGCGCAACGGGTGGCCGGGCAGTACCCGGCGTTCCTGTCCGGTGGCCAGCAACAGCGGGTGGCGATCGCCCGGGCCCTGGCGGTGGAGCCGCAGATCCTGCTGTTCGACGAGCCGACCTCGGCGCTGGACCCGGAACTGGTGGGGGAGGTGCTGAAGGTGATCCAGGCCCTGGCCGAAGAGGGGCGGACCATGCTCATGGTCACCCATGAAATGAGCTTTGCCCGACAAGTGTCGAGCCAGGTGTTGTTCTTGCATCAAGGGCGGGTCGAGGAGCAGGGTAGCCCGGCGATTCTCGACCAGCCGCAGAGTGAACGTTTGCAGCAGTTTCTATCCGGCCGTTTGAAGTGAGGGAAGACATCCATGGCGGACATCCGCGACCTGTCGATCGTGCTTGATCGAATCGACCAGGCGATCATCGAGGTTCTGCGCCACGAAGGGCGCATCACCTACCAGAAACTCTCCGAGCGCGTGCACCTGACCCCCAGGCCGTGCCTGGAACGGGTGCGCAAGCTGGAGCAGCTCGGGGTCATCCGTGGCTACGGGGCCATCCTCGACGAAAAGAAACTCACCCCGGGGCTGTCGCTGCTGGTGCTGGTGGCCTTGTCCAACCAGAGCGGGCGGGCGGCGCAGAAAGCCTTCGAGGCCAAGGTCCGGGCCTGCCCCCAGGTGCTGGAATGCCGGCTGATCAGCGGCGCCTTCGACTACAGCCTGCGCATGCGCTGCCGGGACATGGAGCACTACCGGGTGCTGACCGAAGTCTGGTTCGACGACCCGGATCTGCACATCGACAAACTGGTCAGCCACCCTGAGCTGGCGATGGTCAAGACCGGCATGGAATAACCCCCTGTACGCCCCCCGCCGCAGGAGCCGGCTTGCC
The DNA here is from genome assembly GCF_058796855.1 of Pseudomonas sp. GW823-FHT03E05. Classification (NCBI taxonomy): domain Bacteria; kingdom Pseudomonadati; phylum Pseudomonadota; class Gammaproteobacteria; order Pseudomonadales; family Pseudomonadaceae; genus Pseudomonas; species Pseudomonas sp. GW823-FHT03E05. The sequence continues at coordinate 1,220,127 of NZ_JBXAJB010000001.1, forward strand.
GGCGAACAGGCCAGCAAGCCTTGCACCGCTCGCAAGATCGCCTTCGCTGGCAAGCCTGCTCCTGCAGGTCGCATGTCGATGTTTTCAGGAGGTGCGAAATCGGCTGGGGCAACCCGTGCTTTCAGCCATTTCCTGCCGTGCAGGCCCGCCGTTCAGCCGGGTTTTGTCCCGACAAAAAAACACAATGGGCCCCTCTGAAACCTCATTGATTGCGTGCCCCATGCAGACTACCCATAGCGTTTTGATGATTCGCCCCACGCGTTTTTCGTTCAACCAGGACACTGCCGGCAACAACCATTTCCAGCGCCCGCCCGGTGCCGCCGAAGACGTGCAGGCCAAGGCCCTGCAGGAGTTCGACGGCTACGTCGCGACGCTGCGCGAGCATGGGGTCCGGGTGCTGGTCCATGAAGACGGCGCCGCACCCCATACCCCGGATTCGATCTTTCCCAACAACTGCTGGAGCAGCCACCCCGACGGCACCCTGGTGCTGTACCCGATGCAGGGCCGCAACCGCCGCCTGGAGCGCTACAAGGGGGTACTGGCGCACCTGCACGAGCAGTACCAGGTGAACCGCACCCTGGATCTCACCTCCCTGGAGCAGGAGGAACTGTTCCTCGAAGGCACCGGCAGCATGGTCCTGGATCGCCAGCAGCGCATCTGCTACGCCGGCTACTCGACCCGCACCCACGCCCGGGCCCTGGACCAGCTGGTGGCGCACCTGGGTTATGAGCTATGTGCCTTTCATGCCCGGGACCGCCAGGGTGAGCCGATCTATCACACCAACGTGATGATGAGCGTCGGCAGCCAGCTGGCGGTGGCCTGCCTGCTGGCCCTGGACGATGCACAGGAGCGGGCGGCCCTGCGCCAGCGCCTGGAAAGCAGCGGCAAACAACTGCTGCCCTTGACCTGGGCCCAGCTGGAGTCCTTCGCCGGCAATATGCTGGAAGTCCACAACAGTGCCGGCGAGCCGCTGCTGGTGATGTCCCGCAGTGCCTGGCGCTCCCTGGATGCCGAGCAGCGCCGGCTGATCGAGCGCCATGTGCAGCCGGTGCCGGTGAACATCGACACCATTGAACGCATCGGCGGCGGCAGCGCCCGCTGCATGCTGGCGGAAATCTACCTGCCCGAACGTCAACCTCAGCTGGAGCTCTCGCGATGATCGTCCGTCCCGCCACCCTGGCCGATTTGCCGGCGCTGCTGGCCCTGGCCCACAGTGCCGGTGCCGGCCTGACCACCTTGCCCGCCGACGCCGGGCGCCTGCGGTCACGCCTGCAATGGGCCGAGCAGACCTTCGCCGGCCAGGCCTCGCGGGCCGATGCCGACTACCTGTTCGTGCTGCAAAGCGCGCAGGGCGAAGTGGTCGGCATCTGCGCCCTGGCCGGCGCCGTGGGCCTGCGCGAGCCCTGGTACAACTACCGGGTCGGGCTGTTTGTCGCGGCCTCGAAAAACCTGGGGATCAACCAGCAACTGCCGACCCTGTTCCTGGGCAACGACATGACCGGCCATTCGGAACTGTGCTCGCTGTTCCTGCATGCCGACCACCGCCAGGGGCTCAACGGGCGCCTGCTGTCCAAGGCGCGCTTCCTGTTCCTGGCCGAGTTCCGCGAGCTTTTCGGCGACAAGGTGATCGCCGAGATGCGTGGCTATTCCGACGAGCAGGGTGTGTCGCCGTTCTGGGAAGGCCTGGGCCGGCACTTTTTCAAGATGGATTTCGCCGACGCCGACTACCTCACCGGCCTTGGCAACAAGACCTTCATCGCCGAGCTGATGCCCAAGTTTCCCTTGCCCACCTGCCTGCTGCCGGAGCCGGCACGGGCAGTGATCGGCCGGGTGCACCCCAATACCGAACCGGCCCTGGGCATGCTCAAGGCCGAAGGTTTTGCCTTCAAGGACTACATCGACATCTTCGACGGCGGGCCCCTGATCGAATGCGCCACCGGCGACATCCGCGCAGTGCGCGACAGCCAGGTGCTGCAACTGAGCATCGGCACCCCGGGGGAGCAGGCCCAGCCCTACCTGGTCCACAACCGCCAGTTCGCCGACTGCCGGATCAGCGTGGCGGCGGCGCGGGTCGCCGCCGGCACCCTGATTGTCAGCCGTGACAGCGCCCGGGCCCTGGGGTTGCCGGCCGGGGCCTCGGTGCGGGCGGTGAGCCTGGCGGTGCCGGCGCGGCAAATGTCCGCAGCCTAGAAGCGTCGTGGCGCGAGCGCCGCTACAATGGCGCTCGAATTTTCTGCCGGCGAGGCACCATGGACATCGATCTGGCCCGCACCTTCCTGGAAATCGTCCGCAGCGGCAGCCTGATCGCTGCTGCCGAGCGCCTGCACCTGACCCAGACCGCCATCAGCGCCAGGGTGCAGAACCTGGAAGGCCAGCTCAACTGCAAGCTGCTGGTGCGCAACCGCGCCGGCGCCCGGCCCACCGCCGACGGCGAGGCCTTCATCAGCTACGCCAACCAACTGGTGCAGACCTGGGAGGCAGCCCAGCGCGACCTGCCGCTGCTGGCCGGCTACCGCAATGTGCTGCACATCGGCGGCGAGCTGAGCCTGTGCAGCCCGCTGATGCTCAACTGGGTGCGGCGCCTGCGCCAGGCGTTGCCCAACCACGCCGTGCGCACTCAGATCGGCGAAGGCGCCAGCTTGCAGCGGCAACTGGAGCTGGGCGTGCTGGACGCCGCGCTGGTGTTCCAGCCGCTGTACTCGCCGGGCTTGCAGGTGGAGCAGTTACTGGAGGAAAAACTGATCCAGGTGCGCTTGGCGGGGCGCCCCGAGCCCTATGTGTACATCGATTGGGGCGAGGACTTTCGCCGCCAGCACGACGCCGCGCTACCTGCGCAGGCCAAGGCGGCAGTGGGCTTCAACCTCGGGCCGCTGGCCCTGCAGTTCATCCTCGATGCCGGTGGCAGCGGCTATTTCCGCACACGGGTGGTGCAGAGCTACCTGGACAGCGGTGTGCTGGAGCGGGTGGAAAAAGCCCCGGAGTTCAACTTCCCCACCTACCTGCTGTACGCCCGCGAGCGCGATACCCCAGAGCTGCAACAGGCGTTCGCGGTACTGCGGGAAGTGATAGAAAGCGACACCGACTGGTCCCAGCGCTGGTCGCCGATGGTCTGAAACCCGGCAACCTGGCAGGCGAGGAGGCCCTTGAGTGATGGGTTGTCCTTGAGGGCGCCTTGGCGGGCAAGCCGGCTCCTGGCGCTGGCTGTCAGCGGCGTGAGGCGAGCACCTGGCCGATGCTGCGGCGCCGGGCGTGGGCCTCGCTGGCATGAATCAGCTGTTCGAGGTCTTCGGGGGTGACGTCGAAGAACTCCTCCATCTCCGCCAGGGCCAGTTTCAGGTCCTGGGCCGTGATCGCCAGGCTGTCGCTGGCAGCGGTTGCTGGCAGGAGCGCCGGAGCTTCGCTGGGGCCCTTGGGGTAACGGGTGCGCGTCAGGTTGTTGTAGGCCAGGGCGCTGAGCAACAGGCTGGCGGCGGCCAGCATCACCGGCCCCAGCTCGTACCAGTCCAGGGCCACGCTGGCCGGGTCCGCCAGTACCAGGGTCAGGGCCAGGGCGCCGGCCGGCGGGTGCAGGCAGCGCAACCAGCACATCAGCACCAGGGCCATGCCCGCCGCCAGGCAGGCACTGCCCAAGGTACGGCCCAGTACATGGGCCACCGCCAAGGCCATGACGGCGGCACAGAGGTAGCCGCCAAGAATCGACCAGGGCTGGGCCAGGGCGCCTGAAGACACCGCGAACAGCAGCACCGCCGACGCGCCCAGAGGGCCGATCAGGTGCAGGGCCACCGGCATGCCGAAGACCTGGGCACAGAGCCAGACACTGAACAGGGTGCCCAGGGCCATGCCGATGGCGGCGCGGCTCCATTCCAGTGGGCGGGTATTGATGGCGGCGGGTTTCCAGCGGGCGAACATCGGTAAACGCTTTCCAATCCAGAACGACAGGCAAAAAGAAGGGCTTGCCTGGATGACCAGAAAGCCCTTGAACGTTCCAACATTTGGGGGAGGAACCGGCACAGTGTGCCGAGGAATCTTGCGCCTGACAAATTCATAATAATGCTGCTTCAGTGCATTTATTTTGCACTTAAATACGACAGCCCCTGTAGGAGCCGGCTTGCCGGCGAAGAGGCCCTTGAGTGTGGTGTAGCCCTGGCGGACGCCTTCGCTGGGAAGCCCGCGAAGGCAGCCAATTTCTCACCGGTTTCTACAACGCCAGGCGCATGGCGCAGCGGCGCGCCGCGGGCAGGCCGTACCGGGCTTCATCGGCCAGCACCTGGCATAGCCGTGAGCCCAGTTGCGCCTGTTCGAGGGTGACAAAGCCCTGGCGCTGGTAGAAGGGTTCGTTCCAGGGCAGTCCGCGAAAGGTGCTCAGGGTCAGGGCTTCAAGCTGCTGCTCCAGAGCGTATTGCCGCGCCGCCTGCAACAGGCGCTTGCCGATGCCCTGGCCCTGGTGGCCGCGGGCGACGGAAATCTCCCACACATGCAGTTCCCGGTCGCAGGCTTCGGCGTTGAGAAAGGCGCAAGGGATGTCATCCGCCGTCACCGCCACCCAGACCGGGTGGCGCTGGATATTGGCGCGGTGGCTCGGTACGTCGGCCACTGCGGCGTCTGCCAGCCAGGCCAGTTGCGCATCGGAGCGAAACAGTTCGGCAGCGCAGGTTTCAATGGCGGGAAGAAAGTCGGCGTCGGTCGCCCGCGCCCGGCGGATCTCAATAGTCATGGGCGCGAGTGTAGGCAGCGGGCAGGGGCCGTGCAACGCTTTCAGGGTTGCGCGGCGGTTGGCCCGGTCAGGTGCAGGAGGACGAAGTCGTTCTTGTCGAAACGCCCGCTCAACACCGGCTTCAGGTCGGCCAGCGGCGTATTCTGCAGGCTGGCCAGGTCGCTCTGATCGAGGATGACCCAGGCCGGGCCGGGTACCTGAGCCAGGGCGTCTGGGCTTTCGGTGAACTGCGGTTGCAGATCCCGGTCCAGGTTGACCATGAACTTGATGGCCTTGGCGTCCTTGCCCATGCGGTGCAGGACCACCGGTGCCGGGTCGGCCTCGATCAGTTGCATGGCGCTGTGGCTGAAGGTGCGCGTGTCATAGAGACGGTGCTCCACCGGTTCGAAGACTCCGATGTAGCAGGCCCAGACTGCCAGCACTGCGCTGTAGGCCAGGCCCACGGCGCGCCACTGGCGCTTGAACAGCAGCCCCAGGGACAACAGCTGCAACAGGCCGAGCACCAGCAGCATCGGCATCAACGAGTCGAGCTGCTCGGGGAATTTGCGCCGTAGCACCAGCAAGCCGATGATCAGCAACCCCGGCAGCAGCAGCCACAGGCCCTGGATCGCCCCGCGCAGCCAGGCCAGCAGCCGTCCGCGGCCGGCCTGGAACGGATAGGCGGCAATGATCGCCGCCATGGGCAGCATCGGCAGCAGGTAGCGAGCCTTTTTCGCCTGGGGAATCGACAGGCCGATCATCACGATCAACCCGGCCGCGGTGCACAGGCGCAACAGTTTCAGGCCCGGGCCCTGTTCCGTGGCGCGGGTCAGCAGCACGGCCAGCCACGCCAGGATCGCCAGGGGGTAGGCCAGGGCGTAGTTGCCCAGGGAACTGGTGAAGTAATAGAAGACATCGCTGGAGCCTTCGCTGCCGTCCATGCGCCCCATGAACTGCATGCGGATCACATCGTCGACGAAGGCCTGGCCGCCACTGAGCTTGGCCAGCCACAGCAGCAGGCCGACGCAGGCCACCAGCAGCGCCAGGGCGCTGAAACCGACGCTGAACAGCCGCCGCCACTGGCCATTGAGCAGGTAGTAGCTGCATAGCATGCCGGTGGGAATCACCAGGCCGATGGGCCCGCGAATGGCAAAGCCCAGCACCAGCAGGAGGAAGATCCAGCCCAGGCGCCGGTGGGTACCGAAATGGTCATGGGCGTAGCCCAGGTAGAACACGGCCAGGGACACCGCAGCCAGCATCTGGTCCAGGGACACGGCGCGGGTTTCACTGATAAAGGTGTTGCTGAGCAACAGCAGGGCAACGCTGAGCAGGGCCCAGGTGCGGGAATAGGGCGCCAACAGGCGATAGATCAGGCTGACGATCAAGGCCGAGGCGATGGCCGTGGGCAACCAGGCGGTAAGGCTGGTGACTTGCCCCCCTGGCAGGGAGAACAGCCAGACCAGCAGGGTCGAGGCGCTGGAGTAGTCGGCGTAGGGCTGGCCGTAGGTGGTGGGGAAGAACCCCGGCCCGTGGCGCAGCATTTCCTTGGCAAACAGCACGAAGCGCGAATCGAAGCCGATCGCCGACTGGTGGTCGGCGCCGGCGCAGAACAGCAGCAGGGCCAGCAACCCCAGCCCCAACGATTGCCAAAGAAGAGTGTTCGAAGGGGAGGAGTGACTGGTGTTCATTCAGGCCTCAGCAGACCACTGCTGGTGGGGGATCGGCAGGTTGCGCGATTCACCGCGGCCAATCGGGAAGTAGGTGAAGCCGTTGCGCGCCAGGCGCTCGGCGTCGTACAGGTTGCGTCCGTCGAAGATCACCGGCGCCTTGAGACGCTGCTGGATCAGGTCGAAATCCGGTGCCTTGAACTGCTGCCACTCGGTGCAGATGACCAGGGCGTCGGCGCCCACCAGTACCGATTCCGGGGTGCCCATGAGCATCAGGCGCGACTCGTCCGGGTACAGGCGCTGGGTTTCCTGCATGGCTTCCGGGTCGAAGGCCCGCACCTGGGCACCGGCGGCGAACAGTGCATCGAGCAGCACCCGGCTCGGGGCGTCGCGCATGTCGTCGGTGTTGGGCTTGAATGCCAGGCCCCACAGGGCAAAGGTCTTGCCTTTGAGGTCGCCCTTGTAGTACGCCTTGATGCGTTCGAACAGCTTGTGCTTCTGCCGCTCGTTGATGGCTTCCACGGCTTGCAACAGGTCGCTGGAGCAGTGGGCTTGCTGGGCACTGTGGATCAGCGCACGCATGTCCTTGGGGAAGCACGAGCCGCCGTAGCCGCAGCCCGGATAGATGAAGTGGTAGCCGATGCGGGTGTCGGCGCCGATCCCCAGGCGCACCGATTCGATGTCGGCGCCCAGGTGTTCGGCCAGCTCGGCGATCTGGTTGATGAAGCTGATCTTGGTCGCCAGCATGCAGTTGGCGGCGTACTTGGTCAGCTCGGCGCTGCGCAGGTCCATGAACATGATGCGGTCATGGTTGCGGTTGAACGGTGCGTACAGGTCGCGCATCACATCGCGCACTTCTTCGCGCTCGCAGCCGATGATGATCCGGTCCGGCCGGCGGCAGTCGGTGACCGCCGAGCCTTCCTTGAGGAATTCCGGGTTGGAGACGATATCGAATTGCAGCGCACGGCCATCCAGGACCTTCTCGATGTGGGCCTTCAAGGTGTCGCCCGTGCCCACCGGTACGGTGGATTTTTCCACCAGGATTACCGGCTGCTCACGGTGACGGGCCACCGCGTCGCCCACTGACAGCACGTAGCGCAGGTCCGCCGAACCGTCTTCGCTGGAAGGCGTGCCCACGGCGATGAACAGCACCTGGCCATGCTGCACCGCGAGTTTTTCATCGTGGGTGAAGTGCAGGCGCTTGGCTTCGAGGTTTTCCTTGACCAGGCTGGCCAGCCCCGGCTCGAAGATGCTCACGTGTCCCTGTTGCAGCTGTTTGACCTTTTGCTCGTCGATGTCCATGCAGATGACATCGTGGCCGACTTCAGCCAACACGGCAGCCTGTACGAGGCCGACGTAACCACTTCCAAATACACTGATTTTCATGGGGTATTCCTGGGACTTGTCGCGGGTGCAGATCGAGAGTTGATGGTGATGACCCCGAGGATGACCAGGGCCACCCCGAGGGTTTTGGAAAGCGTGAAAGGTTCGTTGAACAACGGCAGGCTGGCGGCCAGCAGGTAGACCAGGGCGTAGCTGATGCTGAGCAGCGAATAGGCCCGGCCCAGCGGCAGGTCGCGCAAGGCCAGCAGCCAGCAGAGCATCGACAGCGCATAGGCGGCGATGGCCGCTGCCACCACCGCCAGGGCGGCCAGGTCGACGCTGCCGGCACTCAACGCCGGCAACCACTGATCCGGAGCGGGCAGGCGGGTCATGCTCCAGCGCATGCCCAGCTGGGCGCCGCTGACCAGGGCCACGCTGCCCAGGGCGAAGGCAAACCCCTTGGCCCGGCTCATGCGTGGCGACTCAACAGCAGCACGCCGCCGATCACCAGGGCCACGCCGAACCAGTGGCGCCGGTCGATGTGCTCACGGAACACGAAGTGGGCAATCAGGGTGATGAAGACGAAGTTCAGGCTGAGCATCGGGTAGGCCACGCCCACCTCCATGCGTTGCAGCACCAGGAGCCATACCAGCAGGCCCAGGCCGAGGCTGAACAGAGCCAGCCACAGCCAGCCCGAGCGCAGTTTCTGCAGGGCGCTGGAAGGCTGGCCGCGCCAGCTTTCCACGGCGAACTTCTGCGCCACCTGGCCCAGGCAGGTCAGCCCGCAGGCCAGCAACAAAAGCAGCAGGCTCATGGCTGGCCCTGGGGAATGATGAAGATCACGATATTGCCTTGCTCGTAGCGCTTGGCATCCTTGGGCAGCAGCTCGACTTCATGTTCCTCGTCGCTGCTCTTGACCCGCATCACCACGCCGATCGAGCCCTGCTTGCGGGCCTCGGCGATCCACGGCTGGACCTGATTGAGGTCGACCTTGCGCGCGGCAGTGTCTTCGTAGCCCAGGCCGTATTTCACTTCGCCTTCGGTGTTGTACAGGGTCACGTCAGGGCGCCGCAGGCGCCAGGCCAGGGCGGAGGCAGCTCCCAGGTCGTTGCTCAGCAGGGCCTTGGCCTGGCCCAGCTCGGCCACGTGATCGATGATGAACTGGTCGGGGATCTTGTTGTAGACCACCGAGTTGGGCAGCGCTGCCGGGGCCAGGGCCACCAGCAGGAAGCTGCCCAGGGCCGGCGCCGCCCACAGGGTCAGGGGGCGCATGGCTTGCAGCAGGTTGCTGAGGATCCAGCCCAGCAGCAACACATACACCAGCACCAGGTGCTGCGGCTCGTCCACATACACCGGCTTTTTCATCTGGAAGTACACCAGGGCCAGCAGCCCCAGCAGGCCGGCCACCAGGTTGAGCACGCCGTTGAATGCCAGCAGCCGGGTCTTGCCGGCAGCCAGGCGGTCCACCAGGGTGTTGCCCATCAACAACGCCAGGGGCAACAGGCACGGCAGGATATAGGCCGGCAGCTTGCCCTTGCTCAGGCTGAAGAAGGCCAGGGGCAGCACCAGCCACAGCAGCAGGAAGCCGCTGCTGTTCTGGCGCCGCTGTTGCCAGGCCTGCTTCAGGCCGGCCGGCAGCAGCAGCACCCAGGGCACGCTGAACCCCACCAGCAACGGCAGGTAGTACCACCAGGGCGAGGCGTGCTGGGCATCATCACCGGCAAAACGGCGGATGTGCTCGTGCCAGAAGAAGAAACGCCAGTAGTCCGGTTCCTGGGAGTGCACCGCCAGGGCCCAGGGCAGGCTGATGAGAATGGCCACCAGCACACCGATGCCGCCATAGATCAGCAGCGAGCGCAGGCGCTTCTGCCAGATGGCGTAGGGCAGGGCCACCAGCACCGGCAGCAGCCAGGCCAGAAAGCCCTTGGTCATGAAGCCCATGCCGCAGGCCAGGCCCAGCGCCACCCAGGCCAGCACCTGGCCGCGGGTTGTCCGGCAGTCGAAGGTGAACCACAGCGCCACCAGGCTCAGGTTGACCCAGAAGGTGAATTGCGGATCGAGGTTGGCGTAGCCGGCCTGCAGCGCGACCACGGTAAAGCTCATGTAGAGCAGGGCGCTGGCCAGGCTCTTGCGCGGATCGTTCCACAGGCGCCGGGCCAGCAGGTAGGCCAGGACCACGCTCAGGCCGGTGCTCAGGGCCGAGGCCACGCGCACGCCGAACAGGTTGTCGCCAAACAGCGCCTGGCCGATGGCGATCATCCAGTAGCCGGCCACCGGTTTCTCAAAATAGCGGATGCCCATGAAGTGCGGCGACGCCCATTTGCCGGTCAGGAGCATTTCCTGGCTGATCTGCGCGTAGCGGGTTTCATCGGGAATCCACAGGCCGTGGGTGGCCAGGGGCAGCAAGTAGAACAGGCCGAACGCGATCAGCAGCAGCGGCAGAGCCCAACGTCTGGTCATGCGCCTTGCACTCCCAGCCAGCCTTCACGGCCTTCCAGCACACCGCGCACCACCTTGCCCGCGGGCAGGCTGGCCAGATCCGCCGGGAGCATGTCGCCCAGGGGTTGGAAGTGGATGTCGCGCTGCCTGGCGCTGGCCAGCAGCTGGCGAAAATCGTTGGCCATGAGAATCCCTTCTACTTCTGCATGCACGGTATAGACGTTGAGTTTGTCCGGGCTGAACCGGTCGAGGATGTAACTGTTGAAATCCTTGGCGGCCACCACCGGCCCGACCACTTCGTCGAAGGTCGGCAGGTCCACCGGAATCTGTGGTGCGCCCAGGCTGCCGTCCGCCAGGCGTGGCAGGAACAGGCTCTGGCCGCGGCAGTCGCTGTTGTAGCGAAAGCCGAATTGCTGTTTGGCTTCGATGACGCGTTCGTCGGCGCGCCAACCGGCGGACGCCGAGCAGCTCACCGCTTGCCCGAGAATATCGTTGAGGCTGTCGACGCCACGGCGGATCTGTTCGATCAGCTGTGTCTGGCTCCAGCGCCCGGTATTGGCCTGCCAGCCGTGGTGATCCCAGGCGTGCAGGCCGACTTCATGACCGGCGGCCAGGGTCTGGCGCATCAAGTGCCCCAGGTCCCGGCCAATGGGTTTACCCGGCCAGGCAGTGCCGGCCAGGAGAATGTCCCAGCCGTACAGGCCCGCGGCATTGGACCGCAGCATTTTCCAGAGGAACTGCGGACGGATCAGGCGCCACAGGTGGCGCCCCATGTTGTCCGGTCCGACGCTGAAGAAGAAGGTGGCCTTGACCCCGGCTTCATCCAGCGATTCGAGCAGCCGCGGCACCCCCTCCCGGGTGCCGCGGTAGGTATCGACATCAATGCGCAGACCTGCCTGCATCAGCGTGCTTCTTGCTTGGCGCGGTCGGCGATTTCCAGCATCGCTTCACGCAGGAAGAAGTCCAGGGTATTGCCGATGGTTTCGCTCATTTCCACGGTCGGCTCCCAGTTCAGCAGGCGCTTAGCGTTGTCGATGCTTGGCTTGCGGTGTTCCACGTCCTGGTAGCCGGCACCGTAGAACGCCTTGCTCTCCACATCGCGGAAACCGGCGAACGGCGGGAAGTTGCCGCGCAGCGGGTGAGCTTCGAACTGGCGCAGCAGCTCTTCGCCCAACTGACGGATGCTGGCTTCGTTGTCCGGGTTGCCGATGTTGATGATCTGGCCGTTGCAGCAGTCGTTTTCGTTGTCGACGATGCGTGCCAGGGCTTCGATGCCGTCGGCGATGTCGGTGAAGCAGCGCTTCTGCTCGCCACCATCGAACAGACGGATCGGGGTGCCTTCCACCAGGTTGAGGATCAACTGGGTGATGGCCCGGGAGCTGCCGATGCGTGCCGAGTCCAGGCGGTCCAGGCGCGGGCCCATCCAGTTGAAGGGACGGAACAGGGTGAAGTTCAGGCCCTTGGCGCCGTAGGCCCAGATCACCCGGTCCAGCAGCTGCTTGGAGACCGAGTAGATCCAGCGCTGCTTGTTGATCGGGCCGACGATCAGGTTGGAGGTGTCTTCGTCGAAGTTCTTGTCCTGGCACATGCCATAGACTTCCGAAGTCGACGGGAAGATCACGCGCTTGTTGTACTTGACGCAGTAGCGAACCAGCTTGAGGTTCTCTTCGAAGTCCAGCTCGAACACGCGCAGCGGGTTGCGGGTGTACTCGATCGGGGTGGCGATGGCCACCAGCGGCAGGACCACGTCGCACTTCTTGATGTGATATTCGATCCACTCGGAGTGGATGCTGATATCGCCTTCGACGAAGTGGAAGTTCGGATGGCTGCGCAGGCGCTCGATGGCGTCGGAGCCGATGTCCAGGCCATAGACGTCGTACTTGTCGTCACGCAACAGGCGCTCGGACAGGTGGTTACCGATAAAGCCGTTGACGCCCAGGATCAGTACGCGGGTGCGACGTGGCTTGCGCCCCGATTCGGCGCCGCGCAGCAGGGAACCGTCCACCAGGCCCAGTTCGTTGGCCAGTTGCGGGCCACCCAGGAACAGGCCGTTGGCGTTGCGCTGGCCAGAGGTGATCACCAGGGAGTCCTGGCCACAGGCGATGCGCAGCGGGTCGACGCTGATGACCCGGCCCGGGGCCTGGCCTTCGTTGCCCTTGGCGACTTCGGCGCTCCAGACGATCAGCTTGTGCTCGCCCACGGCGCAGAAGGCGCCCGGGTAGGGTTGAGTCACGGCGCGCACCAGGTTGAACAGCTCTTCGGCCGGGCGCTGCCAGTCGATCTTGCCGTCCGCCGCGGTGCGACGACCGAAGTAGCTGGCCTTGGACTCGTCCTGGGCGGTTTCGGTGATCTTGCCCTGGGCCAGTGCCGGCAGGGTGTCGCGCAGCAGGCTGGCGGCGGCGTCACGCAGTTTGTGGTGCAGGCTCAGCGCGGTGTCGCTGCGCTCGATGGCCACACGCTCCTGGGCAATGATGGCGCCGGCATCGGCACGCTTGACCATGCGGTGCAGTGTCACGCCGGTTTCGGTTTCGCCCTTGACCAGCACCCAGTTGGCCGGTGCGCGGCCACGGTAGCGCGGCAGCAGCGAGCCGTGCAGGTTGAACGCGCCCTTGCTGGCAGTGGCCAGCAGCGGCTCGCTCAGCAGGTTGCGGTAATAGAAGGAGAACAGGTAGTCGGGGTTGAGCTTGGCGATGCGCTCGATCCACAGCGGGTGGTTGGCATCTTCCGGGGCATGCACGGCAATGCCCTTGCGGGCGCAGAGCTGGGCCACCGAGCCGTAGAAGGTGTTTTCCTTGGGGTCATCGGCGTGGGTGAACACGGCGGCGATCTCGTAACCTGCGTTGAGCAGGGCTTCGATGCCAGCACAGCCAATATCGTGGTAGGCGAAGACAACAGCTTTATTGCTCATGGCGAAACCTGATCAGTATGAGTGGAAGTTAAACCGTCGACAGTCACAGCAGGGGCCGGGGCCGCAGGCTGGCTGCGCAAGACTTTTTCGATGAAGAAACGCGGGCGGGCCCGCACGTCGCTGTACATGCGTCCCAGGTATTCACCCAAAAGACCCATGCCGATGAACTGGCCACCGGTGAACACGAACAGCACCGCGAACAGCACGAAGGTGCCGTCGCCGGCCCAGGTGGCGCCGAAGATCAGGCGCAGCACGATCAGCATCAGGGCAAACAGCGCGCCGAGGCCGGCCATGCCGAAACCGATGATGCTCAACAGCCGCAGGGGCGTGGTGGTCATGCAGGTGATCAAGTCGAACATCAGGTTGATCAGGCGCATCGGGCTGTACTTGGAGTCGCCGTGCTCGCGCTCGGCGTGCTCCACCAGCACCTCGGTGGTGTGCCGGGCAAAGCTGTTGGCCAGGATCGGGATGAAGGTGCTGCGCTCGGTGCAGGCCAGCATCGCGTCGATGATGGTGCGGCGATAGGCCCGCAGCATGCAGCCGTAGTCGCTCATGGCCACACCGGTGGAACGCTGCACGGCCAGGTTGATCAGCTTCGAGGGCCAGCGGCGGAACGCCGAGTCCTGCCGGTTGTTGCGCACGGTGCCGACCACGTCGTAGCCCAGCTCGGCCTGAGCCACCAGGCGCGGGATTTCCTCCGGCGGGTTCTGCAGGTCGGCGTCGAGGGTGATCACCACATCGCCGCGGCACTGCTCGAAGCCGGCCATGATCGCCGCATGCTGGCCGTAGTTGCGGTTGAGGATCACCGCCACTACCGGGCTGCCTTCGCGCTCGGCGGCAGCTTGCAGGATGTTCGCCGACTCGTCGCGGCTGCCGTCGTCCACCAGGACGATTTCAAACTCGTGCTTGAGCTGGCGGCAGGCCGCTTCGGTACGCCGCAACAGCTCGGGGAGGCTCTGTTCTTCGTTGTAGACCGGGATCACGATCGACACGAACTGAATCGGATAAGGTTTCAAAGGCTTCAGTCCAAAAGGTTTGCAATGGCACCGGTCACCCGCTCGACATCGTCGAGGGTCATGTCCGGAAACAGTGGAATCGAGCATAGCCGCGCCGAATTCCATTCGGTATGGGGCAGCTGCACTTCAGGGAAGCGCTGTCGGTAATAGGTATGCAGGTGCGTCGCAATGAAGTGGATACCGGTGCCGATGTTCTGTTCCTGCAGGCCTTTCATGAAGGCTTCGCGGTCCAGGCCGCAGCGTTCGGCGTCGATGCGCAGGATGAACAGGTGCCAGGCATGCTGCTGCGGGTACTGGGGCAGGAGCAGGGGCTGTACCGGCAAGCCTTCCAGACGCTGCAGGTAGGCCTTGGCCAGTACTTCACGCTTGGCGTTGATCTCGTCCAGGCGTTGCAGTTGCACCAGGGCAATGGCCGCGTTCATGTCCGCCAGGTTGTACTTGAAGCCGGGCTCGATGACCTGGGCCTGTGGCTTGCGGCCATGGGTCAGGCGGTCGTAGGCGTCCACTCCCAGGCCGTGGAACTTGAGCATGCGCACGCGGTTGGCCAGGGCTTCGTCATCGCTGACGAACATCGCGCCTTCGGCGCACGTCATGTTCTTGATCGCGTGGAAGGAAAAGATCGCCGTGCCCCGGGCGCCGATGGCGCGGCCACGGTAGGTGGTACCGGCGGCGTGGGCGGCGTCTTCGATCACCGCGATGCCGTGCTTGTCGGCCAGGGCATAGAGCGGGTCGAGGTCGAAGGCTGCGCCGGCGTAGTGCACCGGGATGATCGCCTTGGTCCGCGGGGTGATGGCGGCTTCGATGGTGGCGGCGTCGCTCATCAGGGTGTCGGGGTCGACATCGACGAACACCGGGGTGGCGCCCAGCAGGCAGATCATGTTGGCGGTGGAGACCCAGGTCTGCGACGGGGTGATCACTTCGTCCCCGGGGCCGATGCCCAGGGCCAGCAGGGTGATGTGCATGGCGCCGGTGGCGGAGGACAGTGCCACGGCGTGGCGGGCGCCGACGCGTTCGGCGAACTGCTGTTCCAGTTCCTGGTTTTTCGGGCCGGTGGTGATCCAGCCGGAGCGCAGAACCTGCTCCACTGCAGCAATCTCTTCTTCGCCAATACTCGGGCGCGAGAAAGGAAGGAAAGCCTGGTTCATGGTTACCTCGGGTTTACACAATGCGAATTACTGGAATACGGGTTGCTGCGGGTGAACGGACAGTTCATGGAAAGCGGGGAGGTCTTGCAGTCATCAAGGCGCATCCAGTTATTGAGCCAACAGGGCATTCCATGCAGCGAATCAGTAAAGACTAGGTTTGTGAAAAGTAAAGGTGGATCAAGGTGTTATCTTTACAACCTGAGAACAAACTGCACTCGGACGGTTGTCTGTCGGGGGCTGAGATTAAGCCGAAAATTGTGAAACGAATATGAAAAATAAGGTAAAAGTCCGTTTTTCTGCGAGCCAGACAGCTAGTGTTCAGTTTGTTTCCAAAGTTATCGAAGTGCGCAGGCCTGGCGGCTTTTGTAACCAGTTTTCAATGGGTATTGAAGGGGCCTGCGGGAGTATTTTTTTCACCTCGCCAAGGTGCTACCCGGTACAACCTTGCCCAGCGGAGCATCCATGAACCTGCCGGGCCATGACCGCGCCGCCGGCCTTGACGCGCCCAACCCCTTGAACCTGTACCTGAAGCGCCTGGCCCCCTCCAGCCAGTCGACCCTGCGTTATGTGCTGCAGGACGCCGCCGACCGCCTGGGCTACGCCGAACAGAACCTGGAAGAAATCCCCTGGCACCTGCTGCAACCCGAGCATGTCACGGCCCTGGTGGCCACCTTGCGCGAGGACGGCTATGCGCCCAATACCTCATCGCTGTACGTCAACGCCCTGCGCGGGGTGATGAACGAGGCGTGGCGGGCCAGCCTGATCAGCCAGGACCACCTGCTGAAGATGCGTTCGGTCAAGGCCATCAGCGGCACGCGCCTGGCCCGCGGCCGCAACCTCAAGCGCGGCCTGATCCATGAACTGATGGCCGTGTGCGCTTCCGACCCGCGCCCCCAGGGCGTGCGCGATGCAGCGCTGATTGCGCTGCTCTATGGCTCGGGCATGCGCAAGTCCGAGTCGGTCAACCTGGACCTGGCCCAGGTGGATTTCAGCGAGCGCAGCCTGCAGGTGCTGGCCAAGGGCAATCGTCAGTTGATCAAGTACGCACCCACCTGGGCTTTCGACAAGCTGCAGGCCTGGCTGGAGCTGCGCCGCCGGCATCTGCCCGCGGGCCTGGTAGACGACCCGTTCCTGTTCAACCGCATCCGCCGGGGCGGGCACATCACTCGCGAGCGCATCACCAAGCACGCCATCTACTACATTGCCCGGCAACGCGGGGCCGAGGTGGGCGTGCGGATCATGCCCCATGATTTCCGGCGCTCGTTCATCACCCGGGTGATCGAGGAACACGACCTGTCGCTGGCGCAGAAACTGGCTCACCACAGCAACATCCAGACCACCGCCAGCTATGACCTGCGCGATGACAACGAGCGGCGCCGGGCCATCGACCGCTTCGATCTGTAGGCCGTGGCCGGGTCAGAGCGAGGGCAGGGTGGGCGACAACTGCCCGGTGAGGTCCCAGGCTTCCAGCATCTTCGCGTACTCGAAGGCATGGCTCGGGTCGCTCTGCAGCCAGTCCTCGAATGCCCGGCGCTCGGCCAGGCTGCAATCGGCCTCGCGCAGGCGCATGCACCAGTGCGCGGCCTGCATCATCAGGTATTCCTCTGCTTGGCTGGCAGAATCAGTCATGGTTCATTCCTTGTTCAAGGTGGAGCCGGTAGCCACGCTGTACAGCGGCATGGCTGAAGTATCGGAGCGATTGCCGCGCGTGACCATGATCAAGGGCAGCATCCTTCACTCAAGCACCGGGGGCCGCCCCCAGCACATGGGCATGCCCCAGGGTGCGGATGCGCACCCGGCTGCCGACCGGTAGCGCATGCAGGCCGGAACTGCGGACCGGCACCAGTTGTTCATGGCCCCCGGCACCGGCCACGCCGATGCTCAGGGTGCAGGTGTTGCCGGCAAAGTCGCAGTCCCTGACCACTCCCGGGCAACTGCCGGCGCCATCGCCGTCGTCCGCCAGCACCTGCAGTTGCTCGGGGCGCAGCATGATCCGCGCCGGGCCCTTGAGCGAGCGCTCGCGGATCGGCACCTGCCCCAGGTCACATTGGGCCAGCCCCTGGTCCAGCTGCGCCGGCAGCAGCACCGCCTCGCCGAGAAACAGCGCAGTCTGGGCATCCCGCGGGTGCTGGTACAGCTCCAGCGGCGCACCGGCCTGCACCAGCCGGCCCTGGCGCATCACCGCCAACTGGTCGGCAAAGGACAAGGCCTCGGCCTGGTCATGGGTGACCAAAATGGTGGTCACCCCGGCCTCAGCCAGGAGCCGTGCCACGGCCTTGCGCATCGAGGCCCGCAGGCCGGTATCGAGGGCGGAAAAGGGTTCGTCCAGGAGCATCAGCCGCGGGCGCTGCGCCAGGGCCCGGGCCAGGGCAACCCGCTGCTGCTGGCCGCCGGAAAGCTCGTGGGGCCAACGGGCGGCCAGGCTGCTATCCAGAGCCACCATGTCCAGCAGCTCGGCAATGCGCTGCTGCCTCTGCGGGTTCTTGCCCGTCAGGCCGAAGCCGATATTGGCCGCCACGTTGAGGTGCGGAAACAGCGCGCCATCCTGGGGTACATAGCCGATCAGGCGCTGATGGGCCGGCACCGCGCCCTGAGCGTCCGCCAGCACCTGGCCATTGAGGCTGATGCGCCCGCGATCGGGAAACTCGAAGCCGGCGATCATTCGCAGCAAGGTGGTCTTGCCCGAGCCCGAAGGGCCGACGATAGCCGTGCGGCTGCCGGCGGGCATGCTGAGGCTGATGTCCTGCACCGCCGGCACGCCGCCGAAGGATTTGTGCACTGCGTGGAGTTCGAGAGCGTTCATCGGCCCGCCGTACGTCTGGATTGATGGTAGAGGAGGCCGGTCAACGGCAGGGACAGCAGGATCATGATCAGGGCATAGGGCGCCGCGGCGACGTAGTCGATCTCGCTGGTCCTGGCCCAGAAGCCGGTGGCCAGGGTGCGGGTGCCGTTGGGCGCCAGCAGCAGGGTCGCGGTCAGTTCATTGCTGATGGCCAGGAATACCAGCGCCGCGCCGGCTGCCGCTCCCGGTGCCGCCAGGCGCAGGGTGACCCGCCACAGCGCCTGGAGCGGCGAGCGGCCCAGGCTGCGGGCGATGTTTTCCAGCTCCACCGGTGCCTGGGCGATACCCGCCCGCAGGCTGACCAGGGCCCGGGGCAGGAACATCAGCAGGTAGGCCAGGAGCACGGTGAAGCTGGTCTGGTAGATCGGCCTGGCGAATTTCACCGTGACCGTCACCAGGGCCAGGGCCACCACGATGCCGGGCAGGGAACTGGTGAGGTAGTTGCAGCTTTCCAGTAGCCGCAGCAGGCGCCCCGGGGCACGGATCGACAGCCAGGCCACGGGGATCGCCGCACAGGTGGTCAACAGCGCCCCCAGGCTGGCCAGCATCAGGGTCTGGCGCAGGCTGGGCAGCAGCTCCGGCACCTGCCAGACCTCAAGGCCGCCGGCCAGCAGCCAGTTGCCCAGGGTCAGCAGGGGCACGCCCAGGGCCAGAGCACTGGTCAGCGCCGCCAGCAACAGCCCGGCGGCCCGGGCCACGCCGCGCAAGGCCTGGATGCGCTGGGGCCGCGGGCTGCCCGAGCCGACCCGGGCATAGCGCGCCTGGCCACGGCTGGCGGACTCCACCCCCAGCAGCACCAGGCAGCACAGCACCAGGATGCCCGCCAGCATGTTCGCCGCCGGGCCGTTGTAGGTGGATTGGAACTGGTCGTAGATGGCGGTGGTGAAGGTGTCGAAGCGGATCATTGCGTACAGGCCGTACTCGGCCAGCAAATGCAGGCCCACCAGCAAGGCACCGCCGCCCACGGCCAGGCGCAACTGTGGCAGTACCACCCGCAGGAACAGGGCCCAGGGTTCGAGCCCCAGGGCCTCGGCCACGTCTTCCAGGGCCGGATCCAGCCGGCGCAGGGTGGCCGCCGCCGGCAGGTAGACAAAGGGGAAGTAAGCAATCACCGACACCAGCACCGCCGCTGGCAAGCCGTGCAGCGCGGGCGCCAGGCTGACCCAGGCATAGCTGTGGACGAACGCCGGCACGGCCAGGGGCGCCACGGCCAGCAGCGACCAGATGCGCCGCCCGGGCAGGTCGCTGCGTTCGGTCAGCCAGGCCAGCGCAATCCCCAGCAGCACGCACAGCGGCAGGGTCAGCACCAGCAGCAACAGGGTATTGCCCAGCAGCTGCGCGACTCGCGGGCGCAGCACCAGCTCGGCGATGGTCGCCCAACCGGTCTGGATCGAGATGCCGACGACAAATCCCAGGGGCAGCAGCGCCCACAGCGACACCAGCAGCGCCGCGCCCAACAGCCAGGGAGCGGCCCGCCGTCCCGGCCCGTGGCGGCGATAGCCAGTGTGGGTCGCGGCAGCGACCCGGGTCGTATCCCCGGCGGGCAAGCGTGAGAGGTCGTCGGCCATGGGTTTACAGGAGGCCGGCCTGGGTCATCAGGTCCACGGCTTTCTTGCTGTTGAGCCTGGCGGCGTCAACCTTGGGCGCGTCCAGCTCGGCCAGGGGCACCAGCTTGGGATTGGACTGCGCGCCCAGGCCCACCGCGTATTCGAACGACTTGCCGCTGCCGAGCACTGCCTGGCCCTTGGCGCTGGTGATCCACTTGAGGAAAGCCTGGGCCTGCTCCTGGTGCTTGCTGGAAGCCAGAACCGCACCGCCGGAAAGGCTGACAAACGCCCCTGGATCCTGGTGCTTGAAGTAGTGCAGAGCGGTGTTCTTGCTGTTTTCCCCCGTCTTGGCCTGGTCGACGAAGCTGTAGTAGTGATAGATCACACCACTGTCCACCTGGCCGGCGTTGACCGCCTTGAGCACCGCGCTGTTGCCCCGGTAGAGGCTGGCATTGCTCTTCATCCCCTTGAGCCATTCCAGGGTGGCGGCTTCGCCCTTGAGTTCCAGCACCGCGCTGACAATGGCCTGGAAGTCGGCTCCGGCAGGGGATGCGGCCCAGCGGCCTTTCCAGGCTGGGTTCGCCAGGTCGAGCAGGGACTTGGGCAGGTCGGCCTGCTGCAGCTTGGCCGGGTTGTAGACGAACACCGTGGAGCGCGCGGCGATGCCCACCCAGTTGCCGTGGGTTGGACGATAGGCAGCCGCCACTTGCTCCAGGGTGGTCGGAGCCACTTTGGCGAACAGCCCGGCGTTGTCCACCAGGGCCATGGCCGGTGAGTTCTCGGTGAGGAACACGTCCGCCGGCGAAGCCTGGCCTTCCTGCACCAGCTGGTTGCCCATTTCGCTGTCATCACCGTTACGCAGGGTGACCTTGATCCCGGCGTCCCGGGTGAAGCCTTCGACCCAGGCCTTGGTCAGGCCTTCGTGCTGGGCGTTGTACACCAGCAGGCCGTCGGCATCGGCCGCATAGGCATGGCCGGCAGTCAGCAAGGCACCGACCAGCAGGCCGGTTTTCAAGCGTGAGGGGATACGTGGGGTCATGGAGAAGGCAGCTCCTGCGGTGGTTTTTGGATGCATCAAGCCGGAAGAATCGAGCCGTCGGGCAGCTCGAACAATAGGAATCATTTGCAAATGAAAACTGCGCGCAATGTAGAGCGGCAAACAAGAAAAAATCGTCAAATTTATGGTGAATTCCCGTGATGCCCGGAGGTTCTCGCGGTAGCCGGTCACGCGTCTGCCTTGAGGCTGTGACGCACTCGACAGCGTGGGCCCCGGGTTGCTTTATAATCACGCGGCGAAAACCGCAGTAAATGGAATTGACCGGTCAACCGAGGGAACAAACGTGAGCGCCAGACTCTGCAACAACATCAGTGCCGTGACCTTTGTCAGCAAGTACAAGGCGGTGTGCCAGCCGATTGCCGACCAGCTGGACCTGCCGGTGGAAAACCTGCTGGGCCTGGCCGCCCAGGAAAGCCAGTACGGCACCGGGCGCATTGCCCGGGAACTGAACAACTACTTTTCCATGCACGCACCGGCCCCCCTGCAGATCGGCGCCGAGGCGCCCCTGGGCAACGCCAGCATCAAGGTGGCCAAGTTCGACTCCTTCCAGAAGTCCGCACAGTCCTTTGCTTCGAGCTTTGGCACGGCAGTACGTGGCCAGCGTGACCCCATGGCATTCGCCCAGGCGCTGGTACGCAGCGGCTACAACACCGGCAACGCCAAGACCGGCGGCCGGGATGGCTTCGCCCGCTACCTGGCGGACATCATCATCGCGGTCAGAGGGCGCATGGCGTGCTGAAACTCAAGAGTCCTTCCTGGGTGCTTGGCCTGTCCCTGGCCTGCACCACACTGGTGGCCTGCGCCACCGATAGCCTGCAGCCGGCGCGGATCAAGGACAGCGGCCTGACCCGCGAACAGGCGGAGCAGGTCCTGCGGGTGGCCCTCAAGCACCAGGACTATCAGTTGCAGCGCCCCGGGGTGTTCATCGACGGCGACCTGCAGGACGAAAACGGCAAGCCGCCCCATCCCGGGTACTACGACTTCAGCCTCGGCTACAACGATCCCAAGGCCGGGGCCACCGAGTACTGGGGCCTGTTCTCGGTCAGCCTGAACACGGGCGATACCTGGGAAATCAACAGCTGCAAGCGCCTTGATGGCGCCGAGCTGCGAGCCTTGCAGCGGCGGGTGATGGCCCGCACCGGCAAGAGCCTGGCGGATGAAAAAAGCCAGCGCGAGGGCCTGGGCTGCGAAGACCAACAATAAGCCTAGGAGCACCGTCGCCGCGTGCTCTTCCAACCTCTGGCTCATCACTCGGGCAGCCCTGCGGCAAAGGCTTGCACCGGCGCCTGCTGCGTGGCCGGGGCCGCTGCAGCACCGAGCAATAGGCGCTTGGGCCGCCGAAAAGCATCCAGGGCCCTGGGAGACAGGTCGCCGGCCAATTGCGACAGGGTCCAGTGGTGCTCGCTGTCGGGGTGGTTCGGCACGGGCGGCGGGTTGATCCGCACCCGGGCGCTCAGTAAGCGTTGGGCCAGCTGCACCGCGTGCGCCGGATCTTTACTGAACAGGGTCACCTCAAAGCTTGCCGGGCAATCGTTGGCCAGTTGCGCGGCTGCGCCAAGGTCACTCACCCGTCGGATGACCGCCACCGGGCCCAGGCACTCTTCCTGGGTGATGACCATGTCGTCGTCGATCTCGGTGAGGATCACCGGTGGTTGCAGGCTGCCGGGCAGCGGGTTTTCGAGTGCCTGTTCTCCGGCCAGCAGTGCGGCGCCCTTGGCCAGGGCGTCACGCACCAGCCGCCGGACTTTGTGCCGTGCGGCCTGGCTGATCAGCGGCCGCACAGCGCTGCTGGAGTCGTGGCCCGGGTTGTGGGTGTGCTCGATGAAGTGCCGGACGAACTGGTCATGAACCTGCGCCTCGACGAAAAAATGCTGGATCGACAGGCAACTCTGGCCACCGCGGCTGAAGGCGGCGCGAGCTCCGTAGGCGGCGGCGAGTGCGACGTCGGCGTCCTGGGCAACGATCATCGCGCCGCGGCCGGTGCTCTCGATCGCACAGGGCTTGAGCAGTTCGGCGCAGGTCACCGCCACCGCGCTGGCAGCGCCGACACTGCCGGTGAAGGCTACGGCATGGGTGCCGCTGGACTGCAGCAGCCATTGCCCGGTGGCGGCGTCCCCGGGAATGCACGAGACCAGCCCCGCCGGCAGGCCAGCGAAGTGCTGCATGAAGGCCAGGGTGGACAGGCTGGCGTTCTGCGCCGGCTTGACCAGGCAACTGTTACCGGCCGCCAGGGCCGCGGCCAACGTGCGCCCCAGCAGGGCAATGCCCAGGGCGAACGGCAGGATATGCACGCTGACGCCATAGGGCTCGTACCGTAGCCGGCACTGCGCTGCACCGCTCGGGCTCGGGGCCGGGACATCGCTGTCGGCCAGTGCCCCGTAATAGCGGAACACGGCTGCGCAGTGATCCAGCTCGGCCCGGGCTTCGGCCACGCAAAGCGCCAGTTCCCGAGTCATCTGCCGGATGATCTGCCGGTTCAGTTCACTGTCGGCGGCCATGCTGTCCGCCAGTTGCAGCAACAGCGCCTGACGCTGATCCGTATCCAGCAGGCGCCACAGGGTGTGGGCAACGTTGGCCGCCGCCACCGCGGTGTGCACATCGTCCTTGGTACAGCTGGGGTTGAGCCCGATGGGCTCGCGGGTGTCCGGGTTGAACACTTGGTGCGGGGCATCGCCGGAAGCCGGCAGGTACAGCGGGTTGATATAGAACTGCGGGTTCCAGGGTTGAAAACCGTGCATTGGAAGATCCCTTTCCAAGTGTGCCGGGACTGGCAACGATGGCAACGCCGGGCCACCGCGGCGCGGTGGTCATTCAGCGGGGAGTCTAGGAAGGGGAGTGCAGAGGCGTCTTGTACGATTGTGCGAGGGCCGGGTGCTCAGAGGCGGTAGCCGACGTTGACCATCACCGCCGCGGCCCCCAGCACCACCAGCTCTGCGCCCACCGGGCCGTAATGGGTGCCGATGGCCGGGATCAGCACTGGCGCCACGCCAAAGTGGTTCAGCGGGATCTTGTCCTTGTAGTCGCCCTTGTAGCCCTGGATCAGGCCGCCACTGAGCTTGGCGTAAACCGGCCAGTCGGCATTTTCCCAGGCCTTGCCGACGTAGGCGTAGTAGGAACGCTGGGAGAAGGAGTTGCGAAAGGTGCTCACGCCCCACAGTTCACCGTCGGCGTAGTTGCGCTCCAGGCCGATCAGGTCCTGGTGGTTGTTGTGGTCGGGGTCGTTGCTCCAGTGGTTGGTGTACACGCTGGTCTGTACGTACCAGAAGTCCTGTTGCTGGTCGGCCTGGGCACTGGCGGCCGCACCCAGCATCAGCAGGGCCACAGCGGCGGCTTTCAGGGTGCGGTGCTTGGGCGTTGGCAGGCGCAGGGCCGGAGATTGAAGCATGGAGATCATGGTCTTTCCCTGCCATGGCGGCAGTTGCGCCCCCTCGGAAATCAAGGAGGGTAGGGGGCGGCGAAACTACCACTCGGGCATTCACGGGATCAATCAATGAACTGTTGCTTTATCTATCTGCGCCTCGATGCGCTGGATCAGGTAGGGGTAGAACGGGTTCGCGCTCAGGCGCATCAGCTCATCCATGGGCACCACCAGCACACCCCGTTCGCCACGGGCGGCAATGGTGCCCAGGTGCACGCCAAAATCCTCATCGGGGCTGGGCTGGGTGCCGTACAGGCCGTCATCGACGGGGAAGGGCAATGCCACATGGGACAGGGAAAACACCCCCGGCGGGTAGGCCAGGCCAAGGGGCCGCCGGCTGCTGTCCGGGCTCAGGGCGGGGGTGCTCACTTCTTCCAGTGCCGCGCTGCCCGTGCCTTCGTTGCTGAGGATGCGGGTGGTGTAGTTGCGTGGCGCGGGCGGTAGCAGGCTGGCCAGGGAGGTGACGCTGGCCGGGTCCAGCAGCCCTTCGAAATCACGCTCGCGGTTGAGGTCGAAGATCACCAGTTCACTGCCGTTGGCCGGCAGTTGCCGGTACAGCCCACTGACCAGGGCCGGGGTGCTGACGGTGGCGTCGGTCAACGACTGGAAGCTGAGGATAGGTGGCAACCGGGCCAGCCGTGGATCGCCCACCAGAGCCAGCAGCTGCTTTTGCAGGGTGTCGGTCAGCAGCCAGGACTGGCGTGCGGCATTGGCTGGAAACGAGTTGTACTTGAACGGGTTGTATTCGGGCCGCAGGTTGAGCCACGCCGCCTTGCTGAAGGCCGGGAACACCGCAGGCAAGGCGGCCAGCCCGGCAAAACGGGCGGACGAGGCGACGCCGATCATCGGGGAAATCAGTACCAGGCGCTGGGCCTGGGGCAACTGCGGGTCGCTCAAGGCATCCAGGGTGTACTTGACCGCCAGTGCGGCGCCGTTGGAGTAGCCCACCAGGTGCAGCGGAGCCGGCGCCGGCACTTCGGCCCGGGCGGTACGCAGGGCCAGGCGGGTGGCGGCCAGCCAGTCCTGCCACTGGGCATCGGTCAGCCCCGCCGGCACCGTGCCATGGCCGGGCAGGCGCAAGCCGATGGCCAGGTAACCGTGCTCGACGTAGCGCTGGGCGACATGCCGCAGGCTGTAGGGCGAATCGGTCAGGCCGTGCAGCAGCACCACCACGCCCCGGGGCGTACCCGCCGGGCGCAACAGGTAGGAACGGTTCCAGTTCGTGGCAAAGCGTGGCGGGTAGGCCCGGCTGTCCTGGCGGTAGCGGTTGAAGCGCGGTACCTGCCCGGGGTCCAGGCGCTCGCTGACCTGCTGCCGGACCTCGGTGAATACCCGGTCCTCGGCCTGCAGCCAGACGCCCCAGTCGGCGTGGTCCAACTGCTCCACGCTCAGTTCATGGGGCACCTTCAGGTGCCAGGGCTGCAGCGCCGGGCCGCGCTCGCTGTCGTAAGCCCGCCAGGCCAGCAGGGTCAGGGTGGCGACGCCGAGGATCAGCGCGCCCTGTTTGAGCAGGCGGGACAGGACTGGCAGGGGCACGGGCATCAACTCACTGGGGTGGCACGGATGCGATAGACGCAGCGTCGATCGCCGGTAATCAGGTGTTCCACGCGCTGTACCTGGCCCAACTCGCCGATGGCGGCCTGGAACACTTGCAACTCGGAACGGCAGAAGCCCTGGCACTGCTGGGCCGCGACGCAGATCGGGCAATGGCTCTCGATCAGCAGCCAGGCATCGCCGTCGGCTTCGACACTGGCCATGTAGCCGGCCACTTCACGGATCTGCGCCAGGGCCCGGACCCGCTGCTCCAGGGTCGGCAACGGCGCGCAGACGCTGAGGTACTCGGCGCTGTTGGCCCGCTCCATATCGCTGACGATGCGCTCCACGCCGTCGGTGCCATACACCGCGCGGATCGAATCGATCAACTGCAGGGTCAGGTTGGCGTGGGTGTCGGGAAAGCGCGCCTGGGCCAGCTCGGTGAGCACCCATTTCTGTGAGGGCCGCCCGGCGCCCTGGGCCGGCATCAGTTGGCCGACGATCAGTTCGCTGTCCACCAGCTTCTGCAATTGCTGGCGCGCGGCTTCCTGGGACACCTTGAGCAGCGGCGCCAGGTCGGCGGTTTTCAACGGGCCGCGGGTTTTCAGCAGAAACAGGATCCGCTCGGCGGTAGCCCCGGGGCTTTTCTTATCGGTGGAGGGGGAAATCGAAGACATCTGGGCCATTAACCAATGCACAGGTGGGGTATCAGGAGCGTCCATGACGCCGGCAACCACGCAAGCATAACAGGCTCGGGCGCAGGGGCTCGCAGCTTGTCGATCCATTGCCTGCTGCTGGGGGGAATTGCCGGAACGGCTGGAAAAAACAATTATCAAAGTGTTTGCTTGTGTATTACATTCGCCCAACAGCGAACAACACACATGGAGAACGGCATGGCATCGACAAGCGGATGGTCGGCACTGTTACTGGGCAAGAACGGGCTGCGTTCTGCGGCCCTGGCTGGTGGCGTGGCCCTGCATGCAATCAACGTCTACCTGGTAACCACCCTGTTGCCCTCGGTGGTCAAGGACATTGGCGGCCTGGACTACTACGCCTGGAACACCACCTTGTTCGTGGTGGCCTCGATCATCGGCTCGGTGCTCTCCACCCGGGCCCTGGCGCTCCTGGGGCCCAAAGCCGCGTACGGCCTGGCGGGCCTGGTGTTCATGCTCGGTTGCAGCCTGTGCGCCCTGGCGGCGGACATGGGCGGGCTGATCCTCGGGCGCAGCGTCCAGGGGCTGGGGGGCGGCCTGCTGTTCGCGTTGCCCTACGCCATGATCCGCCTGGTGTTCGACGAGCCGCTGTGGCCCCGGGCGATGGCGTTGATTTCCGCCATGTGGGGCGCAGCGACCCTGATCGGCCCGGCGGTCGGCGGAATTTTCGCCGAACATGGGGCCTGGCGCGCGGCGTTCTGGGTGCTGCTGCCCTGCACCTTGCTGTTCATGCTGCTGGCCGTTGCACTGTTGCCGGGCAAGAGTCGGGAAAGCGCGCCCCGTAGCCCGATTCCCGCCCTGCAACTGCTGTTGCTGACCGCCGTGGTACTGGCCATTTCCATCGGCAGCATCACCCCATCGCCGCTGTACAACGCCCTGGGGCTGGGAGCCGGGCTGGTTCTGCTGGTGCCGGTATTCGCTCTGGAGAACCGCGACGGCGCGCGCTTGTTGCCGCGCAATAGCCTGAAGGCCGGGAGTGCCTTGCTGGCGCTGTACATTTCCATGGCCCTGCTGGTGGTGGGCATGACCAGCGAGGTCTTCGTACCGTTGTTTCTGCAGGTGCTGCATCAGCAGACGCCGTTGCTGGCAGGTTATATCGCCGCACTGATGGCCGCCGGCTGGACCCTGGGGGCGATCTTCAGCTCAGGCCTTGGCCCGCGGGGCGCGGCCCGGGCGATTGCCATCGGACCGTTCCTGGTGGTGGCCGGGCTGCTCCTGGCCTGCCTGTTCATGCCTGCCACCGCCACCCCGGCCCTGAGCCTGGGGGCGGTGTGCCTGGCCATGCTGCTGGTGGGCGTCGGTATCGGCCTGGCCTGGCCGCACCTGCTGTCCCGGGTTCTGGAACAGGCCCCGCAGGATCAGAAGGAACTGGCCGGCGCCTCGATTACCACGGTGCAACTGGTGGCCACTGCCCTGGGGGCGGCGCTGGCGGGAATGATCGTCAACCTGGCAGGCCTGACCTCCACGGGCGGGACTGCTGGCGCGGCCCAGGCTGCGGCCTGGCTGTTCGGCCTGTACGCCGGGCTGTCGGCGCTGCTGTTTGTCTCGGTGCGCCAGGTACGGCGCAACGGTTCACCGCACCTGGCCCAAGCCTGAACCCTGTCGGGCGTGCGCCTGGCGTCATTGACCTGTAAGGAAACCACGATGAACAGCCTTGCCACTGATGCGCCGCAACCGGCCTTGATCCTCGATCCGGGGCTGGCCCCGCACTTGCACCACCTGCAGCTCAGGCAGTTGGGAGGAAGGGTGATCGGCATTGCCGACAACCGCTTCACTGACTTGCTCAGCGTTGTCGGCGGGCCCGGCTGCGCGGTGCGCAACGGCAACCCCTGGGACCTGCGCCGGGAGAATATCTGCCAGCTCGGCTATCGCCTGGGCGGGCAGGGCGAATTGAGCCGTGCAACCGCGCCTGCGCCGGCGGCGCCCCCATGGCCGGTGGCAACGCCGGCCCCGCCCCTGGAGCTGGATTTGCCAGCCCTGCGCCTGGGCCGGCAAAGCCGCTATGGCTTCCTGCCCCTGGGCCAGAGCACACACCGCGAGAACATTTCCCTGGATTCCATCGATACCCCGGCGACCCTGCTGACCCTGTCCCATTGGCCGGCGAACAAGACGCCTGTCGAGCACAAGGCCAATCTCTCCACCACCAGTGCCCTGGGCTTTCTCCAGCAGGGGTTGACGGTGGACCGGGCGCAGGTGATCACCAGCGATCATTTCGACCTCGACGGGCTGGCCTCGGTGTATGCCTTCCTGACGCCGGAGCATGCCCTGGGGCACCGCCAGTTGCTGATCGACATTGCCCGCCTCGGTGATTTCTCCCGGGGCACTTCGGCCCAGGCCCTGCACTGCGCCTTTGCCCTGCATGCCCTGGCGGCCCGGGTGCGCGTCGACCCACAGGCCAGCAACGACCGGCAATTGCTGACACGCTTCGCCGCGCTGCTGCCGCAGATGGCCGATGTACTCGACAACACCCGGCGCTATGCGCCCCTGTACGCTCCGGCCATGCTCGCGCTGCAACGCAGCGAGGCGCTGCTGGCCGATCCGGGCACGGTGATCGAGGAGTACCCGGCCATTGATCTGGCGGTGTTTGTCCTGCCCGAGCAGGGCTGGGACGGTTTGGGCGAGTATTGCGGCCTGTCGCCGGTGGCGGTGCACAACCGCAGCCGTTGCGGGGTGCTGGCCATGGTCCGTCAGGGGCGGGTGGAGATTCGCCAGCGCTACGAGAGCTGGGTCGAGCGCATCAGCGGCATTGCCCGGCCCCGGCGCGACCTGGCGATCTTCGCCCGGGCCCTGCAGGAAGCCGAACGCACCCCGGGGCAATGGCACTACGACGGCGTGCAGGAAATCATGCCGGCCCTGAGGTT
Organism: Pseudomonas sp. GW823-FHT03E05; assembly: GCF_058796855.1. Taxonomy (NCBI): domain Bacteria; kingdom Pseudomonadati; phylum Pseudomonadota; class Gammaproteobacteria; order Pseudomonadales; family Pseudomonadaceae; genus Pseudomonas; species Pseudomonas sp. GW823-FHT03E05. The sequence goes on from NZ_JBXAJB010000001.1 coordinate 1,249,289, forward strand.
TGTCGCCAGCCGGCCCAGCAGCCACGCCAGCAGCACCCTGCTGGCCGAGCTGCGCCAGTTCCTCGAACAAGCCCCTGTCGCCTGGGATGCCAACGCCTGAGCAGCGGCCCGCTCCTACGATGGAGGGGCAGGGCTACCAGGTATCGACAAAACCCTGCGCGCGCTCGGCCCAGGGCACCGGGCGCGGTGCGGCCTGCAGGCCACGCAGCAGCCACGCTCGGCTTTCCAGGGGGTCGATCACCGCGTCGATCTCCAGGTAGCTGGCCATGTTCAGCGCCTTGCCCCGGGCGTAGGCCTTGGCCACCAGCTTGTCGAACAGCGCCTGTTGCGACTGCGGGTCGGGCTGGGCCGCCAGTTCCTTGGAGAAGCCCAGGCGCACCGCACCTTCCAGGCCCATGGCGCCGAACTCGGCGCTGGGCCAGGCGACGGTGAACAACGGGCTGTGAAAACTGCCGGCCGCCATGGCCTGCGCGCCCAGGCCATAGCCCTTGCGCAGCACCAGGGTGAAGAACGGCACCGTGAGGCTGGCGGCACTGACAAACATCCGTGACACATGGCGCACCGTGGCCTGCTGCTCCGACTCCGGCCCCACCATGAACCCCGGGGTGTCGCACAGGGACACCAGCGGCAGGCCGAAGGCTTCGCACAGGCGCATGAAACGTGCGGCCTTGTCCCCGGCCGCGGCGTCGATGGCGCCGCCCAGCACCGCCGGGTTGTTGGCCAGCAGGCCGAAGGCCCGGCCTTCGACGCGGATCAGCGCGGTAATCAGCCCCGGGGCGAATTGCCGGCGCAACTCCAGCACGCTGTCGCGGTCGGCCAGGGTCTCGATGACCCGGCGGATGTCGTAGACCCGCAGGCGGTTTTCCGGAATCAAATGCCGCAGCTCACGCTGGTCGGCGCAGTGCCAGTCCTTGAGCGGCCCCTGGAAATAGCTCAGGTACTGCTTGGCCACCTGTACGGCCTCGGCTTCGTCGGCCACCAGCACGTCGATCACTCCGTTGGGGCCTTGTACCGACACCGGGCCCACCTGTTCCGGGGTGAAGCTGCCCAGGCCGCCGCCTTCGATCATCGCCGGGCCGGCCATGCCGATGCTGGCGTTCCGGGTGGCGATGATCAGGTTGCAGCAGCCGAGCAGGGCGGCATTGCCGGCAAAGCAGCGCCCCGAGGCGATGCCCACCGTGGGCACCCAGCCGGACAGCCGGGCCATGGCGGCGAAGGTATGGCAATCCAGGCCGGCGACCCCGACAAAGTCGCTGTCGCCGGGCCGGCCACCGCCGCCTTCGGCAAACAGCACCACCGGCAGCCGCCATTCCTGGGCCAGGCTCAGCAGGCGGTCGGTCTTCTTGTGGTTCATCACCCCCTGGGTGCCGGCGAACACCGTGTAGTCGTAGGCCAGGGCCAGGCAACGGGCGTCCTGGCCGTCGAACAGCCCGGCATTCACCGTACCTATGCCTCCCACCAGCCCATCCGCCGGGCTCAGGGCCTGCAACTCCTCGACGCTGCGCCGACGCCTTCGGGCGGCCAGGGCCATGGCGCCGTACTCCATGAAACTGCCCGGGTCCAGCAGGTGCTCGAGGTTCTCCCGGGCGGTGCGCTGGCCGTTGCGGCGACGCTTGGCCAGCGCCTCCGGACGCTGGGCATCCTCCAGCAAGGCATGGCGTTCGCGGACTTCGGCCAGGTCGGCGCGAATCAGTGCCAGGTCCAGTTGCTCTTCGCTGTGCTGGCCCTGGTCGGCAAACTCCGCCGGCTCCAGAAACAGCAGGGGCTGTCCTTCGCCCAGTGCCTCGCCAACCTGGACGGCCAAGGCCCGGACGATACCGCTGCTCTGCGCCTTGACCTCGAACTCCATCTTCATCGCTTCCAGCACCGCAACCCGCTGGCCAATCCGCAACTCTTCACCCACGGCCACTTCCAGGCTCACCAGCACCCCGGTGCTCGGGGCGTTCAGCGCCGCCGTGCCCGGGGGCGCCTGGACATCGCTGCGAGTGCTCTGCGCAGTGGCGGCCTGCCGGGCAAAGAACATCGGCCGGTGTTGCCCGGCGCAATCTTGCAGCAACTGGGCCCAATGGGCTTCGACGAACCTGGTGTCCACCTGATAGTCCAGCACCGCCGGCTGGCGCAACAGGTTCAACAACAGCCCCAGGTTGCTCGGCACGCCCTCCAGGCGAAACTCGCAAAGCCCACGATAGGCCCGGCCCAGGGCCGCGGGAAAATCCGTACCCTGGGCGATCAGCTTGGCCAGCAACGAGTCATAGCCGGGGTTCACCGGGTAACCGGCATAGCCGTAGCCGTCGACCCGCAGCCCGGGCCCGCTGGGGGCTTCATAGGCACTGAGGGTGCCGGCCACCGGCCCCATGCCGCCATCGGCCAGGGGCTGTTCCAGGTTGATCCGCGCCTGCACGGCAAAGCCTTGGGGCTCTGGTGGCCGGCTCAGGCCCAGGCTGGCCAGGGAGGCGCCCGCGCCAAGGCGCAGTTGGGTGTGCAGCAGGTCGACGCCGGTGATGGCCTCGGTCACCGTGTGCTCCACCTGGATCCTTGGGTTGGCCTCCATGAAATAGAAGCGCCCCGGGTGTTCCTGGTCGAGAAGGAATTCGAAGGTACCAATGCCCTGGTAACGCACTCGCGCGGCCAGGGCCAGGGCGGCGTCGATCAACTGCTGGCGCAACGGCGGGGCAAGGTCCGGGCTGGGGGCGATTTCCACCAGCTTCTGGTGCCGGCGCTGCAGGCTGCAATCGCGCTCCCACAAGTGGCTGACCGCGCCGCTGCCGTCTCCCAGCACCTGGATCTCGATGTGCCGCGCCCGCTGCAGCAGTTGTTCGACATACAGCGCGCCATTGCCGAAGGCCGCCTGGGCTTCGGACTGGCAACGGATGAACGCCTGCTGCAGTTGCCCGGCCTCGGTGACCGCGCGCATGCCCCGGCCACCGCCACCGGCCAGGGCCTTGAGCATCACCGCGCCATGGCGTTCGAGAAAGGCTGCGGCCTGTTCCAGGCTGACTGCTCGGTTGATGCCCTCCAGCAAGGGCACCCCACAATCTTCGGCCAGGGCACGGGCCGCGGCCTTGTCGCCAAACAGTTGCAGCACCTCGGGGCCGGGGCCGATCAGGGTCAGCCCGGCTTCCAGGCAGCCCCGGGCAAAGTCGGGGTTTTCCGCGAGAAAGCCGTAGCCCGGGTGAATCGCCTGGCAGCCCTGTTGCAGGGCCAGGGCGATCAGTTGCTGGCGGTCGAGGTAGGCCGCCACCCCGCGGCCCTTGAGGGGCAGGGCCAGATCGGCCTTGCGCGTGTGCAGGCTGGCGGCGTCGTCCTCGGCAAATACCGCGACGCTGCGAACGCCCAGGTCGGCGCAGGCCCGGGCGATACGGATGGCGATCTCGCCGCGATTGGCGATCAACAGACTCTGGAACATGGCAATTCTCGCAATGCTGAAAAGGAAGGGCTCAGAGCTGTTGTTCCAGCTCGTTCTTCTTGACCTTGCCGGTGGCGGTCATGGGCAGGCTGGCCACCAGGCGGATCTGCGGCACCTTGTAGGCGGCCATCACCTCCTGGCACCAGGCTGCCAGGGCATGCGGGTCCTGGGGCGCATCGGGCTTGAGCACAACGAAGGCCACCGGCTGCTGGCCCCGACGTTCATCGGCGCGGCCGATCACTGCGCTGGCCAGCACCTGCGGGTGCTGGCCGAACAGCGCCTCCAGCTCGCTGGGAAACACGCTCATGCCATTGACCTTGAGCATTTCCTTGCGCCGGCCCAGGTAGCGGATAAACCCTTGTCCGGTGATCTGCCCCAGGTCACCGGTGTGCAGCCAGCCGTCGCGCAGGGCCGCCGCGGACGCCTCCGGGCGCTGCCAGTAGCCCTGCAGCAGGGAAGGGCTGCGCACGCACAACTCGCCCTCGGAGCCCAGGGGCAGCAGGGCGCCGCTGTCGAAGTTGCAGACCTTGAACTCGGTGCCCGGCACCGGCAGGCCGACGAAGGTTGGCGCGCTTTTGAGGTCGAAGTCGTCGGTCTGCAGGCCGGCGGTAAAGGTGTCGCAGGTGTGGGTTTCGGTCATGCCGAAGCTGAACTCGAACAGGGTGCAGCCGGTTTGCGCGCGCCAGCGCTGGCGATAGTCCGGGGTGAGCTTCTTGACGAAAGAGATGCAGCCGGTGGCCTTCAGGGAGCTCAGGTCGTAGTCGGCGACGCTTGGGTGCTCCAGCACTTCGGCGGCGCTGTCCACCAGCAGCCCGCAATGGCTGACCCGGTAGTGCGCCACCGCCGCCATGAAACCCAGGGCGTCCCAGCGCGCCAGCAGCACCAGGCGGCAGCCGGCGTAGATGGGAAACAGCAGGCCGGCGTTTTCCCCGGCGATCCAGAACTCGGGAAGGAAATTGAGCAGCACGCTGTCCTGCCTCAGGCCCAAGGCCACCGGCACGAAGCTGGCGCAGGTGTAGAGCATGTCGCCGTGGCTATGAATGCAGCCCTTGGGCATGCCGGTGGTGCCACCGGTGTAGTTCAGTGCGGCCATATCGCCCAGGGCAGGACGGTGGGCCGGCGTGGCGGCGCGACAGGCCTCCAGGGCGGGGAAAAAGTCGATCACCCCCGGGGCCAGGCGCTTGGGCGCCCGCAGCAGGTCCGGCAGGGGAATGCTCGGGGTGGCCGGGCACAACTCGCTGAGGCTGGTGGCCAGGATCGCGCTCAACTCGCAGGCGTCGCTGACCGCCTGCACCACATCCAGCAGTTGGTCGAAGCACAGGATCACCCGGGCGCCGCTGTCCTTGAGCTGATACTCCAGCTCCAGGGTACGCGCCAGGGGGCTGACCGGCGCGTACACGGCGCCGCACTTGAGAATGCCCCAGAAGCCGATATGCAATTGCGGGCAGTTGGGCAGGTACACCGCCACCCGGTCCCCGGGGCCGATTCCCAGCTCGCCGAGCAAGGCGGCGCACCGGTCGGACAGCCGGTCCAGCTCGGCAAAGCTCAACTGATAGCCATAGAAGTCCAGGGCCACGGCACTGGCTTGCGACTGTGCCCAGGCCCGCAGGTATTCGGTAAGGGGCTGCTGGCCCAGGGGGTACTGCGGGGTACGCGGCGCGCCTTCGGGCCAGGCGGCCTGCTGCAGGGCGTGAAGGTGCTGCTGATAGGCCGCAAGGTCCATGGTGCCTCCTGAATTGTTGTTATCGGCACGGCCATCTTAGGCAGCGCCCGGGGCACCACAGAACCGACGGTTATTCATCGAGATTCATGAATGCGCTACATGGTTCTGCCGGCGCCGGCCCGCTGCTAGCCTGCTGCGGGTCGAGACTGCGAGGGCACAACCATGAACTCACCGCATGAATGGTCAGGGCTGAGCCGCCTGGACCTGAACCTGTTCCGGGTCTTCGAGGTGGTGTACCAGGAGCGCAACCTGACCCGCGCCGCCTCGGTGCTGCACCTCAGCCAGTCGGCCATCAGCCACGCCCTGGCGCGCCTGCGCGCCCAGCTGGACGATCCGCTGTTCGTCCGCGAAGGCTATGGCGTGGCCCCTACGCCGCTGGCCAAGCAACTGGCCCCGGGGATCCAGGACGCCCTCAGCGGTCTGCGCCGCAGCCTCAACCCGGCCCAGGCCTTCGACCCGTTGCGGGACCGCCGGCGTTTCACCCTGAACATGCCGGAGCAACTGGAGCCGGTGATCCTGCCCTTGATCCTGGCGCACCTGAACCGTGTTGCCCCGCACCTGGAAGTGCGCAGCACCAGCGTGCACTGGGCCGACCTGAAGCTGGAGATGATTGCCGGGCGCATTGACCTGGCCATCGAACTGTCGCGGCTCACCGACCCGCAACTGCAACAGCAACTGCTGCTGCAGGACTCCTTCTGCGTGATGGCCGGCCCCGGCTTCAGCGGCGAACTGACGGTGGAACGCTACCTGGCGGCCGAGCATGTGGCGGTGACCTCCAGGCGCCGGGGCATCTGCGTCGAAGACCTGGCCCTGGGGCACCTGGGGGTGGTACGGCGCATCCGCCAGCACTGCCAGCACTTTCTCACCGCCGCGCAACTGGTGGCCCAGGGCGATGGCCTGCTGACCCTGACCCGCAACAATGCGCAGTTGATCAACGCCGGGCTGGGCAACCGGATTCTCGACATGCCCCTGACCCTGCCCGAGGTCTGCCTCAACCTGTACTGGAGCAAGCAAGTGCAGAACGAGTCGGCCAACCGCTGGCTGCGCGGGCAGTTGCTGGAGCTGGCAGGGCGCAGTTGAACGGTTTGACGCCGGGCCCAAGCGCCGTTGTGCTGTAATTTGCGGCCACACACGCACACGGAAACCTGTGGATGCACGAGTCCGCCCGTCATATCGTCGATCTGTACCAGCGTCATGCTCGGGCCTGGGACCAGCGTCGCAGGGCCAACCCCGAGGCCTTCGAGGGAGAGCAGGCATGGCTGGAGCGCTTTCGCCGGGTCATGGGGCAGGGCGGCCAGGTGCTGGACCTGGGTTGCGGAGGTGGCGAGCCGATTGCGCGCAACCTGATCGAACACCAATGTGCAGTCACCGGCGTCGACAGCTCTGCCGCCTTGCTGGACCAGTGCCGCCAGCGCTTTGCCGGGCAGCAATGGATCCACGCTGACATGCGCAGCCTCGCCCTGGACCAGGATTTTGCCGGCATCCTCGCCTGGAACAGCCTGTTCCACCTGAGCCCGGACGATCAGCGCGCCATGTTCGCCGTTTTCGAACGCCACGCCGGCCCGGGCTGTGCCCTGATGTTCACCAGCGGCCCCGAGGCAGGGGAGGCCATCGGCGAATTCGAGGGCCAAGACCTGTACCACGCCAGCCTCTCCCCGGGGGAATACTGCACCTTGCTCGACACCCATGGTTTCGAGGTGGTGCAGCACATCAGCGAAGACCCGGACTGCTGCGGGTTCACCGTTTGGCTGGCGCGGGCGATTGACTGGGGATGAAAAAAAACCGGCCCAAGGGCCGGTTTTTCTTCACGGTGCTGTCAGTGCTTCATCATGCTGTGGTCCGGCGCATTCAGCGCTCGGGCTTGGGCTTCGACCTTGATGGTCTCCTTCTCGCCCTTGGCGTTTTCCACGGTCAGGGTCAGGGGCACTTTGTCGCCGGCCTTGATCTGGCCGGTAAGCTCCATGAGCATCACGTGGTAGCCGTGGGTGTCCAGGCTGACTTTCTGCCCGGCCGGCAGGGCCACGGCGTCCACTTGCTGCATGCTCATCACGTCGTTGTGCATGCTCGACTGGTGGATCTGCACGTTCTTGGCCACTGGCGATTGCACCTCAACCAGCTTGCTGTCGCTGCTGGCGGTGAGGTCCATGAAGGCGCCGCTGGCGTGCTGGCCGGCTACGGTGGCGCGGACCCAGGCGTTGTCCACTTGGGTCGCGGCGCTGGCGGTGCCGCCCAGGCCCAGCAGGGAAACCAGCAGCAGGGCAGCTTTGAGACGGGATGGGCGCTGTAGGGAATGCATTAACAAACCTCCATGACGGTGAGCAGGTCTTCCGCGCACTCTTGGGCGGTAAGGGACTGGGAAAGCCCCAGGCGCAAGGTGCCCCGGGAGTCGAAGACGAAACTGGTGGCGGTGTGGGACAGGGTGTAGGTCGAGCCGCTGGGGATCTTTTCGTAGAACACGCCGAATTCCTTGGCGGTGGCAGCGGTCTGCTCCAGGGTGCCGTACAGCGCCTCGAAGCTGGGGTCGAAGGACTTGACGTAGGCGTCCAGCACTTCGGGGGTGTCGCGCTCCGGGTCCAGGGTGATGAACACCACTTGCAGGCGGTCGCCATCACGGCCCATCAGCTTCTTGGCCTGGGCCGCGCGGGCCAGGGTGGTGGGGCACACGGCCGGGCACTGGGTGAAGCCGAAGAAAATCATCGGCATCAGGCCGCGGTAGCTGGACAGCGACTTGGTTTCGCCCTGGGAATCGGTGAGTTTGAAGGTGCGGCCAAGAATCTGATTGCTCAGGTCCTTGCCGTATTTGAAGGACAGTCGGGGACTGTTGTCGCAACCGGCGAGCAGGCCCAGGCCGAGCACTCCGGCGCTGGTGAGCAGGGTGCGGCGAGTCAGCAGAACACTCATGAAATAACGCCCTTTGAACAGCCAGACAGGCAAAAACCCGCGCATGGTAACAAACAGACGAAAGCGGCGGCGGGCTAATTAGACCAATGCCTGCGGCCATCGGTCGCAGGTCGGGAAGGGCCGGGGCGTGGCTGCTCAGCTTTCCAGGGCGGCCATCTGCACCAGGGCGCGCACGGCGCTGCGGGTGGCCTGGGTCAGGGGTTGGGGCAGGCGGTCGAGCTCGAACCAGGCCACATCGCTGTGCTTGTGCGGCTCGCAATTGCGCGCCGGCATGGCCGGGGCCGAGGCCAGGTACACCGGTGATACCCAGTGCTCCTGGCGCAGCGGGTCGATCTGGTCGACCACGCACAACAGGCTCACGCCTTGCAGGGTCAGCCCCAGTTCTTCGTGGATTTCCCGGCGCATGGCCTGTTCCACCGGTTCCAGCCAGTCGACCTTGCCTCCGGGCAGGCCCCAGCAACCGGCTTCCGGGTCGCGCAGGCGCTTGACCAGCAGCAGCTGGCCGTCCCGGACAATCGCGACACCGCACCCCAGGCGTGGCTGTTGTTGCATGGCAGGTCCTCCTTGCACTGTTTCGGCGGGGCAGATACCGGGCAATGCCCGGCAGGCCCGTTCACCGTTGCGACAATATCGGCAGCGGCGCTTTCGGCAGATTATTGCTTTGTTGTTTATTTGTAATGACAGTTGGAAGTCACTGCCCGGGGCGTGATTCAGTGACGCCACACAGTGGCGCCGATCACCAGCAGCGCCAGCAGGATCAGCACCACCCCGGTGCCCCGTTCCAGCCAGGGCAGGGCCCGGGCAAAGCGCTCGCGCACCCGGCGGTTGCCAATGGCCAGGGCCACCAGCACGTCCCACAACAGCACGGCGCTGAACATCCACAAGCCATAGACCAGCTTCCAGCCGGCACTGGTCTGGGCCCCCACCAGGGACGCCAGGCTGACATAGAACAGGGCGTTCTTGGGGTTGAGGATGCCGGAGAGAAAGCCCATGCCCAGGCCACGCCACCAGGTGGCCCGGCCCAGCGGCCGGGCTTCGCCGTTGCCGTCCACCGCGGCGAGGGAACTGGCGCCGGCATGGCGGATAAACAGCCAGCCCATATAAAGCAGGTAGCCGCCCCCGGCCAACTGGATCGCCAGGAACAGCGGGCTGCCTGCCCGAAACACCGAGACCCCGGCAAACGCCAGGACGATAAAGGCACCATTGGCCAGGGCGATGCCCAGGCAGGCGCCGGTGGCCGATCGCCACCCCGCGGCCATGGACATGCGTGCTACCAGGAAGAAATCCGGGCCGGGGGAGAGCAGGGCGAGAAAGTGCGCGGCGGCGACCAGCAGGAACTGTTGAATCATGGGTAGAGCCTTCCAGTGACGTGAAAGCCTGGAAGTCTGCGGCGCCGAGAGAGCCGGGGTATTGAAGAAAATTGCGCGGCCTCAGGCCTTGTACAGGCCCGGGGTTACGCCGACATGAGCCTTGAACACTCGCTGAAAATGCGCCTGATCAGCAAAGCCCAGGCGCTGGGCCAGGGCTGCCGACGCTTCCCCGGCCTGCAGCGAAGCGCGGGCCTGGATGATCCGCTGGTTCAACTGGTAGGCATGGGGCGTCATCCCGGTGGCCGCGCGAAAGGCGCGGATCAACTGGTAGCGGCTGATTCCCGCCAGTTCCGCCAAGTGCTCCAGAGGCCCGGCCTGCTGCGGATCACACTGGAGGAAATCCACGACCCGGCGCACACCTGCGCTGGCCCGGGCCGGATCGGCCGCCAGGGCAATCACCGGTTGCTCCCGGGTGGCCAAGCCACCGATGAACTCGATCAGCGCGGCCTCCTTGTGCTGCCAGCTGGCGCTGGAAAACAACAACTGGTTGAGCCGGCAAAAAGCCTGGTAGAGGCCACTGTCGTGGCTCAGCACGACCTGGGAAAGCGCCGACCCATGCTGCTGCGCTTCTTCGCGCACAGCGTCCACCCAGCGCGGGTCCAGGTGCAGCATCTGGTAACTCCAGGCGCTGTCGGGCAGGGGATTGCAGGCATGGGCGCAATCGGCCGGGACAAATACCACGCTGCCAGCCTGGATCCGGGTCGGGCCCTGGGCGCCGCCGCTGAACACACTGACACCCCGGTCCACGGCACCGATGGACACCGTCGGATGGCTGTGGGCCTTGTAGTTGGCGCGGCTGTCACAGGCCCGGCGGCTTTCGACGTAGGGCAGGTTCGGGTCGCGCCAGAATTGGGCGGTGGAGGACATGGTGCGGTTCCGCGAAGAGCTGTAGAGACCGCGGCGACGCGGTGGGCGGGTTAGCCTAACAGGCCCCCCGGCAGGCTTGCCACAGGGTTGAAGGCCGATGGGGAGCCTTGACCGATCGGAGATTGCCAGCTATTTGATTCAAAAAAATATTTCAATGCTGTTTTTGAATTTCGCCCAGGGTGGAGGACTTTCCTTGGCGCCTTGGCCGCTCCCGTGAAATGCAACCGACCTGAAGCTTGGCTGGAAAGGGACGTCCTGCCGTTTTCATGACCTCTCGATCATGGCCATTACCCCGGCGAAACACTTCGCCCTATGCGTGAGGAACAACAATGAAAAGCTTGAATAGCCTGATGATCGCAAGTGCGCTTGTCATAGGGTTGTGCTCCACGACCCTGGTGGCCGCTGCACCACACTTTTCACCCCAGGGCCCGTTCTACGGCAACAATGGCACCCTCTCGATAAAACTGCCGTCGTCGTTTCAGGCACAGGTCACCTGTGGCATCAGCCTGAGCGGTTCGATCAACACTCAGGATGAAGCCAAGATCCACAGTGTGTTCATCAGCGGTAGCGGAATCTGCAAGTCCTTGCAGGCAAAGAATCTGCCCTGGATCTTGAAACCGGAAACCGTATTTTCCTTGAAGCTGGAGGGCGTCAGCTTTGTCGTCTCCAATTTCGTGCCTGCCAGCAATTGCGGGGCCAATGACATATTCGTGACCTGGAACGGTCCCTTTCAAAAGTTGAGTGCCTTCAACCAGGCCCTCACTGGCAATTGCACACTGGCCACGCTGGATATCACCCTGCAGCCGCCACTGACCCTGGTCCTGTAGCTCCCTCGCGATACCCCGAGCTCCCGGGCCTTGTGGCCTCGGGCGCTCGGGCGCTCGGGGCACATTGCCTCGGCAGCGTAGAAACCGCTCAGGCACCTTGAAACTTGAAGGCGGGGGTGACCTTGAAGTCGCCGGAGACTTCGCCGGAATAGGTGGTGGACTGGTCCTTGCCCAAGTCGAGCTTCTTCACCTGGCCCGTAGTGCTTGCGAAGTCGATCTTCTTCAGGTCGACCCAAAAGGTATTGGGGGTCAGTGCCGACTCGAAAAAGTACAGCTTGCGTTGATGGTCCACTACAGTGCGCCAGCGAGTGGAGGAAATATTCGGTTCACCCGGGGTGGAGATGCCGTAAGGCACAGAGACGTTTCTGATCACGCTGAACACGCTGGCCAGGGAGACCTGCGGGCTCTCGTCCTTGGGAATAGCGTTGACATAGAAGGAGGCCCGGGCGAATCGATCCGCGGCGCGGTTGGTGCCCGGCAACATGACGGTGCCGCCAATGGATTTCCAGTAGGCATTGAGGGCCAGCTGTTCATCAAAGGTCGGGGAATTGGTCATGACCTGGAATTCCCGGCCATGGTGAATCACCGGCTTGCCCTTGATGTACTCGATGATCGCGCTGTCCCCCGTGGCGTCGGAAATCGACAGGTGCAGGGTCGCCAGGCGCGTATCCCCGGGGACATTGGCCGTCACCAGGGTAAAGGGCTCTTTCTTCAGCGCGTCCACGGCCTCCGCCACGGTGGCGTAGTTGTCCAGCACATACTGGGCCCAGGCGGCGATGCTGAGGCCCGGCTTGCCGTTGTCGGGCACCGGGTACTGGGACTCCACCAGCCACAGCAGGTTGGTCACCAGGCCTGCCTGGTTGACGCCGTCGGTAGTCGCGATGTCATAGCCCGAGGCAATCACACTGCCGTAGCGCGAGGTCCACTTGATCGAGTTGGCTCCCACCTCACCATTGCGCTGCATGCCCTGCGGGAAGATCCACAGATGGGTCGCCACATCGGTTTTCCAGTCCATGGAACGGGCGGTGATCACGCTCTGGTTGCTTCCCAGGTAGGTCAGCCGGGTGCAGGCCTGGGCGAGGGGCAGGGACAGGATGATACTGCTGAGGGCCAGGACTAAGGCCCTAGGCACGGCTTTCCTGGGCAGTGGCAATACCGTCATTACCTTCATGGTGCTGATTCCTGTTTTATTCGGCCGAGAAGGCGCGGGTCTCTGAATTCATACCAGTCTTTTTCCTTGTCAAGAAAGCCCGGAGTGACCTGAAAATCGCCATAACCTCACTTTTAGCACTGCCTATACTGGATTGCGCAGCCGTTTCACCGCAGGACACACATAAACAGGAGCGTTTATGACTTTCAGCGAAATAGCCTATGAGCAGTCCGGGCCCGTGGTGATCATCCGCTTCAACCGTCCCGAGCAGCGCAACTGCATCGGCCCGGTCACCCACCGCGAGCTGATCGAGGCCTGGACACGCTTTCGCGAGGATGACAACGCCCTGGTGGCAATCATCACCGGCACCGGCGACCGAGCCTTCTGCGCCGGCGGCGATCTCAAGGCGGCCGCGCAACTGGTGCCCAGCAGCGCCGAGGAAATGGCAGCCCACGACCGTGGTGAACGCCCGGGCATCATCGGCCCCAGCCGCTGGACCGAGATCTACAAGCCGATCATTGCCGCGGTCAACGGCGTGGCCTATGCCGGTGGCCTGGAGTGGGCCTGTTTTGCCGACATCCGCATCGCTGAAGAACACGCCTCGTTCGGCGTTACCTGCCGGCGCTGGAACATCGGCCTGGCGGATGGCGGCACCCAGCGCCTGCCACGGATCATCGGCATGGGCCGGGCCATGGAGCTGATTCTCACGGGCAAGGTGATCGACGCCCAGGAGGCGTACCGCATCGGCCTGGTCAACGAAATAGTGCCCAGTGGGCGCTCCCTGAAACGGGCACTGGAGCTGGCCCATGTCCTGGCCGGCCTGCCGCAACCGGCGATGCGTTCGGACAAGGAAGCGGCCGTGCGCGGCTATGGCTTGCCATTGGCGGAGGGCTTGAAGATCGAAGCGCAGTGCTTCAACCGCTCGATCCATCAACCGGAAACCCAGGAAGGGTTGCGGCGGTTCATCGAGCGCGATCATCCGGATCGGGCCAGCCAGCAGTCGCCCGGGACGCCGGGTATTGTCAGGAACTAACCCCCAGGGCTTGGCGGCCTGCACCCGATGCGGTGCAAACGGCAGGGCTCAGCCTGCTTTCTTGCAGATCATCTCTTCAGCCCCATGGCCCCAAGTGACAGCGGCCTCGCCCTGATGCTCCCAGAAGCTCTCGTTCTGCCCTAGGTAACGTGAGCCGCTGGCAGAACTGGCCTCCAGCATCAGCGATTGCCGGCCTTTATATAAGGCGGTGAGGGAGGGGGGGTCGGTCTGGAAGAAGGTGACACTGATACGGCCATTGCTCGCGCAATCGAACATGACCGGAGCGGAGGAGGTGACCAGCCCATAACCCGTCTGCAGTTCGACGATGCGCCGACGATAGCTATCAGCCACGCAGGCTTGCTGATCATCGATCTTCCAGCACTCGTCGCGGCCCTTGATCCAGCCACGCTGTTCGGCCTTGAGCACATTGCCGCGCTTGCCGGCATTCTTCAGGGCGTCGCGATAAATAGTGGCCAACTTGCGGTCCAGTGCCGCGAGACCAGGGTTCTGGCAGATCAGTGCGGTTATCGACCCGGTCATCTTCTCACTGCAGTTGAATGAAGGACCTTGTTCGGCCGTTGCCAGAGAAGTGGCCAGCAGGGCCGATAAAGCGACACTGCTCACCATTGTTCGAAGGGGAAAGGTCATGGGTAACTCCTGATATCCAATATAACTAAACTAAATATTCATTTAGTTTAGTTATTTATAAGCGTCATATTGTAAGGGCAGGGTAGCTCATCCCGCGAGCCATATCTCGACACCCGGCAGCACTCGGCAAGACCCGCGGCGAGGTGTATTTGATAAAGGGCAGATCGAAGCTATCCTCACCAGGGGCAGCAATATCGATTATTTAAACTGCATATTGAACAACTAGGCAGGAGCCAAGAAACATGACAGGGGAAGATCTGGTCAGGGCAATAGAAAACAATGCAACGCTCATGGGGCTGAAGGATTGTCCTTCCGTGCCCATTCAAATGAGCTGCGCTGTCTACGGGAAGGTGCAAAATGATGTTGGAAACGATGTCATTACAAATAACGGAAGCATGAAATACCAAATCGATCAGGCTCTTTTATTTCGCGGCCTGCACTCGGAGACAGCTGTTTGGCACTTTAGTACGGGACCAGTGGTTCATCATTTTGTCGTGATCCCTTGGTACAGGCAGTCAGCCCCTCAAGGGACCGTGTATACGGTATTTATGGCCTACGAAGGAAAGTACCTGCTGGTTAATTATGTAAAACATAACAGCCCGGCCCCTGGTGAGGTTAAAGGCTACAAGACAGCCTGGACGGAAAACGACTTGAGAACCATGCTCTCTGACTTGCTCACCAAGAGTAATGCCTGGGAAGAATACTTCGGCAATGTCGGACCGGCCCAGGCGAATATAATCCACTACTACAAATACAAAACAACAACGCTAGACTCTGCAGTTTCCAACGTGAATCGATACAGAGAGCTCTGTCGGTAGATTTCTTGGCCGTCCCGGCAATTACCCAAAGCCCACCTTCAATAGTTCGATATATAGGTGGGCCACAGTCAGCAACCACCTGAGTTTAAAATTCTCCCGCTCGAACTTTGACAGGCGTTACGAATTTCGAAAGACACACACCACGTGTTCATCCGCAGTCGGAATCCGCGGGAGTCACGCAGCTGGAAATTTTTCGGCCCAGGGCCGGTGAAGTCCTGGGTTGGCTACAAGGAGCAAAGGAATCAGGATTCGTTTGTCCAGGATGTCATTGCGAAGGCCCAGACGCGAGCAACAGCAAAGTGATCGAAGCCTGGCTTCAGAAGCTGTTCCTGAAGGTAGGAAGCGTTGCAGTTGAGCCTGGGTAATTCTTGGGTAACGTGACCCACATGAGCACATCGTATCTACGCATAATGTATATTATGTTAAATAGCATAACTCCAAGGCTCACAGGAGCTGTGATCAGCTATCAGGCTTGGATCACACATCCGGGCGCTTTCGACGCTTTGAATTGGCGTACCCGAGCTGGTCATTTCCAGTTTTCGAAACCACTCACTGCTCAGATCCACCGTCGGATTGGCTGACGAACCCTGTACTCTCATGAAGTCCTGGGTACAGCAAAGACCCTTACAATTTCTTCAGCGCAAGCTGCGTCATAAGATCTGCTTTCATAAAAATCAAAAGCCGTTTCTGCCCCACAGCTGGAAAAATGTTTTTTCACTTTCTTCATCTCCTTCGACGCAAGCCCTCTATCATGTTCTCGTACTTTTTCCAAAAAACTGACTGAAGCTGGCTTTGCGTAAATAAAAATATTGGGTATGAGAACACCTTGCTGCTCCAGCCCTTCAAAGTCTGTAAAAGTCACGGCGAAAAAAACATCTTTACCTGTTGAAACCTCCAAGACTCTTAAAGTATTTAAAACAAACAAAGCGAGCCCTGTCAGAAAATCAGACACCCCGTCGCTGCTCATTTCATCCATCAGGTGCTTTAAGCGACCATACCTTGATACAAGCGGAATCTCTTCAAAGCTTTCATAGCTCTCGAAGAACACGTCCATATCATTGTACGGCTCTTTACTGATTACCTTGTTATAGAGATCTGTAAGCTTCATTTCCAGGGGATACTCCATCCGTCGCAGGATGTTCGGGTGGAACGTCAGGAAGTTCAATCAACGAGGGTGCGTTCTGGCTACAACTACTTTCACTGGGATCACCTAGCCCTCAAGCTCATAAACCTCGATATCACGACCAATAACATATAGATCCCCTTCTTGGCGCACTTGATCAATAGATGCTGGATCAGCATCCAAAGCGTAATTTCCATCAATGTCGACACACCAATACTCGTCAAACTTCAACAACCGAACCCCCGAGCAAATTGAATTGAATTGATGGCCGCTAACTTTCGCACTCAGCTCTTCGACGCCACGGACAACCACTTTGACTTTCTTCCAAACATTTCCGTCAATACGGTGATCTCTGGCATGAAATACAACCTGTGCTGCGAGTCGTTCGCCTGGCGCATAATTAAACTCGAACGACAATAGCAAGCCATCTTCAAAACGGTGAAAAGCTTGTAAGACCTCACTTATTTTTTCTGCAGTTTCTGACATTTTCATTTGCCTGGTGATTTCTGGCCGTGACTTTCAAGTTGGTTGCTTTTCAAGCGGATAGGGTTTGAAACGCTTCATGCCTCGCGTCGCCATGTCCCCCTGGACCACTCACCCCGTCACCGCCTGATAAACAACTCGGTGCGCCTCGGTGGGCAGTGGCACTTCCCACTTGAACAGCATGCGGCGGATATCATCGTTGCGCAGCGAGGTGTCGCGCTGCTGGTTGCGTCGCATGATCTCGTCCTCGGGGCGCTCCAGGTAGAGAATCTCCACCTGCGCGCCGTAGCCGTAGAGCAAGTCCAGGGTGCGGTTGCGCATCTGCGCCGACAGGTGCGTCGAGTTCCACACAAAGGGTTTGTGCTCTCGCAGCAAGGCCTTGGCCCGGTCGATGGCGTAATGCGCAGCGGCGCCTTCATTCTGTCCATGGCGCAGGCCCAGGGCCTGGCGGGCGTCGTCGAACGACACCACCGGCAGCTCCGGGTGATGCTGTGCGGTCCAGGTGTCCTTGCCGCTTGCCGGCAGGCCCGAGAGCATCACCACCGACGAACCCTGCGGCGCGTGCAACGGGTAGTCGGGATGTACCCGGGCGCCACGCAGGTACTGAATGCGTGTGTAGTCGTCGGCAAAGGCCCGCGGTCCGTGCAGGCAGCCCTCCTCCTGCGCCAGTTCGCGCCACAGTTCGATGGCGTCCAGTACATCGGCCTTGCCGGCGTAGTTGCGGCCCTGCATATCGGCCTCGGCGACGGCACAGAGCATCCACAGCGGCAGTTCCCAGGACAGTTTGTGCAACAGGAACTCAGGGCTGCGGCCGCTGCGATCACCCTGCAGGGCGAAAAACGGCACTTGGTGCACGGCGATGATGCGGCAGATCTGCTCGCGCAGCTCGAACGGCACACCGGCGCGCCACAACAGCAGCCGCGCATCCACCGCCCCCCGGCGTGAATGACCGGGCTGGCCGATACGCCCGGTATCCTTGTCGATCACCGTGGTGTCGGGCTTGGCGATGTCGTGCAACAGGGCCGCGAAGAACAGCACAAAGCGCTGCTCGGCGCTGGCCTGCTGGTAGGCGGGTTGGGCCAGTAATGCCTCGACCACCAGGCGGGTATGAATCCATACATCGCCCTCGGCGTGGTAGATCGGGTCCTGCGGTGTGTCGGCCAGGCGCGCCAGGGCCGGAATGGCCGACAGGCAGGCGGCGGTGTCCATATCGCGCCCCGGCTCAGGGACCAGTTGGCGCAGTTGTTGAATATCCATTTCGGGATGCTCCTTCAGTAGCCGTGGCGTGGGCCCTGCCAGTCCATGGACAGGCGCGGGGCATAGAGGTCGACACCGGCGGCCAGTTGATTGGGGATAAAGGGTTGGCTGGCATGGTGCTGGTCGGCATCGAGGATGGCCTGGACGAAGTCCTGGCGTACCCACTTGAGCCGGCCGAGGGTCTGCTGCTCGTCCTCGAGCTTCAGGTACAGGCCCTCCATGCGGCTGGAGCGGTCGCACTGACGCCAGGCACGGGCCAGGTCGAGGCCTTCGCGGTGCACCACCTGCTCGAACACCTGGTGCCAGTGCGCGGTCTTGGCCAGCGAATCGCCCACCAGCGCTAGCAGCTCGGCATGCCGGCGCGGTGCCGGGCCTTCGTACAGCACAGGCACCGACAGCACCGGCCCACCTTCTAGCAGGCGCCGGCGCGCCGCGGTGGAGAGGAACAGCCCTGTGGCGCGGTCCCACACATCGAACTCGCAGAAGTAATGTGGCAAGTGGTCGTAGAACACCGAGTGCTTCTTGTGCAGCCACTCGCCATACAGCACGAAGCGATCTTCCAGGCGTTCCAGCAACCAGTGCTCATGGGCCGAGGCCCACTGCTTGAACAGATTGAACTGGCGCTCGCGCCCACCGCCGGTGAGGTAGTGACCGCGAGATTGCAGGAGCAACTCGCCGCCTGCGCCAAAGCTGATGCCCGCGTTGGCACCATCGAGTTTTTCTTCCACCACCAGCCACTGTCCGGCCAGGGCGCCATAGCGCACCTGGCCAGTGTCAGTGTCGCCATCTTGCAGGCGCGAGCCTTGCAGGTGGGGCGTACGGGGGTATTTGAGCAGTTCCAGGTTGTGCGCGGTGGCACGAATATCCGTGTGCATGGGTTTGTCCTCGAAAACAGAGAAAAACCAACGACAGGATCAGGCAGGCATGGCAATGAAGCGCCGCCGTGCATAGGCACGGGCAGCCATCAGGCAGGATGGACCGTCGTCGGTATCAGGCGTGTTGGCTGGCGTAGGGCACTGGCTTCACCACTTGGAGAAAAGGTTGCAGAGGCTTTAGGGCGCGCATTCAACAGCAGATAGCGGCAGCAGGTCAAGCCCCGAGAGGACAAAACCCCAGCGCCCCTGCTTGCGCGAAACACCCGAGCTTTTGTCATGAAAAAAATCGCCTGGGGCTCATAGGGTGCAGCCAGTCATAACCCGATAAGGAATCGATCATGAAACGTTCAAGCGTGCTGATGGCTGCAGTCATTGGCCTGGCACTTGCACCTTTGGCCCAGGCCTCGTCCATGGCTGACAGCGAAGAGAAAGCCCAGTTGCGCAAACTCTTCTGCGAGTCGAAGGGCGGCGCCGATATCACTGCGCTGGGTGAGTTGAAGAAGTCCGACGACGTCGGCGCCGTGGTGGTGTGCAAGCTCCCGCCCTCGCCCACCACCGTGGTGGAAAACCAGGCGGCATCGAGCCTTGCCGCGCTGCCATTGACGCCCGTCACGGCAACGCTTGCGCCACCGTCGGGGGTCTACAAGCTCGCCCCGGGAGCCAGCAGCGTCAACACTTCATGCTCTGCCAACCTGGCCATCGCCAAATGGGCGGGCTTTCCCAATACCAGCAACGGCAACGCCACCTTGAACTGTCGTGGATACAATGCCGGCGCAGCAGGCGGTACGCTGGGTTGCAAGATCGAATGGACCGGGCCGACCCAGGTCGCCATCGGGGTCACCCCTTACGGCGGCCAGGTCGCGGTGAACTTCAATTGCCAGGCCCTTTACTTCGGTTCCGTCGGCACGGTGATGGATTTCAGCTACGCCGACCCGACGTATCCGCGCATCCGCTATGGCTCGGTCCAGGCCACCAGCAGCATGACCATCACCCAGTGATGCCGTGCCAGCCTGGCTGAGCTTCGATCAAGCGCCGGCAGGGCTGCTCCCTGCCGGTCACCCTCCTCTGCTTCATTGCTTGCCGCGCATGCTGTTGCGCCATATGCGGTAGGTCCTGATCCCCGAACGCACCGAACCGAACAGCAACTGGCTGTCCATTTCCCGGGTCATCCCCGAACGTTCCAGCATCGCCAGGAAAGTACCGCGGGCACGGGCGATAGCGAAGTAGATGCCCTGGGCGGCCAGGGTCTCGCGGATTTCCCGCAGCACCGCGATGCCGCTGACATCGATATCGGTCACCGCCTCGGCATCGAACAGCACCACCTCGGGTTGGCTCTCGCGCTGCACCGTGTCCAGCAGGCGCATCTTGAAGTAGTCGGCGTTGAAGAACAGGATCGCGTCGTCGAAGCGATACACCACCAGGCCGGGCACAGTGCGGGCTTGCGGGTACTGGCGGATGTCCACCTGGCCTTCGATGCCGGGCATCCAGCCCAGCACCGCGTCGGTGGGTTGGTAGATGCTGTACAGCAGGCGCAGGATGGCCAGGGTCACGGCGAACATGATGCCCGGCAGCACGCCCAGCCCCAGCACACTGACGGTGGTCAGCAGGCACAGCCAGAACTCGAAGCGGCTGAGTCGGTAGATTTGCTTCAGGGACTTGACGTCGAGCAAGCCCCAGCCCGCCATCAACAGCACCGCGCCCAGGGCCGGCTGCGGAATCCACGCCATGGGCGCGGTGAAAAACAGCAGAATCAGCGCAATCGCCAGGGCGGCGATGATGCCCACCAGCTGGCTCTTGCCTCCGGCCATGTCATTGACCGCGGTACGCGAATCCGCACCGCTGATGGCAAAGCCCTGGGAGGCACCGGCGGCCAGGTTGCTCAGGCCCAGGGCGATGAATTCATGGTTGGCGTTGATCGCGTAGCCATGGCGCGCGGCGAAGCTGCGGGCAGTGAGCATGGCGCTGCAGAAACTCACGGTAGCGATGCCCAGCGCGTCGCGCAGCAGGCTCTTGCTTTCCTCCAGGGTGGTCTTGGGCCAGGACAACTCCGGCATCCCGGCCGGCACATGACCGAGGATCGCCACTCCGAGGCGGTCGAAGCCCAATAGCCCGGCCAGCAAGGTGAACAGCGCCACCGTCAGCAGCGCCGCAGGTACGCGCGGATAGCGTCGCGGCAGCCAGATCAAAAGGCCCAGGCTGGCCAGGCCGACGGCCAGGGTCAGGCCATGGATCTCCCCCAGGCGCTGGAGAAAGTCCGCCAGCCCCAGGATGAAGCCGTCGCCTTCGATCTTGAAGCCCACCACCTTGCCCATTTGCCCGGCGATCAGGCTCAGACCGATGCCGTTGAGGTAGCCGATGAGGATCGGCCGCGAGAAGAAGCTGGCGATAAAACCCGCCCGGGCGATCCCGGCGGCAATCAGCATCAGGCCCACCAGCACGGTGACGATCATCGACAATTCGACGGTACGCTGCAGGTCGCCCATGGCCAAAGGCGCCACGGCCCCGCCGAGCATGGCGCAAGTGGCGGCATCGGGGCCGACCATCAGTTGCCGCGAGCTGCCGATCAAGGCATAGACGATCATCGGCAGCACACAGGCGTAAAGCCCGTATTGCGGTGGCAGGCCGACAATCTGCGCATAGGCGATGGCGATCGGGATCTGGATAGCCGCCACGGACAACCCGGCCCGCAGGTCGGCGCGCAACCATTCGCGGCGGTAGTGCAACAAGTTGGACAGGCCAGATAGACAGCGGGATAACGACATGCCGGGTCCTTTCGAAATATTCCGTTTTATTCTTTGGCTGCGCGCTTGTTTGGCAAGGCGACGCGGGGCGTTATTCAAGCGAATCGGGCAACTTAGCGCCATGAGCTGGAGCAGCTTTTGCTTCGATTCACCCAGGTGATTGGCCATGGGCAACCCGCTGAGGCGCAGGTGGTGGTGAGCTTGGGCCTCTATAGATGAACAACCACGATGACGCGCCACCTCCCGGTGCATGTCGTCGCGCTCGTAGCCGGGCAGCAAATGACCGTCGGTCACCTACCTTGAAACGGCTCGGTGTTCGCTCCATTGGTCGGAGAGTTTCTTGACTAGGATTAAACCGCGCTAAGACTTTAACCGGAATTGTTAGAGGTGACGCCCAAGTGGCTCTGGACAGAAGGTTAATCCGCAGGAGCCGGATTGACTCGTACGTTCGCTTTGACTGAGTGCCTATGAGGCCGATATGGAGATCATCTCTGTGGTGGATGTACCGCGATGGATGGACACGATTTCCCCTGACCCCGCGAGACGGACGACTGACGCCCGAACACGAGCCAGAGGAAGTCGTTTATGGCAATAACGCAAAACAGCCGTTTGGTGCAGGTCGACAGTCCCCTCGGCGGCGATGTCCTGTTGCTGCAGAGCATGGAAGGCAACGAAGAGCTGGGGCGATTGTTCCACTACGAATTGGACCTCACCTCCGAAAACCGAGCGATCACATTCGACCAGTTGCTGGGCAAGCCGATGGGCCTGACCCTGGAGCTGCACGACGGCAGCAAACGCTATTTCCACGGCGTTGTCTGCAGCTGCCGGCAAGTGAACGGCCACGGTCAGTTCGCCGGCTACCGCGTCAGCCTGCGGCCCTGGTTATGGCTGCTCACGCGCACTTCGGACTGCCGGATTTTCCAGAACAAAACGGTGCCGGAGATCATCAAGCAGGTGTTCCGCGACCTCGGTTTCTCCGATTTCGAAGACAGCCTGAGCGGCAACTACCGCGAGTGGGAATATTGCGTGCAGTACCGTGAAACCAGCTTTGACTTCGTCAGCCGGTTGATGGAGCACGAAGGCATCTATTACTACTTTCGCCATGAGCAGGCGCGTCATGTACTGGTGTTTGCCGACGCCTATGGCGCCCACTCCACGGTGGCCGACTATGACTCGGTGCCCTTCTACCCGCCCGATCGGCAAATGCGCGAGCGCGACCATTTCTACGATTGGCAACTGGAGCGGGAAGTTCAACCCGGTTCTCTGGAGCTAAACGACTACGACTTCAAGCGCCCCCGCGCCAGACTGGAGGTGCGCTCCAGTGTGTCGCGCAGTCACAGCAACGGCGACCACCCGCTCTACGACTACCCCGGTGAATACGTACAGAGCAACGACGGCGAGCACTACGCGCGTACCCGCATCGAAGCCATTCACAGCCAGTTCGAACGCGTGCAGCTGCGCGGCCGCGCCCGCGGGCTGGGCTGCGGCCATTTGTTCAAGCTGACCGGCTACGAGCGCGAGGACCAGAACCGCGAATACCTGGTGGTGTTCGCACGCTATCAGATCCGCCAGGAACTCTATGAAAATGCGCAGCTGGACCTGTCCGAGCAGTTCACCAGCGAGCTGGACTGCATGGATGCCAGCCAGGCCTTCCGCCCTCTCCCCCTGACCCCCATGCCCATTGTTCGCGGGCCGCAGACCGCCGTGGTGGTCGGCCCCGATGGCGAGGAGATCTGGACCGACCAGTATGGCCGGGTCAAAGTGCATTTCTACTGGGACCGCCACGACCAGTCCAATGCCAATAGCTCCTGCTGGATGCGCGTGTCCCAGGCCTGGGCCGGCAAGAACTGGGGGGCGGTGCAGATCCCGCGGATCGGTCAGGAAGTGATCGTCAGTTTCATCGAAGGCAACCCGGATCGGCCGATCATCACTGGCCGCGTCTACAACGCCGAACAGACCGTGCCCTACACGCTACCGGCCAATGCCACTCAGAGCGGGGTGAAAAGCCGTTCGAGCAAGGACGGCTCACCGGCCAACTTCAATGAAATCCGCATGGAGGACAAGAAAGGTGCGGAGCAACTGTTTATCCATGCCGAGAAGAACCAGGACATCGAGGTCGAGAACGACGAGACCCACTGGGTCGGCCACGACCGCAGCAAGACCATCGATAACGACGAGACTGTGCATGTCAAACACGACCGCACCGAAACCGTCGATCACAACGAGACCATCACCATCGGCGTCAACCGCACCGAAAGCGTGGGCAACAACGAGGACATCAGCATTGGCGTCAACCGTACCGAAAGCGTCGGCAGTAACGAGACGATCAGCATAGGCCTCAACCGCACCATCAGCGTGGGCGCCAGCGAAACCGCGACCGTGGCCCTGCAACGCACCCATGCGGTAGGTATCAACGAGACGATCGCCATCGGCGCCGCGCAGGAAGTTGTCATCGGCGCCTTTCAAACGGTGAATGTCGGGGCCTACCAAAACGTCAACGTGGGCCTCTACCAGTCGACCAATGTGGGCACCAACCGCTCGGTGGACGTCGGAGCCAATCTTTCAACGACGGTAAAAGACAACGAATCGCGCCAGGTCGGCGCAGGACGCACGACCGATATCGGCAAGGACGATGAGCTGACGGTGGGCAAGAACCTTGTCATCGATGCCGGTGACTCGGTGACCATCATGACCGGCAAAGCCAGCATCGTCATGAAGAAGGACGGCACCATCAGCATCAGCGGCAAGGACATCACCATAGACGGCTCTGGCGTGATCAACATCAAGGCCAACAAGAACGTGGTGATCAAGGGACGCAAGATCCTGCAAAACTAGGAGTAACGCGTATGACGGTTCAATACTCACTGCCCACGCAGGCCCGTATCGATGGCGTAGTCGTCGGTGTACTGCTCGACCTGCCACAGGCCAGTGCGCCCTGGGTGACCTACCCCGGCTGCCCCGAGCAACAGAGCATCGCCGCCCGCAGCACCACCCTGCTCTCCCCTGAAGACATCGGCAGCCAAGTGGCGCTGATGTTCGAAGATGGCGACCCTTCCCGCCCGCTTGTGATCGGCCGCCTGCTGAGCCAGGCCATGGCACCCGAACCGGTTGCCAGCGTGCAACTGGACGACCAGCGCCTGGAACTGCGCGCCGAACGCGAGATCGTGCTGAGTTGCGGCAAGGCCAGCATCACCCTGACCCGCGCGGGCAAAGTGATCATCCAGGGCGCCTACCTGTCCAGTCGCTCCAGCGGGGTCAACCGCATCAAGGGTGGTTCGGTGCAGATCAACTAGACAGGTAGTCGCCTATGGAACTGCTCAACGCCAGCAAACTGCTTGCTGCCTATACCCAGGGCATGGAGCCCGATGGCCGCGAATCCCTGGTGGTGGTGGTCAAAGGCACGTTTAATCTGCCGCAGGACGGCCGCGCGGCGACCCTCGCCGAGACCCAGCAACCGCTGCTGATGGCCGATACCTTCCTCGGCGAACCCGGTCTCAGCGCCCCCCTGCAGGAAATGGACTTCGCACCGGTCAAGCCGTTCTGCGATGTGCTGGTGCGCGGCAAGGCCTATGCCCCAGGCGGGCGACCCGTGAGCCAGATGGCTGCGGGCATTCGCGTCGGTCAGATGAGCAAGGCCTTTTCCGTCCTCGGCCCCCGACAATGGCAATTGGGGCTACTGGGCGTTTCTCCCGGCTTGCCGCAGCCCTTCATCGAGCAGGACATCTCTTATGCCCAGGCCTTTGGCGGCAGCCATCCGATGGCGGAAGACTCCGAATTGCGTTACAGCTACCTGGACAATCCGACCGGTTGTGGCTGGTTTCCAAGCCGCATGGCTAGTGCTGCCATCGTCGGCATGCCGATGCCGAGCACCGAGGAATTGGGCAAGGCGATCGACAGTCCCTCTGGCGACTTCCGTCCTATGGCCCTTGGCCCCATCGGCCGCAGCTGGCCGCAACGTGCTCGCTTCGCTGGCACTTACGACGATGCCTGGCTGGCCGACCGCTTTCCGTTTCTGCCGGGAGATTTCGACCGTCGCTACTTTCAGGCGGCCCCTGACGATCAGCAGATTCCTTACCTGCGTGGCGGCGAGGATGTGTTGCTGCTCAACCTCACACGCCAGGAGCGCGCGGGCTTTCGCATCCCCGAAATGGACGTGCCGGTGACCTTCTTTCTGAAAAAAGGCGGTCACGAGACTGTGCAGGCGGTGATCGATACCCTGCTGATCGACACAGACGCGCTCCAGGTGCAACTGACCTGGCGTGTCTCCCGTGCACTACGACACAACATGTTCGAGATCGCTCAGGTGCTGGTCGGCACTATGTCCACAGGCTGGTGGCGCGCCCGCGAACTGGGCAAGGATTACTACCCGTCGCTCTCCTCCCTGGTAAAAGCCAGGCACGCCCCCGAGGAGACAGACTGATGACTGCACTTTGCATCATCGGTTCCGGCATGGTCAGCGCCGTTGGCCTCAGCGCACCCGCGAGCTGCGCGGCGATTCGCTGCGCTATCGATAACTTCCAGGAAACCCGCTTCATCGACTGCGGCGGCGAATGGCTGATCGCTGCCAGCGTGCCTCTGGAGCAGCCCTGGCGTGGGCGCAGCAAACTGATCAAGATGGCCGCCTGCGCCATCGCCGAGGCGCTGCAAAGCACCCCTAACGTCGACCCGGAAAAGACCCCGCTGCTGCTGGGGGTGGCGGAAGTCGAGCGCCCCGGCCGCCTCGACGGCCTCGATAAGGGGCTGCTGCACGCCATCGAAGCCGAACTGGGCCTGCGCTTTCATCCCAGTTCCAACGTCATCGCCTATGGACGGGTCAGCGCTGCCGTGGCCCTGCTTGATGCGCGTACGCTGATCTACCAGGGCGGCCATCGCCACGTGCTGATTGCCGGCGTCGACTCCTTTTTGAATGGACCGACGCTGGCCGCTTTCGAAGCACGCGATCGCCTGCTCACTAGCCAGAACTCCAACGGATTTATCCCCGGCGAAGGCGCCGCCGCCGTGGTGCTGGCCGCCCCCGTTGCCAGCGAAGAGCCGCAATTGGCCTGCCTCGGCCTGGGATTCGGCGTGGAGAAGGCCACCGTGGAGGCCGAAGGTACTCCCCTGCGTGCTGAAGGTCTGACTCAAGCCGTACGCGCTGCCCTGAGCGAGGTTGGCTGTGGGTTGGAGCAAATGGATTATCGGCTCACCGACATCTCCGGCGAGCAGTACTACTTCAAGGAAGCCTCCCTGGCCCTGAGCCGTACCCTGCGGGTGCGCAAGGAGTTCTTCCACCTCTGGCACCCGGCCGACTGCATCGGCGAAGTCGGCGCCGCCATCGGCCCGACGATGCTGGCCGTGGCCCTGGCCGCCAGCCGCAAGGGCTACGGTGACGGCCCGAATATCCTCTGCCACCTCGGCAACGACGCCGGCCAACGCGCCGCCGCCCTGCTCAGCTACCAGACCGTGAGGGCTGCCTGATGGCCAACGAGGTGTATGCCAACAATATGGAGATTTCCTGCAAGGCGGCCGATGGCAAGTCCGTCGCCTGCTTTCCGGATGTCTGCTTCACCCCGCCCGTGGCTCCGCCGACACCGATGGGGGTACCCATTCCCTACCCCAATACGGGTATGTCCAAGGACACCACCCGGGGCACACGAACGGTCAAGATCACCCGCAAAGAGGTGATGCTCAAGGACAAGAGTTACTTCAAGACAAGTTATGGGGATGAGGCTGGGAATGCGCCCAAGAAGGGGGTCATCACTAGCAAGATCAAGGGGAAGGTGTACTTCACTTCCTGGTCGATGAATGTGAAGTTCGAAGGTCAAAACGTAGTACGGCACCTTGACATGACGACGCATAACCATGCTTCACAGCCAGGTAATACCCCTCCCTGGCCTCACCTTTCCAAGATGTCGCCGAGCACCCAGGGAAAATGCAAAAGGGAGAAAAAAAGAGAAAGAAAATCCTGCCAGGAATACAAACCGTACGGTGAAAAGAATGTTTGTAAAGAGGCAGAGCTGAGCGGTGCAATGGTCAATGAAAGCGCTTGGGCCAGCAAAACAGCGACAAGAGCCAAAGCAAACAAATGCTTGTCGGCTCGCCGCTGTCAGTTAGTGCCGTACCGCCCTAAGGACGAAGCAGGTATAGCCGGATGTTGTCCAGCACAAACACCTGACCATGTCATACCGAAAAGCTCATTTTCTGTAGGAGCGTTCAGTAACAACAAGCGCCAGCCCGGCTGGGAAGAGTATTCGAAAGATACGGCGCCTTGTATGTGCGTTGAGGGCTGGGGGAACACTCATGGGAGTCATGGTGTCCGACACAGCGAGCATAAAGCTCTGGGGGTTATCGCTGGGGTCAAGAAAGGCGATATGCGCGAATTCAGTAAAGAGGCCTCCATGGCGGCCCAAAGTACTCGTGGCGCGTTTCCCGAGTCAAACTGTAGCGAACGCTGCCTCACGGCACAGTTGGCCGACGGGCATAAAAAAATGCTACCGCCAAATACGCAGCCCCCTAAAGTAAAACATTCACCAAGCGGAAGAAGTAAGCCTGCGGTATTGAACCGTACCGCGAGAAGGCCCTCCCCTTGAGCCACCACCCAATAAACGGATATTCATATGGCTGACGAATGGCTGGAAGATTATTACTACGCTTATGTTGCCGCCGTAGACGCACAGAAATCTTTTTTCGCTTTTCGGGAAATAGGACTAGAAGCCCAGGACGTTTCGCACACTATTTTCCTGGAGTACAACTCTGGAAAGTGGCGAGAAGTTGGCGAGGCGACTTGGGATACCGTTGCCATGACCACCGACCGGTCACAACAGATGCTGGCAATATCCGAAGAGGGTGAAATCGGGGAAGGCTATCTCGGCTCGACCCTCAGCTTGTCGGAAATGGATCCGCCACCGCTAATGCTCAGAGGGATAAGCTCGATAGGCGAATATACCTACTTGTGCGGAGTGTCCCGAGAAGTGTACGTACGCCATGGATCTTCTGCCTGGCAGCCTATACATGCCCCAAAGCCTACGAGTAAAGACAGTGTTTTTGGCTTCGAAGCACTGGGCGGTTTCTCCAATGATGAAATCTATGCCGCCGGCTGGAAGGGAGAAATATGGCTGCGGGAGCAAGGCAACTGGCGGCAAGTCGACAGTCCAACCAACTTTAAAATAACTGCATTGATATGCGCCTCTGATGGTTATTGTTATTTATGTGGCCGCCAAGGCACTTTGTTGCGTGGCAGAGCAGACACATGGGAAATTATCGATCTCGAAGAGTTCACCGATGATTTCTGGAGCATTGCTGAACACCAAGGAAAAATATATTTAGCCACCTTGTTCGAAGTATACGTTCTCGATGAAAGTTCTTTGCGGCCAGTCAACTGGAATATGCCAAAGCCCAATACTTGCTACTGTCTTTCCGCTAAAAACGGGGCGCTTTGGTCTGTTGGCCAAAAGGATATCTTGGTACATGACGGGCAGAGCTGGAGGAAACTTGCTTAACTCACTATTTTTCAAGACTTTGAAATGTACTCGAACTTGATTCCGCTGATTCTGGATCAACATGTCGAAGAAGCCAGCTTCCTCGCCGTCCTGCGTGACTATGCCCTGGGCGCACCGCACTACGACTTCGACCACCTCAGCCAACTCGACGAGCGCATCGACGCCCACCTTGACGGCCTTCGCGTCGCCGGCACCTGCGGCCTGGAAACCCTGTTGGCTCAACTTGGGCCACACGCCATTGGCGAGCTGTTCGCCAGTGTGGTGCTGGCCTTCGAGGCGGGTAACGCACAGGTGTTGTCACGGCTCAGCGAGCATTTGCGAAGTGCCGTAGAAACGGAGAGCGGCTACCTGATGGCCTTGGGTTGGCTCGACTGGAAGTGGGTATCGCCCTGGATCGATCGCCTGCTCGCCTCCCCCGACCCCCTGTTTCTGCGCCTCGGCCTGGCCGCCTGTGGCATGCACCGCCACGACCCCGGCCCAGCCCTGTTTACCGGACTTTCCCACGCCGACCCAAGCGTCCTGGCACGTGCCGCCCGCACTGCCGGCGAGCTGCGCCGTCGTGACCTGATGCCGACCATTCGCAGCCACCGGCAACACCAGGACACCGCCACGCGCTTTTGGGCCAATTGGGCCACCGCGCAGATGGGCGACGAGGAAGCGCTGGAGCCGCTGCGGCAGTTCGCCGAGCAACCGGGCCAGTTCCAGTACCGCGCGCTCTGTGTACTGCTGGCCTGGCAAAGGCGTGAGCACAGCATCGCCTGGATACGCCAGTTGATACAGAACCCTGAGCAACAGCGCGTCGGCATCCAGGCCGTTGGGCTGCTGGGCGACCCGGTCAGCGTGCCCTGGCTGATCCAGCAGATGAGCGACCTGCCTCATGCCCGCGTCGCCGGCGAGGCCTTCAGCCAGATTACTGGGGCAGACCTGGCGTTACTCGATCTGGAATTGCAGGACCTGCCGGATTTCGATGCAGGCCCGAACGACGACCCTGAGGATGCCAGTGTCGCCATGGACCCCGATGAGAATCTACCCTGGCCCGACCCGCAGTTGATCGCAGCCTGGTGGCAGGCCCATGGAGGTGATTTCCAGGCGGGCGTGGGCTATGTGCTGGGGCTGGCGCAGCGCGAAAGCAGTTTTCAGCAAGCGCTTGTCCGGGGCCAGCAACGCCAGCGTATTGCCGCCGCCTACGGCATCGCCCGCTTCCGGCCGACCGAAGTGCTTTTTCCCACCAGCGCACCGGCCTGGCGGCAAAAGCGGTTGTTGTCCGGAGGATGAGCAGGCGATTCATTCTCTTCGACTGCGGCAGCTGGACGCTAGGTGCCCATAAACCAAATACGCT
Source organism: Pseudomonas sp. GW823-FHT03E05 (assembly GCF_058796855.1). NCBI lineage: Bacteria > Pseudomonadati > Pseudomonadota > Gammaproteobacteria > Pseudomonadales > Pseudomonadaceae > Pseudomonas > Pseudomonas sp. GW823-FHT03E05. The sequence goes on from NZ_JBXAJB010000001.1 coordinate 1,279,328, forward strand.
AGACTGCCGGCCTACTTTGTTCAGGCCCCCTCGTCATGCCCGCAGAGCATGTTCCCAAGCCCTATACGCTCCTGGCCATCGACGATGATCCGCAATCGTTGATCGTGCTGTCGAAAACCCTGACCGCCGAATATGAAGTGCTGCTGGCAAAGAACAGCGAACGGGGCCTGGCCCTGGCTCGCAGTGCCAGCCCCGATCTGATCATTCTCGACATCCTGATGCCGGAGATGGATGGCTTCCAGGTGCTCAGCGAGCTCAAGAGTCATCCGGCGACTGCAGCCATTCCGGTGATTTTCCTGACCTCGCGCAGCAGCGTCGAAGACGAACGCCTGGGGCTGCTGCTGGGCGCCGCCGATTACATCGCCAAGCCGATTTCGCCCCCTGTGGTACTGGCCCGGGTGGCAACGCAACTGGGCTACCGCAACAAACCCCTGCATGACCTGCAAGCGGTGGCCGGACCTTGCGCCGGCAGCGACATGCGCGACGGTTTTGTCAGTGCGTTGACCCTGCAACTGGCCGGCAATCCGCAGATTCGCCTCCAGGCCCTGCTCGATACCCTGTCGATTCTGCTGCGCAGCAGCCCGAGCCGGCGCGACCCCGCGGCCTTGCGCAGCGCTGCCTGCCTGGCGCTGATGGGCCTCAATCAGCCGGGCAGCCGTATCGATCAGGCCCTGGGTCACAGCAGGCTGCTGATTGAAGAGATTCTCGCCCACGCCGAGCCGGAAGACCCGATCCTCAACCTTGCCTGGAAAATCACCCACGCCGATGCCTTGCTCAAGGGCCCTGGCGAGCTGCACACCTGCGAGCAGTTGTCCCTGTCGGCCCGTCTGTTCGCCCTGGCACTGAACTACCACCTGAGCCTGCTCCAGGCCAGCACCGAGGACCTCCACAGTCGGCATGCGCAAGCCATGGGCCAGATGTACCGCCAGCCCGGGTTCGAGCAATGCATCGCCGGCGACCCGGAGCCGCTGTCGGCGGCCTTGCTGAGTTCGTCACAGAGCTTTTTCGGCCGGTGAATGGATGGTGAGCCTGGCCAATGCCTAACTTCGCAGATCTGGAGCTGTTCATTCTGATCGCCGAGCTGCAGGGCCTGTCCCCCGCCGCTCGCGTCATGTCGATCACCCCGGCTGCCGCCAGCCTGGGGCTCAAGCGCCTGGAAAACCGCCTCGGCGTGCGGCTGTTCACCCGCTCCACCCGCACCATGAAGCTCACCCCCGAAGGCGCACGCTACCTGGAAAGTGCCCAGCACGCCTTGAAGATCCTGGCCAACGGCAAGCGCTCGTTGCGCCACGATGACGGCATGCTGGAACTCACGGTGTCTTCCGACCTGGGCCGCAACCTGCTGCTGGACATGCTCGCCCGGCTCAAGCAGGAACGGCCGCGCATGTACATCAAGCTGGCGCTGAGCGACAAGGAAGAGGACCTGCTCAAGGGCCGCTTCGATGCCGCGTTGCGCTACGGCAAGAACCTGGCCCTGGATCTGGTCGAGCTACCGGTGCTCAAGCAGCATTACTTCATCGCCTGCGCCGCGCCCGATTACCTGGCCGAGCATGGCCAGCCCGAGTCGCCGGAACAGCTGAGCGAGCACGAATGCATCATCTGCCACAGCATTGGCCGCCCGGAGGGCCGCTGGCGTTTCCATGGGGCCGGCAAGGTCGAGGACGTGCCGGTACAAGGGCATTTTTGCTGTGATGATGGCGATGCTGCACGGCGCTGGGCCGTGGCTGGCCATGGCGTGGTCAACCTGCCGCTGCTCAATGTCGTGGAGGACCTGCTCGCCGGTCGCCTGCTGCCGTTGCTGCCCGGTTGGCAGTCCGACGCGGCGCCGCTGAATCTGGTGGTCTCGCACCGCTCGCAGATCACTTCGTCGTTGCGCGCCTTGCATCAATGCCTGGTCGAGCACTGCACCGACCGCATGGCCCGCTATCAGGCCCTGACCCAGGACACCCGCTAGCCCTGGAAGTCGACAAGCAGGTCATGGGCCTGCTGGAACTCCAACCGGTAGATCCGCTCTTGAATGGCCCGCAGAGGGCCACAGGGGTATTGCTCGTACAGTTCATCGATCAGCGCCAGGGCCTGGGCATTATGGCTGAGCAGCAGCTTGGCCAAGCGCTCCAGTGCCAACACCTGCTCAGGGTCCAGCCCCAGCTGCTGCGGTGCCAGATCCCCGTCGGCTGCCACTGGCAGGGACGCCAGGCCGGCCAGCACCGGTTCCAGGCACCGCGCCAGCTGCTCGATCAGCGGCCCCAGCGCTGCCGGCCCGCCCGCCTGTTCCTCCAGTTGTCCAGCGGCCTCTTTGACCGCCGTGGCACCGATGTTCCCAGCGTTGCCCTGCAGGCTGTGGGCCAGAGAGCCGAGGGCGGCCAGGTCCCCTGCGGCATGGGCTTGCCACAAGCGTTCGATGACCTGCTGCTGGCTGTCACGAAAGTCGGCCAGGAGTTTGCGGTGCAGGGCCAGGTCCTGGTTCACCACCGCCAGCCCGCGCGCGGTGTCGATGCCTGCATAAGTCGAGTTCAAGACGCTTGTACCCGGAGGCGCCGGAACTTGCGCTACCGGCATGTCCGTCGCTTTGATCCAGCGCACCAGGGTCCGATAGAACGCCGCGACCTCCAGGGGCTTGCTCAGCAGATCGCTCATGCCAGCCGCCACCGCCCTGCCCTGCACATCGGCCTGGCTACTGGCGGTCACGGCAATGATCGGCAGCCACCGCAGGTGCGGATACCCGCGAATCTTGCGGGTCGTGGCGAAGCCGTCCATGACCGGCATCTGACAATCCATCAGCACAGCGTCAAAGCGCCCCTCCTCAAGCAACAGACGCAGGGCCTGCGCACCGTTCGCCGCCAGCACCACCTGGACCCCCACGCGCTGCAGCAGGCCCTGCAACACTTCCTGGTTGAGCCCGTTGTCCTCGACCACCAGCACCCGCGTCCCCACCAGCCAGCGTACCGGGTCATTGATCGTACCCTGCCCCGCTGCGGCACCAGTGGCTGGCGTGGTGCAGTTTTCCTCAAGTGGTAACGGCGACAGGCTCAACTGCACGCTGAACTTGAATGTTGCGCCCTGCCCTGGCTGGCTTTTCACCCAGATATCACCTTGCATCAGTTGCACGATTTTCTTCGAGATGGTCAGCCCCAGGCCGCTGCCGCCATAACGCCGGCTGATGGACCGGTCGGCCTGGACAAAGACATTGAACAAGCGGGCCTGCTGCTCGTCGCTGATGCCCACCCCGGTGTCGGTGACGCTGAAGCACAGCAGCGCCTGATGATCCCACTGGCGCACCAGGCACACACCGATACAGACATGGCCGGCCTCTGTGAACTTGATCGCGTTGTCCACCAGGTTGGTCAGCACCTGGGCCAGACGCAGCGGATCACCCACATAACGGCGCGGCAGTGAAGCCGGAATATCCAGTTGCAGCCGCAGCGCCTTTTCTTCCGCGCGCTGGCGGACCAGCAGCAACACATCGTCCACCAGTTCCCGCAGGTCGAAGCCCACTTGCTCCATGCTCAGCTTGCCGGCTTCGATCTTCGACAGGTCGAGCACGCCGTTGATGGTGCCCACCAGGTGTTTGGCCGCACGGTCGATCTTTTCGATGTAGTCGCGCTGCACCGGCTCCAGCGGCAGGTCCAGTGCCAGGTGGGCCATGCCGATGATCGCGTTCAGCGGCGTGCGGATCTCATGGGACATGCAGTCGAGAAACTCCGACTTGGCCTGGGTCGCCCGCTCGGCATCCTGTCGTGACTGTTGGATTTGCGCTTCCACCGCCTTGCGCTCGCTGATGTCTTGCAGCACCCCGGTGACCCGCGTCGGTGCTCCACTGGCGTCGCGCTGCATGATCTTGCCGATGTCCAGCACCCACAGCCATTGCCCCTCTTTGTTGCGCATGCGGTACTCAGCGCGGTATTCGCCGACTTCATCGTTCAGGTGCGCCTTGAGCCGGGCCATGACCGGCTCGTAGTCGTCCGGGTGCACCAGAGCGGTCCAGCGCTCCAGGCCATGGCCGAAAGCCTGTTCCATCTGCTGTTTGCTGTAGCCAAGAATCTGCAGCCAGACATCGTTGTTGATGACCGTCCCCAGGCTGAGGTTCCAGTCCCACAGCCCCAGGGCCCCGCTTTGCAGGGCCATGTCCAGGCGCTGTTCGCTCTGCTCGATCTGCGCCACGTCGCGCTTGTGCCGCCGGGCATCGGCCAGACGCCGCAGGCCGCCCCACAGCAACAGCAAGAACACCAGGGCACTCAGCCCCTCGATCAGCAGCACCTGTTCCCCCGGCAACAGCGTATCCAGGTCGCCCAGGGTGATCAGGGTCCAGGGACCACTCGGGTCATTCCAGTCGAAATCCACCCGGGACAGGCTATAGCGCCGGCCGTCCAGCTGGATCACCGACTGATGGGCATCGAAGGGCAAGCGTTCGGGCACCCCGTTGGCAAACCGATAGTCGCTGAACTGGCGGCGGATCTCCCCCGTGAACCGGTTCCAGGGCCAGGCGCGGTCGGACTTGAGGATAAAGGCCGGGGAACTGGCGGCCAGCACCACGCCGCTGGGGGACAGGATCATCTTCAGATCGTCGCTGTACGGCTTGCTCAGGCTGGCATCGAGCCTATCGGCATCAAAACGCGCCACCAGCACCCCGATCACCTTGTCCTGGCGCGTACGCGACTCGAAGATCGGTGCCGCCATGTAGAACATGCGAGTGCCGGTGGTGGCGCTGATGGCGCCGTAGACACTGCTGCCGCCATCGAGAGCCACCTTGAAGTAGGGGCGGAAGGCCACGTTCAGCCCCAGGGGCGTCTGCCCGTGCTGGTCATGGGCCGCTACCACCACCCCTTCCCGGTTGAGAACAAACGCATGGTTGGCTTCCACCACCAGGGACAGGGTCTTGAGGGGAATGGTGGCCCGCTCCATCAGGTCCGCAGAGGGTTCGGGCTCCAGGACAATGCGTTTGAGCGAGGGGTTGTGACGCCCGAGGATCGACAGTGCGCCAATGGCAAAACCGTTGGATTTCCATTGTTCCAGGTCCTGGGCCTGCTCCCGGGTCTGCATCTGGATGCTGGCCCGGTAGACGTCTTCGACCTGCACACGGTAGTAGTTGCCCAGCGCCCCTGCGGCGCCGCCCGCGATCATCACGCCCAGGGCATAACAGCAGCGCCTGTGACTGTCGAAGAAGTCCAATAACCCGTACAACCCTGTCCCCCTTTACCTGAAAAAAATCGGTGCCCGCCAACCCTTGTCCGAGGCATTGCCTGGCCCTGTCAGCGTTTTGCCAGCCGGCGTGGAAACTCCGGCGGCAGAAAATCGCGGTCCGGATCGTAGTCGGCCTTGAGGTAATCACAAAGCGCCCTGAGGTCCTGGGGCGACAATGTCCCCACCGCCTGCTTGAGCCGCAGGGTGTCGAGAATGTAGTCGTAGCGGCTGTTGTTGTACTGGCGCACGGCGTTATAGAGCTGACGCTGCGCCTCCAGCACATCGACGATATTGCGGGTTCCGACCTGAAAGCCCATCTGCGAGGCCAGCACGGCGCCCTGGTTGGAGATGATCGACTGGCGCCGCGCCTGCACCTGATCGACACCACTGTTGAGACCGCGATGCAGGTTGCGGGTCTGCTCCACTACTTGACGCCGCAAGCCGTCGTTGAGGTACTCGCGCTGGTTCATCCGCTGGTGGGCTTCGCGCACCTGGGAGCGGGTCTGGCCGCCACTGAACAGCGGAATGTTCAACTGCAGACCGACCGTGCGCTGCTCGACATTGCCACCGTAGCCATTGCCTCGGATATCGCTGTTGCCGTAGCCCAGGGCGTCGTTGTCCCCGGTCTGGTAGCGCAGCACCGCGTCCAGGGTCGGCGCGTGCCCGGCCTTGCGCGCGCTCAGGGTCTGCTGCGTCGCCTCCAGGGCAAACTGGCTGGCCTGCAGGGTCAGGTTCTGACGCACCGCCGTGTCCACCCAGCGCCGGGCGTCGTTGGGTTCGGGCAACAGCACCGGCATGTCGTGGCGCAGTCCCTGGACTGCCTGGTACTGCTGATGCGTCAGGGTGTCCAGGGCTTCGAAGGCATCGTCGGTCTGCTTCTGCGCCACGATGCGGTTGGCCCGCGCCGTGTCATGCCCGGCCTGGGCCTGCAGCACATCGGTGCGGTCCGACAGGCCCAGCTGCAAGCCCCGTTCGGCCAGTTGCTGCTGGCGCTTGAGCGCCGCTTCTTCGGCCTTGGCCGCCGCCAGGGCGTCCTGGGCCTTGAGCAGGCCGAAGTAGGCCTGGGCGCTGTCGAACATGAGTTTCTGCTCGGCGGCGGCCAGCTCCAGCTGGGCCTGCTGGTCTTCAGCTTGCGCGGCCTTGAGGGTGAACCAGCGATCGGCGCGGAATATCGGCTGGTTCAGCACCGCCTGATAACTGGTGCCACTGCGCCGGGTGTCCTGCCGCGGCTGCTGCAGGGAGGTGCTGGTGGCATTGAGATCGGCACTGGCGGACAGCGTGGGCAGCAGGCCGGCCCGGGCCTGGGGCACCGCCTCGGCGCGGGCCGCCTGATCGGCCTGCGCCGCCGCCAGCTCGCTGTTGTTCTGCCGGGCATCCAGGTACACCCGCCACAGGTCACTGGGCAGCGCCTGGGGCCGCTGTTGTGGCACATGGGCTGGCGGATGCTGTGCCGAGTCTTGTGGCAGGTCTTGCCGATGCAATGGGGCCGCCTGCGCCAGGGGCGCCACCAGCAGCGGGACGGCAAGCAGCCAGCCGGCAAGGGCTCGCTGCCGCGAATTCATGGGTTTGCTCATGGTTGGATCTAACACCGGGAAAAGAGGGCGCCGCAGACAGGAGAGGCTTTGCGCCCCTCCTGTGTTTCTCCTGCGAGGTCAGGTCAGTGAAGGCACCAGCACCGCCTGCGCGGCCTGATGGTTTTTCGGCAGTTGTTCGCGAGCACCGCCGGTGTCAGCGAAGGCCGCCATGGCCCCGCTGAGTTTTGCCAGGCTGGGGCCCCGGCCATCCGCCGCCGAGTCCGGCACATCCGCCGCCGAGCTCAGAGCGTTCGCCGCCGGCAGCGTCTCGCGCTGGCTCCAGGCCAGTTCGAACACGCTGTCCCCGGCCGATCCGCTCGGACCAAAGCCCTTGAGCAGTTGCTCGACGCTGAGCATCGACGAGTCGCCTTTGAGCTCGATCAGCAAATGCCCATGGGCGGCCGCCTGGCTGCCCAGCACCTGGCGCAGCACCAGGGCGGTGCCATTGCCCGTGTCGGTCAGCTGCACGTCCTCGCCCCGACGGCTGACGAGGATATTCTTGCCATCGGCAACCGGCAGGATCACCCGATCCAGGGCCAGGCCCGGATCATCGTTGTCGATGACCACCGAGCGGTAATGCGCCCACATCGCCGGGCTGAAACGATAGGTGTCATCCCCGGCGCCGCCGTGCAGCACCACGCTGTCGACCCCGGCAATCAACGGCGGCGCCAGGTCATCCTGAGGAGCATTGCCGCTGGCTCCCTGAAGCAGCAGCGAGGAGCCGATGCGCTCGACATTTGCGTAATGGCCCAGCTGCAGCACCTTGCCGTCCTTGACCTGATACAGCGCCTGCGCCGTCGGGCTGTAGACATAGGCCGAGTTCGGCGTCCCGGCAGCGACGCCGATAAAGCGCAAGTCGCTGCCACCCGGGATGCCGTTGCTGGCGAACATCTGCCCACTGGCAATATCGAACCAGCCGCGGGTGTCGCCGTCCTGCAAGCTCAACACGCCTTTGGCGCCCCACTGGCCAGCCACCGTTGCCAGGGCCTGGGGCAGATTGCCCAGCCGCGCCTGTTGCCAACCCTTGTCCACGGCCACCAGTTGCACATCGCCGTTGTTGCTGCGCAGCAGCACTTCGCCTTGCACCGTGGTCACGCGCAACCCGGCATCGACCTGGACCGCCGAACGCAGTTGCAGCTTGGGCATCCAGTCAATGGCGGCCGGCAATTGCGCCGAGGCCTCAAGCACCTCGTCGTTGCCAAACGCGGTGGCCAGTGCTTGCGCTGTCAGCGGCGGCTGCAGATAGAGCTTGCCGCTCTCGGGCTCGAACAGCCGGGCACTGGCGCTGGCACTGTCGAAGCCGAGAAACTGCAGCGGCTTGCCTTGCAGCGCGGACGATGCCACCACCACCTGACCGTTGTGGTACCACACCGGCAGCGCACTCTTGCCGTCGGCGGCCTTGACCCCGAATACCGCCAGGGTGGCATTGCTGCCGGCGACCTCGGCGAGGTTTTTCCACCAGTTACTGTGGGCCTTGAGCCAATGCTCGTTGACCGCCTCATAGCTCAGCCGTCCCGTCGCCTCGATCCGGGCCATGCGCCCGTCGTTGGTCACGGCCAGCAGATGGCCATTGAGATTGAGCACATTGGCCAGGGGCGGCGTGCTCAGCCGCAAGGCGCTTGGCTGGCCGGCATCGAGCACCTTCTGCCCCGGCCCTTCCTGGCGGAACAGCACCTGCTGCGCCTTGCTGTAGAAATAAAACACTTCCTGGCCACCGGGCTGCGCCTGGCTGCCCGCCAACACCAGGTCGGCCGGAATCTGCCAGGCGCTTTGCGCCTGCCCCGGGGCATCGGCGCGCGGCGCCTGCCCGGCCGGTGGTGCCAGGTTCGGCTTGATCACGATGCCGTCGCTGCTGCGCACCCAGTAGCGGTGCGCGACTTTGGCGTTGTCCAGGCCAAACACCGTGATCAGCTCTGCCGCATTCGGCTCCAGCACGGGCGCGCCCAGGCTGTACACCGGGGTGTCGCGCTGGGTGGCCTGAGTCTCGTAGCCCTTGAGCAGGGTATTGAGCAGGGTCTTGGCGTCCTTGCCATGCTGGCTGTTGCTTGCCGACAGTTGCAGCAACGACTCATCGCCGACCACCCCCACCAGCTCCATGCGGTCACCGAGGATACGGAAGCTCAGTTCGGCTTCCCGCTCCTTGAGCTGATAACGACGGGCCAGATACACCGCATCGCCCTCTTGCCAGAACCGGCTGATCTGGCCGGCGCTCTGGTTGAACGCAGGGGCGAACTGCGCATCGACCTTGCCGCTGGCAATATCGACCCGCCACGCGGCGGCGTTCTCGGCATCGACGAAGTAGGCATGCTCGCCGATGACTGCCCCCAACTGGGCGTTGCGCGCCTGTTGCACATCGGTGTCGGTGAATAGCATGCGGTCCTTGGCAACGTCGTAGTAAGCCCGACCGACATTGCGCTCACCGTGCTTGTAGTTCTCCACCACCACGTATTGGCCGTGCAACTGATGGGCCTGGGCCAGCTCCTTGAGGTGCTGTTCGATGCGCTGCCCGGACACCTGCCATTGGCTGGCGTCTTCCTTCACCACGTAGGTGGTCTGGCCGGCAAAATCGGCTGCCCGTACTTCGCCCTTGGCGTTGACCAGCAGCACCTGCCCGCTCTGGGCCGGATCGAGCCTGACCTTGACCCCGCCCACCAGCAAGTGGTCCTTCGCCACGGTGATGCTGTCGCTCTCAAGCTGGCTGCTGTCGATGATCCAGCGTGACGGCTGACGGCCGGCCTCGTTACTGAGCCTGACCTCGGTGCCTTCGTTGAGGCCGATCAGGTATTCGCCGCCCGCGCCCTGGATGTCGTAGCGCAGGTAGCCGTACAGCTCCTTGGGCAGTTGCGGCACCACCAATTGCCGGTTGTGCCCATCTAGCAGCACTTCTACCGGCGTCTCGACGTACTCCTGGTGAATCCGCCGGATCGTCTCCTCGCTCGGGAAGATGTAGAAGTCGTAGTCGAAGCGCCGGTCCTGCTCGAGCTTGCGAATCACATCGAAACCCGTGTCATGCCGGGTGGTGGCTCCCGGCAGGATCATGTACTCGTAGCTGATGTAGGACTTGGGCGTGCCCGGCAGGATCACCGTCCTGCTGTCGCCGTGGTCGAGTCTGGGCGGCTTGGCGCCGTGGCCGATGCCGCTGCGCACCTCGATCGCCTGGGTGCGGTCGTGGATCATCCGCGGAAAGTCCCCGACCCAGAAGAAGTAGTTGATCGCCCCGGAACCGGTGGAGCCGTGGTGAGTGCGGTAAATGTACTGGCTGTCGAAACCTACCTCGTTCGAGCGCAGGTCGAGGCGCTTGACCACCGCCCCGGCCAGGGGCACCAGCACCTGCTGTTTCTCGTCATAACGGTAGCCGTTGCCTTGGTAGGCCTTGTCCAGGGTGTCGAAGTAACGTCCCACCGCCTTGGCATCTTCGGCCACCGCGCCAAAGGCCTGGGCCAGTGCCGTGAAGCCTACCGCCAGGCCACCGAGGATCACCCCCGCGCCGCCCAGCACCGCCGCCGTTGTCGAAGCGCCGATCAGCCCGGCACCGATACCCGCCGCGCCACTGACAAAACTCGCCGAATCGAACGCCAGCTGGGTGCCGAATACGGCTTTCTGCACATCGTTCTCGGCATGGGCCAGCTCATAGGCATCCAGGCCGACCATGGCCCCGCCAAACAGCACGCCTGCGCCCTCGTTGACCGTGTGCCCCAGGGTCGAGGCAAAGTCCTTGAGCGAGGACTCGGCGGCCAGGGCTTCGCCGCGCAACGCGGTTTGCACCAGTTGGGTGATGTTGGCCACATCTTGCACCGTGCCATGGCCGATCTGCGCCAGGCCCAGGTAGCTATGGATCTTCAGGGCGGTGGCCAGGTCCGGTGAAACCACGCCTTGGGCCGCATCCTTGCGGTTCTTGTCGGCAAACCACTGGATCAGCGTCTGGACCGCAAAGCCGGCGTTCAGGCCGTCCACATGCGCCACTTCGCCGACACCGCCGCGGGGCCGGATCTGCCCATGCTCCAGGGTGAAGTGCTCGTTGAGCACGCTCATGTGCTCATCGACGAAACGACGGAATTCGACAAAGGTGCCATCGTCGGTGCTCAGCCAGCGGGTCTGATCGGGCTGGTCACGGTTGATGAACTGCACCCGATAGCCGCCCTCCGGCTGTGGCTCGGTGTTGGCGATGATCGGTATCCACTGGCTGCTCAACTGGTGCTCCCGGGCCAGCCGGGTGCTGGCGGCGTCGAAGCGCGCCCCCCATTGCTCGGCGTCGAACGTGGTCAGCGCTGCGCCCAGGCGCAGGTCCTGGCTGACGCGCTGCTGGGCACCCACCGCCTGCTCCACCTGGCGGCGTTGGCCGATGACACCGGCCAACTCCTCGGGACGGGACAGATCGGCAACGTTCAGCCCGCTGCCCACCGGCACCTCGGCCATCTTGTGGGTGTCGATCTCGATCAGGTTGAAGGCCGGCTGCGACTGGCTGCCGAACGAGCCGTAGTGCGCCGCCAGTTTTCGGCGCACCAGGTGCTGCTCCATGGCCTTGGCCAAGCCCTTGCTGGAGTCGAAAGCGAAGATCCCCACATTCGGGTCATAGAAGTAGTAGCGACGGCCTTCGGGGCCCTGGGTACTGCCCACCATCATCGAGTGGTTCTGGGTGTTGAGGGCAAACATCGAGTCGCTGCTGCTGTTGGCCAACCGTGCCACCACGTCGGACAACTGGAACTGCCCCAGCGCCTTGGAGGCCTGGACCGCGTCGACATTGGAATGCAGCCGGATCAGGCTGTTCTTGAGCAAGGTCGAGCTGCCCGCCTGGGGATCGGCCGAGGCCAGGAACAGCTTCTGCACCAGGCTGTTGACCCCTGCCTCGCCGCCCCTGGCCAAGGCGACGGCCATGGCCCTGACCAGCGGGTAGCAGCGGCCTCCGGAGCGGTCACCCACCAGCGACAGGTAGAAGTCCTGGGGCGCCAACTGGCCGAAGACACTGCCGGCGCCCCGGAAGTCTTCACTGAGAGTCGCGGTCTGGCGCAGCACCTTGTCGATGTATTCGGCCTGGCTGGTCTCACTGATGCGGGCACTCAGGGCGCCACGCTGCCCAGGCGTGAGCTGGCCGTCGAGAAACAGGCGCTTCATCTCCAGGGCCGACTTCTTGTCGTCCAGCCCGGGGATCTTGATCTCGCGAAAATCCCGCACGCCATCACTGAATGCCGTGCCCCGGGCCCCGCGCTGATAGGCCTCGGCAATGGCGTAGCGCTCGCCCACGCTGGTGCTGCGCTCATCGCCCCCACCCTGGATCGCCGTGTCGTCGGTGCGCACCACCGCAGCAGTGCCCTGCTTGGCCTGGATCTGCTGCCAGAGCCAGGTCTTTTCCACCGAAGCGGCCTCACGCAACACTGGTTCGTACTGCGCCCGGTAGAAATCCTGCGTGAGGTTGAGCTGCTTGATCTGCTGGTCGATCAGGCTCTTGTCGCTGGCCCCGCGCCGCTGCTCCTGGAGTTGATAACGCTGGTTGCCGAGCTGTTCGATGTCGGCGCTGACCTTGGCCTGGACCGCATCGCGCAGCCGATTCCAGGCGGCAATGGCCGGGTGCTCGGGAGAAAAGTCGCCGCCGCTGTAGACGCCATCGGCCACCCCTTCAGTGGACACGCCGAACTGGGTCGCCACCTTCTTCAGGTTCTGGTGCACCTGTTCGCGGTATTCGGCGAACTGGGTCCGGTTGCGTTCCTGCACCTGGCTGTCGGCGGTCTGGATGGCAAGCGGCTCTGCACCCTCGCGCAACTTCGGCCAGACCATCTGCCCTTCGCGCTGGTACTCCTGGCGCTGGAACACCAACTGCCACTGGCCGTCGACGACCTGCATGTACGCCGCAGCCAGGCCCTCGGCGGTGCCGGCCACCTGGTAGTCCTTGTAGTCGACCGCCATCACCACGTTGTCGTACAGCAGCGAACTGTTGACCCGACCGTCGTGATAGACCCGATAGGTAGTGGCGTCCAGGCTGGTCACCACCAGCGAGCAGCCCGACAAGGTGCCGGTAAAGAGGAAGCTGCCCGCGCGCGCCTGCTTGGGAATGTCCACATAGGCCGGCGCGGCGTTGGCCTGGTTCGGCCCGTTGTAGCCGAGGAAATACGCCGGCACGCTGTCCGGGCTCCCGCTCACGGAGTTGGCGCTGTGCTCGGTGTATTCGAGCTCATACAGCCTGGGCGCGACTTCCACCAACTGCACGTTGCCCTGGGCCGGCAAGCGCCCCGCCTTGACCAGGGCCTCGGCACTGAGGGTGTGGGTCTGGGCGAACTGCACCGGGTCGGCGGCAAACTGGTGAATGTCGGCGCTGCCCTGGCGCGGTTCGAAGCCGGCTCCGAGCGACGCCAGGCCCGTCTTGAGTTGCCGGTCCTTGGCGGCCTGCCCCAACAGCGCGGGCAGCGGCCCCAGGTCGGTGAAGCGCGGTGGATGGAACTCCTCGCTCGGCGCCAGGCCTTGATTGACGATGGGCAGGACCCGGGCCATCACGGCGTCGTACAGCTCCCCATGCAAAGCCTCCCGGCGCCCTTCGGCACGGTAGCGGTCGAAGGTCTGCAGCAGGTCCTTGCCGATGCTGTCCGGCCCCTGGGGTTCATAACGGGCGGCGACATACAGGGTTTCGAAGAACGAGTGGTAGCCGTTGCGGATCATGAAGGCCGCGTTGGCCATCTGGAACTGCCAGTACTGCTTGATGCTCGGCGCGCTACCGAACAACTCCGGCAAGGCATTGCTGACGGTCTGGGTGGTCCCGGAAATGCCCCCCACGAACGGGGTGTCCAGGTCGCTCATGTAGCGTGTGGCTTCATTGTTCGGATCGGGGCGGAACTGGCTGTAGCTGCGGTACTTGTCGTCCTGGATCAGCAGCGCGGCATCGGTCCGGGCCTGCTCCGGGTGGGTATTGAGGATCAGGTAGGGGTCGGGCTGGTTCAGCCGGTTGTTGATCATGACCTTGTCGGCGCCGGTTTTTGGCGTCAGCGCGGCATGGGCATTGACCGGCACCGCGGCCTTGGAAAAACTGTCGGCCACGGGGCGCAGGGCATGGAACAACGCCTGCTTGCGCAGGCTGCGGCCCTGGTCGCCGGACAGCAGCGCCTCGACCGTCGGCCGCAACGCGACGTCGGCCGGCGCCAGGCCCTGGGGGCCGCTCAACAACAGGTTCAGCAGTTTGCTGTCCAGGCCGCGCTCCACCGCCACCTGATCGAAAACATGCACCTTCGGGTTGCCTGGATGCTGCCCGGCGTTGGCGCTGGCCACTCGCTGTGTTTCCATCTCGATCGACTGGGCACGCCACTGTTCATACAGCGGTGCCAGCAGCAATTTGGCCTGGGCAATGTCGCTCTGCAGATAACCGCCTTGCAGGACTTTGCTCAGTGCCTGGTTCTTCACCAGGTTCTGCCCCAGGCCGAACAGCAGCTCATCGTTGTCGTGGCTTTGCCAGACCGACGCGGCGAAGGCCTGTTCCCACAGCACCTTGTTCAGGTTGTTGCCCTTGATATCCCGCAGGCTCGGGCGGCTGTGTTGCGCCAGCAGCACCCCGGCCGGGGTGATGTGGTTGCGTTCGAGCAGGCGCGTCAGCTGTTGCACGAAGGTGGCGCGCTCGCTGCTGCCTGCGAACAGCCGGCTGGCCTTGAAGCCCTCGCCGCGCAGTTGCTCCAGGCGCTCGAAAAACGCTGCGTTGTATTGATACAGGGTCTCGGTCTGGGCCTTGCTCAGGTGGCTGCTGCTGACCTTGTCGCCCTCGACGGTCATCACGGCAAAAGGTGTCGCCGAACGGTAAGCGTCACCCTGGGGCATTTCCAGCAGGTACTGATGCTCGGCAAAGCCGACCGAGCGTTCCAGCTCGTGAATATTGACGAACAGGCCGTCGCGGTCCGGGTGGTAGCTGTTCTGCCGATAGTCTTCGACGCCCAGGGTCTGGAAGCTGGTGATGTCCGCGTTCTGGTTGATCAGTTCGCTCAAGGCGCCGGCCAGGGGCACTTCGCGGGTCACGCTGGTGCCGGGCGACTGGCCCGAGACCTGGATGCCGACCTGGTTGGGCACCTTGCGATCGACGCCGGTCAACAGCAGCTTGCGGCCGTTGCTCAACACCTGGGCCTTGAAGCCTTCGCGCAGGGAGCTTTCCGACACCAGGTGGTTGGCGAAGTACTGCTCGACGAACCCGGTCTTGACCAGCACCGAGCGAATCGGTGCATAGGTCGGCGAGCGCATGGACGGTGGCTCGCTCTTGAGCCGGTACTGTTGCTGCCAGGCCAGGGAACGGGCGGCGGTGCCAAAGGAGAAATTCAGCACGCCGTCGGTGGGCACCACCAGCCGGCCGTGCTCCAGGTAGAAGTCCTTGAAGCGGCCATCGGTGCTGGCATTGACCAGCGCCACGTTCATGCGGATGTAGCCCGGGCGCTCCTCCATCATCAGCAGTGAAAGGTTCACCGGCAGCTCGTCGGAGGCCCGGGGCGCCTTGGCCAGTGCCGCCAGGCTCGCGGCCTGCTGCTGCGGGGCGGCCTTGAGCCAGGCGTTGTAGCGGGTACTCACCTCCTTGTAGGCCTGCAGCTCGGAGAACAGGGTCACGTAGGTCTGGCTGAAGGTGGAGTCGGCCACCTGCATGCTCAGGTGCTTCTCCAGGCGGTTGATCCGGCCCTTGAGCTCTTTCTGCTTGGCCGGCGCATCGGCTTGCAGGACCTCGGCCTTGGCGCCACCGGGACTGAGCAGCCGCAGGGCCTTGCTCCAGGTGCCGTCATAGTGGCTGATCGCCGTGTCCTGACGGCTGTACAACAGGATGTCACGGTCCAGTTGCTGCTTGTAGGCAATGGTGGCCGGCGTGTCGGCGATGGCCTTCATTTCTTTGCGGCGTTGTTGCAGCACCTGCAACTGGTCGCCCACCGAGACCGGGTTGTCCTGCATCTGGTAGTGCTGGGCGGCCAGCACGCTCAGGGTGCTCTGCTGCATTTCCAGCAGGCGCTCGCCGACCTGGCCGATGTACGCGGCACGCTCGTCGGCGCTCATGTTGAACCATTCGGTTTGCCGCCCTGCCGTCTTGATCTGTTGGTCGATCAGGGAATTGAGCAGGCGCGTGAAGTCCTTGGACATAAAAGCCATTGCAATGATCCTTTGTCTGTTTTGAGCCAAGCCCTGCGTCTCGCGAAGGGCTGCCTAGGGGTATGGAACTGCGGGGTGGGGAGACATGACGGGTGGGCGAGTCCTCCTGCCGTCGGTGGGGTCAGTCCTTCATCTGCAGCGCCCACTGCCGGGCATACAACCCGTCCAGGGCGAGCAGCTGTTGGTGTGTGCCTTGTTCGAGCACCCGGCCCTGATCGATGACCAGAATCCGGTCCGCATGGCGCAGGGTATTGAGGCGGTGGGCGATGCTGATCACCGTGCGGCCGCGGACGATGCCCTGCAGGTTGGCCATCACCGCCGCTTCCGACTCGTAGTCCAGGGCACTGGTGGCTTCGTCCAGCAACAGGATGCCGGGGTTGGTCAACAGGGCCCGGGCCAGGGCAATGCGTTGACGCTGGCCGCCGGAGAGCTGGCCGCCACGCTCGCCCACCTCGGTCTCGTAGCCCTGGGCCAGGGCCTCGATAAAGGACGCCGCCCCGGCCAGACTGGCGGCGTGCCGCACCTCGGCGTCGCTGGCTTGAGGCCGGCACAGGCGGATGTTCTCGGCAACGCTGCCGGCGAACAACACGCTTTCCTGGAGCACCACGCTCATGTTGCGGCGCAGGGCCACCGGATCGGCGATGGCCAGGTCGATGCCGTCCACCAGCACCCGGCCGTGCTGGGGCACATAGAGGCGCTGCAGCAGGCGGGTCAGGGTCGATTTGCCGGAACCGGAAGGCCCGGTGATGCCAACGAACTCGCCCGGCTGGATCTCCAGATCCAGCTGGCGCAGCACCTCCTGGCCGTCTTCCTCGTAGCGAAAACGCACCCCCTGGAAGCTCACCCCGCCCTGCAACGCTGGCACCGAGGCCAGGCCGCCGCTGCCGCTTTCACAGTCGCTGTCGAGAATGTCCCCCAGGCGGCGCAGGGAAATCAGCGTGTGCTGGAAGTCCTGCCAGACCTGGGCCAGGCGCAGGATCGGCTCCACCACATGCCCGGCCAGCATGTTGAAGGCCACCAATTGGCCGGGGCTCAACTGGCCATCCAGCACCAGCATCACGCCCCACCACAGCAACAGCGCCGCGGTCAGCTTCTGGATCAGGCCGATGCCCTGCCCGGCCCAGATTCCGACGATGCGGGTGTGGAACGCCGCACGCACATAAGCCGCCAACTGGCGCTGCCACTGCTGCTGGAAGGCGCTTTCGATGGCACCGGTCTTGATGGTCTCGATGCCGGTCACGGTCTCGGTGAGAAACGCCGTGTTGGCCGCATTCAACTCGTATTCGCGCAAGGCCCGGCTGCGCAGCAAGGGGCCCACACACAGCCAGAAGAGGAAATACAGGGCCAGGGAGCCCACCACCACCCAGGTCAGCAGCGGTGCGTAGCTGTACATCACGGCGATGAACAACCCGCAGAACGCCAGGTCCAGCACCAGGGTCAAGGCCGAGCCGGTAAGAAACTGGCGGATCTGTTGCATCTCACCGACCCGGGCGATGATCTCGCCGCTCTGGCGCCGCTGGAAATAACCCAGCGGCAACTGGATCAGATGCTGGTACAGGCGCGCGGACAGCTCGGCGTTGATCTTGCTCGCCACATTGCTGAACAGCCAGGACCGCAAGAGGCCGAACAAGGGCTCGAACAGCGCCAGGGCCAGCATGGCGATCCCCAGCACTTGCAGGCTCGACAGGCCGCGACTGACCAGGACCCGGTCGATGATGTTCTCGAACAGCAGCGGCGTGACCAGCGCTACGCCTTGCAGCATCAGCGACACCAGCAGCACGCTGCGAAACTGGCGCCCATGCTTGAGGATCGACGGCAGGAACCAGGAGACACCGAAACCACCCGTCTTCAGCTGCACATGCCGCTCCGCCAGCAGCAACACCTCTCCCTGTCCCTGATCATGGCCTTGCCAGAGCGTCGCCAGCTCCTGGCGCGACAGGGTCTGGCATTGCCCCTGCAGCGGCCAGAACACCCGGACCCGGTCGCCCTCCACCGCGTCCAGCACCGCCCAGCCCCGAGTGGTGTCCAGCAGCGCCGGCAGCGGCAGGTGATGCAAGCGCTGCACCCGGCTCTGCACTGCCCGTGCGCGCAGGCCGATCCAGCCGGCGCAGCGCCGCAGGTCAAGGCTGTCGGCCGGACCTTCAACCCGTCCCAGGCGGTGAGTCAGTTGCGCCACGCTGATGCTCAGGTCGAAGCGCCGGGCGGCCCAGGCCAGGGCGTGCAGGCCGGTGTCGAGCATTGTCGGTGAGGGTTCAGAAGCGGCATCGAAAGCGCGGGTCATGTTCAACGCTCCCGCAACGCTTCGGACTGATACTCGCGAATCGGGCTCAGCAGGTAATTGATCACCCGCCGCTCGCCGGTGCGAATCTCGCCGGTCACGCTCATCCCCGCCTGCAAGGGCATCCAGCCCTGCCCCGCGGCAATGGCCGCACGCTCCAGGCGAATCCGCGTGGGGAACACCAGCCCCAGCTGTTCGTCCTTGATGGCGTCACCGGAGACATGGGCCACGGTGCCGCGCAAGGTGCCGTAGCGGGTATAGGGAAACGCATCCACCTTGATCTCCACGGGCTGGCCGGCCCTGACGAAACCGACGTCCTTGTTCAGCACCATGACCTCGGCATCCAGCTCGGCCCCCTCGGGCACGATCACCAGTAACTGCTGCGCCGCTTGCACGGCGCCGCCCAGGGTATGCACCGCCAGTTGCTGGACCACACCGTCCACCGGCGCCAGCAGGGTTTGCAGGCGCTGCCGGTCGCGGCCACGGATCAGTTGCTGCTCGAGCACGGCGATCTCCTGTTGGCTGCGGTTGAGCAATTCATGCTGTTCGCGCTGGGTCCTGGCCAGGAAGCTGTCGCGCTGCTCCCGACGGTTCTGCGCCTGGGCCTTGAGCACCTGCAGTTCGGCCTGCTGCTGGGCCAGCGAACGCTCGACGTCCAGTTGCTCCTTTTCCTGCTCAAGCAATTCCACCAGGGGCATCAGTTGTTCGGCGGCCATCGCCCGGCGTGCATGGAGCCGTTTGCGCACATTGCTGGCCAGCTTGCCCAAGGCGCTGATCTCGCTGCCCCGGGCCCTTTGATTGGCCTGGTTGATGGCGATTTCGGCGTTGAGGCTGTCCAGGTTGGCGCTGATTTCCTTCCAGGTACTGAGCAGTTGCTCCCGGGCCGCCGCGGCTTGCTGTACATCCAGGCCAGCAGGCGTCTGGTAGCTGTGCAAGGGGTCCGGGGTCAGCAGTGCACGGGCCCGGGCCAATTCCAGACGCTTGAAATCCAGTTGCGTGCGCAACTCGCTCAACTCGGCGTCGATGCCGATCGGGTTCAGCGCCACCAGCACCTCGCCGGCCTTGACGCGCTGCCCGTCACGTACATGGATGGCCCGAACTTCACCCGCCTCGTGCGCCTGGATCACCTTGGTGTAGCTGGAGACCATGAGGCGCCCGGCGGCACTGGCATGAATGTCGAGAAAGCCGAGGATCGCCCAGCCCAGGGCCAGCAGGATCGCCAGGATCAGCAGCAGTGCCGTGCCACGTGCCCAGGGCGCGGGTGGCCGCTCGACAATTTCCAGGTAGCCGGGTTGGAACTCGTATTCGTCGCGGCTGCGCTTGAGCAGCGTCCGCGCGTCACCCAGGCGCTGCCAGGCGCGGCGCCAGCGAGACAACAGTGCACCGGACCTCATGACGCCTCCTTGCACAGCGCCTGTTGCAGCGCCCACAGGCGCGAGTAGCAACCGCCGTTGGCCAAGAGCTGCTGGTGGCTGCCCGATTCACTGATGCGCCCCTGTTCCAGGGCGATGATGCGTTGGCAATGCCGTACCGCAGACAGGCGATGGGCAATGATGATCACCGTGCGTCCCTGGGCGATGCTCGCCATGTTGTCCTGGATCAGCGCTTGGGATTCGTCATCCAGGGCGCTGGTGGCTTCGTCGAAAATCAGGATGCGCGGGTCGCCCATCAGTGCCCGGGCTATGGCGATGCGTTGCCGCTGGCCGCCGGACAAGGAGCTGCCGGCTTCGGCCAGCACCGTGTCGTAGCCCAGGGGCAGGCGCAGGATGAAATCATGGGCACCGGCCAGGCGCGCCGCGGCGATCACGCTTTCCAGGGAGGCGGTGGGATGGCGCAGGGCGATGTTGTGGCGCACGCTGCGGTTGAACAGGTAGTTTTCCTGGAGCACCACGCCAATCTGGCTGCGCAACCAGGCCGGCTGCAACTGATCCAGGGGCAAGCCGTCGATCAGGATGCGCCCGCCATCGGGGGTGTAGAGTTTCTGCAGCAAGCGGGTCAGCGTGCTCTTGCCGGACCCGGACGGCCCGACGATGCCCAGGGTCTGCCCCGCGGCGATCTGCAAGTCCAGGCCGCGCAGCACCCACTCAAGTTCCGGACGGTAGCGGAACACCAACTGTTCGATGCGCACTTCGCCACGCAACGCCTGTGCCGGGCGCAGATCCCCCTCGGCCTGCTCCACCGGCAGGTTGAGCATGTCGCCCAGCTTGTCCACCGACACCCGCACCCGGACGAACTGCTGCCAGACCTCGATCAGCTTGGCCACGGGCTGGCTGACGTGGGACAGCATCATGTTGAAGGCAATCAACTGGCCGATGCTCATTTGCAGGTCGATGACCCGGCTAGCGCCCCAGCAGATCACCGCCACCGCGGTGACTTTCTGCAACAGCATCACGGTCTGGCTGATGGCGCTGCCCAGGGTCTGGCTGGCAAACCCGGCCTCGACCATCTGTGCCGTCTGCGACTCCCAGCGACGCTGCATGCGCGGCTCCACCGCCAGACTCTTGATGGTTTCGCTGCTGCTGACGCTTTCGTTGAGAAAGGCGGTGTTGCGCGCCGCGCTGTAGAACTGGCGCTCGATGCGCTTCTCCAGCGGGCCGGTGCTGAACCAGGCCAGCAGCGCATACAGGGGCAAGGTCAGCAGCACCAGCAGGGTCAACGGCCAGGAAATCCAGGCCATGACCGCAAAAAACACCAGGGTGAAGGCCACGTCGACACACAGGGTCAGCAGCGAGCCGGTGAGGAACTCGCGGATGCTGTCCAGCTCCTGGACCCGGGTGATGATCGCCCCCACCTGGCGTTGCTTGAAGTACAGCAGCGGCAGGCCCAGCAGATGGCGCAAGAGCTTGACCCCAAGGCCGATGTCGATGCGGTTGGCGGTGTGCGCCGCCAGGTATTCGCGCAAGCCCTTGAGCAGCACCTCGAACAGGCCCACCACCACCAGGGTCATCACCAGCACGTCGAGGGTCGACAGCGCCCGGTGCACCATGACCTTGTCCATCACCGCCTGGAAGAACAACGGGGTCGCCAGGGCCAGCACCTGCAGCAACAGCGAGCACAGCAGCACTTCGCCCAGTATCCGCCGATGGCGCAGCAGCTCCGGTACGAACCAGGACAGATCGAAGCGCAAACCGCTCTGGCGCAAGCGAATCACCTCCCCGCTCCACTGCTCGGCCAACTGCTGGCGATCGAGCATGTCCGGGGTCGGCATTGAAGGTCGCTGCACCAGCGCCTGGGTGTCCGAGAGCCGCGCCAGCAGCATGAATTCGCCGCTCTGGTTGCGCCAGGCAAGGGGCAGCATCTTCGGGGTCAGTCGGGTCAGCGCCAGGCGTTCCAGGCGCAGATCGACACCGGCGTTGCGTGCATAGTCCCTGACCGCCTGGCGCAGGTCCCGCGCAGGGTCAGGGTCCAGGGGTTGCGGGGCCGCGGCTTGCGGTACGCGTTCCTGGGTCAGTTGCAGCAGCAGATGGCAGCAGGCCAAGGCTGAGTGAACGGCCGTATCGGCCGCGGATGATGGGGCAGACAGCGCTGTCATAGCGGAACATTCGCTGAGGACAGGCTGCGGGTTGTTGCAGTATTGGCTGGCATAGACCGCTCGTTGCTTGCTCCAGGGGGCGTGGAGACACGAACGCAGTCTGAGTCAGCCAATTACGAATGATAATCAGCAGTTTGATTGAAGCGTTTTAACTAAAACTTAAGGCTGTCCCGCAAATGCCCCGCATGTTCATACGGCGCATGCAGAGAACCCTGGCCCCAGGCTGGAGAGGGAGGCGAGAGTGGCGAGAGTGGCGAGGCTACTGATATTGCGCTGCCCAAGGCTGTTCAACGTGAGTATCAGCGCGTACCAGTCGCTGCCCTCACCGGTTGCGCCAGCCCTGAACGGTGATGGCAATCAGCGGTCAAAATAATCCGTCAAACCCAACCGTCTCTGCACATAACCCTCTAATCTTGGCGGCATGTTTTGCAGGTCGTTGCGGGTCGGTCTCTGCACGTGTCGAATACGCAGCGTTAATCCGAGAGCATGAAATGCCACTGTTTGTTGAGTTACTGCCATGACTCATATGATCCAATCGTTGCGCCAGCGGGGGGCGCTGATCCTGACGACGCTGCTCGTTCTGACGGCCTGGGTGCCCTCAGTGTCTGGCGCCGAGTCCCGTAGCTTCGACCTGTACATCGCCGAAGCGCCGCCTTTATCGATGCTGGACCCGTCCGGCCTGCATGGCATCCTCGGCGACGCGACGCTGGAAGCGGCGACCCGAGCCGGATATACGCTGCACTTTATAGAAGTGCCTTGGGCACGAGCCCAGCAAAGCGTACGCAAAGGCGTCGACAAGCTGATCATTCCCCTGTCGCGCACGCCAGAAAGAGAGGCTGATTACACCTGGATCGCGCCCATCATGACCATGGACAGAGCGTTTTTCAGCCTCGACAAACGCGTCCAGAGCATGCAGCAGGCACGGGAAACCTTTGCCCGTATCGCCGTTGGCCGAGGCAGCGCCCAAGAGCAAAAACTGCGGGCAGAGGGCTTTAGCGATACTCAGATTTATCCGTTTGAGATTGGTGAGAATCCGGCGCAATTGCTGCTGATGGGGCGCGTCGATGCCTGGTTCAATGGCATTCCCGAAACGCAAGCTATCTGGCGCAAGCTGTCAAACAGGACGTTGCAGGTCAGTCCGTCCTTGATGAAGACCGATCTGTATCTGGCCTGCTCCAAACAGTGCGATGCGGTGCTCGTACGCCACTTGCAGGCGGCAGTCGAGACACTGCGCAAGGACGGCACGCTGGAGCGGATAAAAAACGCCTACCTGAAAGAGCCGTGATCCGTTCGGCCCTGTACCAGGCTTGCGCTGGCGTCATGAACGCGAGCCTGGAGGGGGCCCGTGCACGCCTCAACGCGACAGCATGAACGTCTCGTACTCCAGGTCATCCAGCGCCGTCGACAGCCGCGTCAGCCCCAGCAGCACGCAGATCAGCAGCGACAGGGTAAAGCCATAGCCGAAGAAGCTCGGCCCCAGGTGCAGGCTGAGCAGGGTCAGGGCGGCATTGAGGGCCACGAACAGCAGGCACAGTTCCAGCACGATGGCGCGTTTGTCGAGGTAGAAGAACACGTTGAGAATCGCCATGAACACCACCTGGATGCTCACCCCGATCAGGTCGATGTAGAACAGCGGCAGGTAGTAGCTGGACATCCCCAGCCACTCCAGCAGGCGCGGGCCGAAGAGGAACAGCAGGACCACCGTCAGCCCCTGGACCTTGCAGATTTCCAGCAGGCCCTGGCGGATCGAGAAGGTCATCTCGGCCTTCAGCGAACCGATGTGCTGCAAGGTCTCGCCATCGCGCACGGCACGGAACAGGCGGTCGTACCATTCGGCGAAATCGGTTTCGATGCGCACCAGGAACACCGCCATCCCGGGAATGATCGCCAGGTAAGCGAGGAAGATCGGCAGGTCGTAGAGAATTGACGCGCGCATCGGCCCGATCACCTGGCTCGAAGTTTCCGGGTTGAACCAGAAGATGAACTTGTCGATCCAGATCCCCAGGTTGTAGCAAAGCCCGGTCAGCAGCAGGCTGACAAACACCTGGCGGCGGTCGAGAAAGTCGAAGGCCACCAGCTTCTCGGCCCGGTACTCGCGCAGGATGTCGTAGAGAAACAGGAACAGCAGCGTGCTGTGCCCCAGCAGCAGCGCCAGCAACAGCCCTTCCATGCCCATGTAGCGCAGGTAGAAGGCGCTGCCGACCATCAAGCCATACCCCACCAGCATCACCAGGAGGATGCGGTTATAGGCCTTCATCCCCGAGAGGAAGATGATCACCAGCCACAGGTTGCACAGCACCACGAAGTTGGCCAGGGTCAGCAGGCGGTAGATCAGCGCCTGGTCGAACAGGGTCACCAGCAGCAGGATGCCCAGCGCCCCGGAGCCCAGGGTCACCAGCAAGAGTACGCCCACCAGGTTCGGCAGGATCTGCTCGTACTTGCGCTCGAACAGGCGGTCGGACACGAAACGGGTGAAAAACAGCTGCAGGCCGCCGGTCAGGATCAGCGACGTGGCCATCAGGTAGGTGACGGTGATCAGGAACTGGCGGATCAGGACCTCCGGCACCACCAGCCCGAGGCTGATCACCCCCACCAGCATCACGCTGAGGATCGACAGCACCCAGGGCCCGGAACTGATCAGGCCGGCATAGACATAGGCGTGCAGGGTCGCCGTGTAGGAGTCGCGGGAGAGAATCTTGCGCAGTTCGAAACCGATGCCGGCCATTTACACAGCCTCCTTGTGTGGGGTGCCGATGGCCGTGTGATAGAGCGTGCGATAGCGGTCGAGCATCAAGCGCTCGCTGTAGTAGCGATGTACCCGCAACAGGCCCGCCGCCTGGGCCGATTGCCAGCGTGCGGGGCTGCGCAGCAGGTCGATGATCGCCTGGGAGGTGGCCTGCGGATCGGCGATCGCCACCACTTCCCCGGCCCGCCCCAGGTCCCGGTCGGCCGCCTCGCCGCCCTCGATCAGCTCGCGGCAGGAGCCCACGTCACTGCTGACCACCGGCGTGCCGGCAGCCCAGGCTTCGAGAATCACCAGGGGCTGGGCCTCGCTGATGGAGGTCAGCACCATCAGGCCCAGTTGCGGCAGGATGTCCTGGATTTTCTGGAAGCCCAGGAACAGTACCTTCTGCTCCAGCCCCAGGCTCGCCACCAGGCTGCGGCACTCGGCGACGTACTCCGGGTCTTCCTCTTCCGGCCCGACGATCCAGCCTTCGACCTCGGGCATCACGCTGACCACCCCGCGCATGGCCCGCAGGAAGGTCTTGACGTCCTTGATCGGCACCACCCGGCCGATCAGCCCGACCACCGGCGCAATGCCTTCGGCCCGGGCCTCCAGGGCCTGGGTCCAGAGCTGCAGGTCGATGCCGTTGGGGATCACCTGGGTGCGCTCGGGGGGCGCGCCGTCCTTGATCTGGCGTTGGCGGTTGCCGTCGTACAGGGCAATGATCTGGTCGGCGCTTTCATAGACCAGATGCCCGATGCGTTCGAAGAAACGCACCCAGAGCATGCGGATATAGCCGGAGCCGGAATCCATGCTGTCGTTCAGCGCCTGGTTGCTGCTTTCGGCGATCCAGCTGGCCTGGGCCAGGTCGATCTTGCGCTCCTTGGTGTAGATCCCGTGCTCGCTGAGCAGGAACTGGCAGCCCCACAACTGCTTGAGAATGCAGCCCACCAGCCCGGCGTAGCCGGTGGAAATCGAGTGCAGCACCCGGGCCCGCGGCATGTGCCGGGCGGCATTGGCCAGCATCAGCAAGGGCGACTGCATGGTGCGCAGGGTCCAGAAGTAGTTGACGAAGGACGGATCGGCGCAGTGCTGCTCGTAGCCTTCGGTCAGCGCTTCCCAGCTGGGCCGGCTGTAGAGCACGTCGTCCAGGGTGATGCGCCCCTGGGCCAGGGATGCCAGCACTTCGATGCCCAGCTCGGCGGCGGGCTTCTGCGGGTTGTGCAGGTAGCGGTACAGGTTGCTCAGTTCCTCCAGGGACGCGCTGTGGGCCTCGCGCTTGTGCCTGGGGTTGCGCCAGGCCTCTTCCAGGTACACCTCTTCGATATGCACGACGTTGGCCGGAATCTCATAGCGGCGCTGACCATAGGCCTCGCGCTGGCCGCCAATGAACAGCACCGAAAACTGCAGCTGCGGCAGGCCGAGGATCATCTGGTGGATCCAGCTGGACACGCCACCACGCACATAGGGCCAGGTGCCCTCGAGCAGCAGGCAGACATCGGCGATGGGGGTTGAGTCGGGGGTTTTCTTCATGTCCAGGTCCTTACCAGCCCGGCAAAGGGCGGACGTTGCTGCATTTGCGCCGGCAGGCTTCGCAGCAGCCCGGGAATCTCGGCATAGCGGCCGGTTTCAAAGGCGATTTCGGCGCGGAACGGCAGGACCTTGGCCGGGTCCATGCCCGCCTCCTCGGCCTGGTGCATGTGCAGGCGCGCCTTGCCGACGTCACCGCGTTCAAGGGCGATGCGCCCGGCCAGCAACAGCAGCTCGCCGCCCTCCCCCAGCTTCAGCGCCTGTTCGGCATGTTCGCCGGCCTGGCCCAGCACGTGCTGCTGCACACTGCCCTGGGCCAGGCCCAGGTAAGCCAGTTCCCAGTACCAGCGGGCCAGCGTCGCGTGCAAGGCTCCGGCCTTCTGCGGCGCCGCGCCGGGCAGCTGTTCCAGGGAGGACTGGATCCGCTGGTTGATGTCGGTTTCCTGCTTGTCGAGCATCGAATACGCCAACAGCCGCACATCGTCGCTCGGGTCACCCAGGGCCAGCTTGAGGATCGGCACCGCTTCCTTGCCCGGCATCCGCCGGGTGGCGAGCAAGGCCGCCAGGCGCTGGTCGGGGTCCGGCGCATGACGCAAGACATCCTGCAGCCCGCTGTCACCGAAGGTGGGCGAATGCAGTTGAGTCTGAGCGCGAAACGGCAGGTCGGGAATGCCCACCGCCTGCCACGTCTGCGCCTCGCGCTTGCGCGGCAGGTACAGCGCCGGAAAGATCGCGGCAATCACCCCGACGGCCCCGATCAGCGGCACAAAGAACGCCAGGCTGAAGATGAACAGCGGGCTCCATGGCAACGGCCGGCGATAACGCGCCGGCAGCAGCAGCCAGACCGCCGCGGTGAGCAGGCCACAGGCGATGCCATGGGTCATTGCATACAGCAGCGCGGTCTGCAGGTCGGGCAGCTGCGCCGTCAGGCTGGCCCAGCTGCCGATCTCGAAAAACAGCGCTCCGCTAAACAGCCACTTGCTGATCATTCAGGCCACACTCGTTGTACAGGAAGTTACGCAGCCCATCGCGTTGCCGGGCCGACTCCAGGTCGTAGGGCAGTACCTTGACCCCCAGGCCGGCCAGCTCCACGCTCATGCCGAAGTGTTCGTGGACCAGCTTGCCCAGGCGTGCCAGGTAGCCCTGGGCGCCCTCGGCGCTGGTCAGCGGCAACAGCACCAGCAACAGTTCGTGCCCGCGTGCATTGGCCAGGCTCAGGTGCAGGTCCAGGCCACGCTGGCTACGCTCGAACAGCCGCGCCAGTTCATCATTGGGCTGGGTCAGCTCGAAGGCATAGAGGCAACCGGACAGGCCGTGGCGCTCGACATCCACCAGTGAACGCTTGAGTTGGCGGGTGAAGTGCTGGGCATCGGCGCTCTGCAGTTGCAAAACCTGCGGGTCCGGGTGCAGCAGGTCGGCGATATGTCCGGCGAGCAGGGCCAGCAGGCTGAGGGTGCGTTCCTGGAAGGCAAAGAACGGCATCTGCCGCACCGCCAGAATCGCCAGCACCTGGCCCTGGGTGTCCACCAGCGGAACACAGGCCTGCAAGGACGACACCGAGGCCTGGGCGCCGCTATCCAGCAGCTCCTCACGCACACTCACCAGCTCCTCGCGCTCCAGGCACATACGCACCAGCAGGTCCTGGCTGTCCAGGGGCCCCATGGTGCCGATCGAGGCCAAGAGGCTCAGCTGTGGCGCCGCACTGGCGCCCTGCTCCACCCGGTACAGCCCGGCCACCCGCAGCGAGCCGTACTGGCCGAGCAGGGTCAGCACCGGCTCGGCCAGCAGGCTCAGCGGGTCGCCGCCATTGGGCGCCGCGCGCAGCCGATCACGCAGGCCCAGCAGGGAACTGCGCAAGCTCTGGTCGCTGCCCGCCAGGCGCTGCTCCAGGCGGTCATGGGAGACCCGCAGAATCTGGTGCGCCCGGGTGAAATCATCGAGCCGGTACTGGCGGTACTCGTTGGCCATCTGCAAGCGCAGCAAACGCCGCTCCCAGAGGTCGCGCACCTCGCCCACCAGCATGCCGCAGACCAGTACGCCGACAATGTAGGACGGCGCGACCTGGGCGTAGCTCGCCAGCCCCGAATGACGCAGGGCAAAGAACGCCGCTACCAGCAGGCTGGCACTGATCAGGCCGCGAACAAACCCGTAGCGCACCCCCAGCAGCAGCGGCGCCAGCACCGACCAGGGAAACTCGCCCTGCACCTGCAAGGGGTCCTCGGGGGCCAGCCACAGGCCGACGCCGATGACCAGGGCGGTCACCAGAAAGGTTTCCAGCCAGGACGCCGGACCGCTGGCGCGGGGCGCCAGCGCATAGTCCATGTGTGGAGAGTTCATGGCAGTCACTCGATCCGAAGGCCACCGACAAGCTTGTCGAGCACCTTCTGGGCGGCCCCGGCCAGGCTTTCCCGGGACCAGCCGGCGCGGGCCCCGCTATTGCTCCACAGCACCTTGCCGGTACCGGCCTCGACCACCCGCAGGCTGATGCCCACCGCCGGTTCGCCATCCAGGCCGTTCTTGTACTGCCACTCCTCGACGCTGCCGGACACCACATAGTCGAGCTTCTGCTCCCGGGCCCAGTCCATGGCCCCGGCCAGGCGCTCGTTGTCGTCGAGCAGGGCCTGTTCGCCCTGCCCCGCCGTACCGGTGTAGACCTGGGGTTGCAGGCCGCGGCTGCTCAGCACGCTGAGCAGAATCTGCTCACTGCGCTCGCCGGCCTGGGGTGTCTGGGAATAGTTGACCAGCGGCAGCACGCCCCAGCGCGCACTCTTGGACAACTCGGGGCTGCTTTGCCCGGTGAAGCTGCTGCACCCGGCCATCAGCAAGGCGACCATTGCCAGACTCACGCAACGAATGGATTGCATAAGGTTTACTCCTCTTTGAATTCCATGATCAGCGTCCGAAACGCACGCTGTAGCTGACACCTGCAGTGCCCCCGGACTTGCCTGCCCCGCCTTGCGGCGCGGACTGGTAGCCAAGGGTCACTGCCAATTCGTCATCCCCTATCACCTCGGTGCCGACACCGGTACTGATGGCGTAGTTGATGGTGTTGTCGGTCCACTGCCAGCCGGTGCTGACATCCACCAGCCAGGTGTATTGCCCCCGCGTGCGGTTCAGCGCCCCCGGGAAACCGCGCCGCCAGGAACTGCCGAAGAACAGCTGGCCGTAGCGCTTCTGCAGCAGGGTCTGGCTGGTGATCTGCTCCGGATTGTCGAGATCGGCCCCGGCCAGATCGATGCCTCCGCCCAGGGTATTGGCCAGGTCGGGCAGCGAACGGTTGTTCAGGCTGTTCTGCTGGTAGTCGATACCGCTGCGCAATTCCCAGTTCGGCCCTTCGAACTGCAAGGTGTGGTCGAACTCGATCTTCAACGCCTGGCCGCTGCCCAGGTCATCGCCGCCGCGGGTCGAGAACCAGCGCTGGGCCAGGTTCCAGGACAACTGGTCACGGGCCGAATAGCGATGCCGGCCGCCCACCCAGACATCATCCTGCTGGCCGAAGGTGCGCATGTATCCGCTGTCCTCGTTCTTGCGGTGCCAGTCGGCACCGACGTCCAGCTCGTTGCCGCTGTCCAGTTGCCAGGTGCGGCTGGCACCCAGGCCGTTGCGGTCATCGTCCTTGCGCAGGCTGCTGTCGAAGATCAGCTTGTAGTTGCCGTTCTCCAGCTGGCGCTGCAAGGTCAGTTCGGTGTTGGTCTCATTGCCCAGGCGCGACTCATCCAGCACATCGCCGCTGTAGCGGCCCTGCTCCAGGACCAGCTTGGCGTACCAGTTGTCGTTCAGATAGCGCGCGGCGGTCAGGCGCGGGCCGTCGAACACCAGGCCGCCGTAGTCCTGGCGCTCCCAGGCGATTTGCATACCCTGGGGCGTGCGCTCCGTCATCTCGATGGCCTGGCGGCGCAGTTGCTCGCGCAGCGCCGCCGGTTGCTCGTCACCCAGTGCCGAAAGGCCCACCGCCAGCGCTTCGCCGCTGCGGCCCAGGCTGTTCAAGGCCTCGACCTGCTGCGCCGGGTCCAGGTCGCCGCTGGCCACCAGGCGCTCCAGGGCCTGGCGATTGCTGCCGCGCAGGGCTTCCTGGATCTGCTCGTAGCGGCTGACCTTCAGGCCGCGGCTGCGGGCCCAGGCCAGCCACTCATCCTTTTGCGCCGACTGATTGAGGTCATCCAGGCGCGCGAGGAACTGATCGAACCACAGCTGCAGCATCGGCTTGGAACCGTCCTGCCATTGCATGGCCTTGTTCTGCGCCTTGCGTGACGAATAGCTGCTGGCCAGCAGGCGCAGCCAGGTGGCATAGCCCTGGGGCGTGGCGCGGATCTGCTCCGGGCTGACCTGGCGATCGAGCCGCAGGCGCAAGCGCTGGGCCGAATCGGCATAACCGGCGCCCTCCAGGGCATCGGCATAGGCGGCCTGGACCATCCAGTCCCGGGGGTTGGCCTGCAAGTACAGGCGATACCAGGCCAGGGCCTCGGTATTGCGCCCGAGCAACTGGCTGGCGGCGGCGAACGGCAGCCACAGGCTGCTGTCACTGCGGGCCAGGGAGCGCCATTGCTGCAACAGCGGCTTGATCTCGCCCGTGCGGCCCAGATCGACATACAGCCACAGCAGCCGCTCACGGAAGGTGTTGTCGTCCGGGAAGCGGCTCAAGCCCTGTTGATACAGGCGCAGGGCCAGATCGGTCTGGCCCTGCTGCACCGCCAGCGCGGCGCGGGCGGCCAGCACCTGGGACTGGTCGCTGGCACCCGGGTACTGCTCGGCTTCCTTGAGCAAATCGACCACCAGAGGCCAGTCCTGGAGTTCCTGGGCCAGTTGCAGGGCGGCCACCAGGCGCTGCGGGCTGTGGCCCTGGCGCCAGCTGTCGACGGTCAATTGCAGGGCCTTGCGCGGATCGCGGGTGCGATACAGGGCAATCAGCTCGCTTTCGTCGCCTGTATTGAGCGAGCCCTTGATCGCCAGCATCTTCTCCAGCGCCAGCTGCAGCTCGTCGTCCAGCTCCAGGTCCCAGGCCAGGGCGGCGCGGGACTGCCAGTAGTTGAAGTCCTTGATCTTGTTGCCATCCACCGCGGTGATGACTTTCCAGGCCCCCTGGCTATCGAACAGCTTGAGGTGGTTGTTGGCCCAGTCCACACGTTCGGTGCTGGTCAGCGGATAGCGCTTGGCGAACTGCTTCCAGACCACCAGGCGCTGCGGGTACTGCTCGGTGTTTTCCAGGTTCTGCAACAGGCGCACCCAGGCCAGACGCTGTTTCGGGTATTTGGCGACATAGCGGCGCAGCCACTTTTCTGCCTCCTCGGGCGTCCCCCTGGACTCTTGCGCGTAGACCAGGGCATCGAGCTCGACGTTGGTCAGGGCGCGGCTGTCCATGATCCCCGCCAGCAGTGGGATGCCCCGGTCGAAGTCGTAGGTCTGCATCGCCAGGCGCCAGGTGTGCTCGAACTGCGCCGGGTCCTTGCTTAGCGTGCTCAGGCTGATCCAGTAGCCCAGGGCGGCGGCCGAGTCGCCCTGCCATTCGGCGAGATGGGCCATCTGCTCCAGCAACTGCGGGTCATCCGGCCGCTGTTCGAGCAGTTGCAGGCCCACCGCATGGGCGCCGGCCAGGTCACCGAAGGCCAGGCGCTGCTTGAATTCCTTGGCGAGGATTTCCGGGCTGTCGGGCTGCACCTTGCGCCAGGCACTGAAGAACTGTTCCGCCAGGTCCACGCGGTTGTGCGCCACGGCCACATCCACGCCGCGGTCCAGCAGCGCCGGTTCGAATTCCACGTCCGGCTGTGCGGCCAGCTCTCGGGCCAGCAGCTCCACTGCCTGATCGCCGCGATCGGCCGCCACCAGGGTGGTGAAGGCCTGTTGCAGAAACTGCCGACGCGCCTCGGGGGTCTGGCTGGCATCGAGCAACTGCACATAGAGATCGGCCGCGCGCCCCGGCTGTTCGCTGGCCTGGTACCACTTGGCGGCTTCAGGCAGCCACTGCTCGCGCCGTGTCGGGTCGCGCCGCGCCAGCTCGGCATAGGCATCCGCCGCCAGCCCCGGGGCCTGGGCGCTCAGGGCCAAAGTGGCCAGGCGCTCCAGTTGTGGCGATGGCAGCGGCTTGTAGTCAAAGGCCTTGAAACGTTCGGCCAGGGCCTGCAGGGCCGCGCTGTCGGTGCTGTTGTTCAGCGCCAGGGCATCAAGCTGCAAGCGGTAGTAGGCCTTGAGCGCCGGATCGGGCCGCTGCCACTGGGCCAGGTGTTTTTCCGCCTTGGGGTAGTCCCCCAGCTGAATCAGCAGGTCGAGCAGCTGGGTGCGCAGCTCATTGTTTTCCGGGTGTGCGGCCAGCAGCACCTCGGCGTAGCTGGCCGACACTTCGTCCGGCTGCCCGCCCTTGGGGCGGAACGCCTCTTCATTGCGAAAGGTTGCCCACAGCAGCACGCCGACGGCGATCGCCACCAGCAGCAAGGCCCAGGGGTTGAGCAGCCGCGCGCTGGGCGCCTTGGCCTTAGTTGCAGAGGAGTTGGGCATCACTCACCTGCTTCATGGGAAGTTGGAAATGCCACAGGCCCTGTTCGGACTTGCCGGCGTAGCGTTGGCCCTGGACCTCGACCCGACAGGCGCTGGCCGAACGCACCGAGAATTCCAGGTTGAACTGGCCGGCAAAGGAGAAGCTCACCTGCCGGTCATTGACATAGCGCCAGTCGCGCAGGGGAATGTTGGCCAGCTCCAGTGCCGGGCGCGGATCGCGCTCGGGGCGCAGGGCCAACAGCGCATGATCGCTGCTCAAGGCTACATAGCGCCCCTGGGGCAAGTCGCGCACCCCGGCCACCCCCACCGAGCGGCCGAGGTCCGGCCAACCCAGCGCCGGGTCCAGGCGCAAGGTGCGCAGGCCGTCCATGCCGCGTACCTGCCAGTCGCCATTGGCGGTCCGCGCCAGGCTTGCCTGGTACAGGCCGTGGACCCGGTCCAGGTAGTCACTCATCCACAATGACAGCGGCTGCTGGCCACGCATGAACTGGTAGATGTCGGTCATGGCCTTGATCGACGCCTGCTTGGTACCCGAATAGAAGTGGTAGTACAGGTGGATGCCGCGCAGGCGCCGTGGGCTGTCGGTCAGCTCGAAGGTGTCGATCACATCGCGAAAGCCGTAGTACGGGCCTTTCCAGAGGTTGGTGTACATGTTCTCGTTGATCACCGGAGCGTAGTACTGCAAGCCGCCCGAGGTCGGCCGCAACAGCGGGTACAGGCCGGTGAGCGATGAGTTGGCCTTGGTCAGGATGGTCTGCCCGCCGTTGACGTTTTTCAGCCCGGCGTCGTAGGCCAGCTTGATGGTCTCGGCGCTGGGCAGCGCATCCCCCGGCCAGAAGACCAGCTTCACCGGTTTCTGCGCGGTGGTCAGGCGGCTGTTGATGTAGTCCCGCGAGCCGAGGATCTCGCGCTTGTAATCCAGGGTCTTGTACCCCGGGATATTCAGGCGCAGGCCGTATTCGGCGTGGAAATCCTCGTCCTTCTTGGCCTTCTCCGGCTGCATGTAGAACGGGTGGCTGTAGGTGTGGGTGGCCACTTCGACCTTGGGGTCGGCGAAGATCTCCTGGGCGATGGGCTCAAGCTCACGCGCCAGGAACGGCGACATGCCCTTGGGCCCGACTTCGCCTTCGATGATCGAGACCGAGGTCAGGAACGGGTTGGGACGAATGTAGTCGTCCAGCACCTGGCGCCCGGAATACGGGGTGCCACGCACTTCGGCATGGGACGGGAAACCGTCACCGTCGATATGCACCGTGGCGATCCGCCGACCGTTCTCGGTGGTGGTGTCCGGTCGTGGCTGGGACGGCAGGCGCAGGGCCTTCTGGATAAAGGCGAACGGGTCGAGGATCCAGCGGCTGCGCTCCACATTGGCCTCCACCACATAGGGGGCCAGGGCCATGCCGCCCCAGGCGGCGGTGGCCACCGGGACGTACTTGCCGCCCTTGTCATCGCCCAGCACCAGGGCTGGTTTCGGCCCGTCGGGCAGCAGGCTCACGCGGGTCAGTTCACGGCTGCGCGCCACCACCGGGGCCTCGAAGGCGCCGATCAGGCTCTTGTCCTGGCTCAGCACATGCAGGGCATCGCGAGCCCCCGGCGCCGCCAGGTTCAGCCCCAGGCGCTTGAGCAGCGCCCGGTCCTCGATCGGCAGGCCGGCCATGATCGCCAGGGGCACCTGCTCATCCAGGCGCTGGCCGACCCAGCTATAGAAGGCACGGCTGTCCTCGGGCGGGCCGCTGGTCATCCACAGCACCACCCCGGCGTAAAGGCCGGCGAAGCTGTAGGCAGGCAGGCTGTCGTCCACCGGGAAGTAGTCCACCCGGTAACCCAGGTACTCCAGCAGGCCACCGAGCATGCGGTGCCCGGCGTGATCGTAGAGTTCCCCTTCGCGCGGGTCATAGAGCATGGCGATGCGCCGCGGCTGGACTTCCACGGTGCTCATGCTCAGGGCGTTGAGGTCCGGGGTGGTGACCACCGGTATAAAGCCTTCCTGGCTCAATTGCCGGACCAGCTTGCGTGCCTCTTCCCGACGGTTGGCCGGCAGGTAATCGATGGCCACCAGCGGGATGTTGCGTGCGCGCAGCGGCTTGAGTTCGCCTTCAAGCCAGGTGCGGTCGGCTTCGGAAACCGGGCGGTAACGCTTGGCCGAGGCATCCCAGCCGGCGTGGATGGATTCCACCGCCACGGCCGAGGCGACGCCATCGAGCTCGCCCAGTACCTCGAAGCCCCGGTTGAAGAACAGCTTGAGGTTGGGCAGCCGGCTGTGCAGTTCCCGCAGGAACGAGGCCAGGGCCTTGCGTTGCGGTTCGCGATCGGCCTCGGGGAGCAACTGGAAACTGTCCAGGGTGTCCAGGAACAGGCCGGCGTAGCCCTGGTCCTGCAGCGCCTTGGCACGCTTGAACAGGTGTTCGCGCCAGGCCGGGGTGGCGATGTCCATCACCTGGCTGTCCCAGGCCTTGTTGCGCACGGGGCTCGCGCCCTGGGCCAGGGCCTGCTTGGCCAGGGCAGCGCGGTTGCCGTCGAACTCCCCTACCGACAGGTAGGCGAACGGCTGGCTGCCGAGCTTGCGCAAGGTGGCGACATCGGCGCTGGCCATATGGCCGGGCTCGACCACTGCCCATTCGAACTGCGCCAGCTCCTGCAAGGGTGGCTGCTCGGCGTACCAGAACCCGACACTGGCGGGCGCCGCGGGTGCGGCCTGCACCAGGGTGTTGGTGGCACACAAGGCCAATGCGGTAAACAGGCGTCGAACCACTTTGCAGACATGCCCCCTGCGAAACTCGATATCCATAACTCACTCTTCAGTAGATCAATCTGCACAACATCAGGCTCTAGGGCAGCCGCCATGGCGGGCGCCCCTAAGGCAACGAACTAAAGGCTGCGGTAAAGCCGTTCCAGGCCCTCGGCCAGGCTGCTGGGCGTGCCCAGGTCGAAGCGCTCGCGCAAGCGGCGGTTGTCGGCCTTGGAATGGCGGATATCCCCGGAGCGGGTCGCGCCGTGGCTCACCTGCAGCGGCTTGCCGCTGATCTGCTGCAGGGCGCCAATCAGATCGTTGAGGGTGGTCACCCCGCCGAGCCCGACATTGGTGGCATCGGCTGCCGGCGCGGGGCATTCCAGGCCCTGCACCAGGATCTTCACCAGGTCCGCGACATAGACGAAGTCGCGGGTCTGCCCGCCATCGCCGAACAGGGTGATGGGCCGCCCGGCCTTGGCCCGCTCGCTGAAAATGCTGATCACCCCGGAATACGGCGATGAAGGGTCCTGGCGCGGGCCGAAGATATTGAAAAAGCGCAGGATCACCGGTTCCAGCCCATGCTGGCGGCAGTAGAAGTCCAGGTAGTACTCGCTGGCGAGCTTGTCCGCCGCGTAGGGCGTGAGGGGAGATTTAGGGGTGTCTTCGGCAATCGGCGTGCCCTCGCCGTTATTGCCATAGACCGCCGCACTGGAGGCGAACACCACGCGGCGGATACCGGCCGCGGTCATCGCCTCGCACAGGCGCAGGGTGGCGATGAAATTGCTCTGGTGGGTGGCCACCGGGTCTTCGACCGAAGCCTGGACCGACGCCACAGCAGCCAGATGCACCACGGCATCGCAGCCCTGAACGGCATCCGCCAGGAGTACCGCATCGGCGGCATCCCCCACCAGCAGTTCCAGGCCAGCATCGCCCATGGGCAGATTGCCGACCTTGCCCGTGGAAAGGTCGTCCAGAACCCGCACCGCATAACCCTTGGCCAGCAGTGCATCCACGAGGTGAGAACCGATAAAACCAGCGCCCCCAGTAACCAGTATCCGTTCGGCAGACATAGATCATTCCAAAGAGAAATATCGCGGCTACGCCGTCTGAAGCTAGCACAGCCAACGGATCAGCCCTGGCTACTTGCCATCCTGGCCGTCATGTTTTTAGTGGCTGCTCTGCGCCATAGGCTGTTTCGCCTATTTTCGGAGCAGAGTTCAGCGCTTTGGCGTCAAAAAAACTCAAGATAATCAATCGCTCAGCGCCGACATACTGGGTCAGAAAAGTATAATCGTCAATAATGTGTCGATATTTGTCGATTATTTAAGCGCCAGGAAAAATAGGTCAATATATTGACTTGCCTGGTATAAAGCGCTGAAACCGCCGCCGTAGCTGGCCACATGCCATTGACGCAAGGGCTCGGCAGTGCTCATATGCGCGCCAGTTTCAGGTGTCCCATGCCGCCGTGCATGGGGTTAAACGGGAAGCCGGTGCGTCATTTCGATGATCAGTCCGGCGCTGCCCCCGCAACGGTAAGCGAGCGAAGCATTCGACAGACCACTGTGCCAAGGCATGGGAAGGTGAATGCCTCATGACCCTCGCAAGCCCGGAGACCGGCCTGCAACTTCGTTTGACAACCCCGCGGTGGGCGGGCGCAGTCCGGTTTTCGTGGGCGCGGCTGCCCGCGATTCCCTATGCGTTGTTCCCTCCGGGATTCATTCATTCCTTACAAGTAGTAGGAATCGCATGTCCCGCACCTCCTTGCTGCAACACCTGGCGAGCCCCTGGCTGTGTTTCACCCTCCTGCCTTGCATGGCCTACCCGGCGCTGGCCTTGGCTGAACAGAAAACCTCCCTGGTCTTGCCCGAGACCCAAGTGAGCGGAGTCTCCAGCGCCCCGCAAACCTCTCTGGACACGCCCCTGCCCGCCGGCTCGCGGCTGAACCTCACGGCCCTGGAGACTCCGGCCAGCACCAGCAGCCTGGGCAACGACGCCATCAGCAACCGCAACAACCTCACGGTGCAGGATGCCGTCACCCGCTCCCCCGGCATCACCAGCATCGCCACCCCGGGCAACGGCAATACCGCACTGTCGGCCCGCGGCTTTACCGGGCACTCCTCGGTGATGACCCTGTTCGACGGCGCGCGCCTGTACACCGGCGCCGGCAGCCAGACCTTCCCGGTGGACCCGTGGATGGTCGAACGCATCGACGTGATCCGCGGCCCGGCCTCGGTGCTGTACGGGGAAGGCGCCACCGGCGCGGTGATCAACGTGATTGCCAAGAAGCCCTTCGACGGTGAGATCCACAACCACCTGCGCCTGGGCTATGGCTCCCATGATCGCCAGCAACTGGGCCTGGACAGCGGCGGCTCGCTGACCGATACCCTGAGCTACCGCCTGACCCTGAACCAGCAACAGAGCAATGGCTGGGTCGACCAGGGCCAGTCACGCAGCCTGGCACTCAGCGCGGCGTTACGCTGGCAAGCCACCGACGACCTCGGTTTCACCCTGGCCCATGAACGCGGTGAAAGCGAACCCGCCAGCTATTTCGGCACGCCGCTGATTGCCGGCCAATACCGCGACAGCCTGCGGGACAAGAACTACAACCTGCGCAACGCCGTGCAGCGCTACAACGACGAATGGACCCGGCTCAACACCGACTGGACCCTGAGCGACAACCTCAGCGCCAGCAACCAGCTCTACTACATCAAGAGCCGCCGCCACTGGCGCAACGCCGAAGCCTACAACTGGGTCAGCTCCCGGGAGCAGTTGCTGCGCGGCGACTACCTGGAGATCAAGCACGATCAGGAGCAGATCGGCGATCGCCAGAGCTTCACCTTCAACCACTCGCTGTTCGGCCTGGACAGCAGGACCGTGATCGGCCTGGAGTACAACAGGATTCGCTTCGGCGTGGCCAACAACTCGCCCTACAAGGATATCGGTAGCGACTACATCGACCCGTGGAACCCGGCACCGGGCTACTTCCAGAGCCGCTCGCCCTTCTCGCCCCAGACCGACAGCAGCACCCGCACTTTCGCCCTGTTTGCGGAAAACCGCCTGCAACTGTCGGAGCGCTGGTCGCTGGTGACCGGCATCCGCCGCGACCAGAACCATATCGATCGCAGTGATCTGCGCGCCGGCACCCGCACCGATCGCAGCCTCACCGGCGGCAACTGGCGCGCCGGCCTGGTGTTCGCGGTCACCGATCAACTGTCGCTGTACGGCCAGTACTCCACCAGTGAAGACGGGGTCAGCAACCTGATCAGCCTCAACCCGAGCCAGTTGCAGATGGACCTGACCGAAGCCAAGCAGACCGAGTTCGGGCTCAAGCAGCAGTTCTGGAGCGGCCGTGGCGAATGGACCCTGGCGGCCTACCACATCGTCAAGAAAAAGCTCTTGACCACCGATCCGGTGACCCGCCTGGCGCAGCAGGTCGGCCAGCAATCCGCCGACGGCCTGGAAACCTCGCTGGAGCTGGCCCTGGATCACGGCTGGCAAGTCTCGGCCAACGCCTCGGTGGTGCGCGCCGAGTACGACGACTTCGATGAGGTGGTCTCTGGCAAAGCGGTGTCCCGGGCCGGCAATCGCCCCACCAACGTGCCGCGACGCACCGCCAACCTGTGGCTGAACAAGGCCCTGGCCCCGAGCCTGGAAGCCGGCATGGGCCTGCGCTACGTCGATGCGCGTTATGCCAACACCGCCAATAGCGTCGATGTACCCGGCTACACGGTGCTGGATGCCAACCTCGGCTGGCAGGCCCTGCCCGATGTGCGCCTGGGCCTGCAGGTGAACAACCTGCTGAACCGGCGTTATGCCGCGGCGCAACAGAACAGCGGCCAGCAATGGCTGATGGGTGAACCGCGCTCGTTGTTCGTCACCGCCGACTACAGCTTCTGATCGAGGGGTTGCCGCAAGGCCCTGGGCTTTGCGGCGCCATTTCAGGCGTGCAGTGAGTTCGCCAGCCACTGGCCCGGGCCAGCACAGCGACCAATCGGCACTTGCACCCACGCAGTCGATGGATATCCTGAGCGCCTTTGTCCCTGCACTGCCCGCGAGAGCCCCATGCCCTGCCTGAATGCCCGAGATGTCTGCCAGCGCCTGCGCGATGCCGCCCTTGGCGTTTACCCCCTACGGCCCAGCGCCAGCCATTCGGGCGCTGGCCAGGTGCAGGTGGATATCGAGGGTTGGCAGTTGCTGCTGGATTTCGATGGCCGGCATCTGCATCACTGCCAGAGCTGCCGCAGCGCCGAAGGCGATGTCTGGCAGCTCGATACGCGGCAACGCTTCGGCACCGACCCGGTGAGCCTGCTCAGTACCTGGGAGCTGGCGCAGATCGAAAAGTTACTGAAAGAGGCGGTTTAACACGGCTGGCTACAGGCATTCCTGGGCCGCGCGTTCGAAGCTCGACGGGGCGAAGCTGGAGGCCAGCAAGTGCCGCTCGTAGAGGAACACCTTGCCGCCATTGGGCGCCTTGTAGGCTTCCAGTACGTTGTCTGCAGCCACCTTGCTGGCAACGACAATGCGAAAACCGCGCTGGGTCTGGGAAACCGTCGGGCTCTGGGCGTTGCCTTGCAGCTTGGGCACCACGCACTCGGCATATTCGGCCGGGGTTTTCCGGGTCTGCATGACCAGGGTCGGGTCGTTGGGCGCGGTGGCGCAACCGGCCAGCAGCAAGGTGGCCAGGGTCATGGCGGGAGCAAATAGAGGGCGCATCGGTAAGTCCTGAAAATGTACAGCCTGGTTCGGTGCGCAACGGTTCAGCGTCACGGGCGCTGCCGTTGCGGTCATGGTTTTGGGTCGGGGGCGATTGTCCATGGTTGGCGCCCAAAGCAGAACTTGCGTTGCTTGATTGTCACTATTACTTGAACCGATAGTTGCCCCCCGGGCAGACTGCCCGGCAGCCCGACTACAACTAAAAAAAGGATTTCCCCATGCGCACCTTTGACTTGATTCGCGACGCCGTCCTCCCGGAATTCCGTGAGCGGGTGGCGGACTACCTGGTGGAGTACGAACAGGTGCTGGGTGACAGCAGCGCCGACCCGCAAAGCCTGCGGATCGCCGCCTATCAATTGCGTGGCTACCTGCGTGGCCTGAACACCACCCGGGTCCTGGGCATGGCCGACTGGGAAGAGCTGGACCGGCGGGTGCTGGAGACATGGCTGACCCCGGACGCCGGTGAAACACTCGAATAACCCGCAGTATCAGGGCGCCGGCAGCGCGCCCTTGCTGGCAGCAAGATAGCTGGACAAACGCTTGCCCATTTCCTCTCCCAGGGCCTGCAATCCGCTCATGGGGCGCACCATGACTTCGAATTCGACAATCTTGCCGCCCTCGTCAAAGCGGATCATGTCGATGCCCTTGACCTGTTTGTCGCCGACTCGAGCACTGAACTCCAGCACCACGTTCAGGCCATCGGCGGTGGCCAGTTCACGGTGATAGGCGAATGCCTCGAAGACATTAAGCACCGTGCCAAGGATGGTCGCCACGACCTGGGCTCCCGGGTAGGCGGTATGAGCCATGGGCGAGCGAAACACCACCTTGGGGTCCAGCAGTTCGGGCAAGTCACGCAGGTCTTGCTCGGCGACCATGGCGTGCCAGCGTTGCAAGGATGCGTGGGCCTGAGGCTGAAGCTTGAGTTCGGACATGGGATTGATCCTGGGGTCGTCTTGTTGTAGTGGTGCCCAGGCTACGAGCCAATCTTAGCATCGTCAAGATTGTTGCCCATGATAGGATTCCGGCGTTTTTCCGCCTTCCAGTCGAAGCCATTCGGGGCCCTCCTGACATGACCAAGCACTCCCCGCGGTCGCGGGACGCCTACCACGTGGGCAATCTGGCACCACAGTTGCTCAAAGCGGCCCGACACATGCTTGAGCAAGTGGGTCCGACCAAGCTGTCGCTGCGGGCGGTTTCCGAACGGGTCGGGGTCAGCGCCACGGCGGCCTACCACCACTACGCCAATCGCGCGGAGCTCATCGGTCACCTGGCGGCTCAAGGCTTTCGCGAGCTGGCCCAAGAGCTGCCCACGCACGGCTCCGAGAACGGCTTGCAGGCATTGCGCAACGCCTGCCTGGCCTATTTCAGCTTCGCCCGCGCCAACCCGGCGCTGTACCAGCTGATGTTCGGCCCCGAGTTTGCCGACGGCCAGATGCCCCTTGAACTGCATGGTGCTCGTGACCAGGCTTTCGGCGAACTGCGGCGGATCGTCGCCGAAGTCCTAGAGCTGGACATGGAGCAACCCGAGGTTCGCCGAGCCGCCCTCGCCGGCTGGTCCTATACCCACGGCCTGGCGTCGCTGGTGATCCATCGCGTCCTGATTTTTCCCGCCGGCACCACCGACCAGCGCTTCGTCGACAGCACCCTGCAAGGCTTGCTGCAACTGTTCCAGGTCGAAAAAGGGACATAGACTGCCCGGTGCCTGGTTCGAAACACCCATGGCTGCCGGCAGCTCATTGCATTGCCCACTTATACTTGCCGCCGTTTCGCTGCACAGCAGCCCCTATCGCAAAGGACTACGATGCTGCCTCTTGAGATCAAGAACAAAGTTGCTTCGCTCTGGGACCTGGTTTCCGGTGCTGGATTGGCCTCCTCGCCCTACGTGGCGCTTGAACAGATTGCCTGCCTGATATTTCTCAAACGCCTGGATGACATTGCCTCTGCGGACGATGAAGAGGGACTGCCGTCGGTCTTTCAAGTGCTCATGCCTGATGAGGTCCACCCCCCGAACAAGCATCACTCGTTCTGGAAGAAATTGCTGATGCATCGAGACCCTGGCACTTACTTGAATGACCAGATTTTTCCGTGGCTGCGCAGCCTGGAAATGCGAATCGGCAACTATCCATCCCTGGTCAAGCGTCTGGGCCTGAATGGCATGCTGAGTGACGCCTACTTTCAGCTCGACCCGAGCAAAAGCCAGGCTCTCACGGGCTTGGTGCACGCCATTGACGAGCTGTTTCCCTACCCCGGGCAGAAGCGCCAGGAAGGGTTTTCACCCGGGGAAGTGTTCGAGTATCTGTTTACCCAAGGCTCGACCAGCAGCAACATCGGTCCTCTTGTCACCGCGCGACATATAACCCGATTCATGGTGGCCCTGCTGGCCCCCCTGCCCGGGCAACGGATCATCGACCCTGCTGCCGGCACGGGCGGTTTTATGGTTAGCGCTCAGCAATACATGCTATCCAGGCATGCCAGGTTGTCGGCCGCTACCAAAAAACAGATCCATAACGGCCATTCCCTGGTGGGCATCGACCTCAGCCATACCCTGGCCCGGATTGGCTGGGTCAATCTCCTGCTGCATGACATCGAGTCGCCACAATGCATGCAAGGTAACAGCCTGGTCACCGGTGACTCTCAAGGGGCTGCGGGCCGCTGGCTGAAAGAGAGTTACGACTTTGTCCTGAGCGACCTGCCATTTGGCGGCCGGATCGACCCGCAGGAAGCTGCTGGCGCAAACTACCTGCCCTTCTATGCCCGGGATGATCAGGGCAACCGTTCCGATAAGGTTGAGCTGCTGTTTGTCTGGCGCGCCTTGAACCTGTTGCAGGTTGGCGGCAGCGCGGCGCTGATCATTCCTCAGAACCTGTTGGTTGGCCGTTCGCAAGCCCAGATCGACCTGCGGCGCGAACTGCTTTCCAGGCATTCAGTGGAAGCCGTGATTCTGTTGCCGGGAGCGATTTTCAATCCTTACACCGGGATCAAGGCGGCGATACTGGTGGTGCGCAAGGTAACCGACCATCAAGCGCCGGCCTCGCCACACGTTGCACCACCACAAACCGACGCTGTCTGGTTTTACGAGGTGACTCAGGATGGGCTCTCGATGGACCACAAGCGCAAGGAGCTGCCCGCTGACGCGGACAATGACTTGTTCGATGCCTTCGTGCATTTCCGAAGACGTCAACTGAGTGCAGAGCTC
Organism: Pseudomonas sp. GW823-FHT03E05; assembly: GCF_058796855.1. NCBI lineage: Bacteria > Pseudomonadati > Pseudomonadota > Gammaproteobacteria > Pseudomonadales > Pseudomonadaceae > Pseudomonas > Pseudomonas sp. GW823-FHT03E05. The sequence goes on from NZ_JBXAJB010000001.1 coordinate 1,322,367, forward strand.
TGGGAGCGCGGAAGGGATCTATATTTCCAGGCCGGTGCCGAAGAAGGTCCTTATTGGACGTCCCTCCATAACGTAATCGAGCGCAGCAGCACCCAAGTCAAACAATGGCTGGTTCCTGTACGTCGCAAGTTAAGAGGTTCCGAAGCTCTATTTCCCGACTCGCTGGACCCAGACTGCATCGAGGCCAAGGACTGGAGCCTGGACATTGATGAGTACAAGGTCATTGAACAACCCAAATCCGCCGGTGAGAACACAGCCTTGCAGTTGATCGATGAGCTAGAGCAGTTGGAACTCAAAGTCATTGAACAACTGCGCCAGCTGCGAGACGAGATCGGAGAGGTGCAATGACCCTGCCCCCCTCCTGGAAAGAAGTCGGGCTACTGGACGTTTGCGAGCTGAATCCGCGCATACAGCGCCCGGAGCCAGAGACCCCGGTGACCTTCTTTCCCAAGTCACTCATCACCGAGTTGACGGGTCCCAGCCTGAACTCCAGCATTCAGGCCTATGGCGAGACTTCCCGCCAGGGCGTGCTGTTCAAAAATGGAGATGTGTTGATCGCCACCCGTGGCCGAGACGCCATGCAAGCGACAATAGTCTCGGGGCTGGTCACCGAACTTGGCCTTGCTCAATACTTCCTGGCCCTGCGCGCCGGTCCGCAGATACGCCCTGCTTTCTTGCTGCACTTCATCCAGCAGCCTTGGGTCCAGAAGGCAGCGTTGAACACCAATAGAGGCACGCAAAGCCAACTGAGCATTCCGCTCAGTTTTTTCAAAAACCTGTCCATTCCAGTGCCACCGCTGCAAGAGCAGGACTACCTTATCCAACTGCTGCAGAAGGCCTCGCTGGAGCCTTATCAGGACGCACTGAACAAAGTCATTGACCTATCCGATGCTCTGGCCTTGCAACTGTTGGTTTCTGGAGAGAAGGCTCAGGCCTGGCCCAGGGTCAAGTTATCTTCAATCTGCGAGTTCAGCCCTGCGGGAGCCCATCCCAAGAAGTACCAGGGGCCTTCCAGGACAGAGCTGTTTTCCCCGCGAAGCTTTGACCACATAACCGGTCAGGTAGAGCCGCAAAGGCTCAAGCTCGAAGAACTGCCCCCTACCTGCGCCGAAGTCCAGGCTGATGACGTGCTGTTTACACTCAATCAGAGCTTCAGGTCACGGGGCATTGCCTTCGCTGTCACCCCTGATGAATACGCAACGCCCCTCGCCTCGGCGGCCTTCCAGGTGCTACGCCCTGATACCAAGGTTCTACTGCCGGACTATCTGGCCTGCTTCATAAGGTTGTCGTGGCTGCGTCAGCATGTGCCGGCATCAGTACTAAGAAGCATCCCCGGACGGATCTACCGCTCTTTCTTTGAGCGCCTTGAGCTGCCATTACCCCCTCTCGACCAGCAAAAGCCGATCGTCAACCTGTTACGTAAAGTCCCGATCGAGCGGATCAACGATGCCCTGGAAACGGCGCGGCGGCTTGGCGAGGCCATGCTGACGGAGGCCTTTTCCTCCAGTCTTTCGGCTAAATGGCGAGCTCAACAGCAAACCCGGGGCATTGCGGAGCCATCGCCACCACGCCTCGTGCTTCCTGTGCGGCCCGAGGTTCCCGAGCCCGTCAGAAGTGTCTCGCGCAGCGCACGTACGACAGTCGCCGCCCAGCTCTCGAGCTTCCAGTCCCAGGTCTGGAAAGAACTGAGTGAACTGCCGTTCCCCTTGGTGATAGATGATCAGGATGCGGTCGAAGCCTTTTGCCACAGCCTAGTGTCTGCACAACATCAATCAGGGTTATCGACGGTGTCCCTGCACCGAACCCTGGAACAGATCGCAGCGCTGGGGCTGATCCGCAAAATGAGCATTCCGGGATCAGGTACAGGCACCGAGGGTGAGTTCATGACGGCATTCAGGAGCTATCGGATCAACGACTCGGGGCGCGTCGAGGAAGACAGCGCCATGCAGGATGCAAAGCGCTTTCGCGACAGCGTCAGCCGTTCGAACAAGGGACAATAAATGCGTTTGCGTTATTTGAATCTGAACCTCTACGCCCCCCTGAGCCAGCTCAAGGTGTGTTTCGCTCAGGATGCGCCCTGGGAAGCCCTGGTCCAGGATCAGCCACAACCTTGCGCCATCCATTTCGTGGTGGGCCTCAATGGCAGTGGCAAAAGCCATCTGCTGCGCGCCATCGCCTCGATCTATATCGCCCTGGCCGATGGCCGGCTGCCTGGCTTCGCCTTCACCTTGGTCTATGAACTGGGCACGGTCGCCAGCGGCAAGCTGCGCAGCGTCATTTTCAAGAGCTCAGGAACTGCTGCGTCCACCAGCCTGTGGCAGGCAGAGGGCGAGCCCATTGCAAAAAACGCGGGCAGCGCCGATTTCGAGGCACTCATCGAACAACTGGGTACAGAGCGGTTGCCACTGTTCACGCCACGAATCAAGGAAGGGGATTATCCGCAAACCGTGACGGACCTGCTGCCCAAGGTGCTGGCCTACACCTCCGGCTCCTGGAGGCCGTGGCAGGACATCTGGCGCCCGCCGCTGGAGCAGGTGGCTAGCGCCTTGCGCTTCAAGCCCGATGAGCAATACCCCTTCGAACTGGAACGTCCTGTTGGCTGGACCTACCAGGATGAGGCGTCATTGAATGGCACCGAGCCTGCCCCGCAGGATCAGTCTCCCCTGCCCCATGGCAAGGACGAGGCCAGTGACCAGCTCGATCGTCCGATCCTGCTGAGCGACGGCCGTCCGGATGCCGCGCTGCTGGCCGTGGTCCTGCAGGACCTAATGCAGCAACGCCCGCAGGAAGGTGACGATCGCGGGCTAAGCGGGTTATTCGCCAAGGCCGGCTGGCATCGGCTCGTCAGTGTGCGCTTGCGATTGGACCTGCACCGGGCCCTGGCGGCACCGCGGGCCTTGCAAAGCAAAATGCACGACCTGCTGCTGGTGGCCGGCGAGGTGCTTGCCCTACCCGATCCCGGCGATCGCCTGCGGGTATTGCACTTTGATGTGGACGCCCCGGTTCCAGCCGTAGATAAAAGCCAGTACCTGAACCCGCAACTGTCGCAGGCGGCCACTCAGGATCAGGCCCTGACCCTAATGCTGGGAGAGGCAAACCAGAGTGCGTTCAGCCGTTTCAACGAGTTGTCCCGGTGGCTGGCCGTTGGCCTGATCGACGGCATCGAAATGTCGTTGCGGCGCAATGAAAAGCCTGAGGACGAGTTCGCCAACGACAGTGGGGTCATGAGCTACTCCGACCTTTCCGATGGCGAGCAGATGGTGCTGCGACGCTGGGCGCTGTTCCATCTGCTGGCGGGCCAGCAGGATGCCCTGCTGCTGCTCGATGAGCCGGAAACCCACTTCAACGACGCCTGGAAGCGCGAGATTGTCAGCAATATCGAGCAAGCCATGGGCGAGGATGCCAGCAGCGTACTGATTGCCAGCCATTCGGCCATCGTGCTGTCGGATGTGTTCGATGAGGAAATCATCTTTATCAAGAAAGGAGAGGATGGCAGCTCTTCGGCCAATCAGGTCAGCACCCGCACCTTCGCCACGGATCCCGGGGCGCTGATGATGAATCTGTTTCACACGCAAGACAGTATCGGTAGCCGTGCGCAGCGGCGTATCGAAACCTTTCTCGACCATGTGGAGCAAGTGCAGGTACCCACTGCCGAGCAAATAAAGCAACTCAGGGCGGTGGTCAATCGGCTTGGCACCGGTTTTTATCGCTCCGAACTGCGCGCCCGGCTAAATCACTGGGAGCAGACCGAGGACGCTCGAACCCTCAATGCCTTGATCGAACATGTGAAGTCGGATGACTTGAAAGCCGATCTGCATGGCTTGATCGACAAGCTCCAGGCCGCCAACAAAGGCCGGGGTGATGCCGATGCTTAAGCCCATAGAGCCAGTCGGCTGCTCCGCCGCCTTGAGGGCATGCCAGAACATGATGCATGTGTTTGCCCTGTGGTTGTGCCAGCCTTCGACCCGGGCAGCGCAATTGACGGCTGCCGACTTGCAGACGCTGCCCCTGAGCCTGGAAGAAAGCCGTTGGCTGTGGGGCTTTCTGAACAAAAAGCTCAATCGCCACAAGCTTCTGGAGCGGGCCGCCCACCTGGCCGAACTCAATGACACGCAGAAGGACCGCCTGCGTGACTGGATCAATGCAACCAGCCGGATTGGGCGATACTTCGAGGCCGCGCCCATCGCTCCTGCGATGCCAGTGGGTTACCCCTTCGCTGGCGACCCGTATGCCAAAGCCCACCAAAAAAACCTCCAGGACCTGATGGAGGCGTTCTACAACAAGGGGCTTAAAGACGGACTGCCCTACCTTGCCGACGGTACGCCTACTGGTGAGCGCAGCTCGCTCCTGAAATACCAGCACTTTTGCGACAGCTTTCTTGCGCTTCACAAGGGTGACAAGGACCAGGACGCACGGCATGTCTGTGTGATGTGTGGAGGTGAGCTGCGCAATGTCGAAGTCGACCATTGGATACCCAAGAGTGCCTACCCCTTGCTGGCGGTGTGTGCGGAGAATCTGGTCCCCATCTGCGGCGAGTGCAATGGTCCACAGAACAAGGCTGCACATCCCGTGCACAGCGGCGGCTCCTTTGAGGAGTGGTTCCACCCCTACAGGCGTAACCCCGCCGGCACGCTCAAGCTGGAGTTCAACGACACCAAGCTCAGCGTCATGCTCAAGAGCACCCGCGCAGCCGATGCGCAACGGGTCCACAACTTGAACAGGCTCCTGCACCTGGAAGATCGCTGGACCCGAGAGCTCAAGGGCGAGAACCGCAAGCTGTACAAGTCCATCCTGACCCGGCAGCGAAAAAACGATGCCCCAACGACGACCCAAAGTCTCTATCAACAGGTGAAGGACTGGACCAATGGGCTCAGTCAAACCGAGCCCAACTATGAAGTGCACCAGGCCTTGGCCAAGGCCTTGTGTGACCCACGACGAATTGCCGCCTGGAAGCGAGACCTGGACGATGCATGGAATGAGGACCGCAAAAAGCCCCTCACAACTTGAACTTCAGTCGACACCCACTCATCCTTGCGAACCTTTTTCCCCTCGAACAAGAGACCCCCATGGCCAACCAAGACCTGAGCTTCACCCCCGACCCGGACGCCGATTCCATTTCCTCCGACGTGGTCGGTTTCAACGGCATCCTGGTCTCCACCCAGATCCCTACCCGCGCCGACGGCAGCCTGGAACTGGGGGACATCACCCTGCAGAGCGAATGCACGCTGCAGGCGCTGAAAGTGGCCCTGGAGCGCGCCGGCAGTTCCATGGACCGGGTCATGCACCTGACCATCTACCTCACCGACATGGCCGATCGTGCGGCATTCAATGCGGTCTACCAGCGTTTCTTCGCCAAGCCCTGGCCGGTACGTGCCGCGGTTGGCGTGGCCGCCCTGGCGGTGGAAGGCATGCGCGTGGAAGTCACGGCAATGGCCGCAAAGGCCTGAGGCAGCGCTTCAATCGGCGGCTACGCGCAAGGCGTGGCCGCCACCTGGCAGCGCACGGGTGCCGGGCAAGCGTTTCGCCGCTACAATGCGCGCCTTGACCCTGATAAGCCTGACTAAAAAAAACATGTCCTTGCCCAAACATCACCTGGAACTGCTCAGCCCTGCCCGCGATGTGAGCATCGCCCGCGAAGCCATCCTGCATGGCGCCGATGCGGTGTACATCGGCGGCCCGAGCTTCGGCGCCCGCCACAACGCCAGCAACGAGGTGGGCGAGATCGCCCAGTTGGTGGAGTTCGCCCGCCGCTATCACGCCCGGGTGTTCACCACCCTCAACACCATCCTCCACGACAACGAGCTGGAACCGGCGCGCAAGCTGATCCACCAACTGTATGACGCGGGGGTCGATGCGCTGATCGTCCAGGACCTGGGGGTGATGGAGCTGGATATTCCGCCCATCGAGCTGCACGCCAGCACCCAGACCGACATCCGCACCCTGGAGCGGGCGAAGTTCCTCGACCAGGCCGGCTTCTCCCAGCTGGTCCTGGCCCGCGAGCTGAACCTCAAGGAAATCAGTGCCATCGCCGCTGAAACCGATGCCGCCATCGAGTTCTTCATTCACGGCGCTTTGTGCGTGGCCTTCTCCGGCCAATGCAACATTTCCCACGCCCAGACCGGCCGCAGCGCCAACCGTGGCGATTGCTCCCAGGCCTGCCGCCTGCCCTACACCCTCAAGGACGAGCACGGCGGCGTGATCGCCTATGAAAAACACCTGCTGTCGATGAAGGACAACAACCAGAGCGCCAACATCCGCGCCCTGGTGGAAGCTGGCGTGCGCTCGTTCAAGATCGAGGGGCGCTACAAGGACATGGCCTATGTGAAGAACATCACGGCCTACTACCGCCAGCGCCTGGACGCGGTTCTGGAAGATCGCCCCGACCTGGCCCGCGCCTCCAGCGGCCGTACCGCGCATTTCTTCGTGCCCGACCCGGACAAGACGTTCCACCGCGGCAGCACCGACTACTTTGTCAGCGAGCGCAAGATCGACATCGGCGCCTTCGACTCGCCGACTTTCACCGGGCTGCCGGTAGGCACCGTGGAAAAGGTCGGCAAGCGCGACCTGCAGGTGGTGACCTTCGAGCCGTTGTCCAATGGCGATGGCCTGAACCTGCTGGTCAAGCGTGAGGTGGTGGGTTTCCGCGCCAACATCGCCGAGGCCCGTGGCGAGTTCGAAGAAGATGGCGAGAAACGCTACCGCTATCGGGTCGAACCCAACGAGATGCCCGAAGCCCTGAGCCGTCTGCGGCCCAACCACCCGCTGAGCCGCAACCTCGACCACAACTGGCAGCAAGCCTTGACCCGCACTTCCGCCGAGCGGCGCATCGGCCTGTCCTGGCTGGCACGCCTGAGCGAAGCACGGCTGGAACTGACCGCCACCAGCGAGGAAGGCATCAGCGCCAGCGTCGCCCTGGATGGCCCGTTCGGCGTGGCCAACAAGCCGGAACAGGCCCTGGGGCAACTGCAGGATCTGCTGGGCCAGCTGGGCACCACCCATTACCACGCCACCAGCATCAAGCTGGACGCGCCCCAGGCTTACTTCATCCCCAACTCCCAGCTCAAGGCCCTGCGCCGGGAGGTCATCGAAGCCCTGGACGCCGCACGCATCGCTGCCCACCCACGGGGCTCGCGCAAGGCCGAAAGCAGCCCGCCGCCGGTCTACCCGGAATCGCACCTGTCATTCCTGGCCAACGTCTACAACCAGAAGGCCCGGGATTTCTACCACCGTCACGGGGTGCAACTGATCGACGCGGCCTTCGAGGCCCATGAAGAGCACGGCGACGTGCCGGTGATGATCACCAAGCACTGCCTGCGCTTCTCCTTCAACCTGTGCCCCAAGCAGGCCAAGGGCGTGACCGGCGTGCGCACCAAGGTGGCACCGATGCAACTGGTACACGGCGATGAAGTGCTGACCCTGAAATTCGACTGCAAGCCGTGCGAAATGCATGTGGTGGGCAAGATCAAGGGTCATATCCTCGACCTGCCGCTACCGGGCAGCGCCGCCGAGGCCGTGGTCGGCCATATCAGCCCCGAAGACCTGCTCAAGACCATTCCCCGCGCTCCGCACTGAGTGACCGGCGAGCGTGGCACCCAGGTGCCGCGTTCGCGTGCGCGGCACACCGGCCAGCTGGCGCCCATAGGCCGGTAGCGTGCGTCCCGCAGCGCAGGCAGCGAGCCTGCGCCCTCAGGAGCCCGGATTGGTCACCTGGATATACACCGCCCAAATCCCCAGCAGCAGCCAGAAAGCCGCGAACAACCAGGGCGAACGCATGGAAAACAGCAACGACTTGCGATAGCCCTTGTGGCTCGACTCGCTTTCGCAGAACAGCGGCGATTCGTCATAGGCCAGGCCCATCACCGGTTCGCTGTGCAGCAGGTGACTCTGCTTGAAATGCCAGTGATCGATGATCTCGTAGGCGGCCCTGATGCCAGGCCAGGCATTGAGAGAGCTGAGGATCCCCAGCAACGCCAGGAAAGGCGGCACGGACAGGGTAAACAGCTTGCCCCATTCCGGATTGAGATTGGCCATGCACGAAGCGAAGGCGATTACCAGGAATGCCTGGGCCGTCAGGTAGGCATCGGTGCGGTTGGCCAGGATGCTGGTTTCGTATTGGATCTCCCGGCGATAGAAGTCCAGCCGTTCCTTGGGCGAGCCGAACATCTTGGCGTTGTGCTCGGTGAGCTCGGCTTCGTCCACATGGGATGTAAGAATTCTTGGCATGTCGTGTTCAACCCTTCAGCGGGTTTGCCCCCCGTTTTCAGCTTCTGCCGCGCTCGGCCGGCGCGTCCCGGTTCAGGGCCTTGGGGCCGACCATCAGCCAGAGCAACAGCCCCAGCAGCGGAACGAAGATGATCACCACGATCCACAGCCCCTTGTTTTCTGCCCGCGCACCGCTGCGCAGCAGGCTTCTGATGGCCCAGATCTCGGCCAGCAGCACGATCACGGCCAGTACGATCAACAGGTATTGCACTTGCATAAGATTCCTCCCGGTCTGTACTGCCTTAGTGCGGTGCAGGCGACGAGGGTTCACAAAGATTGCCGTGGGCGTTCATGGCGCAGGAAAGATCAGCGTCCTGTGACATCCGGATTGAATTTAACCGCTGTGGCAGCGGTCTATAACGCGCCTCTTCATCGGCAAACAGGTATAGTTGCCGGCTTTATCGGCCTGGCTAACGCCGAAGTTTCGGGCCCCTTGGCCCCGTCAAGACATAGTGGATGTCGCGTGTTCGCAAGATTGCTTTTCATCGCATTGCTCCTGACCCTGTCAGCCTGCAGCTCCAGCCCTTCCAACTCCGGCCCCCTCAAGGCCGGCGAGTACCGGGTCAAGCGCGGCGACACGCTGTATTCCATTGCCAGCCGCAACGGCACCAACTGGAAGGAGGTGGCGCGGCTCAACGGCCTCAAGGCGCCTTATACCGTGGAGGTCGGCCAGGTGCTGCGGGTAGGCGGCGCGGCCAGGACCACCCGGGTGGTCAGCAGCAAGTCGCGAACCACCGCCAGCAAGGGCCGAACAGCGCCCCCGGCCCCTGCCCCCATGCCCAAGGTCACTCTCAAGGGCTGGAGCTGGCCGTTGCGCGGAGTGCTGATCGGGCGCTTCTCCCCCACCGGCAAGCTCAACCAGGGCATCCGCATCGCCACCACCCAGGGCCAGCCGATCCACGCCACCCTGGGCGGCAAGGTGGCGTTCGCCGGCTACATGCGCGGTTACGGCAACCTGATGATTCTCCAGCACGGCCCCTCCTACACCAGCACCTACGCCTACAACAGCCGGCTGCTGGTCAAGGAAGGGCAGATGGTGATCAAGGGCCAGAAGATCGCCGAAGCCGGTTCCCAGGACACCGACCGCGCCCAGCTTTACTTCGAGATCCGCGCCAACGGCGTGCCGGTGGATCCGCTGCGCTTGCTGCCGCCGGGCTGAGCGGGCGGCTCACCGCGCTGCACGTCTGCCCTCCTGCCTGGCCCCTGCGCCGTCCCCCCCATTGGACGCAGCAAGATGAACTCTGGGGTTTCAAGCATGGTAGTGATCGGCTCAATCGCTATCATTTGCTTCAGGATTTGAGCGACGCCGGTACTGCCGGCGCCACTCGATTCACAAAGCCCGAGAGCCCCTGCACCCCCCTTGAGTGACTGCCTGCGCGACAACGTGCCTGTCACTGCGCTGTAGGGCGCCGGTGCTCTCTTCGCCCCTTCCAACAACCTCAACTGCCATGCCCCCACAGTCATTGGCCTGGATAAGTCATGTCCGCGAATCCGCACGCCTGCAATAAAGCTCCATCGCGGCTGCTCCTGCTGTTTCTGGCGCTGTCATTGATGGTGTCCCTGATCAACAGCAGCGTGCCGACGCCGCTCTACCCCTTCTACAAGCAGCAACTGCAATTGAGCTCGGTGCAGTTGACGCTGATCTTCGGCGTCTATGGCGTCGGCGTACTGCTGTCGCTGCTGACCCTGGGCGGGCTTGCCGGCCGCCTGCAAGATCTGCGCAAGTTGCTGGTGCCCGCGGCAGCCCTGGTGTTCTGCGGTGCCTGGTTGTTTTCCCGGGGCGAGGCGCCCTGGCAACTGGGTGCCGGGCGCCTGATTGCCGGTATCGGCTCGGGAGCCATGACCGCCGGAGTCAACGTCGCCTTGGTGCGCTTCGGCCCTGCCGACCACGGCAAGCTGGCGGCGCTGCTGGCCACCCTGGCGATGGTCATGGGCCTGGCCCTGGGCCCGTTGCTCAGCGGTGCCGCCCTGCAACTGGACCTCTACCCCATGGCACTGCCCTTCTGGCTGATCATGGGCCTGACCCTCGTCGCCACCTGCGGCGTACTGGGCGGCTGGCCCACATCGGTACAGGTCGCCAACGCCACACCGGATGCTATGCAGGCCAAGGCCCCGGGATTGCTGCAAAGCCTCAAGGGCATTGGCATGCCCTTCCATCTTTGCGCCTGGTCGGTGTTCTTCAGTTGGTCGTTTGCCGCCTGCGTGTTCGTCATCGGCCCCGGGGCCGCCGAGCAGCTACTGGGCCTGGGTGATCGCGGGGTATTCGGCTACAGCATTTCGGCTTACCTGCTGATCGCCGGGGCCAGCCAGTTGTTCTGCCAGCGCCTGGACGCCCGGCGTGCCCTTCTGAGCGGCCTGCTGAGCCAATGCCTGGCCTTCGCGGTGTTGCTACTGGCCTTTTTCCAGGCGTCGCTGCTGCTGGCGGTGCCGGCCCTGATCATCGGCGGCTATGCCTATGGCGCGATATTCGTCGGCAGCGCGCGGCTGATCAATCAGCTGGCCAAGGGCAAGGGCCACGGCAAGCTCATCGCCTACTTCTACATGACGGTCTACCTGTTCAACGCCGTCCCCGTGCCCCTGGGGCTGCTGGTGGACGCAACGGGCATGGCCCCGGCCGTGCACGGTGCCCTGATGCTGTTTCTGCTTCTGGGGACCGGTCTGTTGCTGATGGCGTACCGAATCAGGTTTTCCCCAGCAAGGCTTTAACACCGACGCACGAGCCCATCGTCCGTCGCCCCCTGTCATTCACTTATCAGTAGTCAGGATCATGAATAGAAAACTCAAATTCTCCGCTGGCGCTGCCGTAGCGCTGGCAATGCTCGCGGTCGCCTGCAAGGTGCTGTATGCCCCCGCTCCCTCAGGTTCGGACGCCGGCAATAGCTCGCGCCCGGCCACCAAAGTGGCCGTTGCCCAGGTAATGCTCGGCAATGTGCCCAACGTACTGAGCGGTATCGGCGAGCTGGAAGCCACCCGGCAAGTCATGGTCAGCGCCGAGACCAGCGGCCTGATCAGCGCCATCGCCTTCGCCCCCGGAGACCGGGTGCACGCCGGCCAGGTGCTGGTGCAATTGAACGCCGAGCCGCAACTGGGCGAACTGGCGCGGCTCCAGGCCCAGGCCAGCAATGCCCAGGCACAATTGCAGCGTACCCGCACGCTGCTGCCGCAACAGGCCGCCACCCAGGAGCAGTTGGACCAGGCTCACTGGGCCTATCAGCAGGTGCTGGGGGACATCCGCCGGGTCAAGGCCCTGATCGAGCAAAAGCGCATAAAGGCGCCGTTCGACGGCGTACTCGGCGTGCGCAAGGTCAACCTCGGCCAATACCTGCAAGCCGGTGAACCTGTGGTGTCCCTGACCGACGCACGCACCCTGTACGCCAACATCACCCTGCCCGAGCGCTCCCTGGCCGCACTGGCCACAGGGCAGGACATGGCCGTGGCGGTGGACGCCTATCCCCAGCGCTCGTTCAAGGGCCGGGTCGGCACCCTGGAGCCGCGCATCGATCCTGGCACCCGGACCGTACTGGTGCAGGCCGTAGTGGCCAACCCCGACCACCTGCTGACCCCGGGCATGTATGTCCATGGCCAGGTGGCACTGCCGCCGGGCCCGCCGCGCATGAGTGTCCCGGAAACAGCCGTCAGCTACAGCGCCTACGGCGACTTTGTCTACGTGGTGCAAGGCACTGATGACAGCGCCCTCAGCGTGCGCCAGGCGTACGTCAAGACCGGCGAGCGCCTGGATGGCCGCGTCGTCCTGCAAGAAGGCGTCCAGCCGGGAGACCGGGTAGTGACCTCGGGCCAGTTGCGCCTGCAGAACGGCGCCCCCGTGCAGATAGCCAACCAGGACAGCCTGGCCCTCGATGCCCCGGCTACCGCCGCCCGGGCCCAGTGAAACACCAAGGATCCCATCATGACCTTCACTGATTTATTCGTCCGGCGCCCGGTACTGGCGCTGGTGGTCAGCACCCTGATTCTGCTGATGGGGTGGCTGGCCATCGACAAGCTGCCGATCCGCCAGTACCCGCTGACCGAAAGCTCGACCCTGACCATCACCACCCAGTATCCCGGCGCCTCGCCGCAATTGATGCAGGGCTTTGTCACCCAGGCCATCGCCCAGTCGGTGGCCACGGTGGAGGACGTCGACTACATGACCTCCACCTCGACCCAAGGCCGCAGCGTGATCGCAGTGCGCATGAAGCTCAATGCCGACTCGAACAAGGCCATGACCCAGGTGATGGCCAAGGTCAACGAGGTCAAGTACCGGCTGCCCGCCGAGGCCTACGACCCGGTGATCGTGAAGTCCTCCGGGGAAGCCACGGCCGTGGCCTATGTCGGCTTTTCCAGCCCGACCCTGTCCACCGCGGCGCTGTCCGACTACGTGACCCGGGTGGTGCAGCCACAGCTGTCGTCCATCGAGGGTGTGGGCAGCATCGACTTAAACGGCGGGCAGAAAATGGCCATGCGCATCTGGCTCGACGCCAGCCGCCTGGCCGCCCACGGTGTGTCCGCCGGCGAGGTGGCCCGGGCCCTGCGCGACAACAACGTGCAGGCCGCGCCGGGCCAGGCCAAGGGGCTGTATGTGGTGTCCGACATCCAGGTCGATACCGACCTGGTGAATGTCGCCGAGTTTCGCCAGTTGGTGGTCAAGAGCACCCCTGCCGGCCTGGTGCGCCTGGAAGACGTTGCCACGGTGGAACTGGGCGCGGCCGCGACGGATACCAGTGCCCTCATGGATGGGGTCAATGCGGTGTACTTCGGTTTGAATGCCGCCCCCAACGCCAACCCTTTGGTGATAGTCGACAAGCTCAACGAGCTGCTGCCGGGGATCCGCGCCAACCTGCCACCGGACGTGAAGGTAGCGGTGCCCTTCGAGCTGGCCCGCTTCATCAGCGCCTCCATCGATGAAGTCTCCGGTACCCTGATCGAAGCGATAGTGATCGTGGTGCTGGTCATCTTCCTCAGCCTGGGTTCGGTGCGGGCGGTGCTCATCCCGGTCATCACCATCCCGCTGTCGATGCTCGGCGCCGCGGCCTTCATGGCGCTATTTGGCTTCAGTATCAACTTGCTGACCCTGCTGGCCATGGTTCTGGCCATCGGCCTGGTGGTCGATGACGCGATCATCGTGGTGGAGAACGTCCACCGGCATATCGAAGAAGGCAAGTCCCCGGCCCTCGCCGCCCTGATCGGCGCCCGGGAGGTCGCCGCGCCGGTGATCGCCATGACCCTGACCCTGGCCGCGGTCTATGCCCCCATCGGCCTGATGGGCGGCCTTACCGGGTCGCTGTTCAAGGAGTTCGCCTTCACCCTCGCCGGTTCCGTGGTGGTCTCTGGGATCATCGCCTTGACGCTGTCCCCGGTCATGAGCTCGTTCCTGCTCGATAGCCAGATGAACGAAGGCTGGATGGCGCGCCAGGCCGAACGCGGCTTCGCACGCCTGGGGGCGGCCTATGGCCGGGTGCTGAGCATGTCCCTGGAACATCGCCGGGTGATCTGCGTCATTGCCCTGCTGGTCCTGGTCAGCGTGCCGTTGCTGTACAACCAGGCCCGGCGCGAACTGGCACCGGTGGAAGACCAGTCCACGGTGCTGACGGCCATCAAGTCGCCGCAGAACGCCAACATCGACTATGTAGAGAAATTCGGCGAGAAGTGGAACCAGGTGATGGTGACCCTGCCCGAGCAGAGCAACCTGTGGCTGATCAACGGCATCAACGGTGTCTCCAACAGTATTGGCGGGGTCAACTTCGTCGACTGGGAGCAACGCCAGCGCAACGCCGACCAGATCCAGGTGGACATGCAGAATCGCGCCAATGACATCGAGGGCAGCAATGTCTTCGCCTTCCAGTTGCCCTCGCTGCCCGGCTCCACCGGCGGCCTGCCGGTGCAGATGGTAATCAAGAGTGCCGGCGACTACCGGCTGGTCTACGAGGCCATGCAGGAGCTGAAGGACGCCGCGCGCAAAAGCGGCCTGTTCATGGTGGTGGACAGCGACCTGGACTACAACAACTCGGTGATCAGGATCCGCATCGACCGGGCCAAGGCCAACAGCCTCGGGGTCACCATGAAGGACATCGGCGACACCCTGGCGGTGCTGGTGGGCGAAAACTACGTCAACCGCTTCGGCATGCAGGGCCGCTCCTACGATGTAATCCCCCAGAGCCTGCGCAATGAGCGCCTGTCTCCCGAGGCCCTGGCGCGTTTCTACGTCACCAGCGCCAGCGGCGGCCAGGTTCCGCTGGGCAATCTGGTAACCCTGTCCACCGGGGTGGAACCCAACCAGTTGACTCAGTTCGACCAGCTCAACTCGGCGGTCTTCCAGGCGATTCCCGCACCGGGAGTGGCCATGGGCGATGCCGTGGGCTTCCTCGAACAGCAGGCACGCAACCTGCCGCCGGGCTTCACCTATGACTGGCTCTCGGACGCCCGCCAGTATCAGCAGGAAGGGGGGGCGCTGATCATGGCCTTCGTGTTCGCGATCATCGTCATCTACCTGGTATTGGCAGCCCAATACGAAAGCCTGCGGGACCCGCTGATCATCCTGATCAGTGTTCCGCTGTCGATCTTCGGCGCCCTGATTCCCCTGGCGCTGGGGCTGTCCACCATCAACATCTACACCCAGATCGGGCTGGTCACCTTGGTGGGCCTGATCAGCAAGCATGGGATCCTCATGGTGGAGTTCGCCAATGAGCTGCAGGTCAAGGAAGGCCTGGACCGCCATGAGGCGATAGTGAAGTCGGCGAAGATGCGCCTGCGGCCGATCCTGATGACCACCGCGGCCATGGTCGCCGGGCTGGTCCCCCTGCTGTTCGCCAGCGGTGCTGGCGCCCACAGCCGCCATGACCTGGGGCTGGTGATTGTGGTGGGCATGCTGGTGGGCACGCTGTTCACCCTGCTGGTGCTGCCCACCATGTACTCGATCATTGCCGTGGACCATCGCAGCGCGGCTAACACTCCCCGGGCGCGCGAACTGGCATCCCTGGATGCCGCAGCCCCCGCCATGGCCCCTCGGGTCTAAGGAGCAACTCATGCGTCACTTTGCAATCAACCCGCGGCAGCCACTGTACTGGCTGCTGCTGTCACTGGGGCTGGGTGGCTGCACCCTGGGCCCCGATTATCAGCCACAGGTTGCGACGCCGCTGCATCTGTCCCAGCAACCGGACCCGGCGCTGTACTCCAGCGAGCAATTGCAGCGCGACTGGTGGCGGCAATTCCAGGACCCGCAACTGGACCAGTTGATGGACCAGGCCCTGAGTCGCAACCGGGACATTCACCAGGCCCAGGCCCGGTTGCTGGAAGCGCGCGCCGAGCTGGACCAGCGCCAGCTCGACCGCTTGCCGACCGTGACCGCCGGCGGTGGTTACTCCCGCAGCCTGGCCCAGGACAATCCAGGGCCCGCCGGCGAACGCAACCTGGCCAAGAGCTACCGGGTGGGGTTTGACGCCCAATGGGAGATAGACCTGTTCGGCCGCTTGCAGCGCCTGTCCCAAGCTGCGGCCGCCCGTGATCAAGCCGCCGTGGCCGATCTGGCCCAGGCGCGGATAGTGGTAGCGGCCGAAGTAGCGCGCAATTACTTCGAGATGCGCGGTGCGCAACGCCAGCTGGAGGTGGCCCGGGCAGCCCTGGATAACCAGACGCACATGGAGCAGGTGGTGGCCGCCATGGTCGCAGCCGGGCGTGGCGCCGAAGACGAGTTGGCCAGTGCACGGGCCGAGCGGGCACGCCAGCAGGCCTCCCTGGCGCCCCTGTACACCCGCAGCCAACTGGCCCGCTATCGCCTGGCGGTGCTGGTGGCCGCCCAGCCCGGCGAGCTGAAAGCCCTGGATCGTCAGGATGCCCTGGTACCGCTTGCGACCCGCCTGCCGATCGGCAACCTCGCCGATCTGCTGCGTCAGCGCCCGGACATCGCCAGTGCCGAGCGCGACTTTGCCGCCTCCAGCGCCGACATCGGTGCGGTGACCGCCGAGTTGTATCCCCGGGTGGACCTGGGGGGCTTCCTCGGCTTCGTGGCCATCCGCGGCGCGGACCTGGGCGCCGGCAGCAGCCGGGCCTTCAGCTTCACCCCCGGCATCAGCTGGCCGGCCCTGCACCTGGCTAGTGTCAAGGCCCGGCAACGCCAGGCCGAGGCCCGCAGCCAAGGTGCCCAGGCTCGTTACGAGCAGGTGGTGCTGCTGGCGGTGGCGGAAGCCGAGAGCGCCCTGACCACCTACAGCCAGTCCCAGCAACGCCTGGGGGATCTGCTGGAAGCCGCCCGGCAAAGTAGCCGGGCCGCCACCCTGGCCCAGGTGCGCTACACAGCAGGTGCGGCGCCCTACCTGCTGGCGCTGCAGGCCCAGGCCAGCCGGCTGCAGGCCGAGGATGCCCTGGCCCAGGCGGATACCGCGTCCTATGTGAATGTGGTCGCGCTGTACAAGGCGCTGGGGGGCGGCTGGCGAGCGCCAGGGACAACCAGCGCCGCCGCTGTTGCCACTCGGGACTAGCTACCGCTCTTGACCTTGCTCCAGACCCGGGTACGCACCCGCTCCAGTTTCAACGGCAGCGGTTCCAGGGGGAACAGAGTGTCGAGCACCGCAGCGCTCGGGTAGACGCTGGGGTTGTCACGGATCTGCTGCTCCACCAGCGCCTTGGCCGCCAGGTTGCCATTGGGGTACTTCAGGTAGCGGGTGGTCGCGGCGATCACCTGGGGGCGCAGCATGTAGTCGATGAACTGCAAGCCCTGCTGCGGGTTGGGTGCGTCGTTGAGCAACACCAGGCTCTCCACCCAGATCGGGGCACCCTCGCGGGGAATCCGGTACTCGATCTGGCGGCCGTTGCCGGCGGCCTCCGATGCGCTCTTGGCGTCAAGCACACCGCCGGCCCAGCCCACTACCACGCAGACATTGCCATTGGCCAGGTCGGTGATGAACTTCGAGGAATCGAAATAGCGCACATAGGGGCGCAGCTTCAGCAGCAGGGCCTCGGCCTTGCGGTAGTCCTCGGGGTTCTGGCTGTTGTAGGGCAACCCCAGGTAATGCAGGGCAATGGGGACGATCTCGCCTGGGGCATCGAGCATGGCCACACCGCACTGGCTGAGCCGGGCGAGGTTCTGCTCCTTGAAGATCAGGTCCCAGGAATCCACCGGGGCGTCCGGCCCGAGGATCGCCCGGACCTTGTCTGCGTCGTAGCCAATGCCCGTGGTGCCCCACAGGTAGGGTACGGCATAGCGATTGCCCGGGTCGTTGCCCTGCACCTTGGCCAGGATCTGCGGGTCCAGGTTGGACCAGTTGGGCAACTGGCTGCGGTCCAGTTCCTTGAGCACCCCTGCCTTGATCAGGTTCGGCAGCAGGTCGCCGGTGGCCACTACCACGTCGTAGCCGCTGCGGCCGGCCATGAGCTTGCTCTGCATCACGTCACCGTTGTCGAACACGTCGTAGGTCACGGCGACGGAGGTCTGTGCCTGGAAGTCCTTGGTGGTCTCGGGGGCAATGAAGTCGTACCAGTTGTAGATGTGCACCTTGGGTTCGGCGCTGGCGGTAAAGGCCAGGCAGAAATTCAAGGCCAGGGCCAGGGGAACGCAGTGAAGGGTTTTCATCGTCAAGCTCCATAGCGTCGGCCCCTGCTCCATGGGGAAGGTGGCCGCGCCTGCTGTTTTTGGGATTGTTGTGGCAGGAATCAGAGCAATGGGCAGGAATCAGGGAATCAGCAGCTGGCGGCGCCCGTCCGGGTGCTCCACCTGTTCACCGGGTAGGGGCAGACGGCGGTCGCTGAGGTAGTGGTAGTCGCGGCGCGAGGCCTTGAGCTGGTGCAGGTCGAGGCTCACGCGCTGCTGGCACGCCTCGCGCCCGGCTTCCCACAGCACCTGCCCGAACGGGTCGATGGCAGCGCTGCCCCCGGCGAAGACCAGGCCGTCATCGCCCTCGCCCACCCGGTTGACCATGACCGCGAACAGCTGATTTTCCTGGGCTCGAGCCATGATCGCAGTGCGGTGCACCGGGCCGTAGGGGTCCATGTTGCCGTTGGTGACGATGATCAGTTCGGCCCCCAGTTGTGCCAGGGCCCGGGCCGTTTCCGGCAACTCGATGTCGTAGCAGATCAGGATGCCGACCCGCAGCCCCTTCCACAGCACCGTGGTGAAACGGTCGCCGGGGCAGAACGCACCGCGCTCCGAGGGCCATAGGTGGGTCTTGCGGTAATGCAAGGCGATGCCCTCGGGGGTCAGCAGCAGTGAGCTGTTGTAGTAATGCTCCCCGGCCCGCTCGGCCAGGCCGATGACCACCGCGACCTGACGCTCACGGACCTGCTGCAGCACCGCCTGGACACTGGGCCCGTCCAGGGTTTCAGCGCACTCGGCCAACTGTACGGCGCTGAGGAAGCCGGTCAGGCAAGTTTCGGGGAACACCAGCAGATCGGTGTCGCCTGCGCAGGTTGCAATGGCTTCGAGCACCCGGTCCAGGTTATAAGCGGTGTCGCCGTCACGGCCTGCCAGTTGTACCAGTTCAATGTTCATTTCTAATCCTTGCACTCGTTGGCGACACCCGGGGCTTGCGACCGCAGGTGCCGGGGACGGGCCGAGTATGGAGCGCCGCGACGCGGCAAAAAATCACTTCGATGGGGTACCCCTCAATGGGTAGTGAAACGCGCCTGACCTTGCAGGACGTGGCCTGGCACGATGCCGTGGGCCGCGTTATCGAGACCCTGGACCGGGACAATTTCTGGAGCGCCCTGGTGCGCCTGCTGCAGCACTATGTGCCGGTGGACAATTGGGTGGTGCTGGTCTTCAGCGGCGGCCGGCCCCGGTTACTGGCCGAATCCCCGGCAACGGACGGCGAAGCCGACTCCCTGTTCCAGGACTATCTCAAGGGGCTGTACCTGCTGGATCCGTTCTACATCCACGCCAGGGAACATCCGCGCAGTGGCCTGTTTCGCCTGCAGGACGTGGCCCCGGAATGCTTCGAGCAGACCGATTACTACCAGCGCTATTTCTGCCTGAACGTGCTGACCGACGAGGTGCACATCAATATCCTGCTGGACGGCGAGCGTACCCTCAGCCTGTCGCTCGGCAGCCAGTCGCGTTTCAGCCCTGAGCAGACTGCCCTGCTGAGCCTGGTGCAACCCTGGATCGCGGCGCTGATGCGCCAGCGCCTGCATTTCGAGTCCGAGCCCCAAGCCACGACGCCCAGCGCGCCCAACTGGCAGAGCCGCCTGGAACAGGCCACTGCCCAGTTGAGTTCGCCCCTTTCGGCGCGGGAGTTGGATGTGGGCCAGTGGTTGCTCAGTGGCTGCTCGAACAAGGAGATTGCGCGCAAGCTGGGGATTTCCGCCGAGACGGTCAAGGTTCACCGCAAGCACATGTACAGCAAGCTGGGGATCAAGTCCCAGTCCGAGCTGTTTGCCCTGTTCCTCCAGGCCCAGGACGCCTGATGCCAGGCCGTGGGGGCGCAGCGGCCAGCGCCCCGCCCCCCGCAGTTTCAGGCATTAGAAGCGCAGGTAGTTACCTCGCCCCGGCGCCTGGTAGGCCATTTCCGAGAGCCCGGTCCAGACGTAGCTCGGAGCTGTCCACTGGACCTGTGCGTAGCCGTAGGAGCCATGGCCATAGGCCGAAAGCACGGCAGGAGCTGGCTTGAGCGCCACGCTGGAGACGGGAGTCGCCGCTGCGCCGGACTGGCGTGGAGGCTCGGCATGACCGCCCCCCAGTACCCCTTGATTGCGCTGGCTGCCGACCCAGTTGGTGAGCCTGCCGCGACTGGTGATGGTGCCGCTGGCAGTGTTGTCCAGGCGGCTGCCCAGGAGCGTCAGGGAGGCGCCACTGTGAATCACCTTATCGTTGAACAGCGTGCTGTTGTTGAGGGTCATGGACTGCTCGCTGCGCAGGGTGCCGTGATTCTCCAGGGCGCCGTAGGCAGTCAGCGAAGCGCCGCTGTGGATCAGATTGTCGTTGAATACCTTGCTGGCGTTGAGAGTCATCGCCTGCCCGCTGCGCAGGGTGCCATGGTTTTCCAGGGCGCCTTGCAGCGACAGGCTGCCGTGCGCCACGAGCGACCCCTGTCGACCCTGAAGCGTGTCGCCGTTGACCGAGACCCGGGCACCCGAAACCCGGCCCTGGTTGTCCAGGCCGCCGGTGATCGACAGTGCCTGCCCGGCTTCCAGGGCCCCACCAGCGGCCACCTGCACCTTGCCATCAGCGGTGACAGTGAGGTTGCCGGTCAGGGCCTTGACCTGCCCCGCCACATTGACCCCGACACCGGCGGATCGGCCCAGCATGCGGATCGAGTCCGCGTGCATGCTGCCCAGGCGAGCCACATCGATGGCGACCTCGGGAACAACCGTCTCAGCCACCACCTCCGGCACTGAAACGCCAGCCGCCGGCACTGGCGGGCCGGAAACCACCTGGGTGTTGCCCTTGCCGAACTGGCTGCTGTTGAAGGGTTTGTCGGCAAAGTCGGAACCCGATTGCACCTGGCCATTGATGATGATCTGGTTGCCGGTAAAGCCCTGCTCCTTACCGTTGATGATCACCCCCACCGCGGACTGTCCAGCGCTGCCGGAGCTGGCCAGGGACAAGGTGTTGCTGGCACTCACATCGCCCTTGAGTGCGGACAGGTTGAGCTTCTGCGCCTGCAGCGCCGCATTCAACTGAATGGTACGGGCTACCAGGTCCACTTCATTGGCCCCGGAACCATCCAGGCCCGCGCCGTCGATACGGATCTGGCCATTCTCGGTATGCAGGCGCGCAACTCCACCCTGCCCGTCCAGCACAGCGTTGCCGGCCACCAGGGTCACTCGATTGGCATTGATGAACCCCGCGCCCTGGGTGGAAATGCCGTTGGGGTTGGCCACGATCACCCGCGCATTGGCACCGGCGACTTCAATCACGCCGTTGAGCTGGGAGGCCATTTTCCCGGTTACCTCGTTGAGAATGACGCTTGCCGACTGGCCATTGAGCAGGCTGTTGCCGGCTATGGCGCCGCCCAGGCTGGTCTGCACACCCGTGGTGCTGTTGTTGAGTATCAGCCCGGCCTGGCCGACGTTGAACTCGGTGAACTTGTTGTGGGACAGGCCCGCACCATTGGCAGCGACGATGTTCACCAGCGGCGTGCCGTTGCTGGTCGAGAGCACCGGTCGCAGCGCCGCGGACGGGTCCACCACCAGCCCGGGCTGGGCCAGGGCGCTCTGCTCCAGGAGCGGCAGTGCCAGCAGGATGGCCAGCGCCAGGCGCTGTGCCCCGAAAGCGGGCTGTGGCAGGTGCGGGGTAGATTTATTCTTGGTTTTCATATTGATCTCGGTGGTGTTGTTGGCATAAGGCGTGCGCTTGAATCGGCGGGCACGCGGGTAACAGGCTCGGCGGTGGTGGCACCTCCTGGTTCAGGGCTGGAAGACAGGCCGCTTGGCGAAACGCTATGGCCTAGAAGCGGCTACGCAACGAGAAATCCAGGGTGGGAGTACGGCTGTTGAGGTCGTCGGGCTTTTTCAACGGCAGGCCCAGGGCAATGTCGTAGCTCAGGGCGCTGAAGCTGCCGCGCAGGCCGACGGCGCTACCGATCAGGGTGCGCTCCCCTGACCGCAGGCTGGCGCTGGGCACTACCTGGCCGGCATCCAGGGCCGTGTAGAACTGGCTGCCCCAGCCTGCCGCCACGGCCAGCTCGTTGCGCCAGGTCCAGCCACCCGGGCTGGCCAGGGTGCTGTTGCCATCGAAGCCGCGCACCGTGTAGCGGCCACCGATCTGCAGGTACTCGGTGGGCGGCACCGGCACCGGCGCGTACTGCACGAACAAACCGCTCTGGTAGCCCAGCACGCTGGCGCCCACGCCAAGGGCGCCGGCCACTGCGGCCTTGCCGGTGAAGATCCGGTAACGACCGTTCCAGTACTGCTCCTCGTAGACCGCCCCCGGCGCTGCGCTCATCCCGGGCAGGCTGCCGCGCAGGCCGAGTTCGAAATCCAGGGTGCTGGCGTTGCATTTTTCCCGGTGGGCCATGCTCAGTTCATAGCCGGTGATGTCCCGGTAAAGCTGGCCCAACTCGGTGTTGCCGACCCAGGCCCGGTCCTGGCGACGCACCAACCGCCCCTGCAAGGTGCCCCGGCTGTGGACCGAGCGGTAAGTCACCAGGCTGAGGCCGGCATCCAGACGTCGGGTCCTGGAGATGAACCCCAGGCGCTGGTCGGCGTCTTTGAACAGTTGCTGGCGGCTGCCCCACTCACTGGCGCCCAAGGACAGCGCGGTGTAGCCCAGAGGCAGGTTCCAGGCCAGGCTCCTCGACCAGGAACCCAGGCTGTGGTCGGCGAATGCGCTGTCCGAACTGGCGGTCAGTAGCAATTGGTCATACAGGGCCAGGGGCGAATCGATCGCCAGGATGGCCCCCAACTGATTGCGCCCGGTGGCGTCGATGCCGGCGTTGTCCAGGGTCAGCATGCCCATCACCCGGCGTACCTCCTCGGGTTGCCGGATGACGATATCGGTGCTGCCCAGGGCCGTCCCCGGAATCAGGTCAAAGGCACTCAGGGCCTGCCCCGGCAGGCGCCGCAGGTTTTCCAGGGCCTGGTCCAGGTCGCGCACATTCAACAGTTGGCCCTGGCCGGCGGGAAACAACGGCCGGGCCCAACCGATACCCTGGGGTTGCTGTTCAATAGTGCCGATCCGCCCGGCGATCACTTGGATCAGCAGGCGTCCGCCGGCCAGGTCCTGGGCCGGAATGGCGACTTGAGTCGTAAGGTAGCCACGCAGTATCAGTTGCTCCGCCAGCCAATGGCGCAGCAAGCCCAGGCCGTTGCCGCCGACGCACTGGCCAATGATCGGCGAGGTAGCGGTCATCCAGGCAAAGGCCTCGGCGCCCTGCCACTGCACCGAGCGGATCAGCACACAGGGCGACTCGGCCGGCAGGCGCAGCGAGCTGCCGGCCACCGGGGCCTGTTCGGCAAGCATGTCCACCGGTTTCAAGGCCTGGGCCTGCAAGGCTTCCAGTTGCTGGTCCTGATGCCGCGAGCCATTGCCAAGCGAGCCCAGGGCCGGCGCGCCCAGGCCCTGTTCCAGAGGGGCAAGCAGCACCAGGGCGATCAGGCCGCGCAAGGGCCAGGGGCCTTTCCATCTCGACAACTGAGGTCTCTCCGCAGGATGACAATGCAGCCCCGTCCGATGAGGGTTGGAGGCATGTCAGGGCAATTGCGGCGAAGTCTAAGAGTGGATGTTGCGGCCCCGGAATAAGAGTGGGAGACAGCGACTCAAGGAATAATCGTCAAGACTGTGCAGATAAATCGAGCATCCGGTGCACAGTCTCAACCCCGTGTGCCTGCTCCTGTCACTGGCCCCGTGGTCGCCAGCCGACCTGTTCCAGGGCAGCCAGCAAGCGTTCGGGAGTGAGCGCACGGGCCTGGCTGCCACAGCCCGACAGATCGCGAGCGGCCAGCATGGCGTTGAGAATGGCCTCTTCCACCGCATCGGCGGCCGCCACGAACAGCGCTGAAATGTAATCGTTGTTGACCATCTGCAAGGCGCTGGTCGGGGCACCGGGGTGGCCGTGATTGGCCACCGGCAGGTTGCGATTGCCCACCGAAAACGCCAGGAAGATGTCTCCGCTGGAATCCTCGGTGCCTCCCCCGACCCGCGCCAGGCCGATGCTGGCCCTCTGCGCCAGGCGCGTGCACTGGTGTGGCAGCAGGGGCGCATCGGTGGCGATGGTGATCACGATCGAACCCATGCCGGCCTCACCGACCGAAGTCGGGCCCTTGAACGGTGACGCCACGTCCCCCAGTACCGTGCCCACCGGGTAGCCGGCCACCCGCAACGCTTCGCGCACTCCATAGTTGGCCTGTACCAGGACGCCCACGGTCCAGCCACCCTGCTCCTGGCTCAGGACCCGCGAAGAAGTGCCGATACCGCCCTTGAATTCGTGGCAGATCATGCCGGTGCCTCCTCCGACGTTGCCCTCCGCCACCGGCCCGGA
The DNA here is from genome assembly GCF_058796855.1 of Pseudomonas sp. GW823-FHT03E05. Taxonomy (NCBI): domain Bacteria; kingdom Pseudomonadati; phylum Pseudomonadota; class Gammaproteobacteria; order Pseudomonadales; family Pseudomonadaceae; genus Pseudomonas; species Pseudomonas sp. GW823-FHT03E05. The sequence continues at coordinate 1,346,534 of NZ_JBXAJB010000001.1, forward strand.
ACTGGCCTGGCTCAGGGCCGCGTGGAGGTGTTCGGCCGTCACGTGCTGGCCCCAGATATCGCTGAGCACGCCGTCGTAGGTTTCCAGCACCACCGGCATGCACCAGTAAGTATGTTGCCTGGCCATTTCTCGCTCGGCCGCCACCAGGGCGTCACGCACCACGCCAACGCTATGGGTGTTGGTGTAGGCAATGGGTGTGGCCAGCAAGCCGGCCTCGCGGATCCACTCCAGGCCCGTGGCATCGCCGTTGCCATTGAGCACATGGACCCCGGCGAAGCACGGCTCCAGGTGGGCCGAACCGGCCCGCGGCTCGATCACTGTGACGCCGGTATGGATCGACGCATCGGCGGTTTCCAGGTTGAGGGTGTGATGGCCGACACGCACCCCCGGCACATCGGTAATAGCGTTGTAGATGCCGGGGGTACCGGTGCCGAGGGTGATGCCAAGGTCGCGTATACGCATGGTTGCGGTCTCCACTGTCGAACAATCAAGGGGTCGAAGTGTAAGAATCCGCACAACCGCTGACGATTACCCCGTTGCATTACCCCCGGCGGGTTAGCCGCTCAGAGCTGGCTGATCAGCCGCTCGACCCGTTCGATGAATCGCTGCAACTGGCCCTCATCCAGCCTGGCACCATGGCCGCCCACCGAGGCTTCAAGGCTGGCGCAAACCAGGATCAGGCTCTTGGCCTTGCCCACTGCCAGGGCACCGCGAATGCGGTGCAACTGATCCATCAGCTGCACCTTGTCGCCCCCTGCCAGCGCGGCCTTGAGCGCCTCCAGGTCCTGGCCGATGGTGAGCTGGAACAGCTCCAGCATGCGCTCGGGCACGCGCAACGGATCGTCCTGGGGTAGGCCCGTTGCCTGGACCGCGTCGGCAACCACGTGCTGCAACGGGATCTCGATGGCCGCCTTGAGACACAAGTAAAGCCCCTGGATATCAATCGGCTTGGTCAGCCAGTTGTTCATCCCGACGCGGATGCAGTGCTCCCCCTCCTCGCGCAAGGCGTTGGCAGTGACACCGATGATCGGCGTGTCCAGGTTGCGTTCGCGCACGCTCTGGGCGAAGGCATAGCCGTCCATGAGCGGCATGTTGACGTCGGTGAGGATCAGGTCGTAGGCCTGCTGGTCAAGCAGGTGCAAGCCTTCGATGCCATTGCTGGCCACATCCACCAGGCAGCCGATGGTTTCCAGCTGTTCCTTCATCAGCAACTGGTTCACCGGACTGTCCTCGGCCAGCAGCACGCTCAGGCCCAGCGGTTGTCTGCTCGCTACACCGGGCGTGGTGTCGGGCTCGCACACCTCCCCCGTCAGCGCCATGTTCAAGGCCTGGAGGATGGCCGGCAGGCTGTGCTGATTGACCAGGATGTCCTTGCCTATGACCTGAGGCTGAAGATTGAAATCGTGCTGGGCAAAGACCTTGGTTCCGGCCCAGTCCAGGCCGGCCAGGGCTTCAGGCATCACCTCCAGCATGACATCGGGCATGTCGCCCAGAGCCTCGGGCTGAGTCGACACCCGCGCCCCGTGCTGCTGCAACCAGGCGCCGAGGCTGGCGCTCAGATCGGCGAACGGGGTACGCAGGTGTACGCGCTTGCCCTGCAGGCGCAGGTCCACCGGGTCGGCCTCCTCGGACTCCGCCAGTTCAAGGTCGAGGGCGAAGCTGAATGTGCTGCCCTGGCCCTCTTCGCTGCTGAAACTCAGGTGCCCCCCCAGCATCTGGCTGAGGCTGGCGCAGATCGGCAGGCCCAGTCCGGTACCGCGTATGTTCGGCTGCCGGTTGTCCCGCTGGTAGAAACGTTCGAACAGGCGCGCCTGCACCTCCTGGGGTATGCCCGGCCCGCTATCGGCCACCTGCCATTGCAAGCGAGCCCGGCCCGTTGCGCACTGCACCTGGCTCAGGCGCACCGCCACCCGCCCGTGAGCGGTGAACTTGATGGCGTTGCTGATCAGGTTACCGACGATCTGCCGGATGCGCAGGCTGTCCCCCAGGACCTCCACCGGCAACGGCTGGTCGATGCAGGCGTACAGCGCCAGGCCCTTGCTCGCGGCCATGGCCGAAAAGCCCCGCAGGGTTTCTTCCAGCAGCTCCCGTGGGTTGAACCTGACCGATTCAGGCACCATTTGCCCGGCCTCGATCTTGGACACATCCAGCACATCGCTGATCAGTTGCAGCAGCACCGTCGATGAACTGTCGATGGTGCGCAGGTAGGCGCGCTGACGCTCGCTCAGGTCAGTCATCGCCAACAGCTCCAGGGTCCCCAGGGCACCATACAAGGGTGTTCGGATCTCATGGCTGACGGTGGCGACGAAGTTGCTCTTCTGCTCGTTGGCGGCATCCGCCGCGTCCCGGGCCATGATCAGCGAGGCCGCGGCTTCGCGGTGCGACGTGATGTCGGTAAAGGTGCACAGCAGCACATCCTCACCCTGGTAGTCGGTGGGCGCAAAACGCACGTACAAGGAACGCGGTCCGACTTCCAGGCAGCCTTCTCCAGAAATCGGCCGGCCCTGGTCGAACATTTCCCAGTGCTGCATCAGCAAACGCAGGTCCGTGGCTTCTCCCAGCCAGGCCCCATACAAACTGTTATGCGTTACCGGCTGCAGCGTCGGCCCCCTGACCACACACAACGCCAGCGGTACGGTCTGCAGGATGGAGTGGTTGAAATCATGGGTAACCAGCAATTGCCGAAAATCGCTGCCGGCCGGTTCCACCACCCGCCGCCGATACCACTCGATCACTCCCCAGCCACCGAAGACGCACGTCAGCAGCAGCCCCAACAGGCTCAGCAGCGGCCAGAATCCGTTCTCCAGCAGACTCTTGTAGCTGATCCGGTACAGCGCCTGCCAGGTGCCCTGGGTACCGGCGCTGCGCTTGATCAGCAGCCCCGATGCGCTCAGGTGCAAGCCGTTCTGATAGTCCCGGATATCACTGTCGGCAGCGCCCACCAGCAAGCGCCCGTCGGGGGCCAGCAGGTCGATGGACTCGAAGTCCGGCCGCTCATAGAACTGCCTGTCGATCCGCTCGCCGAAATCGTTGAGCTCACTCAGTTCCAGCAGGGTGGCTGCCACCACCTCACGTGGCGCACGCCCCGCCACCCGGTACTCGTCCGCCGTCTGATCGAGGACATAGGCCAGCAGGGCCTGGCGCCCGTTCATCATGAACGGCTCGGCGGGGCTCCAGCGCACGATCAGATCGCTGTTTTTCGGTGGGTCGCGGCGGATCGCCGCCTTGACCCGGCTCAGCACCGGCAACAGGTCGGGCTGCGTAGCGCCAACCTGCTGCGGCTGGGTTTCGATCCAGGGAATGGCGATGTCGAAGTGACGGTCCAGGTCGAACAGGAACATCTGTGGCGCGGTAAAGGACGAACCGATCCAGAAGTCGCTGTAGACATTGGCAAGGCCCCGGGCCAGCCCCAGTTGCCGGTTGATGACCCTGGGGCCCAGGCGGTCGGTGTGTTCGGGCAGGACCACGGACACCTTGGTCAGGTACTGCGACGCCAGGCCCTCGTAGATGCGCACATCACCCTTGGGCATTTCCGTGAAGATATAGCCCTGGTAGTCGGTCTCGGGCCGGTAGGTGCTGGAACCGCTGCTCTTGATGGCACGCAGCAAAAAGGTCTCATGGTCGTTGGCCCGGGCCACCAGGCGCAGGAAGTGGTAATTGACCTTGACCAGTTCACCTCGCATCACCTTGTAGGTCGCCCAGTAACCGGCACTCACGAAAAACACCAGTAGCAGGAAGGAAATCACCAGGCCGAGGTTCAATCGCAGCGACACACGCTCCAGGCGCTTGACCCTGGATTGTCTATAGACCATGGGAGGGTGAACCGGCGAAACCTGCTGTTTGTTGCATCTCATGCTCCCCAAAGGTCCTTCATCAACATCACCCCGCACCCGCGAGGGTCACGCACACTACCTGAACTTGTTGCCATTGTAGGAGCGGTCCTACATTTGTCATCGAAAACGCCGACTGACAGTCTGATCGAGCTACGCCAATGTGGGTAGACCGTATTGGATCGTCGAGCGCCATGAAAAACTCCTTCCTCAACCGCACCGCCTTGCTTGACCGCGCGCCTGTGCCCGCGGCGCGGCGAGCGCAACACGGGACGCCCAGATCCGACGCCGGATCTTTCAGCCCTGTACCACTGGCCGCCCCCAGTGCCGATGAAGTGCTCCTGGGCCTCAGGCGCCACGAGTTCGTCGCCTATTACCAGCCCAAGCTGTCACTGCTCGATGGCAGGCTGGCCGGAGCCGAAGTCCTGGCGCGCTGGGACCACCCCGAGGCGGGGATACTGGCACCGGAGCATTTTCTGCCCGTGATGTGCCAGGCCGGCCTGGTGCACATGCTGTTTGCCCAGCTCTTCGAGCAGGGGCTGCAATTGCAGCAGATCCTCGCCGAACTGAGTGTGACCATGGAGCTGGCGTTCAACCTGGAGCCCCAGCAATTGAGCAACCCAGGGTTCAGCAAGGGTGTCAGCGATCTGTTGCGCGAGTACCGCTGCCCGGCCGAAGGCATCATGTTCGAACTGACCGAGACAGGCTCCATCCACTTGCCCGCCGTCAGCCTGAAGAACCTGCTGCAACTGCGGGTGCTGGGCTGCGGCTTATCGATGGACGACTATGGTAGCGGCTTCTCTTCGCTGCAGCGGCTGTGCGACCTGCCGTTCAACCAGATCAAGCTGGACGCCTCGTTCGTGCGCAAGCTGGACTCCCATCCCACCTGCCGCAGTGTGGTGGAAAGCACAGTGCGGCTGGCCGCCACCCTGGGCCTGTCACTGGTGGTCGAGGGAGTGGAGACACCAAGGCAGATGAAGCAGCTCAAGGCCCTGGGTTGCCCCGTCGTCCAAGGTTTCGCCATCGGCCGGCCGATGCCGGAGCAGCACCTGATCAACTACTGCCTGCACAACGCCCGCTCGCGACGTTCCATAGCCTCTGCCTGAGTTGCTTGCCCATGCCTTGCGATCCATGGAGCCCGCGCCCCTTCATCTCACCCCCCTAACCGACCGCTTTATCCCTGGTAGTCGTCCTATGTTCATGACCAAGTCACTGATCACGTCCTGCGTGTTTTGCCTGACCCTGCTGCTCGCCACCCGCAGCCACGCAGCGCCCGTGCCGGACCACCTGCACCTCACCAGCCAACTGGCCAGCGAGCCGCAGAAACTCCAGCTGGACGCCGAGGACTGGGCCTGGTTGCGGGAGAAGCGACGGCTGGTGTTGGGGGTCGCCGGGCCTTCCTCCCTGCCCATGGATATCATCTACAGCAACGGTGACTACGAAGGGGTCAGCGCCGATGTGGTGGCCCTGCTGAAACAGCAGTTGAACATCGAGATCCAGGTACTGGGTTTCGATGACGCCCAAGACGCTCTAAGAGCCCTGCGGGCCGGCAAGGTCGACCTGCTCAGCCGCGCCAGCGACTACCAGCGCCAGACTCCAGCCACCGCCCTGAGCTTGCCCTATGCGCAGAACGCGCCTTCGCTCTATCGACGCCAGGGCGATGAGCGAAACCTGCCCGAGGACCTGCGGGGGATGACCATCGCCGTGGTCCAGGACTACCTGCCCGCAGAGCTGTTTCGCAGCCACTTCCCCGAGGCGCAGATTCTCAGCTACAGCAGCGCCGCCCAGGCCATGGCCGCGGTGGCCTTCCAGGGCGTTGACGGTTACATCGGCGACTCCCTGAGCGCCCACTATCTGATCAACCACAGCTTCTTCAACTACCTGAAATTCAGCCGCTTCATCGACCTGGAATCCGGGGGCTACGGCTTTCTCCTGCGCGCCGACGATCAGCGCCTGATGCACATCCTCAACCGCACCCTGACCTCGCTGGGCGCCTTGCGCATGAGCTTTATCGTCAAGCGCTGGACCGGTGGAGGCATCGTCATGCCCGAAGACCGGGTGGTCCTCGACGATCAGGAGCGGCGCTGGTTGGCTCGGCATCCGGTAGCCCGGCTAATGATCAACGACGACATGGCCCCCTCCGCATTCTTCGATGCCGACGGGCGCTTCAACGGGGTGATCTCCGACCTGTTCGAGATCATCACCCAGCGCACCGGCCTGCGCTTCGAGGTGCAGCGCACCTCCAGCTTCCAGGGCATCCAGAAAGCCTTGCGCAACGGCGAAACCGACCTCGCGGTGCTGACGCCGAGCATCGAGCGCGAGGAAGCCTTCCGTTTCACTCACCCCTTTGCCACCAGCTCCTTTGTCCTGGTCACTGCCCAGGGCCGGCAGGACATCGCCAGCCTCGCTGCGCTGTCCGGGAAACGCCTGGCCATCGCCCGGGGACATGTGCTGAGCGCCAGCCTGGGCGTCGATTACCCGCAGATTCATCTGCTACGCCCTTCCAACAACCTGGAGGCAATGAGCATGGTGGCCAGCGGGCAGGCAGACGCCGCCGTCATGGCGCTGTCCATGGCGCGCTACTACACCGCGCGCCTGTACGAAAAGAAACTGCGCATCGCCGCCATCCTCGACGGCGATGCCGCCACCGCCAGCTTCGCCATGCGCCGCGGTGACACCCAGCTGCAGTCGATCCTCGACAAGGCGATCCTGAGCATCCCGCCCGATGAATTGAACGCCATCACCATTCGCTGGCGGGCCAATGCCGCGATGAGTGGCCAGAGCTGGCGCGACTACGGGCGGGTAATACTGGAAATTCTCGGCTGCGCTCTACTGGTGATGACGGTGTTCATGATCCGCATCTTCCAGCTGCGCCGGCAGATCCGCCGGCGCCTGCTGGCAGAGAAAGCCCTGAGCGACCAGTTGCAGTTCCAGCGCACCCTGGACGACTCCATGCCCATTCCCATCTACGTTCGCGACCGCAAGGGCCGCCTGCTGTCCTGCAGCCGCAGCTATATGCAGGCGATGAACCTGCGTCAGGACCAGGTACTGGGCAAGACCGCCCTGGAGATGCCCATCGAGCACTTCGAGGTGGCCCTGGCCCTGCACAACAGCTACCTGCAAGCCATGGACAGCGGCATCACCATCGAGCGCCAGTATCAGATCGTCATTGCCGGCAACAGCCTGTGCATCGAGCACTGGATCCAGCCATTTCGTGACTCCTCGGGCACTATCAAGGGAGTGATCTGTGGCTGGCAGGACATTTCCGAACACCAGCGCCTGGTCCACGACCTGCAACAGGCCAAGGGCCAGGCCGATGAAGCGAACCAGGCGAAAACCCAGTTCCTGGCCACCATCAGCCATGAAATACGCACCCCCATGAGCGCGGTGATCGGCACACTGGAGCTGGTCCTGAAACGGGCCGATCAAGGGGTGCTCGACCGCTACCACATCGATGTCGCCCACAGCGCGGCGAAGAACCTGCTAGAACTGCTGGGCAATACCCTGGACATCGTGCGTATCGAGTCCGGGCGCCTGAGCTTCTTTCCCCGGCGTACCCGCCTCAAGGAACTGCTGGAGCCCGTGGCCCGGGTCTTCGAAGGCCTGGCGCAACAGAAGAGCCTGGAACTGCTGTTGGAAATGGACGCGGGCAGCAATCTCGATGTGCTGATCGACCCCATGCGTTTCAAGCAGGTGCTGACGAACCTGGTGAGCAATGCGATCAAGTTCACCGATCAGGGCCGGGTGAGCATCCGCCTTGAAAGCGCACTCGATGGCGAGCAGATGCTCGACATCAAGTTGCAAGTACAGGACACCGGCCGAGGCATCTCGGTGGAGGACCGCCAGTTGCTCTTCCGGCCTTTTGCCCAAGTGGCCCAGCCCTCCCTCGGTGGCCAGGGCGGCAGCGGTCTGGGCCTGGTGGTATCGCGCTCGCTGTGCGAAATGATGGGCGGCGCCCTGGAGATGCTCAGCGCCCCAGGCAAGGGAACCACAGTGACCGTCACCCTGCGCCTGAAAGTGCTGGAGCCGGTGCCCGAGGCCCCCGCGCCGACAATCAACAAGCTGCGGTTCGCAGCACAGCGGGCGACCCGGGTTCTGGTGGCTGATGACAACACCCCCAACCGGCAGATGCTGCGGGCCCAGTTGGAGTTCCTCGGCTGCCAGGCGGTGGAAGCCGAAAACGGCGTGCAGGCCTTGCAGCTATGGCAGCAGAAGGCGTTCGACCTGCTGATCACCGACTATCACATGCCACAGATGAATGGCGTTGAACTGGCCCTGGCCATTCGCCGCGAGGAGCATGAGCAGCAACGCCCGCGCACCCTGATTATCGGGCTGACCGCCGATGCCCAGCAGGAGGAAATAGAGCGCTGCATCAATGCCGGCATGCGCGACTGCCTGATCAAGCCGGTGAGCCTCGCGACCCTGGAGGAGCGCTTGTCGACCTTGCTGCCCCAGGACCAGGCCCAGACACTGGCCTACCAGGAATCTCCGCCGCCCGCCGCCATCCTCCAGGCCCATGGCGATGCCAGCCAATCCCTCAACAAACTGAGCTGCAACCCGACACTTCAGGAACAGTTCCGCCTTGAACTGCTCAAGAGCAATCGCCGGGACCTCGAGGAGCTGCGGTGGTTGTGCGAAGAGATGAATGTCAACGCCCTGGTGCGCCTGTCGCATCGTATCCGCGGCAGTGCAGCCATCATGCGCAATACCCGGCTGACACAACTGTGCAAGGACCTGGAGCAGGCTTGCACGGAACACAATCCGGACACCTTGCCCGGCAGAACCGCGGAGCTGGAAGCCGAGCTGCTGCGGATCGAAAAGGCTTTCGCCCTGCCGCACTGAAGCCCAGGCAAAAAAAGGCCGGCGCAGGTTCTCCTGCGCCGGCCCTGCCGGGGGTCACACCAGGCCGTTGCGCTTGGCCAGTTCCACCATGGCGATCAGGTTTTCCACGCTGAGTTTCCTCTGCAGGCGCACCTTGTACGTACTGACCGTCTTGTGGCTGATCATCAACTGCTGGGCTATATCCTGGTTACCCATGCCACGGGCCAGCAGCTTGAGCACGGTAATCTCGCGATCGGACAGCTGTGCCAGCTTGAGGCTTTCCTGAGACGCAGCCTGGGAGTTGTCCCGCAGCATGTGAATCGTGTTCGCCGGAAAATAGCTGTATCCGGCCAGTACCGCCTTCACCGCCCCGGCCAGTTCATCGAGGCTGTCGTCCTTGCACACGAAACCTGCGGCTCCCGCCTGCAGCGAGCGCATGGCAAAGTTGCGGGCGTCGCCCGAGGTGAGGATCAGCACCTTGGTGGAGATACCGATGGAGGTCAGGTGCGCAATCACCGAAAGACCGTCCATCTTGGGGATGCTCAGGTCAAGCACGATCAGGTCAGGCAGCAACTTGCGGATGATTTCCAGGGCATCCACGCCGTTGTCGATTTCCGCCATGATGGTATGCCCTTCACTTTCGAGCATGACACGCACGGCCATGCGCATCAGTGGATGATCGTCGACTATGACTATGTTGCCCATGATTTGGTTGTTCCTGATTTCTTGACTCGGTGGATGATGCCGTAGGCGACTTGAGAATAATAGTGAATGCATGGCTTGAAAAAGATTATGCAAAACAGGCTAGTCACTAGTGACGGTAACTGAAACTGCCGCATTGCCTGCTCCTGGGATTACCTTGTCTTCGGTGCGGATATAACGAACGTCAAGCACTTTACTGATGTCTGTGGTGCCGGCCGGCGTATAGCCAATAACATTACTGGACGAGACGCCTAGATTAAGGAGCTTCCCGGCATTCATCAGTTGCAAGGCGACTCCCGAAGGTTGGGTGGCGTGAGTAGTAAATGTCAGGTTCGACGAGTTATTCCAGGGGGTGGCCATATCAATCATATTGACGCTGATTCTATTGCTGCTCATGCTGCTCTCGCAGCCTATATCCAGGCGGACTGTTCCCGCGTCCACCGTTGATCCTCGAACTGGCAGCGCCGATAAACTGATTTTTTTCAGTTTCACTGGAGCATTATTATAAAGCTGGCAAGTTCTCGCCATGACCAGAAATGAAAAGTCCAGCGCCTTGGTTCCCCAATAACCGAAATTAACCGAAGGATCACCATTGTTGTAACTGAGCAGCCCGGCAAACAGATCTTGCCCGGTGATGCTGTACAAGCCCGGAAACAGCTTCTGCGACGGGGAGTAATACCGCACATAAATGATCATCCCGAAGCCGGCAGTTCCTGTGCTGCTAACAGATACGGGCGTGCGGTTCAGGTCGCCCAGAGGGCGAGCTATATTATCCGGACCAGCAGCCTTGGCGATGAACATCACATCAGCGGAACTAGTCTTGTAAAGCTTGTAGTTGGCGCCCTCGAAATAGAGGGTCTTCCCCGAATCGCCCGCGGTTGCATAGATGTTGTTAAAGTACTTCCCATATGCCACCAGACCGCTACAGGACACCAAGACCGTTGCTGATGCCCAATAACTGGAGAGCATTCCTGTCGCTCCTTGCGAGACTTCCGGTATCGCCGGTTGGAGCGTCTGGCCGAGCACCTGAGAACATCCGGCAATGGCGTACGGGACACCCCCCAGAACTATGCACAGCCATATTTTTGCAAAAAAAACACAAACCAGCTTCATCCACTTACCTCGAAGCCATCATTGGCTACTTGAACTAATTACTTCAGTGCTCGCCATCAAGGCCTTCGGAGTACTGCAGGAAAACTCAAACTTTTCGTAAATCATTTCTTTGTTCGCCGCGGGCAACTCATAATTCACCTTGCAGTGCTTTGTACCCCAGCGAACATCCAGCTCACCTTTATCCCCGATACCAAACAGCAACAGCCTGGACAAGTTGTCGACGACACCCAGCAAGTTTCCCTGGGAGTCATAGGCCTGAGCGCCAAATGGTATTTGCTGGCCATCTACTGTGCGCAGGTCGAACTGCAGGCGGCGCCCGGACGTGGACTCGAAGCGACTCTTGACTACCGCACCCCGGGTGGGCACCACCATGCGCGAACTTTCTTGTATTTCTACATCACTGCCCAGGGTGTCGCTGTCGAGGCTGATCCAGTTGTAGCGATAGGGTTGTACATAGGGAACGATGGCATAACCCTTGTCATCGGTACGCGTGACAGCGCTGCTATCGACCCCTACCCCCTTGACCCCGGATACCTCGACCAGGGCAAAGGTTTCCCCCACCGAGGGGCCCAAGGTGATGCCATTTGCGTGGGCCACCAGCGAACCCGCAGCGCCCAGGCTCATGTGCTTGCTGGCGGAGCCTTGGCCGTAATTGCCGCTGACCTTCGCTGCGGGCCCATCCCAGCTCAGGTCGAGGTTGGCGGAACGTCCACCCTGCCGGCTCTGGCTGCCCTGGACCGAGTAGTTCCAGGCATTTCGCTGATCCAAATTGCCCGAGACTCCAGTCTGGACCGACGAATCCCCCTGGGACGACGACGTCACACTGCTATAGGCCCGCTGGTGCCGGCCCGAGCCACCGAATGGCACGCTCAGCGATGCGCTGAGCTGGTTATCGGCGCCCTGCTCCATGCCCTGGCCTTCTGTACGCGACAGGGCCAGGTTGTAGCTGACGTCCAGATAGTTACCGTTGTAGCCGAACTGCCAGCGCCGGGTACTGCCCTGACGATTCCAGTAGCTGGTTTCCCCCATACTGGCGAACAGCGAACCCGATTGCCCCAGGGGTTGGTTGACGTTCAGGTCAAAGCGGCTTTTCTGCCGTCCGTAATGGCTCCCACCGACGTCGCCGGACTCCTCCACATGCTGGCTGAAGGTCCGGTAGTTCTCGGTGGAGTAGCGATAGCCAATCATGGTGAAGCTGGTATCGGTGGTGCCCAGGGTCTTGGAGTACAGAGCGCGGGCACTCTGCCCCCGGCTCACCTGGCCCCGCAGGCTCTCGGAACTGGATTGGGTCACGTCGAACGACACCCCGCCCCAGGGCGAGTTGATGCCCAGCCCCAGGTTCAGGGCCTTGTACCCCGTGGCCGCCAGGAGGCCGCCGTAACCGGTGAAGTTGTCGCTCATGCCATATACCAGGGTGCCTTGGCCGAATCCTGGCGCAGCCTGGTCATGGTTCTTGTATTGGCCAGCGGCAACACTGTAGCGAGCACTGCCGTTGCGGATCATGACCGGCAGATAGGAATAGGCCTGTGAATACTGCCGTTCGCGACCGTCAGCCTCGATGATCTTCACCACCAGGTCACCGTTGGAGCCACTGGGATAGATGTCCTGGATCTCGAAGGCGCCCGGCGAGACGCTGGTGGAGTAGATGACGTAGTTGTTCTGGATCACCTCCACCGTGGCGTTGGTCTCGGCAATGCCACGCACCACCGGTGCGTAACCGATTTCCTCATCCGACAACATGCTCAGCTCGGAACTGAGCTGCACCCCGCGAAAACGCACGCTGTCGAAGACCTCGCCCTGGGTGTACAGCTCTCCCGCTGCAAACCGGCCGTTCAGAGAGGCAACATCCCGCTCGATGTAGCTGCGGTTGCTGCTGAAGGTGTCGCGCACACCGGTGTAACCCGACACTGAAGACTCGTTGCGTAACCGCCAGGCACCCAGGTTGAAACCGTTGCGCAACCCCAGGAAGCGGTAGTCGTTGTGGTAGCCCTGGCTGATATTGCGGTTGAAGTTCAACTGATAGTCGGTGAAGAGCGCGGTAACACCATCGTCCCACAGGGAGCGATCCACCGAATGACCGGCACCGCGCTGGATGTAGGCCTGGGGCACGCTGATCTTCAGGGCCAGAGCGCTGACATCAAACTCGACGCTGGCACCACTGACCAGCCTGGCAACGTCGATGATCGATTCATCGCTGCTGTCGGTAGCGATGAGCCGCTCTTGCGCAAGCCGCGAAGTATTGATGCCCATTGCTTTTAGAGTGCCCAGACTGATCTGCGGGCGTACTTCAGGCGAGTTGCCTGTTGCAATGAAGGTGACACTCTGCCGAACTACCATCGCTTGATTGAGATAGATATCGACGTTGTAGTTTCCGGGGGAAATACCACTACCCGATTCGAAGTACTTCAACTCTACCGGGGCTCCACCCTTGTTCAGGAAAACCTCATTGAACTCTACTGACAACGCGGCCACCGGCGTGGCCATGCTCATGAAAAATAAAAAGGAACAACCTGTATTCTTCAGATTGAGCTTTTCCCTGAAAACGTGCACAGGCGCAATCCCTTATACCAGTGATTGAACATCAGCCTGCTCTCTGCAAAGCAAGTATCGAATAAACCAGCGAGGCAGCCACTTTCAATAAGTGACAGTCGCCGTACCCTTGATTGGAGTGCCGTAGTCGTTAATGCTATGAAACTCAACGAGCGCCCGCTGGCTTGGCTGAGCCGTAGGCTCTCCCGTCACAGCAAACTTGCTGACACTTCCGGGCGTCACCATATCCAACTCAACGGGGTATTTCTTTTCGCCCACACTTAACACTCCCGAACTAAAGGAGATGTGATAAGGCGAACCATTAGAAACTTGCAAATAGCTCTTCCCATTCTCGCGAAGCATTTTCCACTTCAAGTTGCCGACTGCCTCCTGGGAGTTTTCCGTCAGGTTTTTCGGGCGATAGAACACCTTGATGCGCTGACGCACGGCAATTTGCAGGGTATTTTGTTCCGCTGACTTTTGCGGGATTTCCTGCACGTTCAACCAGAAGATCGACTCTTTATCAGTTGGTAAACCCTTGCCGTAATAAAATATCCTCAACATCTGTTGGTTATTCCCGGCAAGGCGACTCAAGGAAGGGGTCAGAGCAAAGGGAATATTCTGTTCATTATGCAGTTCATTGGATTCCAGCCAGGATTGAATCATGATGTCCTGCGAACCAGTGTTCCTGATCAGGATTGAAACTTCCTTGCTTTTTTCCGGGTATATCACTCGAGTTCCATCGAGGGTAATTCCGGCACAGGCAAGGCTACTGCCGAGCAAGGCGAAGCCCAGCAGCAAGTATCTGGAAATTGCGTTCATTGAATAGGCACCACTCGTGAGCAAGAGAGGCATGTTCAGCCTCTCTTTTTTACTATTACCTGTAAGTCAAGCTAAACGGCAGGGTGCCATTAGCCTGGCCTGCGACAAAATCTTCAGTATTGGCAACATAACCGGCACGCAAGCTGATGCTACTCTTATAAGTGCCAGTACTTGGAGGTGACAGAGTCAATGTTCCACTGATGATTTCGTTCGCGGACATATTTACTATTTGATTATTTTCATTATAGATCGCGATACCTACACCTTTGCCCGCCCCCTGAGTTTTCAAGAGTCTGGGGTCCTTGAGATCAATGCCAGAACCGGCAGCAGGGTCAAACTTCATATCAACTGTGCTAAGACCCGTTCCGGTTGAGCCGCAGTCCAGATTTAGATTGATTCGGACAGTTGAGGCGATAGTACCCTCTGCGGGGGTTTTTATTGAATCAATACTGACTTTCCCCAAAGGCACGGTAATGGTTTGAGCACCACCTCCGACTGTGCCTCCGCCGGCTGTAATGCTGCACGATACGCCGCTGATTTCACCCGTGAAGTTGATTGTCCCGTCAGCCGCCATTGCGGAACTGGCAACAAGGCCAGAGGCAGTAATTGCCAGAATAGCTCTCATGGGATTGAACACTGTCATTTCCTTGGTCTGTGTAAGTTGATGGCTTTAATTGCTCCTTAAAGGAAGCGAGCAAATTCTTACCCAGGATAGAAAGTGCAACAATCGTAGGAATCGCCCTACATCTAAAGATAAATCATCTAAATATGTAGGACTAATCCTACAAACCTATAGCTTGTTTAATTGATTACAAAAGAAAAACCGCCTGTTCCCGGAGGGAACAGGCGGTTTAATGACACTCGCGATTCAGCGCGGTGCAAACCAGGGCGCCGGCACCTCAGCCTGGACCGTGATGGTCTTGATCTGGGTGTAGGCATTCAGGGTTTCGCGGCTGAACTCGCGGCCAATACCGCTGTTCTTGTAGCCACCGAACGCCGTGCCGTCGCTGATGTTGGAGTAGCGATTGATCCACACTGAACCGGCCTCCAGGCGATTGGCGGTATCCATGGCGTGCTTCAGGTTGCTGGTGTAGATACCGGCGGCCAGACCGTATTCGGAGTCATTGGCCTGGGCGATCATCTGCTCGTAATCGCTCCAGCGGATCAGTGACAGTACGGGGCCGAAGATCTCTTCCCGGCAGATGCGCATGTCATTGCGGACCTCGAAAACCGTGGGCTGGATAAAGTAGCCCGCCGGGCAATCCGGCACCTCGACCCGGGCTCCGCCCACCAGCAGCTCAGCCCCCTCCTGCACTCCGAGGGCAATGTACTCCAGGACTTTTTCACCCTGCCTGGCCGATACCAGGCAACTGACCCGCGCATTTTCATCCAGCGGCGAACCCACGCTGACCCGCTGGAATGACTCGATCAGCTTTTGCTTGAACGTCTCGAAGATAGCGTCATGGACGAACAGCCGAGTGCCGGCCAGGCATGACTGCCCGTTATTGTGGATCGCTGCGAAGGTGGCGTTGTCTACCACGGCATCCAGGTCATCGATATCCGGGAACACGATGTTGGCGCTCTTGCCACCCAGTTCCAGGGTCGCCGGCACCAGCCGGTCGGCCGCTACTCGCGCAACGATGCGCCCCACTTCGGTGCTGCCGGTAAAGGACAGCTTGCGCACCTTGGGGTGCTGGCTCAGGGCTGCACCTACGACTTCCCCCAGGCCGGTGACGATATTGACCACCCCAGCCGGGAAAATCCGCGTGATGTGCTTGCCCAGTTCCAGGGTCGACAGCGAAGCATTTTCATCCGGCTTGAGCACCACGGTGTTGCCAGCCGCCAGGGCTGGCGCCAGCTTGAACGATGCCATGATCGCCGGCGCATTCCAGGGGATGATCTGCCCGCACACCCCCAGGGGCTCGCGCTTGCCCAGGGCGTAGCCACCGGGGATCTCTCGGCCATGGTCTTCATGGGCCATGATCACCGAGGCAAAGTAGCGGTAGTGACGTACCGCAGTCAGGTAATCCTTGCGTACCTCGCTGATGCAACGCCCCACGTCATGGGCATCGATCCACGCCAAGCGTTCACTGTCCGCCTCCACCGCGTCGGCCAGGGCATTGAGCAATCGACCCCGTTCCTGCTGACCCAAAGCATTCCATCCGGCAAAGGCCGCCTGCGCCGCATTCACCGCTCGATCGACATCTTGAGCGTCACAGTAATGAATAGTCGCCAGGCACTTTCCGGTGGCCGGATCCAGGGCGGGCAATGCCTGTTTGTCACGACTCTCAAATACACCGTTAATCAACGGACCATAGACTTCGTCTAATTGGATATTCATGTTTATTCCTTTTCAAGTTACAACTTTCATAACGATTTCGGGCAAGTCGATGCGCGACTTTATATATCCATCGGGATAATCACGGTGTTAACATTCACCTCCCATTTTCAAAATCCCCAAAGGGCAACCAATGGATCCGCTTTCAGGCGTTCTTTCTTTATTGCGAATTCGCAACTATCACTCCGCAACATTAAGAATGGCGGGTGATTGGGCGTTCAGTTTTCCCGAGAATGCCGGAATCAAGTTCACTACCGTAGTTCAAGGTGGCTGCTGGCTATTAGTTGCAGGCGAACAACAACCGCAACGCTTGCAACAAGGTGACTGTTTCCTCATGACCCGGGGCGTGCCCTTTGCCCTTTACAGCGATATGAACCAGATCCCGATGGATTCCGCCTCCTACTTCCAACGGATCGCTGAAGACGAAATCACCCTTGACTACTGCGGCGCCGATACCCAATTGGTGGGTGGACGCTTCGAGTTCACCGGGGTCCCGGCCCAAGTCCTGCTCAGCACCCTACCGTCCCTGGTGCACCTGACCGGTGTCTCGGCCCAGGCCTCGATTCTGCGCTGGGCCCTGGAGCGCTTTACTTCGGAACTGCACCAGCACAAGCCGGGACGTTCATTGATGACCGAACACCTGGCCCACATCATGCTGGTGGAGGTGCTGCGTGCTCACCTGGGAACCCTGGGCAGCGATGGCACCGGCTGGTTCGCCGGCCTGGCCGACCGACACCTGAGTGCCGCCATCAGTGCACTGCATGGTGAGCCAGCGCGGCGCTGGAGCGTGGAAGAACTGGCACGCCTGGCCAACATGTCGCGCTCGGCCTTTGCCCAGCGGTTCAAGACCGTAGTCGGGGTTGCTCCCATGGAATACCTGACCCGCTGGCGAATGCTGCTGGCCAGCGACCGCTTGCGCAATTCCGACGACAGTATCTCCAGCATCGCCTTCTCCCTGGGTTATGAGTCCGAAAGCGCCTTCAGTACCGCCTTCAAGCGCGTGATGAGCGAAGCCCCGCGCCATTATCAGCGCGGCCAGCAGAGCCTGTAGCGCTCAGCGCAAACCACCGCCGATGACCAGGGTTTCGCCAGTGATCCAACTGGCATCGTCCGAGGCCAGGAAGGCCACCGCCGGCGAAATGTCCCGAGGTACGCCAATGCGCCCCAGGGGCGTGAGTGTCTCGATCTTGGTGCGGAACTCATCTGCGAAGAAGCCGCTGGAGAGCACCCCCTCAGTCATCACAAGCCCCGGGTTGACCGAATTGACCCGGATGTTCCTGGGGCCCAGCTCATTGGCCAGGGTGCGAGTTATCGCATCCACCGCGCCCTTGGAAGCGGTGTAGATCGCCGAATTGGCAGGGGTGAAGGAGGTGACGCTGGAACTGACATTGATGATGCTCGCCCCTTGTGGGTTGAAGCAGTCCAACGCCGCCTGGCAACACAGAATCAGACCCAATACGTTCAGGTCGAAATGCCGGTGGAACTCATCTTCAGTGACCTGCGCCAGTGAGCCGGTGGAATAGACCCCGGCGTTATTGACCAGGATATCGAGGCGGCCGTACAGATGCTCTATGGTCTTGAACAGGGTCTTGACCTCAAGGCTCCTGGCCACATCGGCCTGGATCGCATAGGCCCTACCGCCCTGCTCCAAGATCTGCGCCACCACAGCGTCGGCGTCGGCCTTGCTGCGAGCGTAGTTGACGATCACCGTCGCGCCGTTGCGAGCCAACTGCTTGGCGATGTCCGCGCCAATACCCTTGGAAGCCCCTGTCACCAGGGCAACTTTCTTTTCCAATTTTTTCATGCTTGAACTTTCCCTTCGGGGTTCAATGACCCAATTGCCCGGGGGCACTGGACGAGAGGTTCAGCTTAAGCATGGGGTACGAGGCTGTTAATGGCTGAGAAGCCAGGAAACTTGCGTCAGCGTCCAGAGCGTTCATCGGCGATCTGGACGGTGCTCCGGGCCAATTAAGGGGGCAGTTGGGTCGCGTCGTCCTGGGCACGCTCGTCTGCCGGCTCGCGGGAAGCAATATGCAGGTCCAGCTTGCGCTGCACCTTGAACAGCTCGGCGTCTGTGCGGATCCCCAGCTTTCTGAACGCGGCCTGCTTCTGCCCGCTGATGGTCTTGATGCTGCGGGAAAACTTGCTGGCGATCTGCGAGATCCGCAGGCCATCCAGAAAGCAGCGCAAGACTTCGTTCTCCTTGGGGGACAGGGTCTCAAGGCTGGTCAATGGCGGGCTGCCCGGCTCGGCGGCGGGGCCGATTGGCGGGTGCTGCACGGCGAAAGCCAGCAACGGCGACAGATAGAGCCGCTTGCTGGCTACCGTGCGGATGGCCGGAATCAGGTCGTCCAGGGATTGTGATTTGCCGAGAAAGCCATTGGCTCCGATATCGATGATCTGCTTGACGAAAAACGGCGTTTCGGTGGCCGAGGACACCAGGATCAGTAAATGCGGGTATTTGTTGCGCAACAGGCGGATCAGGCGCAGGCCATCCAGGTCGCATTCCTGCAGCTGGTAATCGAGCACCAGCAGGTCCAGTTCGGTATCACGCAGGGCCGAGATCAGCTCGCCGCTGCTGGCATACAAACCCACCAGCTGGAAATCCGCCACGCTCTGCAGCTGTAGCTGCATTGCCATGCGAATCAATGCGTGATCGTCCAGCACTGCGATGCGCAAGGGCTTGTTAACGACAAGTGACATAGCGCCTCCAGAACGTTCGATGGTGGTCTTCAGAACTGGATATTCCATCCTCTCAAGCCTCTCGTCCAAGTGGTCCTGGCCCACCGACCGTCACGGCCTTGCGACAGTCTTTCAGGTCACCAGTGCCGGGTACTCTAGAGCGCCGGCCGCCTCGCCATAACAAGAAACGTCTTGAAGTTTTCCAAAGAAAATCTTGAATCGAGGGCGACGCGGCCTGTTCGGCTAGGCGTCGTAGAGTGGCTTTTCCATGCTTGCCCGGCCATCGCTGAGCATGGCATAGCGTTCGCCGCGAGCCAGGCTTCGCAGCGCATCAGCGTAGTCCGGCAAAGACTGCGTCTTGGACATCACCCCATGTGCGCCCACGGCCTGCAGCTGCGAGGCAATTACAGGATCGGGACGGTTCAGCAGCACGAGTATTTTCAGACCGGGGTAGCGGGTGATCAAGTTTCGTACCAGATGAACCGGGTCGCGATCCATCAGGTGGCCGATAATCAGCACGTCCAGCTGCTCTTGTTCCAGGGCCTCCAACATGTCGGCGAAATTGAAGAACTCGCTCAGGCACAGAACCGACTGCCTGGACAGATGCTTGTACAGACCGTGGCGGACAATATTATGTTGCTCCAGTACCCCTACCCTTAACTTCAACATCGCTTGGTTCGACCTCAGGAAAATAGTGGGCCGTCACACTGCTGGCACAGTGCACTAGAATGCTGCCCGCCACTCAGGCTCGCCCTGTGCCTGCCTGAATGACAGGGCAAGATAGGCTCTGCGTTGGGGATGGGCTTTAGGAATAGTCTTGAATTGCATTCATCTAGTCGAGATCGCCGCCAAGAGCCCGTCAACCCGAAGCAATGGATTCAAAAACAGGAATTTTCTTGGCAGTACTCAGGTTGCTTCCTGCTAGCCTGCCAGTGACATTCTGATGACCCTGGGGGGCTTATTCGGCATCATTTTCTTATTTGAGCTTTCCGCAAATCCACCCTGGGTCAGAGAAAAATCTCAACCAGCCTCAGATTTCATCAAGGCGCTGACCGTTGTTGGCTCACTTAATTACCTAGATATTTTGATTCTGGATAACCTGGCATGAGTAAAAGTGTACTGATCGTCGATGATCACCCGGTAGTCTGTGAGGCGATTCGCAAAACCCTGGAGTCCCAGGGCTACACCATTGTTGGCGAAACTGCCGACGGTATCAGCGCCCTGAACATGATCCTGTCGCTGAGGCCGGACATCGTGATCCTGGACGTCAGCCTGGAAAAAATGGACGGCCTCACGGTGCTCAAGCGCATCGCCCAGGCGAACCTGGATGTGCGGGTGCTGGTGTTCACCGCCCAATCCGTCGACACCTATGCCATGCGCTGCCTGCAGGCCGGAGCCAGTGGTTTCGTGAGCAAGAACGAACCCCTGACCAAACTGCTCAAGGCAGTGGACACCATCGTCGAGGGCTATGTGTTCTTCCCAAAGAAGTCGATGCCGTTCAGCGATGGCGGCCGCGGCAAACACAGCAGCGACGTCCTGGCGGCGTTGACCAATCGCGAACTGGAAGTCCTCAAGCTGCTCGCTGAAGGTCTGACCAATCTTGAGATCGCCGAGAAACTGCACCTGAGCAACAAGACCGTCAGCGGCCACAAGATCAATATCTTGAGCAAGCTTGGGGTCACTTCGGTGGTGGATCTGGTGAACATCGCCAGGCAGAACGAACTGGTCTGAGTAACCTGATGTGAGGTTACTGCCGCGCCCGCTGTTTTTCGTACTGATATTGTGGTTGGCCCTGCCGGTATTCGCGCAGGACAGGGTGAAGATCCGTGCCCGCCAGCCGCTGGACTTCCTCGATATTCGCCCCAGCATCGATGAACAGACCTGGCTGCGTAACAAAGAGGCCCTGTTGGTCGGCATCGTCAGTGGCGACCTGCCCCCCTACCGGGAAATCAATCAGCGCCATGAACTCGAAGGCATAGGGGCCGACTACCTGGGGGCCTTGCAGCGCGAGCTGGCGATCCCCGTGGAAGTCCGCACCTACCCAAATACGGATGCCGCCTATCACGCCTTGCGCAGTGGTGAGGTCGACCTGGTAGACAGCGCTACCCAGGTGGAAGCCGAGGATTACCAGGTCCGGCTGAGCCCGAGCTACGCGGTCACCGAACTGGCCCTGTATGCCGAGAGCGGTGACCTGCGGGACTACCGCGCGAACATCTCCAGGACACGGATCGCCGCCACCCGCGGCATGGCCCTGGAGCTCTATCTGCGCACCGGTGGACGGGGCCTGATCCAGCTGTATGACTCCCCCCGCGCCGCCATGGGCTCGGTACTCGATGGCGACGCAGACATCTACCTGGGGGACTCGCTGTCTACCGGCTATCTATCCAGCCAGTTGTTCAGCGACCAGTTGGTGATCAGCCACAGTGCACGGTTGCCGGAAATCCAGGTCGGGTTTGCCGTGGCCCGTGACAATACACACCTGCAACAGTTGCTCGAGCGAGCCCTGGGCGGCATCAAGCGCTGCCAGGTGATATCGGCGCTGCAGATGTGGGGCGGTACGGGTAACTGCGACTCCAACAGCTTTCGCGAACGCCTGGACGCCGATCAGCGGCTCTGGCTGGAGCATGCACCGCCGGTGCGGCTGGTGATCAGCGACGACCTGGCGCCCTATGCGTTTTTCAACAGCCGCGGGCTGTTCAACGGCATCGCTTCGGACCTTCTGGACCTCATCCGGCGCAAGAGCGGGCTGCGCTTCGAGGTCTCCCGGGTCGGCTCGCTCAAGCAGGTCGACACCCGCCTGCGCGAAGGCCGTGCGGACCTCAGCATACTGGCCCGCGCCAACCCCAGGCGTGCGTCCTACCTGTACACCCGGCCGATCGTCACCACGCCCTATGTGATTGTGCGCAAGACCGACGCCCCGCCCCTGGCACCGCTGAACCGCGACTCCATCGGCTCCGTGGCGCTCGCCTCCGGCTACCTGCAGAGCGAGGACCTGCGCGAGCGCTATCCACGGCTATGGGTCCAGCAGACGTCCACCGTTGCCGAGGCCCTCAACCGGGTGCGCCAAGGCAAGGCGGACTTCACCCTGGCACCGGCCAACCTGGCCAACTACTACCTGTCCTTCAGGCTCCAGAACAGCCTGAAGATTCACGGCATGATGCAAGGCCTGGAAGCCCGGATCGCCTTCGCCGCACCGCAAAGCCAGCAGCAACTGATCGCCATCATCGACCAGGCCATGGCCGAGATCAGCCCTCAGGAATACCTGCAGATCCTGGGTCGCTGGCGCGCCAGCGGCAGCACCGACGACAGCTACTGGAAAGGTGTGACGGCCTTCACCTGGAAAATCCTGGGCAGCCTGGGCCTGATGCTGATGCTGGCGGCCTGGTGGATTCTGAGCCAGCGACGACGGATCATTCGCAAGCGCCTGGACCTGCTGCAGCGCCAGTTGATCCTCGACCAGTTGCGCGATGCCAAAGAAGCCGCCGAGCATGCCAGCCGCAGCAAGACCGTGTTCCTGACCACCATGAGCCATGAGATCCGTACCCCCCTGAGCGCCATCGTCGGCATGCTGGAGCTGGTACTGACCCGTGACAACGACCGCGAACTCAATACCCGCTCCGTGCATATCGCCTACGAGTCGGCGCAGAACCTGCTGGCGCTGATCGGCCATATCCTGGATATCTCGCGGATCGAATCCGGGCGCCTGACCCTGCGCCCGGAAGCCGCCAGCCTCAAGGACCTGATCGAATCGGTGGCCAATGTCTTCGATGGCCTGGCCCGCCAGAAGCACCTGGACATCCACCTGCAGTTCGATGCCTGGGCCACCGCGCAAGTGTGGATCGATGGCCTGAAGTTCAAGCAGATCATCTCCAACCTGCTGAGTAACGCGATCAAGTTCACCGAACAGGGCGAGATCCATATCCGTTGCCTGGGCCAGGTGAAAGATGAACACTTTCTCGACTTCCATGTCGAAGTGATCGACACCGGCCCGGGCATTCCGGCTTCGCAGATCCAGAAGATCTTCACCCCGTTCTTCGAGGTCGACAGCGTGGTCAGCAACCCCAACGCCGGGTCGGGGCTGGGCCTGTCCATCAGTCATTCGCTGACCCAGTTGATGAACGGCAGCCTGCAAGTCCAGAGCGAACTTGGCGTAGGTACCCGCATGACCTTCAAGGCCTGTTTTCAGCGTGTTGCCGACGAGCGCAGCAGCACCACCGACAGCGCGGAACAAACGGTGCTCAACAGCACCGACCAGCCCCTGTGCGTGTTGATCGTCGAGGACCACCTGCCCAGCCAGTACCTGCTCAACCAGCAGATCAACTACCTGGGACACGAGGCCCTGATCGCCTACAACGGCCTGGAAGGCCTGGCCATGTGGCAGGAGCATGACGTGGATATCATCATCACCGACTGCAACATGCCGCAGATGAGCGGCCATGAGATGAGCCAGGCGATCCGGCGCATGGAGGGCCAGATGGGGGTGCGCCCCTGCACCATCATCGGCCTGACCGCCAGCGCCCAGCTTGAGGAACTGGAGCGCTGCCTGGCTTCGGGCATGGACAGTGCCCTGGCCAAGCCGATCAGCCTTGCCGGGCTGAACCGCCTGATCCCCAAGCTGAGCCTGACGCCCCCCCAGGCGCAGAGCGCGGTGCCGTCATTGAACGGCGACATCCACGCCGCTCTGGCCGAGCACGTGATCAACAGCAACAACGAGGAACTGCAGGCCTTGAGCAAGGCCCTGGCCAGTGGCAATCGCCAGGCCCTGAAAGCCATCGCCCACAAGCTCAAGGGCACGGCCTACCTGCTCAATGCCCAAGGTTTGCTGGAGCTGTGCGTCAGCCTGGAAGAGCTGGTGGCCGAGGCGGCCCAGGAACAGCAATTGTCCACCGCCGTGGCCCGGCTGGATCAGGCCCTGCGCGACCTCAACCAGTCATTGCAAGTGTACTGAGGGCTTGCCCGCAAGGCCCGGGCGCTCGCCCTAGCGACGCGCCACGGCACTGCGTTTCAAGGTCTGGCTCGGCAGCTCCTTGAACAGCGCCCGGTAACTGCTGGAAAACCGCCCCAGGTGCCAGAACGACCAGTGCATCGCCACCTCGGCCACCGTGGTCTCAGTCGGCCCTCGGCTGAGCAGTTCGCGGTGCGCGCTGTTGAGCCGGCGCAGGCGCAGCCATTGGCTGGGGGCCATCCCGGTAAAGGCCTTGAACGCACTCTGCAACTGGCGCAGGGACACTCCGGCTACCTGGGACAGCTCCAGCAGGTTGAGGGTTTCCTCGGGCACGTCGGCGGCCCACTGCGCTACCCGTTGCATGATCCCCCGCTCCTCGCTGCGCCGTTGCAGGCCGCCGCGGTCCAGGCGCACGCAGGCGTTGTCGAGGATGTACAGGCAGTCCTCCAGGAGTTGCTGGGTCAGGGCTTCGCGGCTGGGCGGGTCGAGGGTCTGGGACAGGCGGGTCAGGGTCGAACTCAGCCAGCGGCAGAACAAGGCGTTCTGCTGGCTGTTGAGGGGCGCCATGAACAGCCCGTCGAGGCGCTCCACACCCAGGCCGTGGCCGCGGACGAACTCGGGGCCGAACACCACCGCCACTTCCTGGTAGTTCTCCGGGGTGATCCAGATATTGCGGCTCTCGCCATTGAGCACGTACAGCGCGTTGTCGCTGCGGTCGAAACAGAACGCCAGGGCGCCTTGGGGGGCACTGAAATTCTGCTCGACCCGGGTGTTCATGCATTCCTCGTAGATCTCCACGCCCTGCAGATCCAGGTAGCGCACCAGGCCGTTGAAATGGCCAGGGGACATCTGCTGGTAATGCTGGACCCAACCCGGGGTAGCACGGATCTGATCGGCGACATCGAAGGTGTTGAACGCTTGGACCTGAAGCGGATTGGACGCTGTCATCGGGGGACCTTACGCACTCGTTTGGTGCGTTTTGGTTCTGCTTAAAGTGGATAGATGGAACAACAAGGCTCGCCCAAGATAGTCGCCAATGCGCCGCAGGGGAAGCCTTGCCGGGATACTCCCGCTCACCTCGGAGCAGATAAAACCAATCATCGAGGTCTTTATGAACGCCCCTTTCGATCAGCTTTCCTCCTGGCTGAAAGATCACAAGATTACCGAAGTAGAGTGCGTGGTCAGCGACCTGACCGGCATTGCCCGCGGCAAGATCGCACCCACCAACAAGTTCCTGCATGAGCGAGGCATGCGCCTGCCGGAAAGTGTCCTGCTGCAAACGGTAACCGGGGATTTTGTCGACGACGACCTGTACTACGAACTGCTGGACCCGGCCGATATCGACATGGTCTGCCGCCCCGACTCGTCATCGATCTACCTGGTGCCCTGGGCCATCGAACCCACCGCCATCGTCATCCACGACACCTTCGACAAATTCGGCAACCCCATCGAACTGTCGCCGCGCAACGTGTTGAAGAAAGTGCTGCAGCTGTACACCGACAAGGGCTGGAAGCCGATCGTCGCCCCGGAAATGGAGTTCTACCTGACCCAGCGCTGCGAAGACCCGGACCTGCCGCTCAAGGCTCCCCTGGGCCGCTCCGGCCGAGCGGAAAGCGGTCGCCAGTCGTTCTCCATCGATGCCGCCAACGAATTCGACCCGCTGTTCGAAGATGTCTACGACTGGTGCGAAGCCCAGGGCCTGGACCTGGACACGCTGATCCACGAAGACGGCCCGGCGCAGATGGAAATCAACTTCCGCCACGGCGACGCCCTGGACCTGGCGGACCAGATCACCGTGTTCAAGCGCACCCTGCGCGAGGCGGCACTCAAGCACAACGTCACCGCCACCTTCATGGCCAAGCCGGTGGCCGACGAGCCCGGCAGCGCCATGCACCTGCACCAGAGCGTGGTGGACATCGACACCGGCAAGCCGATCTTCGTCGATGCCAACGGTGAGAAAAGCAAGCTGTTCCTGCACCACATCGGCGGCCTGCAGAAGTACATCCCCAAATTGCTGCCGATGTTCGCCCCCAACGTCAACTCGTTCCGCCGCTTCCTGCCGGACACCTCGGCCCCGGTGAACGTCGAATGGGGTGAGGAAAACCGCACCGTGGGCCTGCGGGTTCCGACCGCAAGCCCCGACGCCATGCGCGTGGAAAACCGCCTGCCCGGCGCCGACGCCAACCCCTACCTGGCCATTGCCGCCAGCCTGCTGTGCGGCTACCTGGGCATGGTCGAGGGCATCGAGCCCAGCGCCGCGGTGGAAGGCCGGGCCTACGAGCGGCGCAACCTGCGCCTGCCGATCACCATCGAGGACGCCCTGGCACACATGGAGGACTGCCCGACCATCGAGCAGTACCTGGGGCGCAAGTTCGTGCGCGGCTATGTGGCGGTCAAGCGTGCCGAACACGAGAACTTCAAGCGCGTGATCAGCTCCTGGGAACGCGAGTTCCTGCTGCTCAGCGTCTGACAACCCGCATTCTGCAATCAACAAAAACAA
Source organism: Pseudomonas sp. GW823-FHT03E05 (assembly GCF_058796855.1). Classification (NCBI taxonomy): domain Bacteria; kingdom Pseudomonadati; phylum Pseudomonadota; class Gammaproteobacteria; order Pseudomonadales; family Pseudomonadaceae; genus Pseudomonas; species Pseudomonas sp. GW823-FHT03E05. Next base: position 1,372,816 of record NZ_JBXAJB010000001.1, read on the forward strand.
CCCGAAGAGGTGTCGATATGCGTCTTTTGAAAGCAGTGGTCCCGGCAGCATTGGCGGTCTTGTGCAGCACCGCCGTCCAGGCACAACCCAGTGTCAGCGTGTACAACTGGACCGACTACATCGGCCAGACCACCCTCGCCGACTTCCAGGGCAAGACCGGGGTCAAGGTGATCTACGACGTCTTCGACTCCAACGAAACCCTGGAGGGCAAACTGCTGGCCGGGCGCACCGGCTACGACGTGGTAGTGCCCTCCAACCACTTCCTGGCGCGCCAGGTGAAGGCCGGCGCGTTCCTCAAGCTCGACCGCTCGCAGTTGCCCAACTGGAAGAACCTGGACCCCAAGCTGCTGGCCCTGCTGGAGCAGAACGACCCCGGCAACCAGTACTCGGTGCCCTACCTCTGGGGCACCAACGGCATCGGCTACAACGTCGACAAGGTCAAGCAGGTACTGGGCATCGACCACATCGACTCCTGGGCGGTGCTGCTGGAGCCTGCGAACCTCAAGAAGCTCCAGCAGTGCGGGGTGTCGATGATGGACTCGCCGGATGAAGTGTTCCCGGCGGTGCTCAACTACCTGGGCCTGGACCCGCGCAGCGAGAACCCCGAGGACTACAAGAAGGCCGAGGCCAAGCTGCTGACCCTGCGCCCCTACATCACCTACTTCCACTCCTCCAAGTACGTTTCGGACCTGGCCAACGGTGATATCTGCATCGCCTTCGGTTACTCCGGCGACGTGTTCCAGGCCGCCAACCGGGCCAGGGAAGCCAAGAACGGGGTGAACATCGCCTATTCGATTCCCAAGGAAGGCAGCAACCTGTGGTTCGACCTGCTGGCGATTCCCGCCGATGCCGGCAACGTCAAGGAAGCCCACGCCTTCATCAACTACCTGCTGGACCCGCAAGTGATCGCCAAGGTCAGCGCCTATGTCGGCTACGCCAACCCCAACCCGGCTTCCCAGCAGTACATGGAGGCCGACCTGGTGAACAACCCCGAGGTCTATCCACCTCAGGCCGTGCTCGACAAGCTGTACATCTCCACCACCCAGTCGCCGGCCATCATGCGCTTGATGACCCGCTCCTGGAGCAAAGTGAAGTCCAACAAATGATTCAGCCAAACCTTTCGGGCAGCGCCAACGGGCATGCCCGCTCCTACTACGCCGCCTCGGCCGGCAGCCTGCCCGGCTACCCATCGCTGGAGGGCCAACCGAGCGCCGACGTCTGCGTGATCGGCGGCGGTTTCACCGGGGTCAACACCGCCATCGAGCTGGCCCGGCGCGGGCTCTCGGTGATCCTCCTGGAAGCCCGGCGCATCGGCTGGGGCGCCAGCGGGCGCAACGGCGGCCAACTGATCCGCGGCATTGGCCACGAGGTCACAGGCTTTGCCCGCTACGTCGGCCAGGAAGGGGTGAAATACCTCGAGCAGGCCGGCATCGACTCGGTGGAGGTGGTACGCCAGCGCATCAGCGAACATGCCATCGACTGCGACCTGCGCTGGGGCTTCTGTGAGCTGGCCAACACCCCGGCCCAGTTCGCCGCCTTCCAGGCCGAGCAGGACAGCCTGGTCAGGCTGGGCTACCGCCACCCCACTCGGCTGGTGGCGCCCCAGGACATGCAGCAGGTGGTGGCCTCCTCGGCGTATGCCGGGGGGCTGGTGGACATGGGCTCTGGGCACTTGCACCCGCTCAAGCTGGTGCTGGGCGAAGCGCGGCTGGCAGCGTCCCTGGGGGTAAGGATCTTCGAGCAGAGCCCGGTGCTGGAACTGACCCACGGCGACAGTGTGAAGGTGCGCTGCGCAACCGGCACCGTCACTGCCGGGCACCTGGTGCTGGCCTGCAATGCCCACCTGGAAGACCTCGAGCCGCGGCTCAGTGGCAAGGTGCTGCCGGCGGGCAGCTACATCATCACCACCGAGCCGCTGGCCGAGGCCCGGGCCAGGCAACTGATCCCGGACAACCTGGCGCTGTGCGACCAGAAAGTCGGCCTGGACTACTATCGACTGACCGCGGACCGGCGCTTGCTGTTCGGCGGTGCCTGCCACTATTCGGGGCGTGATCCGGCGGATATCGCCGGCTACATGCGACCCAAGATGCTCAAGGTCTTCCCGCAGTTGCAGGATGTGGCGATCGACTTCCTGTGGGGCGGCAAGATCGGCATCACCGCCAATCGCTTCCCCCAGGTCGGGCGCCTGTCGCAGTACCCCAATGTGTACTACGCCCAGGGCTATTCCGGGCATGGCCTGAACGTCACCCACTGGACTGCCCGGCTACTGGCCGAAGCCATCCATGCCGGCCACAGTCACGGCCTGGACGTGTTCAGCGGCGTGCCGCACATGACCTTCCCCGGCGGCCCGGCCCTGCGAGCACCACTGCTGGCCCTGGGCATGCTCTGGCACCGGATGCGGGAAATGCTCGGTTGATCGGCCCCCTTCGCTGGCACCACCCGGCCTCGTAGCAGCCGGCTTGCCGGCGAACACCTTGCGCCGCACCTGCTGGCGCGTTCGCTGGCACGCCAGCTCCTGCGGGGCGGCGGGCTCCCTAGGTGAACCGGCGCTGCAGGAAATCCAGCAACAGGGCATTGACCTGCTGCGGCCGTTCGTTCTGGATCCAGTGCCCGCAGTCCGCCAGCAGGTGCTGCTCAAGGTCCGCCACCTTGCCCGGCATGCGCTTGAGGGTATGGGCTTCCAGTACACCCACCGGGTCCTGGTCGCCCAGCAGGAACAAGGTCGGTTGCTGGACCTGGGCATCGGCCAGGAACTCGGTGCGCTTCCAGGTCCGCTCGAAATTGCGGTACCAGTTCAGGGCACCGCGAAAGCCGCGCCCGGCGAAGGTCTGGCGATAGGCCTGGAAATCCTCCTCGCTGCACCACTGCGGCAACCCTGCGGGCACCGTCACCCCGTCGAACAACCGGGCATCGGCCGGCTTGGGTTGCAGCAATGCACCGACATTGCCCATGAACAGGCGCAGGCTGGCGTCTATATCGGCGTCCAGTTCCACCTCGGCCACTCCCGGCTGCTGGAAGTAGAGGATGTAGTTGAAATGCTCGCCGTGCACCTGGCGCATGATCTCGCTGGCCGGGCGTTTCGGCCGCCCGGCAAAGGGCACCGACAGGGTCACCAGCGCCGCCACCCGCTGCGGCTCCAGCAGCGCCAGGTGCCAGGCCACGGGGGCGCCCCAGTCGTGGCCGACGATGCACACCCGCTGCTGGCCGAAGGCGTGCATGGCCTGCTGGATATCGGCGCACAGGGTCAGCAGGTCGTAGGCCTGCACCGCCTCGGGAGCCGAGCTGCGGCCATAGCCACGCATTTCCGGGACGAACACCCGGAATCCCGCTGCCACCAGGGCCGGCACTTGATGGCGCCAGGAATGCCAGCACTCGGGAAAACCGTGCAGCAGCCATACCGGCTGCCCGTGTTCCGGGCCGCTGACCCGCACACTGAGTTCGATGCCGTTGACGGCCAGAACATGCTGTTGGGAGGAACTCATGGCGAATGCTCCAAGGCAGATGCAAGAAGCAGAACCTAGCAGATGTGGGCACCTGCCCCGAGAATCATTGACGCTCCGAATGATCCTGCTGCGCTGTCGGGGCCGGGCGGCTCAGCCGGGAATCAGCCGGCCAGGGAATGGGATTGCTGACGGATCAGGCGCTGGGTATCGAGGACTTTCTCCAGGGCCTGCTCGGAATCGGGGTCCTGCATGGGGGCGCGAATCGCCGCCGACACCAGGCTGATGAGCTTGGCCATGACTTCAGCATCGGTGGCCGGGCGTCCAAGGCTCATGGCCTGCATCAGCAGGCGCAGCTCGGTGCCGGCCATGACGCCGGAAATAGCCTTGAGGGCAAATTGCAGGCGCACCCCCAGCTCGTTGCGCGGCAGGTCCGGCAAAGCCAGGGCAAAGGCCTTGAAGAAGCGCTCGAACACCGGCTGGTAATGCTCCTTGAGGTATTCCTGGATAAAGGGCGAAGTATCGCTGTAGACCCGGCCAAGGAAGCGGATGAACGAGCGCCCTTCCACGCCGCCACTCTCGTCGCTGCGCTCAAGGCCCATGGCCGGGGCGAACAGCACCCCCAGCAGGGTTTCGCAGTCCAGCGGGCCCTCGGCCTGTTCCTCGCACTTGGCCAGCAGTTCCAGGCGCTGATCATTGAGTGGCCCCAGGCGCTGCATCAACAGGGCCTTCATCAGCGAATCCTTGTCGCCGAAGTGGTAGTTCACCGCCGCCAGGTTGACCTTGGCCCGCTCGGTGATCTGGCGCAGCAGCACCGCGTCGTAGCCGTACTTGATAAATAATGCCTCGGTCGCTTCCAGCAGTCGGGTCTTGGTGACATTGGGGGCACTGAGTTTCTTGGCGACCATGGAGGACTAACCTTTGCTGGGATGAAAAACTGACCGTTCGAACAGTGTTTTAAAAAAAAATTTGATTTTTTATACCTGCGAGAAGCCCTAAAAGCAAGCGCCCTAGGGACCGTCACGGTGGCCACCGGCCTTTTTGTGACCCACGGGTTTCTCCGCAAAAAAACCTGGAAAAAGCCCTCAATTACCCGGTTCAGACGGCTGGCGTGGCAGGATGAACGCAGTTACTATTCAAACAATGTTTTTAAAATAATAAATAAAACCAGAGCTTGGCCCTGCCCCTGAATACCCCTGTTGCGTGATCCCTGCGCCCCGTGGTTGTTCAAGCAGCCAGTCGAGCCAGCCGGCGCGGTAAGCGATGACAGAGACGATAATCGAGCAAGGTTTTATCTCCCTGCAGGGCATAGGCAAGAGCTATCGGCTGGCGGAGCAACCGCTCCACATTCTCAAGAACGTCTCCCTTTGCATCGACGCCGGTGAAAGCTGCGCCATCCTGGGTGCCTCCGGCTCCGGCAAGAGCACCCTGCTGAACATTCTCGGCCTGCTGGATCTGCCCGACAGCGGCGACTATCACTTTGCCGGCCACGATATCTTCCGCGCCAGCCCCGACCAGTTGGCGGCGATCCGCAACCAGCAGATCGGCTTCGTGTTCCAGAGCTTCAACCTGCTGCCGCGTCTCAGCGCCCTGGACAACGTCGCCCTGCCCCTGAGCTACCGCGGCGTGGCCCGGCGTGATTCCCTGGAGCGGGCCATGCACATGCTCGACCAGGTAGGCCTCGGGCAACGCGCCGACCACCGCCCGGCGGACCTTTCCGGCGGCCAGCGCCAGCGGGTGGCGATCGCCCGGGCACTGGTGGGTGAACCCTCGGTGATCCTCGCCGACGAACCCACCGGCAACCTCGACAGCCACACCGCCCAGGACATCATGGACCTGCTGCTGGCGCTGAACCGCGAGCGCCGGGTGACCCTGATCATCGTCACCCACGACCCCAATATCGCCCAGCGCCTGGAACGGCAGATCCGTGTCACCAATGGCGTGGTGCAGGAGGTCTGCCCGGCATGAGCCTCAAGGTCGAGCAAAGCGCCAGCCAGCTGCTGCACGAAGCCTTCGTCAGCCTGCGCACCCTGGGCAAGCGTTCGATCCTGGCCCTGCTGGGCATCGTCATCGGCAGTTCCTCGGTGGTGGCACTGATCAACATCGGCCACAACGCCGCCGAGGACGCCGCGGCAATCTTCCAGAACATGGGCACCGACACCCTGGTGGCCCGCTTTCCCGCCAGCGCCGACAGCCGCACGCCGCTGCCCGCGGCCCTGGACACCCGGGCGCTGAGCCAGGCGGTGCCTAGCCTGATCAACATTGCCCCGACGGTGTTGCTCAGCGCCACGCTGATTCGCAATGGCCGCTCCGCCAACGCCAGCGTGGTGGGCGCGACCGCCGAGCTGGCGCCGGCCATGCGCCTGCAGTTGCGTGAGGGACGCTTTCTCTCGGACTTCGATCAGAACGAAATCTATGCGGTGGTCGGCCATCAGGTGGCTCAGACCCTGGGCGCCGCCGGGGCCCCGCTGCAACTGGGGGACCGGGTGCGGATCAACGACTACCTGTTCCTGGTCATCGGTATCCTGCAGAACCAGCCCAGCGCGGTGCTGGTGCCAATCCAGGCCAATGACTCGGTGTTCCTGCCCCAGGGCAGCATGCGGCGGATTTTCCCTTCGCCACAGATCGACAACGTGGTGACCCGGGTCGCCGGTGGCCAGAACATGGAGCAGGTCGCCGCGGCCATGACCCAGGCCTTGAAAAAGATCCTGCGCGGACGTGAGGTGGAAGTGCAGGTACCGCAGCAGATCATCGACGGCATGACCCGGCAGAGCCGCACCTTTGGCTACCTGCTGATGGCCCTGGGCGGTATTTCCCTGGTGGGGGGTGGCGTGGGGGTGATGAACGTGATGCTGATGAATGTCTCGGAGCGCCGCCGCGAGATCGGCATCCGCATGGCCCTGGGCGCCCGGCAAAAGGACATCCGCAACCTGTTCCTGCTGGAGGCGGTCAGCCTGACCGCAGTCGGTGCCCTGTCGGGGGCGATACTGGGGGTCGCCTCGGCCTTTATCTACGCCCGGATGTCCGGCTGGCACTTCTCCCTCGCGGGAGCCGCACTGCCGCTGGGGATCGGTAGCACCCTGCTGGTGGGCCTGTTTTTCGGCCTGTACCCGGCCATTTCGGCATCCAGACTGCAACCGGTGGAGGCGTTGCGCGATGAATGACTGGCGCCTGCGAACACTCGCCTGCCTGTGCCTTTTGTACTTGCCGGCGCTCAGCGCCGATGAGCGGGTGGATCGCCCTTCCGCTCCCACCATGCGCAGCGACTACTCGCGCAGCGCCCTGCTCAGCCAGCAGGTCACCGACCTGACCCTGGGGGACGCGGTCTACCTGGGCTTGCGCAACAACCGCAGCATCCGCAGTTCGTACCTGCAGCGGGTGGCGCAGAAGTTCGACCTGCGGGTGGCCGAGGATGTGTTCAACCCCAAGCTGCTGATCACCGGCAACTACCGCACCACCCGGGGCAGCAGCGACACCACGCAGAACCTCAACATGGCCCCGGCCACCAGCCTGTTGAGCGAGTACGGCACACGCCTGAGCATGGCCTGGATCCAGGACCTGAACAAAGCCGATCGGGCCGGCCGCCAGCGCAGCGACGGCCTGGACCTGGCGATCATCCAGCCATTGCTGCGCGGCGCCGGCTGGGACGTGACCACCGCGCCGTTGCGCCTGGCGCGCATCACCGAACAAAGCAACCGCCTCAACCTCAAGGCCGGGGTCGCCCAGACCATCACCGCGATCATTACCACCTACCGCGAGCTGCTGCGTTCCCAGGAACAGCTGACCATCGCCCAGGAAGCCCTCAAGCGCGCCAATGCCCTGCTGGAAGTCAACCGCGCGCTGATCAGCGCCGGGCGCATGGCCGAGTTCGAGATCGTGCAGACCGAAGCCGACATCGCCAGCCAGGAGCTGGGGGTGGAGGAAGCGCGCAACCAGGTGGACGTCAACCGCCTGTCGCTGCTGCGTCTGCTGGCCCTGGACATGTCCAGCCGGATCCACGCCAGCGAGGCCCTGCAGGCGGCCAAGATCAGCATCGACCAGCGCGAGGCCCTGCGCCTTGCGCAGATCCAGCAGCCCGAATACCTGGCTACCCTGCTGGGCAGCCAGCAGGCCGATCTGAACCTGGTGATCGCCAAGGACCAGTCGCGCTGGGACGTATCCCTGGTGGCCGGGGCCAACCAGACCCGCAGCCGCTATGACAATGACACCAGCAACGGTTCGGACCGGCGCTGGGACAGCTACGCCGGGGTCCAGGTGCAGATTCCCATTGGCGACCTGAGTACCCGCCAGGCCGAGGTCCACGCCCGGGTCAATGTGGAGAACCAGGAAATCCTCCTGGCCGATGCCCGCCAGGTGCTGGAGCGTGACGTCAACAACGTGGTGCGCGACCTGGGCACCCGCTGGCGCCAGTACGAGATTGCCCAGCGCGCCAGCGAACTGTCCAAGCGCAAGCTGGACATCGAACGGGAAAAGCTCAGTGCCGGCCGTTCCAGCAACTTCCAGGTGCTGAGTTTCGAGGGTGACCTGCGCAACGCCGAGAATGCCCGGCTCAATGCGCTGATCGCCTACCTGAACGCCCAGACGCAACTGGACCTGACCCTGGGCATGACTTTGGAGAGCTGGGACATTGCGCTCAATGACTTCTGACAAGCCGCAGGCGAGCAAGCGCCGTCGCCATACCCTGCAAGCGCTGGCCCTGGCCGTCGCCCTCGCCGTGGGCGCCGCTGCCCTGGTCACCCTCCAGTCCCCCGCCAGCACTCCGGCCAGCGAGGCCCGCTGGGTCAGCGTGCAAGGCACGGTACTGACTCACCAGATCGGCCTGGTGGGCAAGATCGAACCCCAAAAGACCGTGGTCCTCACCGCCCCGTTCGAAGGCAATGTGCAGGCCAGCCTGGTGGAACAGGGCCAGCGCGTAGAGGCCGGCCAGGTCCTTTTGCAGATGGACCCGGGGCTGGTGGAAATCCAGTCGCGCGAAGCCCTTTCCACCTTGCTCAAGGCCCGCCGCACCGTCCAGGAGCTGCAGGACTGGAACAACGGCGCCGTGGTCACCCGGGCCCGCCGTACCCTGCGCAACTCGCAGATGTCCCTGGCCAATACCGAACGCAAGCTGCGGGAAAGCCAGAACCTGTTCCAGCGCGGAATCATTCCGCGCAACGAGCTCAACGACCAGGAGCAACAGGCACAGATGCAGCGCCTGGACCTGGCCGCCGCCCAGAGTGAATTGCAGCAGGCGCTGAACCAGGGCACGGGGGAATACCGGCAGATTGCCGAAATGGAGTTGACCAACGCCACGGTCAAGTACGACGCCCTGCGCAAACTGCTGGAGCACAAGAACGTGGTCGCCCCCTTTGCCGGCATCGTGGTGCCGCCACCCAATGGCGGCGCGGGCCCGAACACCGCCGGTGCCGCCAACGGTCCGGTGCAGACCGGTTCACGCCTGAGCCCGGGGCAAGTGCTGTTCGGCCTGGCCAACATCGAACAGTTGAAGATCGTCAGCAAGGTGTCGGAGCTGGACATCAACCAACTGCACCAGGGGCAGCGCGTGGAAATTCTCGGTGATGGCTTTGATGGTGAACGCCTGGAAGGCGTGGTGGATATCGTCAGCAGCCTGGCCCTGCCCAACGAAACCGCAGGTGCCGGAGCGCAATTCCCGGTGACCCTGTCGGTGCCCAAGCTCAGCCGCGAACAACTGCAACGGGTGCGCCTGGGCATGAGCGCGCGGCTGACCATCGTCACCTACCGCAACGACCAGGCCATCGTGCTGCCGCCTGCGGCGATCCAGCGCGACGCCGACGGCATGAGCGTGGAATACCGGGCAACGGCCGATCAACCAGGCCAGCGGGTGCCGGTGACCGTGGGCCAATCGACCCCGGAGGGCGTGGAAGTGTTCGGCCTGCAACCGGGCCAGGTTCGCCTGCCCAACACCTTGTAGGCGCTGGCCTGCCAGCGAAGGCGCCCTCGGGAACGGCGCAAGGCCCAGGGGTCTCTTCGCCGGCAAGCCGGTTCCTGCAGGTCAGCGCAGGGCGCGGCGCAGGACTTTGCCCACGGTGGTCTTGGGCAGCTCTTGGGTACGGAACTCTACATAGCGCGGCACTTTGTAGCCGGTGAGGTATTCCCGGCAGTGGGCCAGCAACTGGTCCTGGGTCAGCGCCGGGTCCTTGCGCACGACGAAGATCTTCACTTTCTCGCCGGTCACATCATCCTCGACGCCAATCGCCGCCACTTCCGCCACCCCCGGGTGCAGGGCCACCACATCCTCGATCTCGTTGGGGTACACGTTGAAACCGGAGACCAGGATCATGTCCTTCTTGCGGTCCACCAGGCGAATGAAGCCCTGCTCGTTCATCACCCCGACATCCCCGGTGGACAGCCAGCCGTGACGATCCAGAACCTTGGCGGTTTCCTCCGGGCGCTGCCAGTAGCCCTTCATCACCTGCGGCCCGCGTACCTGCAGCTCGCCCTCCTCGCCCAGCTCGGCCAGTTGGCCGTCCTCGCGCACGAAGCGCACCCAGGTCGAAGGCAGCGGTACGCCGATGGTCCCGGTGAAATCGCCTTCGCGCATGCGCGCAATGTCGATCGGGCTGATGCTCACCACCGGCGAGCACTCGGTCAGGCCGTAGCCTTCGATGATCGGCACCCCGGTGACTTCCTTCCAGCGCCGGGCCACCGAGGTGTGGGTGGCCATGCCGCCCGCAATCGCCAGCTTCAGGTCGGAGAAATCCCGACCGCGAAACTCTTCGTTTTCCAGCAGGCCGTTGAACAGGGTGTTGACCCCGACGATGCCGCTGAACTTTTCCTTGCGCAGGATCATCTGCACCCGCTTCACGTCCCGCGGATTGGCGATCAGGATGTTGCGCCCGCCCAGGCACATGAACATCAGGCAGTTCACCGTCAGCGACAGCACGTGGTACAGCGGCAACAGGGTGACGTTGGTTTCCTGCTGGTTCTCGTCCAGCTGGTCACCGACCCAGGCCTTGGCCTGCATCAGGTTGGCGAGGATGTTGCGGTGCGTGAGCATGGCGCCCTTGGCATCGCCGGTGGTGCCGCCGGTGTATTGCAGGAAGGCGATGTCATCCTGCTTGAGTTCCACCGGGCGGTGCTCCAGCACGCTGGCCAGCTTCATCATCGCCGGAAAGCGGATGGCCCCGGGCAGGTTGAATTTCGGCACCTGCTTTTGCACATGGCGCAAGGCGAAGTTCAGGGCTGCGCCCTTGAAGGTGCCCAGCAGGTCACCGATGGCGGCCACCACGATGTTCTTCAATTGGCTGCCCGGCATCGCCTGTTCCAGGGTGTGGGCGAAATTCTCGAAGATCACCACGGTCTCGGCGCCGCTGTCCTTGAGCAGGTGCCGCAGTTCGTGAGCCGTGTACAGCGGGTTGACGTTGACCACCACGGCCCCCACCAGCAGGGTGCCGAACAGGCAGATCGGGTACTGCAGGCAGTTGGGCATCATCAACGCCACCCGGTCGCCCTTCTTCACCCCCTTGGACTGCAACCAGGCGGCGAAAGCGAATACCCGCTTCTCCCACAGGTCGTAGCCCATCTCGGTGCCGATGCTCACATAGGCCACCCGTTGGCGATACTTGTCCACGTGTTCGAGGAACACTTCCCGCAGCGACGGGTAACGGTCGATCTCGGCTTCGATATCGCTGGGCACTCCCGGCAGGTAAGCGTTCAGCCAGATACGCTCGACGGGTTGCAGGCTCACGACACTCATTGGCAGTCTCCTTGTTATTTTATTTTTCGACGATGGCGGTTACGCCCAGCCCGCCTGCTGCACAGATGGAAATCAGCCCGCGGCCGCCGCCGCGCTCATGGATCGCCTTGGCCAGGGTCGCCAGTTGCCGCCCACCGGTGGCGGCGAACGGATGCCCGCAGCCCAGGGAGCCGCCGTTGACGTTGAGCTTGCTGCGCTCGATGCTGCCCAGAGGTCCGTCGAGGCCGAGCTTGTCCCGGCAGTAATCAGCGTCCTCCCAGGCCTTGAGGGTGCACAGCACCTGGGCGGCAAAGGCTTCGTGGATCTCGTAGAAGTCGAAATCCTCCAGGCTCAGGCCCTCCCGGGCGAGCATGCGCGGCACGGCATAGGCCGGGGCCATCAGCAGCCCTTCACTGCCGTCGACAAAGTTCACCGCGGCGGTTTCCCCGGTACGCAGGTAGGCCAGCACCGGCAGGTTGTTGGCCGCCGCCCAGTCTTCGCTGGCCAGCAGCACCACCGAGGCGCCATCGGTGAGCGGGGTCGAGTTGCCGGCAGTCAGGGTGCCGTTGTGGCGGTCGTAGGCCGGGCCCAGGCCGGCGAGCTTCTCCAGGCTGGCGTCGGCCCGCAGGTTGTTATCGCGTTTCAGGCCGCGGTACGGGGTGATCAGGTCATCGAAGAAGCCGCGCTGGTAGGCCGCATTCAACTGGTGGTGGCTGGTGAGGGCCAGTTCATCCTGGGCCAGGCGCTTGATCTGCCAGCGCTTGGCCATTTCTTCGCAGTGCTCGCCCATGGACAGCCCGGTGCGCGGCTCGCCGTTGCGTGGCAGCAACGGCTTGAAGAACATCCCCGGGCGCACCTTGAGCAGGCTGCGCAGCTTGTTGCCGGTGCCCTTGGCGCGATTGGCCTGGAGCAAGGTGCGGCGCAGGCCTTCGTTAATGCCGATGGGCGCGTCGGAGGTGGTGTCGGCGCCCCCGGCGATGCCCACTTCGATCTGCCCCAGGGCGATCTTGTTGGCCACCAGCAGCGCCGCCTCAAGCCCGGTGCCGCAGGCCTGCTGCAGGTCATAGGCCGGGGTCTGCGGCGACAGGGTGGTGGACAAGAGACTTTCCCGGGCCAGGTTGAAATCCCGCGAATGCTTGATCACCGCCCCCGCGGCGAACTCCCCCAGGCGCTGGCCCGACAGGCCGTAGCGATCCACCAGGCCCTGCAACGCCGCCACCAGCAGGTCCTGGTTGCTGTCATTGGCATATACCGTGTTGGAACGGGCGAACGGAATCCGGTTACCGCCCAGGATCGCCACCCGGCGGACCGGCGCCGGATTGAAACTGTACTCAGCCATCAACGAGCTCCCCAGATAAATAGACCGCGCATGTGGGGCTTGTCCCCCGCGTTGTTGCGCACTTCGAACTCATGGCGCGGGCCGTCCGGCAGGCGATTCCACAGGGTCACCGCCGCCGGCAGGAAGATCGGCAGCTTGAACTCGCAGTCCAGCTGGGCTGCCGCCAGAGGATGGGGCGGTTGCTGGGCCGCCAGGGCCCGGCCCAGGGTCCACATGCCGTGGGCAATGGGCCGGCGGAAGCCGAACAGCCGGGCGCCCAGCCATGAGGTATGGATCGGGTTGAAGTCGCCGCTGACCTGGGCAAAGCGGCGGCCCAGATCGCCCCCCAGGCTCCAGCGCTGAGTGCGCACCAGGGCCTGCTCATCCCATTGCAACATGCCCTCCCAGGGCTCGCCGATGGGCCCGGCTACACCGCGGCGCAGGTACAGGCTGTCGCTTTCCCAGACCAGGCTGCCACCGCTGTGGGCACGGGTGGCAATCGACAGGGCCTGGCCCTTGGGATGGGCCAGCCAGCGCTCGGCGAACACTTCCAGGCGCAGGGCCTGGCCCTCCTCCAGTTTCTGGTACTGACGGATACGGTTAGCCAGGTGGACCATGCCGCTGGCCGGATAGGGAAACGTCGGGCGGGTCAGCAGCAACAGGTGCAGCGGGAACGCCAGGGTGTGGGGAAACGCCAGCGGGACGCCGTGTTCCCGGCGAAAGCCGCAGGCCTGGGCGTAGCGGGCTATTTCGTCGGCCTTGAGCTCTACCGCCGGGCGCACCAGGCGCTCCGTCGGCAGTTGGGGCGCCGCTTCCGGCTTGGGCTTGCGCAGGCTGCGGATGCCGTCGTAAAGCAGCTGCCCCCGGGAGGGCGGCGGCTCGATGATGCGAATTGCGGTATCAGCATTCATGGCTCAGGCCCCCAGCAGGCTTTGCCCGCAGACGCGGACCACCTGTCCATTGATGCCGCCGGAGGCCGGATGGGCCAGCCAGGCGATGGTTTGCGCCACATCCACGGCCTGCCCGCCCTGGTTCATGGAGTTCATGCGCCGCCCGGCCTCGCGGATCATCAGCGGGATCTTCGCGGTCATCTGGGTTTCGATAAAACCCGGGGCCACGCCATTGACGGTGATCTGCTGGCGCGCCGCCAAAGGGGCGAGGTTCTGCACCAGGCCGATGACCCCGGCCTTGGAGGTGGCGTAGTTGCTCTGCCCGAGGTTGCCGGCGATCCCGGAAATCGACGAGACGCAGACGATGCGCCCGCCGGGATTCAGGCCCTGGCCTTCCAGCAGCGCCTGGCTGAGCAGCAGCGGCGCTTCCAGGTTGACCGCCATGACCTTGCGCCACGCTGCCTCGGTCATCTTCGCCAGGGTCTTGTCCTGGGTGATGCCGGCGTTGTGCACCACGATATCGAAGGCGCCGTGCTCGCCGACGAACTCCAGCAGACGTTGCCCGGCGTTGGCCGCGGTGATGTCCAGGGCCAGGGCGCTGCCCTTGATCCCGGCAGCCGCCTGCTGCAGCTCGGCCTCGCTCTGGGGAATGTCCAGGCACACCACCTGGGCGCCCTCCCGGGCCAGGACCTTGGCAATGGCCAGGCCGATGCCGCGGCAGGCCCCGGTGACCAGTGCCCGGCGCCCGCCCAGGGGCTGTTGCCAATCGATGTGCCGGGGCACTTCCACCGGCTCGCCGATGCGCACCACCTGCCCCGATACATAGGCCGAGCGGCGCGACAGGAAGAACCGCAGGCTGCTGTCCAGCTCGGCTTCGGCGCCGGGCTCGACGTACAGCAACTGCACCGTGATGGCCCGACGCAGCTCCTTGCCCAGGGAACGCACGAAGCCTTCCAGGGCCCGTTGCGCCACCGCCTGGGCCAGTTCCTTGCAGTGCTCCGGCGGCGTACCCAGCACCAGCACCCGGCCGTGGGCAGTCAGGCGCCGCACATTGGCGTGGAAGAAGCGGTACAGCTCGTCCAGCTGGGCGATGTCGGCCACCCCACTGGCATCGAACACCAGGCCCTGGACCTTCACCGTGGAAGGCGCGGTGATGCTTGCGGCCTGGGCCGCCACGGTGTCGGTGGCGGCGAAGATCCGTTGCAGCTCGCCCAGCAGGCGCCCCTCGGGCGCTGCGGCGAGGACCACCGGGTTGAGCAGGTTGCCGCCCTGCCCCTCGCGGTGCCGTTGCAGCGGCACCGGTTGCGGCAGGCCGGTGCGCTGAGCCAGCCAGCGGCCCCAGCCGGAATTGACGAACGAAAGATAACCGTCAGACATAAAGAGATCCCGATCCAATCCTGTAGAGGGTCAATAGGCCGAATCGCTGGCGGCCACCGCGTCTTCGCTGCTGGCCGCGCGTTTGCGCGAGGCCGGCTTGGCGCTTTGCTCGAAGTGCGCCTGACGCTGTTGCAGGGCTTCGAGCAGACCGAAGTCCTGGGGGAAATCGTCGACCTGGATCGCGTGGTCGCCGTATTCCACATAGCGCCCCAGCAGCTCGTCCTCGTCCGGGCTGATCAGCTGCAGCTCCAGGGCCTTGACCCGCCAGATCACGAAGGCCTCGCGGGAGATCGGCAACGGCGCCAGGCTGCCCTGCTTGATCGCCGGTTTGAGCCGCGCCTCTATCAGGTCCACCTGTGGCTGCAGGCGGAATGCCAGTTCGCCATAGGCCAGCTTGTCGATGTCCGGCTGCGGGATGTAGGAGTCGGCCAGCAGGCGGTCGCGGGTCGGGCCCGGGGTCTGCACCAGTTCGGCGACTTGCGCCAGCAGGCGGTCCGACGGCTTGCGCTGGGGAATGCCCAGGGGAAAGCTCAGGCCACGGATGATCCGCGCGGCAGCCTTGGAAGGATAGTTGTCCAGCACTTCGGCCAGGGCTTCATGGGCCCGCAGCAGGCAGTCCTGGGCGGCCCAGTGCACCAGCGGCAGGTCGGCCTGCGGCCGGCCATCGTCCTCGAAGCGCTTCAACACGCAGGACAGGATGTACAGCTGGGACAGAATGTCCCCCAGGCGCCCGGTGATGCTTTCCTTGCGCTTGAGGGCACCGCCCAGCACGCCCATGGAAATGTCCGAGGCCAGGGCCAGCACCACCGACAGACGCTGGATCTGCCGGTAATAGGCGGCCAGGGCCTTGTCGGTGTTGCCCGGGGCCTTGATCAGGCGCCCGCCAGTGACCGCGTGCACCGCAGCGCGCACGGTGTTGGCGAAGACGAAGCTGATATGGCCGAACATCGCGCTGTCGAACGCTTCCAGGCCCTTGCGCCCGGTATCCCGGGCCGCTTCCATCTCGCGAAAGACATAGGGGTGGCAACGGATCAGCCCCTGGCCGTAGATGATCAGGCAGCGGGTCATGATGTTCGCGCCTTCCACGGTGATGGCGATCGGGCTTTGCTGGTAGGCCCGGGCCAGGAAGTTGTTGGGCCCCATGCAGATGCCCTTGCCGGCAACGATGTCCATGCCGTCATTGACCATGGCCCGGGCGCGCTCGGTGACGTGGTACTTGGCGATGGCCGAGATCACCGAGGGCTTCTCGCCGGCATCCAGGGACGCCACCGAGACCTTGCGCACCGCGTCGCAGGCATACAGGTGCCCGGCCATGCGGGCCAGGGGCGCCTGCACCCCTTCGAACTTGCCGATGGGCAGGCCGAACTGCTTGCGCATCGCCGCGTAGGCGGTGGTGCCGCGCACCGCCACCTTGCCCAGGCCGACGTTGGCCGACGGCAAGGAAATGGCGCGCCCGGCGGCCAGGCATTCCATCAGCATGCGCCAGCCGTTGCCCACCTGGTCACCACCGCCGATCACCCATTCCAGGGGGATGAACACATCCTTGCCGGTGGTGGGGCCATTCTGGAACACCGCGTTCAGCGGCCAGTGGCGACGCCCGGTATTGACCCCTGGATGGGTGGTGGGAATCAGCGCGCAGGTAATTCCCAGGCTGCCCTTGCTGCCCAGCAGGCCGTCCGGGTCCTCGGCGCGAAACGCCAGGCCGAGCACCGTGGCGATCGGGCCCAGGGTGATGTAGCGCTTGTCCCAGGTAACCCGGAAGCCCAGCACTTCCTGGCCCTCGAACTGACCCTTGCAGACCACGCCGGTATCGGGAATGGCCCCGGCGTCGGAGCCGGCGTACGGGCTGGTCAGGGCGAAGCAGGGAATGTCTTCGCCCCGGGCCAGGCGCGGCAGGTAGTGCTGGCGCTGGGCCTCGGTGCCGTAGTGCAGCAGCAGTTCGGCCGGGCCCAGCGAGTTGGGCACCATCACCGAGATCGCCGCCGCCGAGCAGCGGGTGGAGAGCTTCATCACCACTTGGGAGTGAGCGTAATGGGAGAAGCCTTTGCCGCCGTACTGCTTGGGAATGATCATCCCCAGGAAGCCGGCGTCCTTGGTGTATTGCCAGGCCTTGGGCGAGAGGTCCTGCCAGACCTGGGTGGTTTCCCAGTCGTTGGCCATGTCGCACAGGGTTTCCACTTCGTTGTCCATGAACGCCTGCTCTTCGGCGCTCAGGCTGGCCGGCGCGGCGCCTATCAGGCGCGACCAGTCGGGCTTGCCGCTGAACAGCTCGGCATCCCACCAGACCGTGCCGGATTCGATGGCCGCGCGCTCGGTGTCGGACATGGCCGGCATGATCTTGCGGAACATGACCAGGGCACGACGGGTGAGCAAGGCCCGACGCAGCGGCTTGACGCTCAGCAGCGCAGCCGGCAGCACCACCAGCAGCGCCGCGAGGCTGATGCCCAGCGAGCCCACCAGGCCCAACCAGTGCCCTGCCCCCAGCCAGACCAGGGCCGAGCCCAGCCACCAGGATGCCGGGGCCTGCCGATAGGCCAGTGCGAACGCAGCGGCGAGTCCCACCAATAACCAGACAATCATGGAATACCTCTCTTGTTCTATGCAGACGACCACTTGGAGCCTGGGCGTTGTGCCGGCCCCTCGAAGATCACCCTACAAAGGAAATTGCCGCGTTTCAAATTTTATTTTTAAATATTGTTTTGAGTGATTTCACCAACGCACAACGGCCGAACGATGTCAGCCAGGGCTTGGGGAAATGGCAGGTCAAGACGGGTCCTGAGGTGACCCGTCCCGCCGACGGCAGTAGCACAATCCCTTTGTACTGCCGTTATCTCGAGGCGTGGGTAAAGCCTTTACCTTCAGAAGTGATAGGTCGCGGAGAGACTCACCACCTCGCCCTTGGCGTCGACCTTGCCATCCAGGCGCGAGGCACCGAGACGGTCCACGTTCTGGGTCTTGATCTTGGCTTCCTTGACGAATTGCCGGGAATAGGCGCCGTCGATGGTCAGGCCGGGGATCGCCCTGATGTCATAGCCGAAGCCCAGGGAAGTGAACCAGCGATCGTTGTCGGGAATCCGCGGGTCACGTGTGCTGTTACGGGTTGGTGTCTGGTCGTACGCCACACCGGCCCGCAGGGTCAGCTGGTCGGTGAAGCGGTAGTCGCCACCCAGGGAATACATCATGGTGTCTTTGTACTTGTACGGGATGGAGACCAGGGTATTGCCATCGGACTTCAGGGTCAGGTCCTTGAACGACGACCATTGGGTCCACAGCATGCTGGCACCCAGGGTGAAGCGGTCATCGAACACGTGCACCCAGTCCAGCCCGGCGGAGGCTGGAATGTCCAGCTGGGCACTGGCGTTGGCGCCATCCGGGTTCAGCTTCAGGCCGGGATAGGCCAGTTCCACCAGGCTTTCACCATTGGGCCCGGCCGGTTGGGTCATGTACTGGCGGCCTACCGCGTCGGCACGCACGTTGTACTTGCCGTCCATCTTGTTCTTGATCTTGGCGTGGTAGTTCAGGCCCAGGGTGTCGCGGTCGGTGGGTTTCCAGACCACGCCGGTGAACCAGCCTACCGAGGTATTGTCCACCTTGACCCGCATCAGGTTCGCCCCGACGCCGGATGGCAGCGGGATCCCGCCCAGGCCGGGAGATACCGCCGCGGCACCGGTCAGGTTGAGGTTCTGGCTGACGAAGCCCTTGCTGTGCTGGACGATGACCCCGGCACCCAGGGAGAAGTCGTCATTGACCTTGAACGACAGCGAGCCGGTCAGGCCCACGGTCTCGATCTTGGTATCCACCGAAAAGTCGCGGATCTTTGAATTGTCGTTATCCCAGGTGCTGCGCATGCCCATGGGCACGACCTGGCTCAGGCCGAAGGCAAACTGATCGTTGATCGGCATTACCATGAAGCCGGTCGGCAACCAGGCGGTGAAGCCGCCCTGGCCACCATTGCCCTCCAGGGGCACCGGACCGCTGGTGGGGACGCCGGATGCATCCACCGGCAAGGTGGTGGCCGGGTTCCCTTGATAATCGTAGGCATCGCCTTTGTATTTCATCTTGATGCGGGCGTAGTCGACCGTCATCTGTGCCACGTTCTGATCGATAAACGCCATGGCCGCCGGGTTGTTGTAAGCCGCACTGGGGTCGTTCTTGAACAACGAACCACCACCGAAGGCCCGGCCCCATCCGGGAGCGCCGTAGGTAGGCGTGGTGAAGCCGCCTGCCTGAACAGTGCCGATCGCACCAAAGCCCCCCAACAGGGCGAGTGCCACCGCGATCTGCAACTGTTGTTTCTTATTATTCATGCCCCACTCCTTATTATTATCGATAGCAACCGACACTACAGGGCCCTCCTGATCTGCAGATCACCGCCTCTTGCGAGGCGGTGTCCTTCAGCGGGTGATCAGCCCTTGGTTCCAGATAACGCTTAAATCACGCTGACCTGTGGCGACGGCTTGGCGTTCAGCACATCCACGGAGCAGCCACCGCTCAGGGTCTGAGGCGTGCTCAGGCTCAGCGAGTGAGTCACGTTGCTCCAGGCCACGTTGATGGTGGTCGGACCGCAGTTGGTGGCAGGGAAGAAGGAAATGGTGTAACCCACGTTGGTCACGGTACCTGCGGTGGTGCTGGAGGCACTCAGGGTCCATGGCAAGCCAGTGATCTTCGGCAGGTTGCACAGCGCGTTGCTGCCGCTGACGGTGGCGCCGGTGATGCTGGCCACGCCGCCGGCGATGTTGCCGCTGAAGTTGATGTTGCAGGTCACGGGCTGGTTGAACGAGGACGGCGAGCGCACGGTGATGGTGCCGCCAGGGGTAGTGAACGGACCATCCGGGTTCGCACCATCAATGGCGATGGATGCAGCGCTGGCCATGGAAGCAGCTCCCAAGCAGGCAACGATGGCGGTGGCGGACACGAGAGTTTTGATGCCTTTCATTGTTGTTTTTCCTCACATGTATGGCGATTCATTTCGCCGGGGTAATGGCCTTGAGCGAGACGACACGGAGAACAGCGACCGAGCTTCCCTTTCCAGCCAAATCTTCAATTCGATAAAGGTGTGACGTGCGCGTCAGGGTGCAACCCGGAACGTGGGTGGCATCTGGATCGATACGGTCTTGATGGTGCAGCCACCGTCGAGGCTGACCTGGGCCGCTTCGAGTTTTCCGGTGCTGTTGTTCCAACTGCCTTCGGCGGTGGACGGCCCGCAGTCGCCGCCCACCAGGGGCGCGTGCACGGTGACCTGGATACCCGACATGGCGCCGCTGGTTTCGTCCTTGGCGATCAGCTTCCAGGGCAGGTGCGTGGCTTCCACCTGGCCGCACTTGAGGCCGCCGCTGAAGTCGACTTTCTCGACGCTGGCGAAGCTGCCGTCGGGGCTGACCTTGCCGCTGACCTGGATGGTGCAGTCGGCATTGATGATGCTCTTGGCAAAGCTGATGGGGCCCTTGGCGGTGAACTCGGTATTGGCCGGTTCAATGCGCGCAGCTTCGGCGGCGCCCATCAGGGAGATCCCCACCAGGACCACGAACAACTGGGCAGTGAATAGCGGTGAAATGGACATCCGTGACTTCCTTACAGTTGCTTATTGTTGTTGTCGGTCAACTTGCTTAAGGACTGCCTACTGCGTTGCTCACCCTTCAAGCGGGCACATCACAGGCGAACACGACCGGTTCACCAGCACTTGAAGGGGTGAGCGGTACAACTAAAGAGCGGTGTCTGAATCGGTGTTGCTGAAGCCGTAGCGCTTGAGCAGCTCGTCACGCTTGGCCGGGTGCATGTTGGCCAGGCGTACATCACCCGAGTAGTGCGCCAGCACCCGGTGGTCCATCAGGCGCCGCCAGAGGGCCGGCACATAGGCCCAGACGATCATGGTGGCGTAGCCATAGGGCAGCTGTGGCGACTCGTCGAAGTGACGCAAGGCCTGATACGCACGGGTCGGGTTGGCGTGGTGGTCGGAGTGGCGCTGCAACTGGAACAGGAAGATGTTGGTGACGATCCGGTTGCTGTTCCAGGAGTGGCGCGGCGAGCAGCGTTCATAGCGGCCGTTGGGCTGTTTCTGGCGCAGCAGACCGTAGTGCTCGACGTAGTTGACCACCTCCAGCAGAGAGAAGCCGTAGATCCCCTGGATCACCAGGAAGGGAATCACCGCCGCCCCCAGCCAGGCGATCAGCACGCCCCACAGCACCACGCTGTACAACCAGGCGCTGAGCACGCCGTTCTTCCAGTGCAGGGTCGGCAGGCCGAGTTTTTCCAGGCGCTGGCTTTCCAGATGCCAGGCCGAACTCAGGCTGAACCACACGGTGCGCGGCAGGAAACTCCAGAAGGATTCGCCCAGGCGCGAACTGGCCGGGTCCTCCGGGGTGGCCACCCGCACATGGTGGCCGCGGTTGTGCTCGACGAAGAAGTGCCCATAGAAGGTCGAAGCCAGGGCCAGCTTGGCCAGGAACTTGGCCATCCCGCGGTTCTTGTGCCCCAGCTCATGAGCGATGTTGATGGCAATGCCGGTGGCCGCGCCGGTGGACATCGCCATGCCCAGGTAGGTGAACCAGCCGATACTGCCGTGCAGTTGCGCACGCTCGGTGAGGAAGGCGGCGAAGCTCGCCAGGCTGCCTTGCAGGTGCAGTTGTTCACTCAGTTGCAGCAGGCCGCCGGCGATGATCCAGTCCACCCCGCTGATGGCCATCCAGGCGGTCACCACCAAAGACAGTACCGAGAGCACGGCACAGCTGTAGACGATAAAGCGGTAGTAGGGTTGTTTTTCCAGATCGGGAACGGCGGATTCAGGCGGGTTGCTGGCATCTTCCCCCATCAGGCCGTCAATCAGCGGGATCAGGCCGAAGATCACCAGGACCCCGCTCCACCAGAACACTTGCACCCCGGTGGTGAGGGCAAAGATCCCCGACAGCAGAGGGGTGATCATGGGCAAGGTGCCCAGCCACCACAGGTGACGCTTGCTATCGGTCCAGACGCCGGGTGCCGCCACGGAAACAGTCATGGCAGCCTCCGCAGGATGGCAGTCGAAACAGGTGCTATAAAGGACAGCGCGGCTGCGCTGTGCCGAGCGTGAAGGGATGAAAAAACAAAAGCGTGAAATGGCGTTATTTTCATTATTTTTAATCGCTCAATTGCACTTTCAAAAAAAACATTCAAAACATTTTTTTAAAAAAATAGCTCGGGTTCGTTAGCTCGTCAACTATTTTTTCGGCTTGTTTCGAATGTCGCCCGTGAAGCATTTACAGCTGCTGTCGACGCCGCGGCAGGGGCGCTCGAAACCGCCCCCCA
The DNA here is from genome assembly GCF_058796855.1 of Pseudomonas sp. GW823-FHT03E05. Classification (NCBI taxonomy): domain Bacteria; kingdom Pseudomonadati; phylum Pseudomonadota; class Gammaproteobacteria; order Pseudomonadales; family Pseudomonadaceae; genus Pseudomonas; species Pseudomonas sp. GW823-FHT03E05. The sequence continues at coordinate 1,394,818 of NZ_JBXAJB010000001.1, forward strand.
CCACGCCCTCAACTTGCTCTTGAAGCCGCGAACGGCGGGTGCAGGATGGTTGCGCTGCGTTGTGGCGCAGCCTGGGAAGCGACGTGCTGGACCATGGCCACCACCCGCTCGACTGCGCTGATGGGCAACATGTGGCCCCGGCCCTGGACGATCTCCAGGGACAGCCCCGGCACCTTGCCGACCATTGACTCACCGTGCCGGCGGTAACTGAGCACCGGGTCCGCCGAGCCATAGATCAGCCCTACCGGCAGCTTCAGGCTGGGGTAATGCTTGACCATGCCCGGCAGCGAACGGTTGACCACGGCGATTTCGCTGGAGGCGTTGTAGAAGCTGTCCGAACGCATCCCCAGCAACCCGCCGCCACGCTCGGCGAAATCTTCGGGCACCGGGTCCGGGGCGAACACCGACTTGACCAGGCCACGGCGCCCGAGCATGGCCATGGGCGCCGCCAGGGTCAGGGACATCCAGCGCCGCAGGAAAGCCGGGCGCACTGCCAGGGACAGGAACACCAGCGGCAACATGCGCTGCGGATGGGTCAAGGGGGCCACCAGGATCAGTCCGGACACCGATTGCCGATGGTCCAGGGCCAGGGACAGCGCCACCGCACCGCCCAGGGAATGCCCCAGCACCAGCGGCTGGCCCAGGTCCAGGGTACGAATGAACCTGGCCACCAGGCCGGCCTGGGCCGGTAGGTCTGCCGCGGCGCCCCGGGCCCGGGTGGAATAGCCCGAACCAGGACGATCGATGGTGATCACCCGGAAGCGTTCGCGCAGTTGCGGGGCCAGGGAGTGGGTCAGGTTGCGCCCGCAGCCGGTCAGGCCATGGATCATCAATAGCGCCGGGCCCCTGCCCTCATCGGTGTAGTGAATGCGCTCGCCACCGACCTCGAGAAAGCGTCCGTTGATCGGAACCTGGCTTTCAATCCGGCGGTTGATACGAAAACTCACCACCCAGAGCACCGCACTGACCGCCAGGAATACCGCTGCCGCTACCAGCCACTCCATAACCCGCCCCCCTCAGCTTCCCTGCGCCGTTCGCCCGTGATCGGAATGACCTGGCGGTGTGGCGTGTCGCCCTGGCCTGGTGCCGCCTGTGACGCCTCACCCATGGCCTGGATGAGCCCCGCAAAATCCACAGGCGACCAGCGCAGGTGACATTTTCAGGTAATTTATTTAAATTAATTTTTAAAACATTATTTTAAATTGTGCAATCCTGAGTTTTCACCCACTGACGAAAGTCACCCAGCAGCATCATTACAATCGAGGTACACACCATGAATGCGTACTCGCCACCCAACGACCCCGAGGTCGTTGACATCGCCATCATCGGCGCCGGCTTCGCCGGGCTGTGCATGGCGATCAAGCTCAAGCAAGGGGGGATAGAGGATTTCTTCGTCGCCGAACACGCCGCGTCCCTGGGGGGCACCTGGCGCGACAATCACTACCCCGGCTGCGCCTGCGACGTGCAATCCCACGTTTATTCCTTCTCTTTTGCGCCCAACCCGAACTGGACCCGGCAGTTCGCGCCCCAGCCGGAAATCCGCGAATACCTGGAAAACTGCGCCCGGGATTTCGCCCTGGCGCCCTACCTGCACTTCAACATGGGCCTGCAACAGGCGGTCTTCGATGAAGCCCGGGAGCGCTGGCACCTGCGCTTCAGCAATGGTCGGGAAGTCAGTGCGCGGGTACTGATCTCCGGCATGGGTGGCCTGTCGCGCCCGGCGATCCCGGACATCCCCGGGCTCGACACCTTCACCGGCAAGCGGTTTCACTCCCAGCAGTGGGATCACCGCTACGCCCTGCAAGGCAAGCGGGTGGCGGTGATCGGCACCGGCGCCAGCGCCATCCAGTTCGTGCCGAAAATCGCCCCGCGGGTGGCTCAGCTCAAGCTGTTCCAGCGCACCCCGCCGTGGATCATGCCCAAGCCCGACCGCGAGCTCAGCGCGGTGGAACGCTGGGCCTTCAAGCACCTGCCCTTCACCCAGCGGCTGGTGCGCTCGGCGCTGTACTGGGCCCTGGAAAGCCGGGTAATCGCCTTCGCCCGCCGGCCCAGACTGATGAAGGTGGTGCAGCGCGTGGCCCTGCGCCATCTGCGCAAACAGGTGCCCGACCCGGTGCTGCGCCAGCGCCTGACCCCGGACTACACCATCGGCTGCAAGCGCATCCTGATCTCCAACGACTACTACCCGGCCCTGACCCGGGGCAACGTGCGGCTGATCACTGATGACATCCAGCGCATCGACGGCGACGCGGTGATCACTGCAGACGGCAGCCGCCACCCCGTGGACTGCATCATCTTCGGCACCGGTTTCCAGGCCACCGACCCGATCCCCCGGGGCCTGCTGTTCGGCCGCCATGGCCAGGACCTGATGGACAGCTGGGCCCGGGGCGCCCACGCCTACCTGGGCACCTGCCTGCCGGGCTTCCCGAATTTCTTCATGATCGTCGGCCCCAACACCGGCCTGGGGCACAACTCGATGATCCTGATGATCGAGGCCCAGGTGGACTACATCCTCAAGGCCCTGGGCCAGATGCAGCGCGAACGTATCGCCAGCATCGAAGTCCGGCCCCAGGTCGAAAGCCTGTACAACCAGCGCCTGCAGCAGCGCCTGGCCGGGGCCATCTGGTCCACTGGCGGCTGCCGCAGCTGGTACCTGGACCCGCGCAGCGGGCAGAACACCACCCTCTGGCCGGGCTCCACCTGGAGCTTCAAGAAGACCTTGCAGCACTTCGAGCTGCAGGACTACCAGGCCAGCCACCTGCCCCACACCCAGCCCGCCGCCGCACCGGCCGCCGCGCGCCCCCTGCACCTTGAAGAGGCCGCTCTCAATGAAAAACTTTAACGGTAAAGTCGCCGCCATCACCGGTGCCGCCTCCGGCATGGGCCGCGCCCTGGCCGTCGCCCTGGCCCGTGAGGGCTGTCACCTGGCCCTGGCCGACAAGAACCCCCAGGGCCTGGCACAGACCGTGGCCCAGGCCCGGGCCGCGACCCTGTTGCCGCTGCGCATCAGCAGCCAGGAACTGGACGTCGGCGACCGCGAGGCGATGTTCGCCTGGGCCGCCGCCAGCGCCGCCGAACACGGCCAGATCAACCTGATCTTCAACAACGCCGGGGTGGCGCTGTCGAGCACCGTGGAAGGTTCGAGCCTGGCGGACCTGGAGTGGATAGTGGACGTCAACTTCTGGGGCGTGGTCCACGGCACCCAGGCCTTCCTGCCCTACCTCAGGCAATCCGGCGACGGTCACATCATCAACACCTCCAGCGTCTTCGGGCTGTTCTCCCAGCCCGGCATGAGCGGCTACAACGCCACCAAGTTCGCCGTGCGCGGCTTTACCGAATCCCTGCGCCAGGAGCTGGACCTGCAAGGCCACGGGGTCTCCGCCACCTGCGTGCACCCGGGGGGCATCCGCACGGATATCGCCCGCACCAGCCGCATCAGCGACAACGTCAAGGGTTTCCTGATCGACAACGAACAGCAGGCCCGGGACGACTTCGAAAAACTCTTCATCACCTCCGCCGAAACCGCCGCCAAGGTGATCCTGCTGGGGGTGCGCAAGAACAAGCGCCGGGTGCTGATCGGCCGCGACGCGCACTTGCTCGACCTGTTCATCCGCTTGCTGCCCAGTGCCTACCAGGCCCTGGTGGTATGGGCCAGCCGGCGCATGGCGCCCAAGCCGGGCAAGACGCGGCCGGCGGTCTACGAGCCCCAGGACGAACGCGGCCTGTAGTGCCGCCCACCCTTTTTCATGTCTAGAGGAGCGACAGCCATGCTGCCCATCCGCCGCGACATCAAGGTCGAACTGCCTGCCGAACGCGCCTGCGACTGGCACGAGCAAGGCAGCCACGTGACCCACTTCTTCAATGCGTTGTCCCTGCTGTTTCCTTCCGGCGAGCTGTTCTTCATGGACAGCGTGCGCCACTACCGCGAACAGATTCACGACCCCGAGCTCAAGCGCCAGATCCAGGGTTTCATCGGCCAGGAAGCCATGCACAGCCGCGAGCACCTGCGCTACAACGACCTGCTGCAGGACGCCGGGCTGCCGGCCCATCTGCTGGACCGGCGGTTGCGCTTCTTCCTCGATTTCCAGAAGAAGCACTTCCCGCCGGCCTTCAACCTCGCGATCACCGTAGCCCTGGAACACTACACGGCAATCCTCGCCGACCTGCTGCTGCGCGACCCCAGCCGCTTCGGCAATTCGGTGGCGGGCTACCGGCAGATGTGGCTGTGGCACGCCCTGGAGGAAACCGAGCACAAGGCCGTGTCCTACGACGTCTGGAACAGCGTGATCAAGCCCGGGCCCAAGCGTTACCTGATCCGCACCGCGAGCATGCTGTTCACCACCCTGGGCTTCTGGCTGGTGGTGTTCGACTTCCATGTGCGCATGCTGATCGCCGACCGCCGTCGCGGCGGCCACTGGCGCGGGTTGTGGCAGGTGGTCAAGTACCTCTACGGCCCCAAGGGGGTGTTCCCGCGGATCGCCCTGCCCTGGCTGCAGTTCTTCAAGCCGGGCTTTCACCCCTGGGACCACGACAACCGCGAGCAACTGCAACGCATCGACGGCCTGGTGCAGGACATCGAACGCACCCGCGCCGCCGCGGCCAAGTGACAAATGCCGGCACGGCGCAACAGCGGCGTGCCGGCATCCCCTGGCGGGGCTGCTAACCTGCAACGCACCCTTAGGTGCTGCGAGCCCGCGCGATGATCCTGATTCTGCTGCCCCACGCCGACTACGACCCCAGCGAAAGCAGCCTGCCCTGGCAGGCTGCCCGGGACGCCGGTTTTGCCGCGCAGTTCGCCACCCCCCTGGGGATGCCGGCCTACGCCGATTCGCGCCTGGTGAGCCTGGGGTTCGGCCCGCTCAACCCGTTGTTGATGACCCCGGCGGCCGACCTGGCGCGCTACCACGCCATGACCCGCGACCCGGCCTTTTGCAGCCCTCTGCCCTATGCCGGGGTCGACCCGGCGGCCTACGAGGGCTTGCTGATTCCCGGCGGTCACGCCCGGGGCATGCGCAGCCTGTTGGAATCCGAGGAGGTGCGGCGGATCATCCTGGCCTTCTTCCAGGCCGACAAACCCGTGGCCGCGGTGTGCCACGGCCCCCTGGCCCTGGCACGCTGCATCGATCCAGCCAGCGGGCGCTCGGTGCTCCATGGGCGCAAGGTCACCGCCCTCCATGGAACTCGCGGCCTGGCTGGTCACCGCGCCGTGGCTGGGGCGCTATTACCGCACCTACGACCACAGCGTCGAGCAAGAGATCAAGGCGGCCCTGGCCAGCCCGGCGGATTTTCTGCCCGGGCCCTGGCTGCCCCGGCGGGATTCGGCAGAGCACCCCGAGCGCGGTTTTGTGGTCCGCGACCGCAATCTGCTGACCGCACGCTGGCCCGGGGACTGCCACCGCTTCGCCAATGAATGGGCGAGCCTGCTGCAACAGGCTCGCGACGCCCAACCTCAGGCGCAGCAGGCAGAGCGCTGACCCGGCTTGAAGGCATGGCTGCGCGCGCCCCAGACCAGCATCAGGCCCACCAGCGCCAGGGCGGCCATGGCCCAGGGAAAAGACGCCGCGCCATAGCGTTGCAAGAGCAGGCCGCCGACCATACCCCCGCAGGCAATGCCCAGGTTGAAGATGGTCACCAGCATCGATTGCGCGACATCCGCCCCCTCCCCGGCCACATCCGCCACGGCGGTCTGGAGCAAGGTCGGGGCGCCACCGAAGGTCAGGCCCCAGGCGCCAATGCCGAGCCAGGCCAGCCAGGGCTGGCTGGCAGCGATCCCCAGCAGCAGGCACGCCAGGGCGAAACCGGCGAGGCTGCACAGGGTCAGCCCGCGCAGCCAGCGGTCGACCCCGAGCCCGGTGAACCAGATCCCCACCAGGGAGGCCAGGCCGAACACCAGCAGCGCCCGGTCGAGAGAGGCCGCCAGGCCCAGGGACGCGAGGAACGGCGCGATATAGGTGTAGAGAATGTTGTGGGCCAGGATCCACACGAAGATCACCAGCAGCGCCTGGGGCAGGCCCCGGGTGAGAAAGATCCGCGCGATCGGCTGGCGCTGGTGGGCCGGCTGGCCGGGGTAGTCCGGCACTGCCAGGCGCACCCAGAACCACAGCAGCAGAGCCAGTAGCGACAGCCCCCAGAAGATCTGCGGCCAATCCATTCGGGTGCCCAGCCAGGCCCCCAGGGGCACCCCCAGGCACAGCGCGATCGGCTGGCCCACGCCCACCACCGCCAGGGCCCGGCCCTGCAACTCGGGCACCACCAGACGCCGGGCATAGCCGGCCAGCAGGCCCCAGACCAGCCCCGCCGCCATGCCCGCGGCAAAGCGCGCGGCCAGGGTCAGCAGATAGTGGGTCGACAACGCGGTCAGGCTGTTGAACAGCAACAGGCCGCCGATGGCCAGCAACAGCAAGGGCCTACGGCGCCAACTGCGAGTGGCGGCGATCAGCGGAATCGCCGCCGCCACCGAGCCCAGGGCATACAGGCTGATCAACTGCCCGGCCATGGCCTCGCTGATGCCCAGGCCCTGGCTGATCTGCGGCAACAGCCCGGCAGGCAGCGTCTCAGTGACGATGGCGATGAAACCGGCCAGGGTAAAGGCCAGCAGGCGCCAGACCGGCAACCTGCTGGAGGCGGTCGGCAAAGGTACGCAAATGTTCATGAAAGAATGCTCACACAAGAAAACCAGAAATCACCGCAGGAACCGGCTTGCCGGCGAATGGGCCTCAGACCCTGCGCCCGACTCACGGGCACCTTCGCTGGCAAGCCAGCTCATACAGCAGGCAGATACACCGCGCAGGCTCCCGTAGGAGCCGGCTTGCCGGCGAAAAGGCCCTCAGCCCCTGCGCCCGACCCACGGGCGCCTTCGCTGGCAAGCCAGTTCCTACAACAGGCAGACACACCGCGCAGGCTCCCGTAGGAACCGGCTTGCCGGCGAATGGGCCTCAGACCCTGCGCCCGACTCACGGGCGCCTTCGCTGGCAAGCCAGCGCCTGCATCAGCGCTAGAAGAAACCGCTCAGCCGAGGTAGGAGGCCGCCATGTCCTTGTCGCCATGGCCCTGCTCCAGGGCGCGCTGGAAACGCTGGATTCCGGCCTCGGCCAGATCCAGCCGGACCCCGGCTCTGGCGGCCGCCGCTACCATCAATTCGGCGTCTTTCAGGGCATTGGCCAGGGTAAAGCTCGGGCTGTAGTCGCCACTGAGCATGGCCCGGGTCTTGGCCTGGAAATAGCCGCTGTCCAGGGGCCCACCGCTGACCAGCTCCACCACCAGCGCCGGGTCCAGCCCCAGCCCCTTGGCCAGGGCCAGGCTTTCCGCGGCGCCGTGGGTCAGGGCCAGCACCCAGCTGTTGAGGGCCAGCTTCAGGCGGCTGCCGGCTCCCGGCTGTTCGGCAACCCAGAGCACACGCTTGGCGATGGCCTCCAGCAGCGGCTGCAACGCCGGCCGATGAGCCTCGGGGCCCGCGCCCAATACCACCAACTGGCCCTGCTCCGCAGGCTGGCGCGTGCCCAGCACCGGGGCATCGTAGAAGACCAGCCCGCCATCCCGGGCATAGCCTTGCAGTTCGTCGTTGGCCTCGATCCCCACGGTGGCCATCTGCAGCCAGAGCGCCCCAGGCTCGAAACCGTCCCGTGCCTGCTGCATGGCTTGCAGCACGGCGGCACCGTCCTTGCCCAGGGTGATGATCACCTGCGCCCCGCGTACCGCCTCGGCGGGCTCGGCAAATACCTGGATATCGTCCGCGATCAGCGCCTGGGCCCGTTGCAGGGTGCGGTTCCAGGCCCGTACCGCAAAGCCCTTGCGCCGCAGATTGCGCGCCACTGCGGCGCCCATGATGCCGATGCCTAATACCGCAATGGATCCTGGTTGCTTGGCCATCTGTGTCTCTCCCGTGTTGAATTAATTATGGAATGATCATTCCAATAAAAAGCAAAAAAAGCCCAGCCCTATAGGCGCTGGCTTGCCAGCGAAGACGCCCTGGAACCTGATGCAGATTGTGAGGGGCCCTTCGCCGGCACGCCGGCTGCTACAGGCTGGCCAGGACCACCTCGACCACATCCAGCAGGCGCTGGCGTCGTTGCTCCGCCAGGCTGCCCTTGGCCAGCACCCGCAAGCCCTGCACGGTGCACACCACAAAGCTGGCCAGGGCCCGGGGATTCTTCTGCGGGTCGATCTCCCCCTGCTCCTGGCCGCGACGCAGCACCTGCTCCAGGGCCGCCTCGATACGCTGGAAATTCTGCGCCACGAGTTGAGCCACCGCCGCGTCCTGCCCGGCCATTTCCAGGGAGGCATTGGCCGCCAGGCAGCCCAGGCGCCGGGTGTCTTCCAGCTCGTTGTCGACGATGCGCATCAGCAATCGCCGGACCAGTTCCCTGGCGGGTGCGTCGGCGCCCAGCAGCTCGATATTGGCGCTGGTCATCTGCTGGTAGCGCTTGAGGGCACAGGTGTACAGGCCGTGCTTGCTGTCGAAGGCGTTGTACAGGCTGCTGCGGCTCAGGCCGGTGCCTTCCACCAGGTCCTGAATGGACGTGGCGGCGTAACCGCGCTGCCAGAACACCTGCATGGCCGCATCGGCAATCTGCTCGGGGTCGAACTCCTTGGGACGCACGGCTATTACCTTTCTGGAATGATCGTTCCAAAGACTAAAGATCAAGCCGGCAGGCGTCAACCGGCCCGGGCAAAAAAAAGCCCCGGGCCGGTTCTCGGGTCCAGGAAGCGGGTCCAGGAAGCGGGCCCAGGAAGCGGGCCCAGGAAGCGGATCTAGGAAGCGGAAGTCGCCAGGGGCTTGTTCAACTCGCCGATCTTTTCCAGCCGGGCGCGCACGATGTTGCGGCTGATGTTGAGCAGGCGCCCGGTCTGCAACTGGTTGCCATGGCAGTAGCGATAGGCCTCGCGAAAGATCGTTTCCTCGATGTGCTCGTACAGGTCGGGAATGTTCTGCTCGAACAGCGCCTGCAAGGCCCGGCCCAGGTCTGCCGGCGCCTGAGGCCCGGGGACGGCCAGGGGCGCCTGTTCCTGGCGGATGCCGGAGGAGCGCATGTCCACCAGGTGCAGATCCCCCGGTGCCACCCGCTGCTGACGGCACACCAGCAAGGCGTGGTGAATGGCGTTTTCCAGTTCGCGAATGTTGCCCGGCCAGCTGTGCTCCAGCAGCTTGCGTTCAGCCTCTTCGGTCAGCGATGCACGGTTGTAGCCCAGGCGCTGGCAGTGTTCCTCAAGGAAGAATTCGGCCAGGGGCAGGATGTCCCCCGGGCGCTCGCGCAGCGGCGGCAGGCGGATGGTGGCCACGTGCAGGCGGTAGAACAGGTCTTCACGAAAATGCCCGGCCACCACCGCATCGGCGAGGTTGACGTTGGTGGCCGCCACCAGCCGCACATTGATCGGGATCGGCGTGCGCGAACCCAGGCGCACCACTTCTCGCTCCTGCAGCACCCGCAGCAGCTTGACCTGCATGTTCAGCGGCAAGTCGCCGATCTCGTCGAGAAACAGCGTGCCGCCGTTGGCCGCTTCGAACCAGCCGGCCTTGTGGGTGGTGGCGCCGGTAAAGGCGCCTTTTTCATGGCCGAAGAGTTCGCTTTCCACCAGGGTTTCGGCAAAGGCCCCGCAGTTCACCGCGACAAAGGGCTCGCGCCCGCGGCGGCTCAGGTGATGGATGTGGCGCGCCACCAGTTCCTTGCCGGTGCCGGTCTCGCCAATGATCAGGGTATTGGCCTCACTGGGGGCCAGGCGCTCGATGCGACTGAGCAATTCCTGGGAGCGCGGGTCCTTGAACACCAGAACGGTGGCCCGTACCGACTTGGTCAATTCACGGGCGTTTGGATGAGTGATCAGCGACATGGTGCATTCCTGGCAGTAAAAGCGCGGGCTCAATAGTGCACGAAGATATTTAGACTAAATAATTATTAATTAATCTTTAGATATTCCTTTTATGAATATATCTGAAGGGTGCTCCCCACCTGCTGCTGGAGCAGCAATCGGCCAGCACCTGCCTGTTCGCAGATCAGCAGCGGCGGCTTGGGCCAGGGCCTGTCGATCTGCCTGAAGCCCTTGCCGGGCAAGGCCTGCAGCGCTTTGTAGCGGCCCTGGCATGCAATCTGCTCTATCCCTTCCGACACCAGTACCCACCACCGCCCCTCGTAGGAGCTGGCTTGCCAGCGAAGGCGTCCGCAAGGGCGAGGCAAGGTTCAAGGGCCCCTTCGCCGGCAAGCCGGCTCCTACAGGAAACACCGCGATATCCGGCGCAGGGCTGGCGGGGCTGAGGGCTTATTTTTTGAGGGAGAGTGCAATGCAAGGTTTATGGCGCAATACCCTGGCCGTTATGGCCGGGCTGCTGATCAGTGTCACGGCCCTGGCCAACCCGGCCCCCGAGTCGGTGAAGATTGCCATCGTCGCCTTCACCCAGGGCGGCAAGCCGGTGTTCGGCGGCATCGCCGGGCGGGTGATCGAGGATGGCTGGCTGGAACAGCAACTGAGCCAGCGCGGGATCAAGCTGCAGTGGATCGCCCTGCCCCACGCCGGCGCCGGGCCGCAGATCAACGAGGGCTTCAGCAACAACAGCATCGACTTCGCCGTGCGTGGCGACCTGCCGTCGGTGATCGCCGGCGCCGGCGGCGTGCCGGGCAAGCTGATCGTGCCCGGCGGCAGCGGCAACAATATCTACCTGGTGGTGCCCACCCAGTCCACGGCCAAGAGCATCGAGGACCTCAAGGGCCAGCGCCTGGCCCTGCATCGCGGCCGGCCCTGGGAGTTCGCCTTCAGCAACTTCCTGGCCAGCAAGGGCCTGAAGCTCGACGACTTCAAGATCGCCAACCTCAACCCCCAGGTCGGTGCGGCGGCGGTGTCCGCCGGCAAGGTCGACGCCGCGGTGCTGCTCAGCGAGGCCTATGCCCTGGAAGACAAGGGCGTGGGCCGGATCATCTGGTCCACCAAGCAAGGGGCCAATGACTGGCGCCTGGTCTCCGACCTCTGGGGCACCGACAGTTTCATCGAGCAGCACCCGGAGGTTACCCAACTGCTGGCCACCGCCTGGGTCAAGGCCGCCTGGTGGATTTCCCAGGAGCAGAACCAGGACGCCTACTACCAACTGTCCTCCCGCGCCGGCACCACCGAGAGCGTGCTGCGCCGCGACGACCAGGGCGACCCGGTGGCCTGGAAGGAGCGCTGGGCGCCCAAGAGCGACCAGCAGCTCAAGGCCCACTATCAGGCACTGAGCGACTACGCCCTGGCCAACCAGCTGATCCGCACGCCCTACGACATCACCCCGGCCCTGGCCACCGGTTTCACCAACCAGGCGCTGATCGATCTGCACCTGAGTGATTACTGGCCCGCCCTGCGCGGCCAGGTCGCCACCCATCCCTGAACCCTGAGCACGAGTCTTCTTGATGAAACTGTCCGCAAAATTCACCTTTGGCCTGAGCCTCCTGGCGCTCTCCCTGTCGGCCCTGGCCGGCCCGACCTACGCGCCCAAGCCCGACCCGTTGCAGGGCGACGGCCGGGTCTCGGCCTTCTACACCTGGCAGGACGCGATCCCCCCGACCCCGGGCAAGCTGCTGCGCAGCGAACCCCTGGAAGCCACCCTGAGCCTGCCCAACGCTGCCAGCGCGCAACGGATTCTCTATAGCTCCACCGACGGCATCGACGGCAAGACCCCGGTGGTGGTCTCCGGCACCTTGTTCCTGCCCAAGGGCAAGGCCCCGGCCGGCGGCTGGCCGGTGGCCTCCTGGGGCCATGGCACGGTGGGCGTGGCGGATGTCTGCGCGCCGTCCTGGCAGGGCCGTTCCTACCGTGACGTGCAGTACCTGAGCCGCTGGCTGGACGAAGGCTTTGCCATTGTCGCCACCGACTACCAGGGCCTGGGCGTGCCCGGCGGCCATCCGCTGCTGAACAACCGCATGGCCGCCTACGGCATTCTCGACGCCGCCAAAGCCGTGGTCGCCGGGGTGCCCGGGCTGGCCAACAAGGTACTGATCGTCGGCCAGTCCCAGGGCGGTGCCGGCGCCTTCGCCTCGGCCGCCTACGCTTCCACCTACGCACCGGACCTGGGGGTCAAGGGCAGCATCGGCACCGGGGTGATCTACACCATCGGCGCGAAGAATGTCGGCGAGCAGGACCCGAACAAGGTCGATGCCTCCCTGGCCTACGGTTTCTACACCTTGCTGGCCGCCCAGCAGTACGACCCCAGCATCAACCCCCGTGACTTCTACACCGACAAGGCCCTGCCGCTGTTCGAACAGGCCCGTACCAGTTGCCTGGCGTCCCTGGTCAGCGACGTGGTGGGGGTCGGCCTGACCCCGGCCAACGCCAAGAAGGACTATCAGGGCAGCCAACTGGCGGCCTGGCAGAAACAAGTGTCCTACCCGACCCTGAAAACCGCCCAGCCGGTGTTCATCGGCACCGGCGCCGAGGACAAGACCCCGGCCGCCGCCACCCAGGTGGCCCTGATGCAGGACGCCTGCAAGGCCGGCTCGGTGGTCGAGGGCCACTTGTACAAGAGCCTGGGCCACAGTGAAACGGTCAATGCCTCCCTCAAGGACTCGGTGCCGTTCGCCCACAAGGTGATCAACGGCCAAGCCATTACCCCCGTCTGCAACCCCAGCGTGCAATAGCCAGGAGGCCCAGCCATGAGCATCGAATTCTTCACCCGCCTGCCCCTGCACGGCGAAACCCAGTTCCTCCCCGGCGACCCGCGCAACCGCGGCGACTGGCACCGGGGCGGGCCCAGCACCGGTGCCGTCTCAGGCTTCAGCGTCGGCGACCACTTCACCTACATCGACTACCTGGGGCAGATCGCCCGGGCCGCGGAAATCAACGGCTTCGGCGGCGCGCTGATGGTCAACGCGCCCTCCGGCGAAGAGCCCTGGACCGTGTGCTCGCTGCTGGCCCGGGAAACCCGCACCCTGAAGTTCGTCACCGCCTTCCAGCCCTATCACTACACGCCCTGGGTTGCGGTGCAGCAGGCCGCCACCTACCAGCGCGCCACCGGCAATCGCCTGGTGTGGAACATCATCAACGGCGGCTCGGACGCCATTCAGCGCCAGGTCGGCGACTTCAGCGACCACGATGAGCGCTATGCCCGCGCCACCGAGTTCATGGACGTGGTCAAGGGCTACTGGCACAACGAGAACTTCCACTACCAGGGCCAGTTCTACCGCGCCGAAGGCGGCGGCCTGCGCGGCCCCTTGAAGAAGGCCGATCTGCCGCTGATCTGCACCGCGGGATCGTCCATCGCCGCTCGGGAATTCGCCGCCAAGCATGCCGATTTCTACCTGATGCGCGCCGAGCACCCGGACGAGATCGCCGCGTTGATCGCCGATATTCGTGAGCGCGCCTTGCAGTACGGCCGCAGCGATATCCGCTTCGGCCTGTCGATCGACGTCATCACCCGGGAAACCGAGGAACTGGCGCGCACCGAGGCCAAGCGCTTCTTCGACGAGGGCATCGCCAAGGGCGCGGTCAAGGCCGTGGCCGCCCATGCCGGGCTGCGCACCGCGCGCAAGCTCAGCTACGAGAACGGCTTCGCACAGAAGAACGAGACCCAGGGCTTCGAGGATTTCTTCATCCACCCCAATGTCTGGACCGGTTTCGGCTACATCGGCATACCGCCGGGCTGCGCCCTGGTGGGCAGCTACGAAAACGTGGTGGCGCGGATCCGCGAGTACCACGCCATCGGTATCGACCTGTTCTTCCTCGCCGGCTACCCGCACCTGGAGGAAGCCTACCGCCTGGGCGAGCACATCCTGCCGCACTTTCGCGGCGAGCGCGCGGCCCTGAGCCGTCAGCCGCAAGCGCCGCTGGAGCTGCGCAGCGCCAACGGCCCGGCAGGAGCCTGACGCCATGAGCCAGGACTACTCGGGCTTGAGCCGCCGTCGTTTTCTCGGCCACAGCGCGCTGTTCGGCGGCGGCCTGCTGCTGGGCAGCAGCCTGCTGGCCGGCTGCGACGCGGACAATTCCAGCGCCCCGGGCACGGTCGCCAGCGACCAGCCGCGCTACGGCGGGCGCCTGCGCCTGGGGATTCTCGACGGCAACCAGAGCGGCAACCTGGACGCCCACAAACCCATCGGCAGCGGCATCGTCCGAGGCTTCGCGCTGTACAGCAAACTCTGGGAATGGGACGAGCAGATGCAGCCACGCCTGGCCCTGGCGGAGTTCGCCGAACCCAATGCCGATGCCAGCAGCTGGACCCTGCGCCTGCGCCAGGGCCTGGAATTCCACCACGGCAAGAGCATCGACGCCGATGACCTGATCTTCTCCATCCGCCGCCTCACCGACCCGCAGCTGGCCTCGCCCTACGCGGCGCTGCTGCACTGGGTCGATCGCGACAACCTGCAAAAGCTCGATGAGCGCACTGTGCGCCTGAGCTTTCGCGAGGGCCGCAGCTACATGCCCCTGGCGGAAACCTGGGTCAACTTCGGTGGCATCGTCCCGGTGGACTATCACCCGGTGACCAACCCGGTGGGTGCCGGCCCCTACAAGCTGAAAAGCTTCACCCCCGGCCAGCGCTCGCTGTTCACCCGCTTCGACAACTACTACAAGGACGGCCAGCCCTACGCCGACGAACTGGAGATCATCGACTTCAAGGATCAGGTGGCGCGCCTGGCGGCCCTGCGTTCCGGGCAGATCGACATGGCCAATGTGATGCCCACCGAACAGTTGCAAGTCCTGCAGCGCGACCCGCGGGTGCGGCTGCTGAAATCGGTGACCGGCAACTGGCTGTCCTTCGACATGAACCTGGACAAGCCGCCGTTCAACGACCCCAGGGTGCGCCAGGCTTTCCGCCTGCTGGCGGATCGCGAGGAGCTGGTGCGCCGCGCCCTGAACGGCCAGGGCCGGGTGGCCAACGACCTCTATGCCCCCAGCGACCCGACCTTCAACCACAGCCTGGGGCCCCGCCCCCACGACCCGCAGCGTGCGGCGCAACTGCTCAAGGAGGCCGGCCAGGAAAACCTCGAGCTGGAGCTGGTGACCACCCCGGGGCCGGCCCTGACCTCGGCCCTGGTGCTGGCCGAACAGGCCAAGCGCATTGGCGTGACCCTCAAGGTCCGCCAGGTGGACCTGGCGACATTCCAGGGCCCGCAACGCAACGACTGGACCCTGAGCACCGGCGGCAGCATCGGCGCGCCGTTCCTGGCCAGCGCCATCCACACCGACGCGCCCTTTGCCGTGTCCAACAAGACCCACTTCAACGACCCGCAGTTCAGCGAGGTGTTTCTCGCGGCCATGGCCCAACCCGACCTGCAACGACGCACGGCCCTGGTGCACCAGGCCCAGCAGATCCAGTACGAACGGGGCGGCATGCTGATCTGGGGCTACGCCGATCTGCTGGACAGCGTCTCCACCCGTGTGGGCGGCGCCCGGGAAGAACAGTCGCTGTTCAGCACCTGGCGTTTCGAAAGGTTGTGGCTCAACAACAGCGCCTGACCCACCGCCCGACCGTAGGAGCTGGCTTGCCAGCGAAAGCGCCCACAAGAGCACCGCGAGCCTCCAGGCCCTCTTCGCCGGCAAGCCGGCTCCTACAGAACATTCATGCGATTCAATATGAGGCTCATGTGCCATGCCCTCCAACGCCTTCGCTCGCCCCGCATTCGGCCCGGCCCTGGCCGTAACGGTGTTTTCTTCCCTGGCGCCGCCGCTCTTCGCCGCCGATACCCAGTTGCAAACCGTCACCGTCCAGGCCAGCAGCCAGGCCGATGACGATGCCCTGCCCACCCGGCCACCGACCTCGGTGTATGGCGGCACCGAAACCAAGGTCCTGGACACCCCGCGCTCGGTCACCCAGGTCAACGCCGAACAACTGGCCAACGACCCGATCCGCAGCGCCGACGACCTGGTCAAGTACGCCCCGGGCATCACCCGCGGTGGCGGACAGAACGCCGGTATCGCCCCGCAGTTCCGTGCCCAGGGCTCGGAAGTGTTCCAGGACGGCCAACGCGCCTATGGCGTGCGCCATCCGGCCAACTTCAACGCCTACGAGGGCGCGGACATCGTCGCCGGGCCTTCTTCGGTGACCTACGGTTCGGTGTCCGGCAGCGGCGGCTACGTCAACTACCTGAGCAAGAAACCCGATTTCAGCGGGTTCAAGACCCGTCTGAGCGGCGAGCTCGGTGCCTGGGTGCCGGACGGCCAGTCCCGCGACTCGCGCAAATTCAGCCTCGACAACACCGGCCCCCTGAGCGACCAGTTGGCCTACCGGGTGAGCATCACCCAGCAGCGCCAGCAGGACTACTACGACAACGTCGACAACAATTTCGATGCCTTCTACGGGGCCCTGGCCTGGCGCAACGACAACCTACGGGTGGACTGGAACGCCAGCTACGACAACTACTACGACTACAACATCACCCACGGCTGGAACCGCGCCACCCAGCAACTGGTGGACAGCGGCCAGTACTATGCCGGCCGCGCCACGCCGATCATCCAGAACGGCAATACCCTGTGGTCGCCGGTGCTGGCCTCCGGTGCCGCCAATGCCCCGACCCTGGGCTGGGTGCAGCGCCAGCGCAACGCCCAGGGCCAGTACAGCGTGGTGGATGGCAGCTTCCAGGCGGCCTCGCCCAACACCCAGGCCAGCCCCGGCACCCTGCGCGGCTGGGTCTACGACCCGAGCCTGGCGGGCAACGGCTTGACTTCCCTGTCGCCACAGGCCGGCCAGCGCGGCGAAGACCAGAGCAGTTCACGGCGCTTTACCACCCAACTGCGCATCGAGGGCGACCTGTCCCCCAGCGTGACCCTGGCCAACAGCACCTTCTACCAGCGCTCCCGGGACCTCACCGACGCAGTCGGGGCGTTCCAGGTGCAATCCCGGGACAACCTGCTGGACAACCGCTTCGAGCTGCGCTCGGGCAATGAAACCCGGATCGGCGGCCTGGCCCTGCGGGACGACAGCAATAGCGGGCTGATCTACCGCCGCGAGTTCAACCAGTCGATCGCCGCCAACAATCATTTCGGCTCCACCATCAACGCCTACGACCTGACCCTGGACCCTTCGGGCAAGAACCCCGGCGACCTGCTGGGGCTCACCGGCAGCAACCCGGCCGGCGGCAACGGCGCCTGGATCGGCCAACCCGGGGTGCCGCAATACTCCAACTACTACGGCTGGCTCAACCTGGCGGCCATGTACCCCGCCGGCCACGGCCTGTACGCCGAATCCCTGGCGCCCTACACCGCCGAAAGCACCTGGACCACCAAGACCCTGTTCAGCCAGCACAACCTGCGCCTGGGCGAGCGGGTGGGCCTGAACATCGGTGCCAGCCGCAGCTGGATCGACGCCCGGATCGACAACCCCTTCGTCCTTGCAGGTGGCAGCGACCGGCGCGACAGCCACAATTACCGGCTGTTCGCGTTCCAGGTCAGCCCCTACGTCAAACCCACCGAGAACAGCACCCTGTACTACACCTTCGACCGCTCCCTGGCGGTCAACACCGGGTTCTTCTCCAACGGCCTGGGCTGGGGCAGCGGCAGTGGCGCCAACCAGCTCAACCCCCTGGCGTTCCAGAGCCTGAGCGTGCTGCATGAACTGGGGCTGAAGGTCGAAGCCATCCCCGACCAGCTGTTCATGACCCTGGCCACCTTCAAGCAGGCCCGGGACCAGTCCCCGGACAGCAACAACAACATCGCCCGGCTGATCATCAAGGGCACCGAGGCGACCCTGCGCTACCAGCCAGACCCGCACCTGCGCAGCGGCCTCAACCTGTCCCGGCTCAGCGCCTACAACGAATTCACCTCCCAGGCCGGCTTCGCCTCCGCCGGGTTCATCCCCGACAACGGCACCGTGTTCGGCGACAACAACAGCCTCAACCAGCGGCCCTCCGGGCGCTTCGACGCGGTGCAGATCCCCGAGTACACCGCCAGCGGCTACCTCGACTACCGCTTCGACTCGGGCTTTGGCGCCGAGCTCTCCGGCTGGTGGACCAGCAGCTGGTACCTGAACCTGAGCAAAACGGTGAAGGTCCCCGACGAATACAACCTCGACCTGGCCCTGTACTACCGCCAGCCCCAGTGGAGCACCACCCTGCGGGTGCTCAACCTGACCAACGAGTTGAACTTCGTCAGCGGCCTGGCCGGCTCCACCAATACCTTCCTGCAGCCCATGCCCGGACGCACCGTGCTGGCCCAGGTGGACTACCGCTTCTAGGCACTTTCCTTCTTCT
Organism: Pseudomonas sp. GW823-FHT03E05; assembly: GCF_058796855.1. Taxonomy (NCBI): domain Bacteria; kingdom Pseudomonadati; phylum Pseudomonadota; class Gammaproteobacteria; order Pseudomonadales; family Pseudomonadaceae; genus Pseudomonas; species Pseudomonas sp. GW823-FHT03E05. Next base: position 1,412,955 of record NZ_JBXAJB010000001.1, read on the forward strand.
GCGACCTCAGGACACTCCCCATGAGCATTGAATTCGTCGGCATGATCTTTCCCCGCCAATGGTCCGAAACCCGCGGCGTGCGCAGCCCGGACTTCGACCTGGCATTCATCCGCGAGCACGCGCGCGCCCACGAACACGCGGGCTTTGACCGAGTGCTGATCGCCAGCGGCCCGGGCAGCGCCGACAGCCTGCAGATTGCCGCCTACGCCGCGGCCCACACCGAGCGCCTGGGCTTCATGATTGCCCACCGCCCGGCCCTCAGCGCCCCCACCGTGGCGGCCCGGGCCTTCGCCACCCTGGACCACACCACCGGCGGCGGGCGCATCCGCCTGCATGCCATTACCGGCATCACCGCCGAGCCCCAGGAAGGCGACACCCTGCTGGACAAGACCGAGCGCTATCGACGCACCGACGAGTACCTGGAGATCGTGCGCCGCACCTGGACCGCCGAAGAACCCTTCGACTTCGAAGGCCGCTACTTCAACCTCAAGGGCGCGTTTTCCCCGGTCAAGCCGCTGCAGCAGCCGCACATCCCCATCTCTTTTGGCGGCTCCTCGGACATCGCCTACCAGATCGCGGTCAAGCACGCCGACCTCTACGCCCTGTGGGGCGAGCCCCTGGAGGGGGTAGCCGAACAGATCGGCAAACTCAAGGCCGCGGCCAGCGCCGCGGGGGTGGCCGCGCCCCGGGTCAGCCTCTCGGTGCGGCTGATCCTGGGGGCCACCGAGGAATTGGCCTGGCAACGGGCCGAACAGATCCTGGCGCAGATCCGCGCCAACCCGCAGTTCGCCGCCGGCAGCCCCTGGCAGAAGCGCCTCAAGGGCACCGGCTCCGAACGCCTGCTGGCGGCCGCAGCCCGCGGCGACCGCCATGACCGCGCCCTGTGGATGCCCACCGCCAGCGCCGTTGGCGCCTACGGCGACACCACGGCCCTGGTGGGCACGCCGGAGACCGTGGCCCAGGCCCTGCTGGACTACGTCGACCTGGGCGTGACCACCTTCCTCAACCGTGGCTACGACCCTTATTACGACACCGTCGACTATGGGCGCTGGATCATCCCCGCCGTCCGCGAAGCCGCCACTCGCCGCAAGCAACACCTGTAGAAGGCGTTTACGAGGCTGGCATCCGGCTTGGAGGCCCTTTCGCCGGCAAGCCGGCTCCTACAAGTGCGTTGACCTTTCCCACAACCCTGTAGGAGCTGGCTTGCCAGCGAAGGCGGTTAAGAGGCTGACGCCCGGCTCAGGGGCCCTTTCGCCGGCAAGCCGGTTCCTACAAGCGCGTTGACCTTTCCCACAACCCTGTAGGAGCTGGCTTGCCAGCGAAGGCGCCCGCAAGAGCACTGCCCGGTTCAGGGGCCCTTGGCCGCCTGCCAGCGCCTGCGCAAGCGGTGGCCGGGGAATCGGAATGCGAGTGATAGTCGATCATTTTCAACACTTTATCGGCGCCAGGCCGATGACCCAGATCACCACGAATACTCGCCAAAGCGTTAACATTCCACCCAGCCTTTGGCTTTGAACCTGTCATATCCACTTTATGCATCGCGCCCTTTGCTGCGCCATGACGGCATTTCCTCACCGGAGTCATGCACTTTGAAAACCTGGCACACACTTGTCGGCATCCTGCTGATCACCACGGTCACCCTGCTGCTGGAGATCCCTTCCGCCACCTGGCTGACCTCGGCCACCCTGAGCATGGTCCTGGGCACCGCAGCCCTGGCCTACATGGCGATGTCCTGCCTGCTGGCCAGCCGCTGGGGCTGGGTCGAACGGCTGTTCGGCGGCCTTGACCGGGTCTACGAGGCGCACAAATGGCTGGGCATCTGGGCCCTGGCATTCGCCAGCTACCACCTGGTGTTCAAGGCCAACCTGGATGAATGGAACAGCGTGCCGATCCTCGAACTGTCCAAATACTGGACGCGCCTGGTCCGCCAGCTGAGCTACGTGGCCCTGGGCCTGATCGTGCTGCTGGCACTGAACCGCAACATTCCCTACAGCCAGTGGCGCTGGTGGCACAAGCTCTCCGGCCCGCTGTTCCTGATCGTCATCCTGCACTGGCTGAGCTTCAAATCGCCCATCACCCTGGATTCGCCCTCGGGTATCTGGCTGGCTCTGCTCTGCGTCCTCGGCGTGCTCGGCGCCCTGTACAAGCTGCTGCTCTACCCCCTGGTGGCCAAGGCCGGCGAGTACCAGGTGACGGCGGTCCGGGTGGAGAAGAACTCCCTGCACCTGGAGCTGATTCCCCAGGGCCGGGGCTTTCCTTTCAAGGCCGGGCAGTTCGCCTTCCTCTCGATGCAGGAAAAAGGCCTGCGCGAACCCCATCCGTTCACCATCGCCAGCGCCCAGGCCCATGACGGGCGCATCGAATTCGTGATCCGCGCCCTGGGGGACTACACCCAACGCCTGCGCCGCCAGGTCAAGGTCGGCATGCGAGCGGACATCTACGCGCCCTATGGGCGTTTCAAGCGGCCGCAGGCGGCTGCCCGGGAAATCTGGATCGGCGGTGGCGTGGGCATCTCGCCATTTATTTCCTGGCTGCAGGATGAAGCTGCCGGGCAGTTCGACAAGGCCACCCTGGTGTACTGCTACAACCCGTCCCGGGCCTTCCCCAGTGTCGACACCCTGCAGGGCATGGCCCAGGCCCGTGGAGTGAACTTCGTGGCCAACTGCGGCGGCACCGAGCCCCTGGCCCAGACCCTCAAGCGCACCGCGGCCGAAACCGATCCGCAGCAGATCCAGGTCAGCTTCTGCGGGCCCAAGGGCTTGCTGGGCCAGGTTCGGGAACTGATGAGCGAGTGCCGGATTCCCCAAGGCAACCTGCACTACGAATTCTTCGAGTTCCGCTGATCAAGCCGCTGGCGGCCCTGGCTGGCGCGGCTCGCGCAGCGTCACCCAGACCACCAGCGCCGCCAGCAGGGTCATCAGGGTCAGCACCTGCAACAACTGGCTGAAAGCCTGCCCGTACAGGGCCAGCAACCCCTCCCGGCCCAGCGCCGGCAAGGCCGCCAGAGTACCGGGCAGGTCACCCCCGGCCAGTTGCCGGGCAGCCCCCATCAACGTCTCGGCGGGCAGCGCCTGATCCGCCAGGGCGTGCTGCAGCAGCCCCGCCAGCAGCGCCACCACCAGGGCCAGGGCAATGCCCTCGCCGGCCACCCGGGTGGTGCTGAAGATGCCGCTGGCCATGCCCGCGCGCTCCTTGGGCACCACGCTCACCGACAAGCCGTCCATCAGCCCCCAGGGCAGCCCGCTGCCGAGGCCGATCAGCAGCAGCGGCCAGATCCGATCGGCCGGCGCCTGGCCCGCAGCGATCCGGCTCAGCCACCACAGCCCGGCGGCAGCCAGCAACAGGCCCAGGCTCGACAGGTTGCCGGCGCTGCACCAGCGGCTGAGCCAGCCCGCGGCGAACGGCACCACCAGCATCGGCGCCGACAGGGCAAGCATCAGCAGCCCGGCATCGATGGCGCTGTAGCCTTCGACGCCGATAAAGCGGATCGGCAACAGGATCAGCAGCACCACGTAGCAATAGCAGGTGGCGATGGGCAGCACCTGCACCCCGACAAAACGCGGATAGCGAAACAGCGACAGATCCAGCATCGGCCGCGCTGCACGCCGCTCGACGACGATGAACAGCCACAGTGCCAGCAGCACCCCCGCCAGCAACAGCAGAACCCAAGGGCTGCTCCAGCCGTTTTGCGGGGCCTGCAGGATGCCCCAGGTCAGCAGCACCAGCGCCAGGGTGAAACTCAGGGTGCCGGGCCAGTCCACGCCCTGGGCGTCGGGGTCGCGGGACTCTTGCATGCGCGGCACGCCAAAGGCCAGGGACAGGCCGCCGATCAGCGCCCCGGAGACAAAGATCCCGCGCCAGCCGGCCTGTTCCACCAGGACCCCGGCGAGGATCGGGCCAAACGCCAGGCCGACACCAAAGGTGGTGCCCAGCAGGCTGAAGGCACGGGTTCGCGCCGGGCCGTCGAAGGCCTGGGCCAGGGCCGCCGAACCACCGGCCAGGGCGGCGGCACCGGCCAGCCCCTGGACCCCGCGCAAGAGGTTCAGCCACAGCAGCGAAGGCACGAACACCAGGGCCAGGGAGCTCAGGCCGAACAGCGCCACGCCGAGGCTGAACAGGCGCTTGCGGCCAAATTCGTCGGCCAGGGTGCCGGCGGCCATCAGCACGCTGCCAAAAGTCAGCATGAAGGCATTGGTTGTCCAGCTCAGGGCCAGCGGGCTGCCCCCCAGTTCATGGCCGATGGCCGGGGTCGCCACCGCTACCCCGACAAAGGTCAGGGGCAGCATCAGGGCCGCCAGGCACACCGCGGCCAGCACGCCATGGGCGGACTGCCGGCGACTTTGGGCGGCCTGCCCCAGGGGTAATTCGAGTTCGGGATTCACACGGACCTCTCAAGCCCTGGCAACCAGGGGTGGGCTAAGAAAAATCCATGGTAGGTATGCCGCAATCACTGAAAAACAGGGCATTCTTCCGCTCTTTACGGACAAAAACGCTGCAATCGAGGTGAACGATGGACAACCTAAACGGCTTGCAGGTGTTTGTCAGCGTGGTCCAGAGCGGCAGCCTGGTGGGCGCCGGCGAGCGCCTGGGGCTGTCTGCCTCGGCGGTGGGCAAGGCCCTGGCGCGCCTGGAGCAGCGCCTTGGCGTGCGCCTGCTGAACCGCAGCACCCGGCGCATCAGCCTGACCGATGAAGGCGCGCTGTTCTATGAGCGCGGCCAGCGCATCGTCGCCGAAGTCCAGGAGGCCGAGGCCGAACTGGCGCGGATCAGCGACAAGCCCCGAGGCCGGCTGCGGGTCAGCCTGCCGGCCATCGGCTATCGGATGCTGCTGCCGATCCTCCCGGAGTTTTCCGCGCGCTACCCGGACATCGAGCTGGACCTGGACTTCAACGACCGGCTGATCGACGTGATCGCCGAAGGCGTGGACGCGGTGATCCGCAGTGGCGAGCTGCCGGACTCGCAACTCAAGTCCAGGAACCTGGGGCCCTTCGGCTTCGTGCTGGTCGGCGCCCCCGGCTACTTCGCCCGGCGCGGCACCCCGCGCACGCCCCGGGACCTGGAGCAGCACGCCTGCCTGCGCTACAAGTTCCCCGGCGGCAGCTTGCTGCAGCAATGGAGCCTGCGCCTGCCCGACGGAGCCCCGCCGCTGGTGCTGGGCAGTGCCCTGACCAGCAACAACCTGGAATCGCTGATCCACGCCGCCACCCAGGGCCTGGGCATCGCCTACGTGCCCGAGTTCGTGGTCTGCGGGGCCCTGGCCGATGGCAGGCTGGTCGCGGTACTGGACGACTACCAGCAAGAGCGCGGCAAGTTCTCCATCCTCTGGCCCAGCAGCCGTCACCTGCTGCCCAAGCTGCGGGTGTTCGTCGACTTTCTCGGTGAACGGCTGGAGCTGGGCAAGCACCACGCTTCCCGCTGATATCCCCTCGATGCCTGGCGCTGGCCGGGCAGTCGCCGGCCCCTGCAAAACATCAGCAAATGCAGATGCCAGCTTACCAATCCATGTATTCATCTTGATGTTTGCCCGCCGTAAGCTCGTCCTGGCCTGCTGCTGCAGGCCAGGCAATGTCGGTACGCCAAAAACAACAGCTAAAGGCCATCCCAATAACAATCTGATCTGCCGACTCCAGGAACCGCTATGTCAACTACCCCATCACGCCGCCCTTGCGTCGGCCTGCATCGTGGCGCCCGCCCCTTGAACGAGGTGCGCCATGACTGACTTCCTGCCCGCTCCGGGCACCGATGAACACTTGCTGCACCACCAGGGCTATCGCCAGGAGCTGCACCGCGGCCTGTCCCTGTGGTCGTCGTTCTCCGTGGGCTTTGCCACGGTCTCGCCAGTGGTGGGGATCTATTCGGTGATGGCCCTGGGCGCCATGAGCACCGGCCCGTCCTGGGTCTGGATCGTGCCCCTGTGCCTGGCCCTGCAGATGCTGGTGGCGCTGGTCTATGCCGAACTCGCCTCGCAGTACCCCCTGGCCGGCGGATGCTATCAATGGGTCAAGCGCCTGGCTGGAGACCGCTGGGCCTGGTTCACCGGCTTCATGTACCTGGCCTCGGCCCTGGCTTCCCTGACCACCGTGGCCTACCTGGGCGGGTTCTGGCTGTGGCTGTTCGTCACCGGCACGCCGCCTTCGGCCAATGCCCAGGTGGCCAGCGGCGCCGTGCTGCTGGCGTTGGGGCTGGGGGTCAACCTGTTGGGGATCAACCCGCTGAAGTACTTCGTCAACGCCGGGATCATCGCCGAAGCCATCGCCTCCATCGGCATCGGCGTGCTGTTGCTGCTGTTCTTTCGCAACCACTCCTGGTCGCTGCTGCTGGAAGGCCTGGGTAACAGCGTCAGCAGCGATGGCACCTACCTGAGCGGCTTCGTCACCGCGATGGCAGTGGGCGGCTGGGCCTTTCTCGGCTTCGATGCCTGCTCCCAGGTGTCCGAGGAAACCGCCGATGCCCGTACCTCCACGCCGCGGGCCATCCTGCGCTCGATGCTGCTGGTGGGGCTGACGGTGATGCTCACCGCCTTTGCCGTGACCCTGTCGTTCACCGACACCGCGGGCCTGGTGGCCGGCCAGGTGGTGGACCCGGTCACCCCGGCGGTGGTGGATGCCTTTGGCGCCTGGGCCGAGCGGCCCTTCGTCGGCGTAGTACTGGTGGCGTTCATTGCCTGCGTGGTCTCGGTGCAGACCTATATCGGCCGCGCGGTATTCGGCATGGCCCGGGACTCGATCCTGCCCGCCTCGGCGTTCCTGCGCCGGGTGGATGGGCGCAAGGTGCCCTTCGCCGCCATGCTCCTTTGCACCCTGTTCGCCAGTTTCGGCCTGGCCCTGGGCCTGAACGCCACGGCCGTGGGCACCCTGATCGCCTTCGGCAGCGGGGGCTTCTTCATGGTGTTCCTGATCGTGATCGGTTGCGCCCTGATCCATCGCCTGCGTGGCCGCTGGCGGCCCGACGCCGGGGTCTTCAACCTCGGCCGCTGGGGCCTGCCGGTGAACCTCGCGGCCTTTGTCTGGCTGCTGTTCGAGAGCGTCAACGTGGCCTGGCCCCGGGAATCCCTGGCGCCGTCCGGAGCGCCCTGGTTCCAGGTCTGGGCAGTGGTGCTGGTGTTCTCGACCCTGGCCGTGCTGGGCCTGATCTACATGGTCCTGGCCAAGCCCTACCTGCGCCGCGACAGCAGCGCATCCGACCGCGGCTGAATCCTCATGCGCTGTCAGCGACAGCGCATTCCCTGCCCGCTACTGGCCCGGCGCCTGCTGCGCCGGCCGCTTCACGCCTGATGTTTCTGGAGACCATCGATGCCCCCGTCCATCCACTACTGGAACTACCCCACCGAGATCTTCTGCGGCGCCGAGGCCCTGCACGGCCTGGCCCAGCGCTGCGCCCTGCTGGGCATGGCCAGGCCCTTGCTGGTCACCGACCCGGGCATGCTCGAACTGGAACCCTTTGGCCTGTTGACCGCGCATCTGGAGCAGAGCCGCCAGGGCTTTGCGGTATTTGCCGAGCTGGCCAGCAACCCGAGCCTGGACGATGTGCAGCGCGGCGTCCAAGCCTTCAGGGCCGGCGGCCACGACTCGCTGATCGCCCTGGGCGGCGGCAGCGCCATGGACGCCGCCAAGGGCATCGCCCTGGCCGCCGTGGACCCGCAAGGGCTGCAGCGTTTCGAGTGGTCCCGGGTGATCGAGCATTACCCGAGCCTCAGTGACTTTCCGCGCCTGGGCCTGCCGCCCCTGATCGCCCTGCCCACCACTGCCGGCACCGGCTCCGAACTGGGCCGCGAAGCGGTACTGACCGACAGCCAGCAGCAGGTCAAGCGGGTCATCAGCCACCCCGAAATGCTGCCCGCCTGCGTGATCCTCGACCCGCTGCTAACCCGCGGCCTGCCGCCCGCGCTGACCGCCGCCACCGGCATGGATGCCCTGACCCACCATATCGAGGCGTTCTGCTCGCCGCTGTACCACCCGATGTCCAGCGCGATTGCCGTGGAAGGCATGCGCCTGGTGCAGCAGCACCTGCGCCGGGCAGTGAGCCATGGCCAGGACCTGAACGCCCGGGAAGGCATGCTGGTGGCCTCGGCGATGGCTGCGGTGGCCTTCCAGAAGGGCCTGGGTGGCGTCCACGCCCTGGCCCACCCGCTGGGCGCCCGCTATCACCGTCACCATGGCCTGCTCAATGCCGTCCTCCTGCCCTATGTGCTGGTGGCCAACCAGCCGGTGATTGCCGAGGAGATCGGGCGCCTGGCCCGTTACCTGGACTTGCCCCGGGGGGATTTCCAGGGGTTCCTGGACTGGATCCTGGCCCTGCGCGCCGAGCTGGGCATCCCCCACTGCCTGGCGGATATCGGCCTGGACAGCCATGAAGCCGAGTGGGTCGGGGCCCAGGCCCTGGCGGATATTTCGTCCTCCGACACCAATGCCCGACCGCTGAGCGCCGCCGACTACAGCCAGATCTTCCGCAACGCCGTGCACGGCGTCCTGCCAGGAGCCCGCCCATGAAACCGGCCCTGTTTATCGACGGCCACTGGGTCGATGGCGACGGCGCGCCGATGCCGGTGCATGACCCGTCCCTGGGCCAAATCATGGCCCAGGTACCGGCGGCCAGCGCCCATCAGGTGAACCTGGCGGTGCAGGCCGCGCGCCGGGCCCTGCCCGGGTGGCGCAGCCTCAGCGGCGCCCGGCGAGCCGAGTACCTGCAAGGCTTCGCCCGGCACCTGCAGCAACGCCGCGAAGGGCTGATCGCCCTGCAGATGCGCAATAACGGCAAGCCGCGGCACGAAGCCGAACTGGACCTGGACGACGCCATCGCCACCTTCGACTACTACGCCGGCCTCGCTGCCCAGCTGGACGCCCGCCAGGATCAACCGGTGCCCTTGCAGGCTCCGGGCTTCAGTGCCCACTGCAGGTTCGAGGCCCTGGGCGTGGTGGGGCTGATCGTGCCCTGGAACTTCCCCCTGGTCACCAGTGCCTGGAAGCTGGCCCCGGCCCTGGCCGCGGGCTGCACGTTGGTGCTCAAGCCCTCGGAAGTGACGCCTCTGATCGAGCAGGTCTACGGCGAAATCGCCGACGCCCTGGGCTTGCCGGCGGGCGTGTTGAACCTGGTGGCCGGCGCCGGCGAAACCGGCGCAGCCCTGAGCCAGCATCCGGGGCTGGACAAGCTGTCGTTCACCGGCAGCACTGCCACCGGCCAGCGAGTGATGGCCAGCTCCGCCGCCTTCTGCCGGCCACTGACGCTGGAGCTGGGGGGCAAGTCGCCGATCCTGGTATTCGCCGACGCCGACCTGGACCAGGCAGTGCACTGGATCATCGGCGGCTTTTGCTGGAACGCCGGGCAGATGTGCTCGGCCACCTCGCGCCTGCTGGTCCACGAGTCGATTGCCGATGCTTTGCTGCAGCGGTTGCGCAGTGCCCTGCTGGCCATGCGGGTCGGCAACCCCCTGGAGCAGTAAGTGGACATGGGCCCCCTGAGTTGCCAGGCCCAGTGGCGCACAGTGTGCACCTACCTGGAACAGGCCAGGAACGAGGGCCTGGAATGCCTGGTGGGCGGCCATGCCCTGCCCGGGCCGGGCTGGTTCGTGGCGCCCACGGTGTACACCGATGTGCCCACCAGCAGCAGGTTGTGGCAAGAGGAGATCTTCGGCCCGGTGCTGTGCATGCGCCGTTTCAGTGACGAAGCACAGGCCCTGGCCCTGGCCAACGACAGCGCATTCGGCCTGGTGGCCACTGTGATCAGCGCCGATCTGCAGCGCGCCGAACGGGTCGCCGCCGCCCTGGACGTGGGCCACGTGTGGATCAATTCACTGCAGGCGGTGTTCGTCGAAACCTCCTGGGGCGGCACCAAGGGCAGCGGCATCGGGCGGGAACTGGGCCCCTGGGGGCTGGCTGCCTATCAGTCGATCAAGCACCTGACCCGCTGCCTGGGCTGAAGCGCGGGATCAGCCGCCATGCTCTGCCAGCAGGTCGGCGATAAAGGCCTTCAGCGCTTCGCCACGGGCATGCCCGGCGTGGGTGATCATGCTGTGCTGCACCTCGTAGCGCAGCGTCTCGGGGTGCAGCACGCGCATCTGCCCGGCCGCGACCCAGGGCTGGGCATAGTGGCTGGGCAGGTAGCCCAGGTGGGTGCCCGCCAGTACCCCGTGGACCACCGCCTCCATGTGGTAGGCGGTGGCCGAGGCGCGCTGGGGCGTTACCGGCAGCACCTGGTTGGCGGGCAGGAAACCGTGCTTGATCCAGTCACAGGCCTTGATGTGCGCAAGCTCTGGCTCCAGGACAGGGAACAGCGGGTGCGAGGCGCCGCAGAACAGGGCGATTTCCTCGGCGTAAAGCGGCTGATAGTCGAGGGTCGGCAGGCTGCGGCTGAAATAGGAAATGGCCAGGTCCAACTGGCCGTCGATCACCGCCCGCTCAAGCTCGGTGGGCGAATTGATGAACACATGCAGGTGCAGGTCGTGCTCGCGGCGATAGAAGCGCGCGATGGCCGCGTCGATGCGTGCCGCGGTCAAGGTGGCGATGTTGTCCGCCAGCCCCAGGTACAGATCCCCCACCAAACGCCCGGACAACTCCTGGGCCTCGCTCTTGAACGCCTCCACCGCGCCGAACAGCGCCTGGGCCGCCGCCAGGATCCGCTGGCCCTTCTCGGTCAGGCGAAAGCCGCCCTTGCCGCGCTCGCACAGCCGATAGCCGAGGCGTTTTTCCAGGCTGGAGATGTGCATGCTGATATTGGACTGGCTCATGTTCAGTTCGGCCTGGGCCGCGGTGAAACCGCCGCACTTGACCACTACGGAGAAAATCCGCAGCAGGCGCAGGTCCATGTCGGTGACGTTTCTAAGCACAGGGGGTTTCCAGGAGTCGCGGGGCTGAACCAGGGGGCTATTCAACGGCAGCGCCCGGGCCGCGTCAAATCCATCACGGCTTGCGTGACCGATGACATTGCAGGGACTATGCAACGCCTTCTTGCCACCTTGGATCGCTTGCCAATGGACTCACACCCCACGCCCGCGCTGTGCACCGAACGCTTGCTGCTGCGCCCCCTGGAACTGGCGGACGCCGACGCCATCCAGCAGCTATTCCCCCAGTGGGAGGTGGTGCGCTACCTCAACGCCCTGGTGCCCTGGCCCTACCCGGCCGACGGCGCCCTGAGCTTCCTGCGGGACATGGCGCTGCCGGCGATGGCCCGGGGCACGGAATGGCACTGGACGCTGCGCCTGCGCAGCAACCCCGGGCAGATGATCGGCAGCATCAGCCTGATGGACGAAGCCGACAACAACCGCGGCTTCTGGCTGGCCCCGCCGTGGCAGGGCCAGGGCTACATGAGCGAGGCCTGCAAGGTGGTGGACCACTATTGGTTCGAGGTACTGCAACGGCCCTTGATGCGGGTGCCCAAGGCCGCGCCGAACCAGGGCTCGCGGCGGATTTCCGAACGCGCGGGCATGCGCCTGATCCGCTCCGAGGACGGTGAGTTCGTCAGTGGGCGATTCCCCGTGGACATCTGGGAAATCACCCGCGAGCAATGGCGCCGGCTCAGGTAAAGCGCACCCCGGGACGGGGGCGCTGGTCCACCGTCAGTTCGAACACATCCGGGCGGGCGTAGTGGCCGACCACGTCGTAGTCATAGCGCGCCCGCACCAGGTCGGCGGTATCGATCTGCGCGCTGATCAGCCCGGCCCGGCCCACCAGGGGGCCGGCCAGTACGTCCCCCATGGGCCCGACGATCACGCTGCCGCCGGCAATCAACGGCCGTTGGGCCGGCCAGTTGGCAATCTCCAGACCCAGCTCTTCGGGCGAGGCCTGCACCTGACAGGCGCTGACCACGAAGCAGCGCCCCTCGTGAGCGATATGGCGCATGCTCACCTGCCACATTTCCCGCTCGTCCACCGTGGGCGCACACCAGACTTCGATGCCCTGGGCGTACATCGCGGTACGCAGCAGCGGCATCATGTTTTCCCAGCAGATCACCGCGCCCACCCGGCCGACCTGGGTGTCCAGCACCGGCAGGGTCGAGCCGTCGCCCTTGCCCCAGATCAAGCGTTCGGTCCCGGTGGGCATCAGTTTGCGGTGCTTGCCCGAAAGCCCCTGCTGCGGGTCGAAATACAGCGCCGTGCAGTACAGGGTGCTGCCACTGCGCTCGATGACACCCAGCACCAGGTTGGCTCCGGTACGGGCGGACAGCGCGGCCAGGGCATCGGTTTCCACCCCGGGGACCTCGATGGCATTGGCGAAGTAGCGGGCAAAGGCCTCGCGACCCTCCGGCAGGCGATAGCCCAGCTGGGTGCCGAAGCCTTCGCCCTTGGGGTAGCCCCCCAGCAGCGCTTCGGGCATCACCACCAACTGCGCGCCGGCTTCGATGATGGCGGCCTCGTACGAGAGGATCTGTTCCAGGGTGGCGGCCTTGCCTTCAGGCAAGGCCCCGATCTGCAGGGCAGCGACAACGGACTTGGGCATGGGATGACTCCTTGAGCAATCAGGTGTTGCCCATTCTGCTGCCGCCCCTGATCATCGATAAACCCCACTCCAGTGCTTAATGATATGAACCAGATGAATATCGCCAGTGTCGACCTCAACCTTCTCAAGGCTTTCGAGGCGCTGCATGACGAGTCCAGCGCCAGCCGCGGCGCCTTGCGCCTGGGGGTGACCCAGTCGGCCATGAGCGCTGCCCTGCGCCGGCTGCGCGAGCTGTATGGCGACCCGCTGTTCGTGCGTACCGGGCGCGGGCTGGCGCCGACCCTCAAGGCCAATCAGTTGAAGCCCGTGGTCAGCGAAGCCTTGAACAAATGCCGCCAGAGCCTGGCCATGGTCGCCCCCGACACCGCCGACTATCAGGGCCGCTCGGTAACGCTGGGGCTGTCGGATGATTTCGAGATTGCCTATGGCCGGCAGATGATCGAGGCCGTGGCCCGGCGGGCGCCGAAGCTGCGGCTGATCTTTCGCCAGAGCCACAGCCAGATCGTCGCCGAGGCGCTGTTGCAGCGCAGCGTCGACCTGGCCATCAGTGCCGGCGGCTTTGCCGAACGCCTGCTCAGCCGCCAGGTGCTGGGGGAAGGCCATTACCTGTGCCTGGCAGACCCGGCCAGCCTGGCCCCCGGGCAACAGCAGATCAATCTTGAGGAGTTTGTCGCACGGGAACACCTGCTGGTGTCGTCCCAGGGGTTTATCGGGATTACCGATGAAGGCTTGGCCAACCTGGGGCTGAGCCGCCAGGTGTGCGCCTCGACCACGCACTTTGCCGCCTTGCCCTTTCTGCTCAAGGGCAGCCAGGCGGTGGCGACCATTCCGGCCCATGCCGCCCGGCGCATCGCCGAACTCACCGGGCTGCAGTTGCTGCCCTGCCCCCTGGCCCTGCCGCGCTACCCGATCGAGCTGGGCTGGCGCACCAGCCCGCAGACCGATCCGCTGCTGGTGAAGGTACGCGAGGCGATTGTCGAGAGTTTTGCCCTTACTTGTTCGCCGCCATCAGGCGATTGACTTCACTGCGCACCATGTTCGAGTACTCCGGCGGCGACATGCCGTCGAGCTCGGCGCGGACCCACTCGGCCCACTTGCCCTTGCGCTTGCCACGCTCGCCGAACAGCCGCGCGGCCTCGCCCTTGGCCTTGCCCAGGTTGCTCTGCCACAGGTCGAACAGACGGGACTTCTCGTCCTCGATGGCGGCGCGCTCGGCCAGGGTCTTGTTAGCCAGATTGAAACTCATGGGAAATTCCTGCTGCGTAAAATAGGCGCCATCTTACACTGTAGGGGCTACGGGTTTTACCCCGGGGTCGCCAAGGGGGCGTAAAACAACTGCAACTTTTGCCCCCGCGCCGGACTCCATTGCTTGCTACCCATTCACCTGTAGCCGCTGGCGGATGCGTTGTGCACCAGCGGCGATATTTCCAAGGAAAAAACTTCATGGCTCGTAAATCTGCCGCGCAAGCGGAAAACGATCAAATCAAGGACCAGGCCTTCAGCGAACTGCAGGCGCTGATCGAAGAATCGGAAAAGCTGCTCAAGGGCAGCGCCAGCCTGGTGGGCGAAGAAGGTGAGAGCCTGCGCCAGCAAGTCAGCCTCAAGCTCAAGCAGGCGCTGGATTCGGTCAGCAATGTGCGCGAGCGCAGCAAGCCGGTGGTGGATGCCACCGAGCAGTACATCGGTGGCCACCCGTGGCAGACCGTGGCCATCTCCGCCGGTTTCGGCCTGGTGGTAGGCCTGTTGCTGGGCCGTCGTTCCTAAGCCCCCGTGCAACGTTGAGGCCAGGTACGCCAATGGCGGCCTGGCCTTTTTCATGCCTTCAGTCCTGGGCCAGCGCCCGCAATTGCTGCAGCTGCTCGGCGGGAATGGCGATGCCCGCGTGCTGCGAACGCTCGCGCTGCTGATGCCGGCGATCCCCCGGCAGGCGCTTGAGCCCCACCGCATGCATCTGCCGCACCAGCTCCTGGCTGCGCTCGGCAAAACTCTGCCCGGCAGCCTTGCTCGGGTCGATGACGATCAGCAACTGGCCGGTCCAGGGCGTCTTGGCCCCCGGGTGGCCGGACCAGTCGAATTCGAAGGAGAAGTTGCCCCCGGTCAGGGCTGCCGCCAGCAGCTCCACCATCATCGACAGAGCCGAGCCCTTGTGCCCGCCAAACGGCAGCAAGGCGCCACCTTCAAGAATCGCCCTGGGGTCCTGGGTCGGCTGGCCCAGGCTGTCGACACCGATGCCCGGCGGCAGGCGCTCGCCCTTGCGCGCGGCGATCTGCACGTCGCCATGGGCAATGGCGCTGGTGGCCAGATCGAAGACGATCGGCTGGCCCTGGGCCTGGGGTGCGGCGAAGGCGATCGGGTTGGTGCCGAACAATGGCCTGTCGGCGCCGTGGGGCACGACGCAGGTCATGCTGTTGACCACGCTCAGGGCCACCAATCCTTCCTCGGCGAAGGGTTCGACATCCGGCCAGAGTGCGGCGAAGTGGTGCGAATTGCGGATAGCCAGCACGGCGATACCGGCGCTGCGGGCCTTGCTCACCAGCAGCTCGCGGGCGGCAGCCAGGGCCGGCTGGGCAAAGCCGTTGCCGGCGTCGACCCGGACAAAGGCCGCCGCCACATCCTCCACCACCGGCACGGCCTGGCCGTCGACCCAGCCACTGGCCAGGGTCGAGACATAACCGGGAATGCGGAACACGCCATGGCTGTGGGCTCCGTCGCGCTCGGCGCCGGCACAGTTCTCGGCCAGGCAGCGGGCCACTTCGGCACGGCAGCCGTGGCGTTGGAAAATCGTTTCCAGCAACTGCACCAGGGCCGGTAAAGAAAGGTATTGGGGCGGTGTTTCAACAACCACGGACGATGCAGACATCTGAAGCTCCAGAGTAATTATTGGAGGGGGCGACAGCGTGTGAACCTGGCGATTAAACAACGCCGCACTCCAACCCTGTCAACCACTGCCGGCGCCTTGCAGGGAAGGTGCCAGGATGGCCGGAACAACCATCCCCCTGGAGCAAGAAAAAGCCCCCTGTGCGCTGCCGTGGCAAGGCACAGGGGGCTGTTTCAGCCTGGCTCAGTCCTTCTGGTCGCGCAGCACATTGCCCGAGGCGCCGTCGATGCGAAACTCATAGACACTGCCATCGGACTTGCGCCCTTCGCCTTCCCAATAGCCATCGTTGTCCGCTTCGATCTTGTAGATCTCCACGTAGCCGGCTTTGGTCTTTGCGGTTTCAATGGCTTTTTCAATGGTGATCCAACCGGCCCCCGGACGGTCGGCCAGGGCCGCTCCAGCGCCCAGCAGGCTGGCGGTGGCAAGCAATGCGGCAAGCGTCTTCTTCAACATGGTCCATCTCCTTGTGTATTCACTTTCGATACAGAGCCTGGTTTTAGGGCGTGCCAGATGAAAATAAGTTCACTTTGATGCTCATTAGCCATGACGGTTGTTCTCCAAGACTTGCCGCGGAGGGTAGAATGCGGGAAATCAGGAAGAGTCAATGAGCGAACAGATCCTCTCAGAAGCCGAATACGACGCCATCACCCAAGCGGCAGCCCAATGGTGCATGCGCCTGCATGAACCCGACTGCAGCGACGCGGAGCGTCTGGCCTTTCAGCAATGGCATGATGCCGACCCCCTGCACGCCTTCGAATACGAGGCGATGCGGGAAATATGGGAAGTGGCCGATCAACTGCCCCCCTCCACCCTCACTGCTGCACCAGCCCCCGCACCGGTCAAGCTCGTTCCCCGGCGCACCTGGCAGCAGTATGGCGTGGCCGCGGCCATCGCCCTGTGCGCCCTGCCCCTGGCCGCCTACAGCGGCTGGGAACTGGGTTGGGTGCCGTCCTCCTACCAGCGATTCGAAGCCGGCGACAGCCTGCGCAGCGTGACCCTGGCCGATGGCAGCCAGGTGCAACTGAACCTGGGCAGCACCCTGACCTACAGCAACTACAAGGACCAGCGCCGGGTCACCCTGAAAAAAGGCGAAGCCTTCTTCAAGGTCAGCCACGACGCCAGCCACCCGTTCGTGGTCAAGGCCGCCAATGGCCAGGTCAAGGTCACCGGCACCCAGTTCAATGTGTGGATGTACGAGGACCAGGTGCGGGTCACCCTGCTCCAGGGCTCGGTCCTGGTGAGCAGCAACACCGCCCTGCCCGGCGAAGGTTTCCGCCTGGAGCCGGGCATGCAGGCCAGCTACAAGGCCGGCGACTACCAGCCGCAGATCAGCCAGACCTACAGCAACGACAGCTCCCTGGCCTGGCGCGAAGGCAAGCTGGTGCTGGACAACCTGGCCCTCACCGACGCCCTGCCGCTGATCAACCGCTACCTGGACACTCCGGTGCAGGTCGCCGACGCCAACACCGGCAAGATCCGCGTCGGCGGCATCTACAACACCCGGGAAATCAAGAGCCTGCTGACCTCGCTGCCCAAGGTGCTGCCGGTCTACCTGACGCGCAATCGCGATGGCAACCCGGTAATCAACTCACTGCCCCAGTCCCCGCCAAAAAGCTGAAGGCCGCCCCGTTGCCGGGGCGGCCTCCTCTTGATGCTCACGCTCAACCGTTACTGGCGCGCCAGTACCGCCCCCTTGCGCGGCTCTTCGATCACCTGCAACTGATACTGGCCATCGGCACGGATCTGCGCTTCGGTAAAGGGCAGCACGCTCCACTGGTTGCGGGCGAATGCAGCGGTCTGGTCGCGAAAATGCGCTGAGGCCGGGTCGCTGGACAGGGAGAACGCCAGCAGCCCCAGGGCGCGCGGCCCCTGCTCGTCGAAGCTGACCACGTTCAGGTAGCTGGTACCGCTGACCACTTCACGCTTGCCATCGGCCGCCGGCACGCTCTGGATGGCGTTGTACACCCCCAGGCTTTCAGGGCCGCCGGGCACCGGGGTCGGCTGGCCGCCCTGGCTGACCTGCTGGATATCGCCCCAACGAACGTCACTCCCCAGCCCGGCCTCGGCGACCTGCTGCGCCGAAGCCAGCATCGACTCGCGCAGTGCCCGGGCCACCGCTGGCCGGCCAATGGCCAGGCCCCGTGGGGTGTGCTGGGGATCTTTCGGGTCAAAGGCCACGCGCCACACGCTGGGGTCCTGCAACAGCGGCTGCATGATGCCCTGGAAGTGCACGAAGCCCAGGCCGGCCTGCAACCCCGCGCTGCGGTCCCAGGCTTTCAGGCTGGCGCACACCGGCCCCAGGCGCTGGGCATCCGCCCCCAGGTCCTGCTCACAGAACTGCAGCAGATCGGGCATCACCTGGCCGGCCAGGTACACCTGATCGTCCGTGACCAGGTGCTGCAGGTCACTGACCTGGGCCTTGTGCATCCGGCTCAGGCGATCCAGAGCAAAGCGCGCGCGCATCTTCAGCGGCACGTCCTGCTCGCTGATCACCGGCGAAAAGCCTTGCAGCGGCGCCGCCGGGTTGACCATCCAGGCCGAATCGTTGGAATGCTGCAGGTAGTCGTTGCGCGCCAGTTGCGGCAACTGGCTGGCGGCGAAGATCCCCGGTTGCGCCGCTGCCGGGTCGATATCCCAGGCGCAGGCACTGCGCGAGCCATCCAGAACGATGACCCGGGTGCCGGCCCGCGGATCACTGCACTGCGCCAGCTTGGCCTGGGTGACGTTGGGCACCACCGACTGGTTCATGTACAGCGCCCGGCCCCGATCGTCCACCGCCAGGGTGTTGACCCAGGGAATGCCCTGCAACTGGTGCACGCTGTCTTGCAGGCCGGCCACGCTGCTGGCCTGGTTCATCGCGTACCACTGGGCCAGCACCCGGCTGTTGTCCAGGTTGGCGTCGCGCAGGCTGTAGGCATATTGATGATCCCAGTCCAGTTCCCCCGGCCACTGCACGATCGGGCCGAAGACCGAGCTGTAGAGCGTGCGCGTACGCGGCTGCAACTGGCCGTCCGGGCCCTTGCTCTGCACGGTCAGGGTCTGGCGCTCCAGGGGCAGCGAACGGCCGTCCAGCAGGTAGCGGGTCGGGTCCTTGGGGTCCAGTTGCAAGCGGTACAGGGTGAAGTGCTTGGAGGCGTCCACGGTGTGGGTCCAGGCCAGGTGCTGGTTGAAGCCGATATTGATCAGCGGCAGGCCGGGCAAGGCCGCGCCCATCACATCCAGTTGCCCGGGAATGGTCAGATGCATCTGGTAGAAGCGCATGCCGCCGACCCAGGGGAAATGCGGGTTGGCCAGCAGCAGCCCACGGCCGTTGAACGAACGCTCGCTACCGATGGCCACCGCGTTGCTGCCACGGTCCAGGGCGAAACGCTGCTGGCGTGCCGCCGCCAGTTGCCAGTGCTCGGCCGGCAGCCCGGCCTGGGCCGTGGCTCCAGGTGGCGTGGCCCCGGCCAGGGCCTCGGCGAATTGCCCGGCACCGCCTTCCACCAACAGGCGTCGGGTCAGTTTCACCAGGTCCGAGGTGGCCAGCGGCCGCACCCAGTCACCCCGGCATTGCTCGGGCAGGCCCTGGGCCTGGCGCTCCGCCAGCTGGCGGTTGTAGCCCTCGACGTAACCCTGCATGCGCTCGCGCATCGCCGGGGTCTGGGCCTGCCAGAAGGCCGCCACGGCCTGGGGAGTGTTGAGCCAGCTGAAGAACAGGTCGCTGCTGAGGTTGTCGCGCTGTTCCAGGGTCTGGCCCTCGGCGCCGAAGTATTGCGAGCGCTGGGCGTTGACCGTCAGCACCTCATTGGCCATCAGGCACAGGTTGTCCTGGGCGTAGGCGTAGCCGATGCCGTAGCCCAGGCCGCGCTCGTCGTCGGCACGGATGTGCGGCACACCAAAACTGGTGCGGCGAATCTCGGCGCGGGTCTGCTCGGGCTGTGCCAAGGCATGGGCGCCACCGCTGAAGCTTAGAAACAGGGCTGCAAGGCAAAAACTCGGTAACTGCCTGGAAATGATCACGCCGACTCCTGATGCAAAAATACAGAACCAGGACTGGTGTGCAGGAGCGGTTGGCAACGCCGCCAGTCTGGGAATCCAGCCGCGCACGGATCACCCGACGCCTGCCTGCCCATAAAGACGAAATGCTTGAAAAAAATTTAATCCGCAAAGGCCAAAAGCCCCGCCATCACATGTCAGCGACCTGATACCGACAAATTTTCTACATTCAGGACTTCATGATTTGCCGTGCTCGTTCGTCTAGTTACTAGAGCATCCATCATTCTTTTCCTGATCAGGCTCTGATAAGGAGTTTTTGCATGTACAACCCGCAACTGCCAATGGACGGCAACACCGTGAACAGCACGCCTTCCCTGAATGCCGGCGCCGGTGTCTTCGGCAAGAACGCCGAGCGCAACAGTAATGAACGAATCAAGCACCTGCTCAAAAGCTTCGGCCTGCGTACCAGCCTGATTCGCCTGAAAGTCATCGACGCCCTGCTCACTGCGGCCCAGAGCGACCGCTCCCTGGGGGTGCGCGGCATCCACAGCCAACTGCTGGAACTGGACATTCCCCTGTCCTTTCTCAGTGTGCGGGAGGTGCTCAAGCGGCTGTGCAGCGAGGGTGTACTGACCCTCAATGCAGACAAGAGCTACAGCCTGCACCAGCAGGCCGCAGCGGTGCTCGACGGTCTCTCCTGAGGCCGTCGAGCCTGGGCTCAGGGCTTGACCTTGCGGCGCATCACGCCGTTGATCACCACCACGACCACCGCCACGCCAATGGCGATGTACTGGAACAGCTTCTCGCTGATGATGCCGTTGTTCTGCAGGTAGGAAAGGCCAAGCATGATTCCCAGTACCACCAGGGAAATCAGAATCGAGTAGATCAAGCGTTGTTTCTGAGTCATTGCCGGGTCCTGAAGCTGAAATTGTATCTGCCGTGTATCAAGATCGATGCCAAGCACATACCCGGATTCGGGGATGAGCCGGGCAAATCGGGGTCACATGGTACAGGCGCGAAGGAGTTTTTTCTTCCTTGTCGTCCTGCCGTGTTCCCCGAGCCCTTTGAGGATTGATCCATGTTTCGTCGAATCACACTGCTGATTCCCCTGCTGGCCATGCTGACCCTGTCGGGCTGCATCATCATGCCCCACGATGGCGGGCACCACCGCTACTACGACGGCGGCCCGGGCTACTATCACCGCTGAGTCATCCGGACAGCCCATCGGCCCCATGAGCCGCCCGATCTCGCCACCAGCGCCCGCCTTGTCGCGGGCGTTTTGCTGTCTGGCGCCCGACCATTCAGGGGCAAGAAATGTGATTGCCCGGGCGGGCGAACAGCTCCACCAGCCAATCGATGAATACCCGCAGGCGGGTCGACAGGTGCCGCTGGGGCGGGTACAGCGCGGTCAGCGGCAATGCAGGCAGCGGGTAGTCCTCCAGCACCCGCTGCAGGGTCGCGTCCTGCAACTGCCGGGCAACGTGGTAGTACGGGGTCTGGATCAGCCCGTAGCCGGCTTCGCAGGCCGCCAGGTAGCCATCGGCGCTGTTCACCGCCACCCGCTTGGGCAACTGCACCGGCTGCAACTGGCCGGCGAAGAAGAATTCCAGACCATAACGCTTGCCGCTGACGTTGGAGAAATACTCCACCATCTGATGCCCTTGCAGCTCTTGCGGAGTACGGGGAACCCCCCGCTGGCGCAGGTACCCGGGGCTGGCACAGGTGACTTGCTGCAACTGCGCCAGCGGCCGCGCCACCAGGCTCTCGTCCAGGGCTGGGCCGCCGCGCAGCGCACAGTCCACGCCCTCGCGGATCAGGTCCACCGGGCGGTCATTGAGGCCGATCTCCAGTTCGATCTGCGGATAGCGCGCGGAAAACTCCGGCAGCGCCGGCATCACCAGCAACCGGCCGATGCCCACCGGCATATCGACACGCAACAGGCCACGGGGGTTGTGCCGAGCCAGGGAGAATGCCGCCTCACTCTCCTCCAGGTCCGCCAGCAAGCGTACGCAACGCTGGTAATAGGCGGCTCCGTCCAGGGTCGGGCTGACCTGTCGGGTGGTGCGGTGCAACAACTGCACCCCCAGATGGGCCTCCAGTTGCTTGATCAGAATGGTCACCGACGCCGGCGGCATCTGCAGACTGTCGGCAGCCTTGGCAAAGCCGCCCAGCTCGACGATACGGGTAAAGACGCGCATGGCGTTGAAACGATCCATGGAGCAAACCTGCGGATTATTTAGAATTCAATAATAGTGATAGCGCTTTTAGCCTGTTTATCGGTTTTTTGTCGAGTAGCACACTGCAGGCTCTTTCCCCTTACCGGAGCATTCATCGATGCGCACTCGACAACTGGGCCAGGACGGCCCGCAGGTTTCCGCCATTGGCCTGGGCTGCATGGGCATGAGCGATTTCTACACCACCGGCAACGATCCCCGGGAAGCCGTCGCCACCTTGCATCGGGCCCTGGAACTGGGCATCAACCTGCTCGATACCGCCGACATCTACGGCCCCCACAGCAACGAAGAGCTGATCGGCCGGGCCATTCGCGGCAAGCGCGAACAGGTGTTCCTGGCCAGCAAGTTCGGCATTGTCCGCGACCCGGCCAACCCGGCGGCCCGCGGGGTCGACGGCCGGCCGGAATACATCCGCACCGCCATCGACGGCAGCCTGCGGCGCCTGGGGGTGGACACCCTGGACCTGTACTACCAGCACCGGGTCGACCCGGACGTGGCCATCGAGGAAACCGTCGGCGCCATGGCCGAGCTGGTCCAGGCCGGCAAGGTGCGCTACCTGGGCCTGAGCGAAGCCTCGGCGGCAACCCTGGAGCGGGCGCACAAGGTGCATCCTATCAGCGCCCTGCAAAGTGAATATTCGCTATGGAGCCGGGATCAGGAAGACAACGGCTGCCTCGCCGCCTGCCAGCGCCTGGGCATCGCCTTCGTGCCCTACAGCCCACTGGGCCGGGGTTTTCTCACCGGGGCCCTGAAAAGCCCGGAAGACTTCGCCGCCGACGACTACCGGCGTTTCAACCCACGTTTCCAGGGCGAAAACTTCCAGCACAACCTGCGCCTGGTGCAACAGGTGCAGCAGTTGGCGGCGGACAAGGGGGTGAGCAGCGGGCAATTGGCCCTGGCCTGGGTGCTGGCTCAGGGCGATTACCTGATTCCGATTCCCGGAACCAAGCAACGGCGGTATCTGGAGGAGAACGTGGCGGCACTGGAGGTGAGGCTGAGCGCCGAGGAACTGGCGTCACTGGAGCAGATCTTCAGCCCGCAGACCACCGCCGGAACCCGGTATGCCGAAGAGGTAATGGGCTTGCTGGGGCGTTGAAAGCAGAGCTGTGGCGCGCACCGGCAGGCAGTGCGCGCCATTGGAATCAGGCCTTGGCGGAGACGTTCTTGTCAGTCACCGTGGTGCCGTTGCCCTTGCCATAGTTCTGTAGCCCCTGAAGTACATAGATGGCTTTCTTGTACTCGGGGATCAGGTAGTTGGCGTACTTGTTGCCCTTGAGGTTATTGCTCTGAATATCCTCAAGCTTCATCGCGAAGTACTCCAGGGCATTAAACGGTTGCTCCGGATCCTTGGGAATACCGAAGCGGTCAAACTGGTCGCCGGCATTGATCAAGTTCAGTGCCGTCACATCACTGATCAGGCCATTGTTCTTGAGGAAGGTACTCATGCTTCCAAGCGATTTGGAGGTGACATTAGTAGGATCGAACCCCTTGATCTGCTTGTGCAGCTTGAGTTCGTCCATCTTGCGGGTGTTGAGTACTGTCGGGTCGCTCCCCACCAGGGCCAGCATCTGCCGGACCTTGACGCTCTGTGATACGGGTTTGGTCGAACGCGTTCCACCATCCTCGCGAACCAGCAGCCCCGCCTTGCTGGTCCAGCCGCCGACGTATCCGATTGCCATGCTGTAACTCCTGTAGTCCGGCCTTCCAATCACCTTTTTCAGCGCCATGAAACTTCTGACAAGGCACCTGAACAAGGATGTAAGCCGTGTTGAAACATCTGAATGGGCGCAAGTATCAACGCCGTGGCAAGCGCCAACAACGCTTTATTTCCTGAGTTTACAATTTTTGTACAAACTCGACACAATTACCGCAAAGGCCCTGTTTAAAAGGCCCGGGAAGTTTTCCCGCACATCAAAGCGTCATCTTTTCATGCCTGGCCTTGCCCTTGACCGGGCGCCTTTGCCCTGCCCCACCATCCCGTGGCGCAGTTTTTTTTCCAGGGCATGCCTTTTTTTGGACGATCGTACTAAAGAGCGGAAAAACCGCGCCGACATCCTGTGGATGCCCTGACAACGCATCGCATTCCCGAATAATAAAAATCGCTCGGTAAGGACAGGTCCCATGCCCGCTTTGCGCACGATTCAAGCCCGCTACACGCTGTTTCTGGTCCTGTTCATTGTCTTGATGCTGATACTCACAGTGGTGGGCATCAGCCAACTGGTAGCGCCCAAGCTGCGTCATACCGAAGAACAGGTAGCCCTCAACCGCATCGCCGAAGTGGCGCAGCGCATCCAGGGCGAACTGAACAAGGTCCAGGCCCAGCAACGCAGCATCACCCAGACCATTCCCCTGCTCGACAGCGACAGCATCGACAAGGTCCTGCCGGGCCTGGTGGACCAGTACGGTGAACAGAAAGTCTTCGGCGGCGGCATCTGGCCCCTGCCCGGCCAGCGCACCCCGGGGCGCAACAAACACAGCACCTTCTGGCACCGTGACGCCTCCGGCAAACTGGTGGTCAACACCTTCTGGAACAGCGACCCGGCGCCCAACTACTACGAGCAGCCCTGGTACCTGGGCGGCATGCAGACCGCCCCCGGCCAGTGCGCCTGGGCTGCGGCCTACAAGGACGATGCCAGCGCCGAGCCGCGCACCAACTGCGCCATGGCCATCCGCCGCGACGGCCAGCCCTGGGGCGTGGCCACCATCGACGTGACCCTGGGTTTCTTCAACGACCTGGTGGCGCGCCAGGAACAGGCACTCAAGGCCGAGATGCTGATCGTCGAAGCCGACGGCAAGATCATCAGCAACAGCTCGCGGATCAACGGCCCGATCGTGCTCAAGAACATCCGCGACCTGAGCCCCGGCTCCCCCTTCGCCGCCCAGGTCCAGGCCGCCCTGCAGCAACCTGACCAGGGGGCACGGCGCGTCGAGTTCGACAATGCCGGGGTGCCCAGCACCTTCTTCATGCGCGCCATCGAAGGCACGCCCTGGTTTCTCGCCAGCGCCCTGCCGACCCAGCTGATCACCGCCCAGCGCGACGACGTGCTGAGTACCCTGAGCCTGTTGCAGATCCCCATGGTGATCCTGCTGGTGTTGCTGCAGGTCTATGCGATCCGCCAGCTGGTGCAGCGTATGAAGATCCTCAAGGGCAATATCGACGCCCTGGCCACCGGCGACGCCGACCTGACCCGGCGCATCGTGATCCGCGCCGAGGACGAACTGGGGGCCATCGGCCACTCGGTGAACCGCTTTATCCAGTACCTGCAACAGATGATCGGCGAGGTCACCCAGGCCACCGAGGCCATGGCCGGGAGCCTGGGGCAGTTGCAGCAGAGCTCGGCCCACAGCCAGCAGATCCTGTTGCGCCATGCCTCGGAAACCGATCAGACGGTGACCGCCATTACCGAAATGAGCAGCACCGCCGACAGCGTTGCCGCCAACGCTGCCCAGACCGCAGACTTCACCCGCCGCGCCAACGAACACGCAGAACGTTCCCGGGTGGTGGTGGGCGAAGCTTCCGGCAGCGTCATCGCATTGATCGACGAAGTCGCCGATGCCACCCACAAGGTCGAGGCCATGCAAGCCGACGCCCAGCGCATCACCGAGGTCCTCGGGGTGATCGGCGCCATCGCCGGGCAGACCAACCTGCTGGCCCTGAACGCCGCGATCGAGGCCGCCCGGGCCGGAGAACAGGGCCGCGGCTTCGCCGTGGTCGCCGATGAAGTGCGGGCCCTGGCCGCGCGGACCCAGGACAGCACCTCGCAGATCAACGAAATGCTCGCGCGCCTGACCCAGGGCGTGAGTTCCTCGGTCAGCGCCATGGAAAACACCCAGGCCAGTTGCCAGTCAGCGGCGGATGCCACGGCGCGGGTCAACAGCGGGCTCGACGAAATGGCCGACTCGGTGAGCCAGATCAACAGCCTGAGCACCCAGATCGCCACCGCCGCCGAACAGCAAAGCGCCGTGACCGAGGAAATCAACCGCAGCATGGTGAGCATCCGACACATGGTCGAGGAGCTGGTGGACAGCGCCCGGGCCGGGGAAAGCAACACCCAGAGCCTGTTGCAGGCCAATGCCCAGGTCAGCCACCTGATGAGCCGCTTCAAAGTCCGCTGAACGGTCTGCCCCCGCCCCTGGCAGCCCGCCGGGGCGGGGCTATATTTCAGGCTCCGGTCACAAGGACGTGAGGTGCCCCATGGGTCAGCGCCAAACACATTTGTTGCATGAACAGATCAGCCACGAACTGTTTATCCAGGCCAGCATCGACACCGTCTACTACTACGTGACGCAGCCGGACCGCTGGCCGGAGTGGCACCCTTCCAGCCTGCGTGCCGATACCGGCCTGTGCGGTTCATTGCCCGCCGGCCACCGCTTCAGTGAAACCATGGACCTGCTGGGGGTGCAACTGCCCATCAGCTACCGGGTGCTGGTGGCGGTGTTTCCCAAGGAGTTCAAGACCCTGTTCAGTTCCGCCGCGCTGGACGGTTCGATCCACTATCTGTTGAGCAAACAGGGCGACGGCACACTGTTCCGGCGCACCCTGGAATACGCCACCGACCTGCAGCTCAGTGGCCTGCGAGCACGCATGGAGCAGCTTTCGAGCCAGGCCCTGGGCAACCTCAAGCAGCGTCTGGAACAGCCCGACGACTGACAAATCTGTAATGCCCACCTCAGTTTCCTGACAGCCAGCGCCGATTAGAGTCCGCTCCAATCCGCTGACTGACTGGAAGCCTCCGATGCCGCGCCCCTCCTCGTTCCACAGCCCCTCCCGCCGCACCTTCGTCAAGGCCCTGGCTGCCGGTGGTGTGCTAGCCGGCTTCGGCCTGTGGCGCAACCCGGTCTGGGCCATCAGCAGCCCGGGCCAGCCCGAGGTCCTGGCCGGCAGCGACTTCGACCTGTGCATCCAGCAGTTGCCGGTGAACTTCAGCGGCCGGCCACGCAAGGCCATGGCCATCAACGGCAGCCTGCCCGGGCCCTTGCTGCGCTGGCGCGAAGGCGACCGGGTGACTGTGCGGGTGCGCAACCGCCTGGACCGGCCCAGTTCCATCCACTGGCACGGGATCATCCTGCCGGCCGACATGGACGGCGTGCCCGGCCTGAGCTTCGAGGGCATCGAGCCCGGCGGGCTCTACCGCTACAGCTTCCCGGTCAAGCAGCACGGCACCTACTGGTACCACAGCCATTCCGGGCTGCAGGAACAACTGGGGGTGTATGGCCCGCTGGTGATCGACGCCCGGGAACCGGAGCCCTTCAGCTACGAACGCGACTACGTGGTGCTGCTCTCGGACTGGAGCGACGAGGAGCCAGGGCAGATCCTGCGCACCCTGAAGAAACAGTCCGACTACTACAACCAGCACAAGCGCACCCTGGGCGACTTCATCGAGGACGTCGGCCGCGACGGCTGGGCGGCCACGCTGGCCGAACGCAGCATGTGGGCGCAGATGAACATGACCCCCACCGACCTCGCCGATGTCAGCGGCGCCACCTATACCTTCCTGCTCAACGGCCAGGCCCCGGGCCAGCCATGGTGCGGGCTGTTCCGCCCCGGCGAACGCCTGCGCCTGCGAGTGATCAATGCCTCGGCCATGAGCTATTTCGACCTGCGCATTCCCGGGGTGCAGATGACCGTGGTCGCCGCCGACGGCCAGCACGTGGTGCCCGTGACCGTGGATGAACTGCGCATTGCCGTGGCCGAAACCTTCGACGTGCTGGTGCAACCCGGTGCCGGAGCCCACGCCTTGTTCGCCCAGGCCATGGACCGCAGCGGCTATGCCCTGGGCACCCTGGCCAGCGCCCTCGGGCTCGTGGCCGAGGCACCGGCCATGGACCCGCGACCGCTGCTGGGCATGACGGACATGGCCATGGGTACCATGGATCACGGGGCAATGCCGGGCATGGACCATGGCGCCATGGCCGCCATGGATCACGGCGCGATGAATACCGCGATCAGCCACCCGACCTCGGAAACCAACAACCCCCTGGTGGACATGCAGGCGGTGAACCCCATGCCGCGCCTGGACGATCCGGGCATCGGCCTGCGCGACAACGGCCGCCGGGTGCTGCGCTACGCCGACCTGAAAAGCACCTTCGCCGACCCCGACGGTCGCGAACCGAGCCGGACCCTGACCCTGCACCTGACCGGGCACATGGAAAAGTTCGCCTGGTCCTTCGACGGCATTCCCTTTGCCGAAGCCGAACCCCTGCGCCTTCGGTATGGCGAGCGGCTGCGCATCGAACTGGTGAACGACAGCATGATGGCCCACCCCATCCACCTCCACGGGCTGTGGAGCGACCTGGAGGACGAACACGGCCGCTTCCAGGTGCGCAAGCACACCATCGACATGCCACCGGGCACCCGCCGCAGCTACCGGGTCACCGCCGATGCCCTGGGGCGCTGGGCCTATCACTGCCACCTGCTGTACCACATGGAAAGCGGCATGTTCCGCGAAGTCCGGGTCGAGGAGGAACGCCACCATGAAGCTTGATTACCTCCGCTTCACCCGGCAGCCCGGCGTTGGCCTGGCCCTGCTCCTGCTGGCCTGGCCCTGGGCACCGGCACAGGGCGAATCGATGCCGGGCATGGGCCATTCCAGCGTGCCTGGGACAGCCATGGGCGCCATGGACCACTCGCAGATGCCCGGCATGCAGGCGCCGACACAGGGCCAATCGACACCCGGCGTGGCCCCCTCCACCATGCCCGGCCACGCCATGGGTGCCATGGACCACTCGCAGATGCCCAGCATGCAGGCGCCAGCCCCCACACGAAGCCGCACACCGATCCCGGTGCTGACCGATGCCGATCGGGCGGCGGTCTACCAGGGCCCCAGCGGCCACATCCACGGCCCGTCGCTGAACACTTTCCTGCTGGTGGACCAGTTGGAATGGCAGGACGCCGACCCGGGCGGCAGCGTCGCCTGGGAGGTCGAGGGCTGGGTCGGTGGCGACCGCGACCGGCTCTGGCTGCGCAGTGAAGGCGAACGCACCCGGGGCGTCACCGAGCACGCCGAGCTGCAAGCCCTGTGGGGCCATGCCATTGGCCCCTGGTGGGACCTGGTGGGCGGCCTGCGCCAGGACTTCAAGCCCGGCACGCCGCAGACCTGGGCCGCCCTGGGGCTGCAAGGCATGGCCCTGTACAACTTTGAAAGCCAGGTCACCGCCTACCTCGGCGAGGACGGCCAGGCCGCCTTGCGCCTCAAGGGTGACTACGACCTGCTGCTGACCCAGCGCCTGATCCTCCAGCCCTCCGCCGAGGTCAACCTCTATAGCCGCAATGACCGGCAACGGGGCCTGGGCGCAGGCCTGGCGGACAGCGAGATCGGCCTGCGCCTGCGCTACGAGATCCGCCGCGAGTTCGCTCCCTATATAGGGGTGACCTGGAACCGCAGCTACGGCCGCAGCGCCGACTACGCCCGGGACGAGGCCGAGCTGGACAACGACCCGCGCCTGGTCCTGGGCCTGCGCCTGTGGTTCTGAAGGCCACAACCGCTGGCCGGCCTTGGTATCACCTTGAAACAAAAGCCAGCGGCGGCCAGCGAAAAAAACCGCAAAATGCACCACCCCGAGCGTGCAACCGCGGGTGGCCGGCCATGCCACCCTTCCTTATTGATCAGCGACAAAGAGACTTTCGATGAACACCTCACTGCGTCTGGCGGCTCTGTCCGCCCTGCTGATCAGCTCCCTGGCCCAGGCTGGAGAACTGATTCCCATCGACGTGCACCGCGACGCCAACTGCGGCTGCTGCAAAAAGTGGATCGAGCATCTGCAGGACAACGGCTTTGCCGTGACCGACCACGTGGAAAGCAACATGAGCGCGGTCAAGCAGCGGCTCGGCGTCGCCCCGCGCCTGGGCTCCTGCCATACCGCGGTGATCGACGGCAAGTTCGTCGAGGGCCACGTGCCGGCCGAACAGGTGCTGGCCCTGCGCAAGCGCGATGACCTGCTGGGCATCGCCGCCCCGGGCATGCCCATGGGCTCCCCCGGGATGGAAATGGACGGCATGGACGCCGATGCCTTCCAGGTCATCGGCCTGACCCGCGAGGGCAAGGACGTGGTCGTCGCGGACTACCCGGCCCGTTGATCTTCGGCGCCTACTTCGGCCTGTTCCTGGCGGCGTTCGGCGCCGCCACCCTGCTGCCCCTGCAATCGGAAGCGCTGCTGGTGGGGTTGCTGCACAACAGCCAACTGGCAGTGCTCGGGCTGTGGCTGGTGGCGACCCTGGGCAATGTCCTGGGCTCGCTGGTCAACTGGTGGCTGGGCCAGCGCCTGGAACACTACAAGGAGCGCCGCTGGTTTCCGGTCAGCCCGCGTCACCTGGAGCGGGCCCGGGGGCCTTACCAACGCTATGGCCACTGGACGCTCCTGCTGAGCTGGATGCCGCTGATCGGCGATCCGCTGACCCTGGTGGCCGGCGTCATGGGCGAACCCCTCAAGCGCTTCCTGCTGCTGGTCACCCTGGCCAAGGGCGCGCGCTACGCCGTGCTGGCGTGGCTGACCCTGGGCTGGATCGGCTGAGCGCCCGCAGCTCCCCATCACCGCGCAGGAACTGGCTTGCCAGCGAAAGCGCCCGCCCCCGCAACCACCTGCCTCAAGGCCTTCCTTGTCGGCAAGCCGACGCCCAGGGTTTGCCTGTGGCTTAACGTCGCCCTAATCCGGCGGCTACAGCATCGCCCGCAACCTTGCGGAGTGTCCTTATGCCCCTTGCTACCCCTCGCTGGCTCAGTGCCTTGCTGCTGCCCCTGGCCCTGCCTGCCCTCGCGGCCCAGGCGCCGGTCTACGGTCCCGAACTGCAGGGCTTCGACTACCCCTATCCCTTGCAGCACTTCAGCTTTGTGTCCCAGGGCCAGGCACTGCAGATGGGCTATATGGATGTACCGCCCCAGAGCACGGCCAACGGGCGCAGCCTGGTACTGATGCATGGCAAGAACTTCTGCGGCGCCACCTGGGAGGGCTCGATCAAGGCTCTGAGCGCCGCAGGCTACCGGGTGATAGTCCCGGACCAGATAGGCTTCTGTACCTCCAGCAAGCCCGAACACTACCAGTACAGCTTCCAGCAACTGGCGCAGAACACCCATCAACTGCTGGCCAAACTTGGCGTCAACCAGGCCAGCCTGCTGGGCCATTCCACCGGTGGCATGCTGGCCACCCGCTACGCCCTGCAATACCCCGATCAGGTACGGCAACTGGCCCTGGTCAATCCCATCGGCCTGGAAGACTGGAAAGCCCTGGGCGTGCCCTGGCGCAGCGTCGACCAGTGGTACCAGCGCGAGCTGAAGCAGACCGCCGAGGGTATCCGCCGCTACGAGCAGCAGACCTATTACGCCGGCCGCTGGAAGGCCGAGTACCAGCGCTGGGTGGACATGCTCGCCGGCCTCAACCAGGGCCCCGGCAAGCGCCTGGTGGCGTGGAACTCGGCGCTGATCTACGACATGATCTTCAGCCAGCCGGTGTACTACGAATTCCAGGACCTGAAGATGCCGACCCTGCTGCTGATCGGCACCGCCGACACCACCGCCATCGGCAGCGATATCGCGCCGCCCGAGGTCAAGGCGCGCATCGGCCACTACCAGGACCTGGGCAGGCAGGTGGCGCAGCGCATCCCCCATTCGACCCTGGTGCAGTTCCCGGGGCTGGGCCACGCACCGCAAATGGAACAACCCGAGCCTTTCCACCAGGCCCTGCTGGGCTGGTTGAAGCAACCCTGAGCCAGGAGCCCGAACATGGCACTAGAGATTGCGGTAATCGATGATTGGCAGGACGTAGCGCGCGAGGTAGTGGACTGGTCGGTGCTCGATAGCATCAGCCGGGTCAGCTTCCTTCACGACTACCCGGCAGACCCCGCCACCCTGGCCCGGCGCCTGCAACCGTTCCAGGTGATCTGCGTGATGCGCGAGCGCACCCGGTTCGATGAAACCCTGCTACGCAGCCTGCCGCAGCTCAAGCTGCTGCTCACCGGCGGCATGCGCAACGCCGCCATCGACCTCAAGGCGGCCAGCGCCCTGGGGATCCAGGTGTGCGGCACCGACAGCTACAAGCACGCCGCGCCGGAGCTGACCTGGGCCCTGCTCATGGCCCTGAGCCGCAACCTGCTGAGCGAAGCCTGCGCCCTGCGCGCAGGCGGTTGGCAACAGGGCCTGGGGGGCGATCTGCACGGCAAGACCCTGGGCATTCTCGGCCTGGGCAGCATCGGCCAACGGGTGGCGCAATTCGGCCAGGTGTTCGGCATGCGGGTGATTGCCTGGAGCGAGAACCTCACCGCTGAACGCGCGACCGCGGCCGGCGTGACCCATGTCGACAAGCAGCAACTGTTCGAACAGGCCGATGTGCTCTCGGTGCACCTGGTGCTCAGCGAGCGCAGCCGCGGCCTGGTGGACGCCCAGGCCCTGGCGTGGATGAAGCCCGGGGCGCTGCTGGTCAATACCGCCCGCGGGCCGATTGTCGATGAAGCCGCGCTGATTGCCGCCCTGGAACAGGGCCGGCTGGCGGGGGCCGCACTGGATGTATTCGAGCAGGAACCCTTGCCTGCCAACCACCCCTTGCGGCGCTTGCCCAATGTTCTGGCCACGCCCCATGTCGGCTATGTCAGCCGGCAGAACTACCAGCAGTTCTTCGGCCAGATGATCGAAGACCTGCAAGCCTGGCACGCCGGCCAGCCGATCCGCCTGCTCAACTGAAAGCCCCCCGTGGCGATCGCCAGGCAAGGTCCTGCGCAGCTTTTCGCAGCCTCGCAGGCTCGGCGGCGACCAGGCTCGCAGGGACGCTGGGCGCAGGAGCCCGCCTGTGCCCGTTCTTTGGGCGGCGCCGCACCACAACGGCACCGGCCGCTGGCAGCCCCTCCCCATTTTCGCCCCCGGGCCGCAACGGCCCCGCTCCCGGGCAGTGCATGGCCGACCTTTCGTCGGGACGCGTTCGCCGCCCGCCCTGCCAACCCCGGGAAACACCCACCTCCCCCGGCACCGCTCTAGGTTCTGTCCTAGACTGAATTTCGCACTGTGACCGGGCAGTCACATTCGCCGAGAAAAAGTCGAAACTTTTCGCTTCGGCCCAAGGTCAGGTTAAAGGTAGGGTCGCTGCCACTGGTGCATTCCTTGCAACGGCTCCTCCACCCTTTCTGCTTCCACGCTCGAGCAGCGCAGGCTGATCGACGTGTGGCGCGTTTGCGCCCGGCCACAGGAATTGGCCACGCGCGGCGCTCGAGACACCAGAACAGATCAATAAAACGGGAGAGACACATGATCAGCGCCGTATTGGACACTCAGGGAGATCACCCTCAACAGCAGGCCGGCGACCGCGCCGCCCCCTCGGTTCCGGTCCCTGGGAACAAGACGGTGCTGCCGCTGGCGCGGCCCAATCCCAACCGCAAGCGAGTGCTGTTCGTCACCTCGGAAATCGCCGACCTGGTGAAGACCGGCGGCCTGGGCGACGTCTCTGCCGCCCTGCCCAGGGCCATGGCCCACCTGCACGATGTGCGGGTACTGATCCCCGGCTACCCCCAGGTGCTGCATAGCGAGAACCCGATCCACATCATCGGGGAGCTGGGTGGCCACGCGGCACTGCCGGCCTGCAAGATCGGGCGCATGGACATGCCCGACGGCCTGGTGATCTACGTGCTGATCTGCCCGGAACTCTACGAGCGCGAAGGCACGCCCTACGGCGCCAACAACGGCCGCGACTGGCCGGACAACCATATCCGCTTCGCCCGCCTGGGGCTGGCCGCCGCCGACATCGCGGCCAACCTGGCGCAGATCCACTGGTGCCCCGACCTGGTGCACGCCCATGACTGGCCCGCCGGGCTGGCGCCGGCCTACATGCACTGGCGCGGGCAACGCACGCCGACCCTGTTCACCATTCATAACCTGGCCTATCAGGGCGTGGTCAGCCTGGCCTCGTGCCCGGAACTGGGCATCCCCGAGCATGCCCTGCAACAGGAAGGCATGGAGTTCTACGGCAAGCTGTCGTTCCTCAAGGCCGGCATGGCCTACGCCAGCCACATCACCACGGTGAGCGCCACCTATGCCCAGGAAATCACCACCCCGGCCTTCGGTTGCGGGCTCGACGGCTTCCTCGCCAGCAAGACCCAGCAGGGCCTGCTCAGCGGCATCCCCAACGGCATCGATGAAAGCTGGGACGCCGCCACCGACGCCCACCTGCTCACGCCTTTCAGCATCGGCGACTGGGACGGCAAGGCAGCCAACGCCGCCCATGTGCGGCAGATGTTCGGCCTCGACGCCTCCAGCGGCCCGCTGTTTGCCGTGGTCTCGCGGCTGGTCTACCAGAAAGGCCTGGACCTGACCGAAGCGGTGGCCGAGTTCATCGTGCAGTCCGGCGGCCAGATCGCCATCATCGGCCGCGGCGAGCCGGAGGAAGAACAGTCCATGCGCGCCCTGGCCCGGCGCTTCCCCGGCCGCATCGGGGTGCACATCGGCTTCAACGAGACCGACGCCCGGCGCATGTTCGCCGGCAGCGATTTCCTGCTCATGCCCTCGCGCTACGAGCCCTGCGGCCTGAGCCAGATGTATGCCCAGCGCTTCGGCTCGCTGCCGGTGGCGCGCAACACCGGCGGCCTGGCAGACACCATCGAGAATGGCGTCACCGGTTTCCTCTTCGACGAATCCACCGTGGCCAGCTACCAGGAAGCCCTGACCCGGGCCTTCAAGGTGTTCGCCTACCCGGCGCTGCTCAATGCCATGCGCTGCCGGGCCATGGCCGCGCCCTTCAACTGGTGCAAGGCGGTGGAACCCTACGCCGAACTCTACGAACAACTGGTGGCCAAGGCCCTGGGACAGGCCGCCCGACAGTAAGAGGCAAGGACCGATGCCCTCAAGCACGCTGCACACCTGGACTCATGGCGCGCGGCTGCTGGATGCCGAGCACACCCGGTTCGCCCTGTGGGCGCCGGATGCGCGCTGCGTCAGCGTCGAACTGGCGGACGGCCAGTCGCTGCCCATGCAGCCCCAGCCCGAAGGCTGGTTCATGACCCAGGCGCGCTGCCCCGCGGGCAGCGCTTACCGTTTCAATATCGACGAGCGGATCCAGGTCCCCGACCCGGCGTCCCGGGCCCAGCTCGGTGATGTCCACGGGCCAAGCCTGGTGGTGGACCCCGAGGGCTATCAATGGCAGCACCCGCAGTGGCGCGGCCGGCCCTGGCACGAGGCGGTGATCTACGAACTCCACGTGGGGGTCATGGGCGGCTATCAGGCGGTGCAGCAAGCCCTGCCGGCCCTGGTGGAACTGGGGGTGACCGCCATCGAGCTGATGCCCCTGGCGGAGTTTCCCGGCGAACGCAACTGGGGCTACGACGGCGTGCTGCCCTACGCCCCGGAAGCCTCCTATGGTTCGCCCGACGAGCTGCGCGCGCTGATCGATGCCGCCCATGGCCTGGGCCTGGCAGTGATCCTCGATGTGGTCTACAACCACTTCGGCCCCGACGGCAACTACCTGCAGGAGTACGCCCAGGGCTTCTTTCGCCAGGACCTGCACACCCCCTGGGGCGCTGCCATCGACTTTCGACGCCCGCAGGTCAGCGAGTTCTTTATCGACAACGCCCTGATGTGGCTGCTGGAGTACCGTTTCGACGGCCTGCGCCTGGACGCGGTACACGCCATCGACGATCCGGATTTCCTGCGGCAACTGGCGCAGCGGGTCCGCCAGGCAGTGCCACCCGATCGCCATGTGTGGCTCAACCTGGAGAACGAGTTCAATCA
This sequence comes from Pseudomonas sp. GW823-FHT03E05, assembly GCF_058796855.1. Lineage (NCBI taxonomy): Bacteria > Pseudomonadati > Pseudomonadota > Gammaproteobacteria > Pseudomonadales > Pseudomonadaceae > Pseudomonas > Pseudomonas sp. GW823-FHT03E05. The sequence goes on from NZ_JBXAJB010000001.1 coordinate 1,448,176, forward strand.
GGCCAGCCTGCTGCAACAAGGCTTCGACGCACAGTGGAACGACGACGGCCACAACGCCCTGCATGTGCTGCTGACCGGCGAAACCGACGCCTACTACGCCGACTTCGCCGAGCAGCCCACTGAGCAACTGGCCCGCTGCCTGAGCCAGGGTTTCGCCTTCCAGGGCCATGCCAACCGCCATGGCGAGGCCCGCGGCGAACCCAGCGGGCACCTGCCGCCCAGCGCTTTTGTGCTGTTTCTGCAGAACCATGACCAGATCGGCAACCGGGCCTTTGGCGAACGCCTCAACCAACTGGCGCCGACCCAGGCCCTGCACGCGGCCACGGTGCTGTTGCTGCTGTCACCGATGATTCCGCTGCTGTTCATGGGCGACGAAGTGGCCGCCCAGGAACCATTCCTGTTCTTCACCAGCCACCAGGGCCAGTTGGCCGAAGCGGTGCGCGAGGGCCGGCGCAACGAATTCGCCGCCTTCAGTGCCTTCGCCGACGCCGGGCAGCGCCAGCGCATTCCCGACCCCAACGCCGCCTCGACCTTCCAGGCCTCGCGCCCACAGGCCCAGTCCCGGCAGGCCGAGGCCACCCGCGAGCTGTACCGCAGCCTGTTGCAGATCCGCCACCGCGAGCTGGTTCCGCGCCTGCCCGGCGCCCGGGCCCTGGGCTGCCAGGTACTGGCCGAGGGCGCGCTGAGTGCGCGCTGGCGCCTGGGGGACGGCAGCCTGTTGCGCATCGATCTCAACCTCGGCCCGCATCAGGTCGAACTGGCCGCCGAGGCCGCACCGCAGTTGTGCTTCGAATATCCGCCGCACACCCTCAAGCACTGGTGCCAGGGTCAACTGCCTGCCTACAGCGTGCTGGTGCTGCTGGCCCCCACCTCTTCCCCGACCGACCCAGATGGAGAATGCCTATGAGCGATGCGCAACTGGAACTGCTTGCCAGCCGCGCCGGCCTGGCAGTGGACTGGATCGATGCCAACGGCCGTGCCCAGAAGGTCGAGGACCGGGTCCTGCGGGCTGTCCTGGCCGGCCTGGGGCATCCGGCCGAAGACCCGCAGCAGGTCGAACAGAGCCTGCTGCAATTGCAAGGGGTGCAACAGAGCCGGCACCTGCCACCGCTGCTGACCGCCGACCACGGCCAGAGCCTGGACCTGGCGCGCTACTTCCCCCCGCACACGGCCTGTCTCCTGCGGCTGGAGGATGGCAGCCCGCTGCACCTGGACCTGGATGCCGAGAGCCGGCTGCCGGGCTCGATTCCGGTGGGTTACCACGCCGTGAGTATCGACGACGAACACTTTGTCCTGGCAGTGGCCCCCGAACGCTGCTTCAGCGTGGCCGACGCCGTGCACCAGCCCACCCCGCGGGCCTGGGGCCTCAGCGTGCAGCTGTACGCCCTGCGCCGCCCCGGCGATGGCGGTTTCGGCGATACCCAGGCCCTGGAAGAACTGGCGCGCCAGGCCGCCGAACGCGGCGCCGATGCCCTGGCCATCAGCCCGCTGCACGCCATGTTCAGCAGCGACCCGCTGCGCTACAGCCCCTATTCGCCTTCCAGCCGGCTGTTTCTCAACAGCCTGTATGCCGCCCCTGGCGCGATCCTCGGCGACCGCGCCTGGCGCACCGCGATCGAAGCCTGTGGCCTGGGCGAACAACTGCAGGACCTGGAACAGTTGCCGCTGATCGACTGGCCCCTGGCGGCCCAGGCCAAGTTGCAGGCACTGCGGGCGCTGTATGAAGGCTTCTGCCAGGGCGAGCACCCGCTGCACGAGGACTTCGCCAGCTACCGCCGGGCAGCCGGCGAAGCCCTGGAAAACCACTGCCGCTTCGAAGCCATCCAGGCCCAGCGCGCCGCCCGTGGCGAGGAACTGGACTGGCGTCACTGGCCGCCGCAGTGGCGTGATCCGGCCAGCCCGGCCCTGGCTCATTTCGCCGAGGAACAGGCCCACGAAATCGGCTTCCATGCCTTTTGCCAGTGGCTGATCGCCCGCAGCCTGGAGCGAGCGCAAAGCGCGGCCCGCAGCGGCGGCATGGGCATCGGCCTGATCGCCGACCTGGCGGTGGGCGCCGACGGCGGCGGCAGCCAGGCCTGGAGCCGGCAGGAGCAGTTACTGGCCAACCTGACGGTGGGCGCGCCACCGGACATCCTCAACCGCCAGGGCCAGAGCTGGGGCATATCGGCCTTTTCCCCGGAAGGCCTGCAACGCCACGGTTTCCGCGCCTTCATCGAAATGCTCAGGGCCAACTTCGCCCATGCCGGGGGCCTGCGCATCGACCATGTGATGGGCCTGCAACGGTTGTGGGTGATTCCCCTGGGCGCGCCTCCCAGCGATGGCGCCTACCTCTATTACCCGGTGGACGACCTGCTGCGCCTGCTGACCCTGGAATCCCATCGCCACCAGGCCATAGTGCTGGGCGAAGACCTGGGCACAGTGCCCGACGGGCTGCGGGAAAAACTCGCCGCCCGGGCCATGCTCGGCATGCGTGTGCTTTTGTTCGAACAGGACCACGGCTGCCACTTCAAGCCCATCCTCGACTGGCCGGACAATGCCCTGGCCACCACCAGCACCCATGACCTGCCGCCCCTCAACGGCTGGTGGCATGGCCGCGATATCGACTGGAACCAGCGCCTGGGCCTGGTGGACGAAGCGGCGGCGCGGCACTGGCGCGAACATCGCCAGCACGAACGCAACGGCCTGCGCCACGCCCTGGCCCAGGATCCGCAGAACTTTCGCGAGGAAAGCCACGAGGCCGACCAGGTGGTAGACGCCAGCGTGCGTTTCCTCGGCCACACCCGGGCGCCCCTGGTGCTGCTTCCCCTGGAGGACGCCCTGGGCATCGACGAACAGGCCAACCTGCCCGGCACCCTCGACAGCCACCCCAACTGGCGCCGGCGCCTGGCCACTGCCAGCCGGCACCTGCTGGATGACAGCGACGCTGCGCGGCGCCTGGAGCTGCTGGCCTGTGCCCGGCAGCAGGCCCTGGAGCGTGACCGATGAGCCCGCCAGCCACGCCAATGCCACGGGCCACCCTGCGCCTGCAATTTCACCAGGGCTTCACCCTGGATCATGCGCTGCCCCTGGTGCCCTACTTTGCCGGCCTGGGCCTCAGCCACCTCTACGCCTCGCCACTGCTCTGCGCGCGGGCCGGTTCCATGCACGGCTACGACGTGGTGGACCCCACCCGGGTCAACCCCGAGCTGGGGGGCGAGGCGGCCCTGGTACGGCTGGTGGATGCCCTGCGCCAGCACGGCATGGGCCTGATCCTGGATATCGTCTCCAACCACATGGCGGTGGGCGGCAATGACAACCCCTGGTGGCTGGACCTGCTGCAATGGGGGCGCCTGAGCCCGTACGGTGAGTTCTTCGATATCCAGTGGCATTCCCCGGACCCGCTGATGGAAGGCCAGTTGTTGCTGCCCTTCCTCGGCAGCGACTATGGGCAGGCCTTGCAGGAAGGCAGCCTGCAACTGCAGCTGGACGACGATCGCTGCGGTTTCCATGTTCGCCACTATGAACACTGTTTCCCCATCTGCCCCGCCGACTTCGGGGAACTGCTGCGCCTCGCCGGCCCGCCGGATGCCGCCCAGGCCCTCAAGCCCCTGGCCGACAGCTTTGCCGCCCTGCGTTTCAGCGGCGACGCCCACGCCCAGGCACAACCGCTGCAGCAGGCCCTGGGCCAACTGTTGCAGCAACCGGCGCTGCACCAGGCCGTCACCGCCCACCTGCAAGGCTACGACTCACGCCACGACGAAGGTTTCCAGCGCCTGCACCATCTGCTGGAGCAACAGAGCTATCGCCTGGCCAGCTGGCGCACCGCCGCCGACGACATCAACTGGCGACGCTTCTTCGACGTCAACGAGCTGGGCGGGCTGCGGGTCGAGCGCCCGGCGGTGTTCGAAGCCACCCACGGCAAGATCTTCGAGCTGATCCAGCGTGGCCTGGTGGACGGCCTGCGCATCGACCATATCGACGGTCTGGCCGACCCGCGCAGCTATTGCCGCAAGCTGCGGCGCCGGATCGACCGCCTGCGCCCGGGCCAGCACCTGCCGATCTACGTCGAGAAGATCCTCGGCGCCGGGGAAACCCTGCACCGCGACTGGGGCGTAGATGGCAGCACCGGCTATGAGTTCATGAACCAACTGTCGCTGCTGCAGCAGGCCCCTGCAGGCCAGCCGGTACTGGCCGAACTGTGGAGCCGGCACAGCCAGCGCCCCGCGGCGTTCGCCGAAGAGGCACTGCTGGCCCGTCAGCAGATTCTCAACGGCTCCCTGGCCAGCGATTTTGAAAGCGTGGCCCAGGCCCTGTTGCAGGTGGCGCGCCTGGACCTGATGAGCCGCGACCTGACCCTGGGGGCCATCCGCCGCGCCTTGCAGGAACTGATCGTGCACTTCCCGGTGTACCGCACCTATATCAGCGCCTGTGGCCGCGGGCAGCAGGACCAGCAGTTGTTCCAGCAGGCCCTGGACGGCGCGCGACAGAGCCTGGGCGAGGCCGACAGGCCGGTGCTCGACTGCCTGGAGCGCTGGCTCGGCGGCCAGGGCTGGCGCCAGCAGCCACCGGGCCGTGGGCGCAAGCTGCTGCGCCACGCCTGCGTGCGTTTCCAGCAACTGACTTCGCCCGCCGCGGCCAAGGCCGTGGAAGACACCGCCTTCTACCGCTCGGCGGTACTGCTGGCGCGCAACGACGTGGGCTTTAACAGCGAACAGTTCAGTGCGCCGATCGCCGCCTTCCACACGGCCTGCCAGCAACGCCTGGCCAGCTTCCCCGACAACCTGCTGACCAGCGCCACCCACGATCACAAACGGGGCGAGGACAGCCGCGCGCGCCTGGCAGTGCTCAGCGAACGGGCCCCCTGGTATGCCGCCCAGGTGGAGCACTGGCGCACCCTGGCCGCGCCCCTGCGCCAGCAGGCGGATGCGCCTTCGGCGGGGGACGAACTGATCCTTTACCAGACCCTGCTGGGCAGTTGGCCCCTGGAACTGGCTGCCGAGGATCAGGCGGCCCTGCAAGGCTATGGACAAAGGATCTGGCAATGGCAGCTCAAGGCCCTGCGCGAGGCCAAGCTGCAAAGCAGCTGGGCGGCGCCCAACGCAGAATACGAAGAGGCCGTGCAGGCCTTTGTCCAGGCCCTGCTGCTGGCGCCCCAGGGCCTGGCATTGCGCCAGTCGATTGCCGCGGCGGCCCGGGCCATTGCCCCGGCGGGTGCTCTCAACAGCCTGGCGCAAACCTTGCTGCGCATGACCGTGCCTGGGGTCCCCGACCTGTACCAGGGCAACGAGTTCTGGGATTTCAGCCTGGTGGACCCGGATAACCGCCGGCCGGTGGATTACCCGGCCCGGCAGGCGGCCCTGGAGCGCGGCGGCGAACCACGCCAGTGGCTGGCCCAGTGGCACGACGGACGCATCAAGCAGGCCTTGATCGCCCGCACCCTGAACCTGCGTGGCCAGTACCCGGAGCTGTTTCGCCGGGGCCGCTACCAGCCGCTGCCGGTGCTTGGCCAGCATGCCGGGCGGGTCCTGGCGTTCATGCGCGAGCACGGTGCACAACGGGCAGTGGTGATAGTGCCGGTGCGGGTCGCCGGCCTGCTGGGGGATCGCGCAATGCCCTTGATCGAGGCGCCGCTGTGGGGCGATACCCGGGTGCAGCTACCGTTCGACGCCTCGGGGCAAAAGCTGAATGGACTTTTTTCCACGGTGGCAGTCACACCCCACAGGGAGCTGATGCTTAGCGCCGCACTGCAAGACTTTGCGCTCAACCTTTTGATTCAACCTTGAATTCAGTCCAGGAGCATTGCGATGAGTACCGACGACAAACGCATTCGTGAATTCGCTTATCAGATCTGGGAGTCGGAAGGTAAGCCAGAGGGCCAGGAAGCCCGGCATTGGGACATGGCCCGCAAGCTCGCCGAGGCCGAAGCCCTGGCTCCAAGCACGCCACCCAAGGCCGGCAAGGCCAAGCCTGCGACCGGAAAGCCCGCCGCCAAGAGCGCGGCCAAGCCCAAGGCCAAGTCGGCCGCCGCCGTGGTAGTGCCCCCGGGAGAAAAACCCGCGGCGGCGAAGAAGCCCCGGGCGCCGCGCAAACCGCCGGCCAACTGACACCCGCCGGCCATCTCGTCCTCGTCAACCCGTGGCGCGCCCGCGCGCCATAAGGGTCGCGTTCGCCCTGAAGAAAGGGCCCGGCCCGTCACCGTCTCACTGCAGGAGCAACCATGAGCAGATCCAAGCAGCCCGCCGCCACTCCCGAGAGCGAACCCTCGCGCATTCGTGAAGGCCTGCCCTTCCCCCTCGGCGCCACCTGGGACGGCCTGGGGGTTAACTTCGCGCTGTTCTCGGCCAATGCCACCAAGGTCGAGCTCTGTGTGTTCGATGATGCCGGCGAAGTGGAACTCGAACGCATCGAACTTCCGGAATACACCGACGAAATCTTCCACGGCTACCTGCCCGACGCTCACCCGGGGCTGATCTACGGCTACCGCGTGCACGGCCCCTACGACCCGGCCAACGGGCACCGTTTCAACCCCAACAAACTGCTGATCGACCCCTATGCCAAGCAACTGGTGGGCGAGCTGAAATGGTCCGAGGCGCTGTTCGGCTACACCATCGGCCACCCGGATGCCGACCTCAGTTTCGACGAGCGCGACAGCGCGCCCTTCGTGCCCAAGTGCAAGGTCATCGACCCGGCCCACACCTGGGGCAACGACCAGCGGGTCAGCGTGCCCTGGGACAAGACCATCATCTACGAGACCCATGTGCGCGGCTTCACCATGCGCCACCCTTCGGTGCCCGAGAACCTGCGGGGCAGCTTCGCCGGGCTGATGGTGGACGACGTGCTGGAGCACATCCGCAAGCTCGGGGTGTCGTCGGTGGAGCTGCTGCCGATCCACGCCTTCGTCAACGACCAGCACCTGCTGCACAAGGGCATGACCAACTACTGGGGCTACAACAGCATCGCCTTCTTCGCCCCCGACCCGCGCTACCTGGCCAGCGGCAAGATCGCCGAATTCAAGGAAATGGTCGCCCACCTGCACGAAGCCGGGCTGGAGGTGATCCTGGACGTGGTCTACAACCACACCGCCGAAGGCAACGAGCAAGGCCCGACCCTGTCCATGCGCGGCATCGACAACGCCTCCTACTACCGCCTGATGCCCGACGACAAGCGCTTCTACATCAACGATTCGGGCACCGGCAACACCCTGGACCTGAGCCACCCCTGCGTGTTGCAGATGGTCACCGACTCGCTGCGCTACTGGGCCACGGAAATGCACGTGGACGGCTTCCGCTTCGACCTGGCGACCATTCTCGGGCGTTACCACGACGGTTTCGACGAGCGCCACAGCTTCCTCGTGGCCTGCCGCCAGGACCCGGTGCTGCGCCAGGTGAAGATGATCGCCGAACCCTGGGACTGCGGCCCCGGCGGCTATCAGGTGGGCAACTTCCCGCCGGGCTGGGTGGAATGGAACGATCGCTTTCGCGACACGGTGCGGGCCTTCTGGAAGGGCGATGACGGCCAGCTGGCGGATTTTGCCGGGCGCATGACCGCCTCCGGCGAGATGTTCAACCAGCGCGGCCGCCGGCCCTACGCCTCGGTCAACTTCGTCACTGCCCACGACGGTTTCACCCTGCACGACCTGGTGTCCTACAACGACAAGCACAACGAAGCCAACGACGAGAACAACCAGGACGGCAGCAACAACAACCTGTCCTGGAACCACGGCGTCGAAGGCCCCAGCGACGACCCCGAGATCAACGCCCTGCGCCTGCGCCAGATGCGCAACTTCTTCGCCACCCTGCTACTGGCCCAGGGCACGCCGATGGTGGTGGCCGGCGACGAATTCGCCCGCACCCAGCACGGCAACAACAACGCCTACTGCCAGGACAGCGAGATCGGCTGGGTCAACTGGGAGCTGGATAACGACGGCAAGTCCCTGCTCAAGTTCGTCAAGCGCCTGATCAAGCTGCGCCTGAGCTACCCGATCCTGCGGCGCGGGCGCTTCCTGGTGGGCAGCTACAACGAGGACATCGGGGTCAAGGACGTCACCTGGCTGGCTCCCGACGGCAGCGAGATGACCACCGAGCACTGGCAGGACCCCCATGGTCGCTGCCTGGGCATGCTGCTGGACGGCCGCGCCCAGGAAACCGGGATCCGCCGCCCCGGGGCCGATGCCACGCTGCTGCTGGTGGTCAACGCCCACCACGACATCGTCAACTTCCGCCTGCCTGAGGTGCCCGCCGGAGAGTTCTGGACCTGCATGCTCGACACCAACCAGCCGGCGGTGCGCGGCCAGGAACGCTTTGCCTTCGGCCACGAGTATTCGGTGACCGGGCGCTCCCTGCTGCTGTTCGAACTGCAACATGAGGAAGAAGACTGAACATGGACCTGCAAGGCTTCCTGCATCACTCCCCCGACCTGGGGCATGCCGACACCCGCGCCCTGGGCCTGTGCCTGGACGCCCTGGTGGGCGCCGGGCTCGACCGCCTGCCACTGCCCGCCGGGGGCGCCACCCTGCAACGCTGGCAGGCCCTGGCCAGGGTCGCCGGCCATGACCTGGGCCTGTGCAAGCTCTACGAGGGGCACACCGACGCCCTGGCGATCATGGCGGAACTGGGCTGCCCCGTGCCCCCCGGCACCACCTGGGGCACCTGGGCCGCGGAGCCGCCCCAGGCCCGGGTGCACGCCGTTGCCGATGGCCCGCACTGCCGGCTCAGCGGCACCAAGGCCTGGTGCTCGGGGGCCGAGGTGCTCAGCCATGCCCTGCTCACCGCCTGGGACGCCGACGGCCACCAACGCCTGGTGGCGGTGGCCCTGGCCCAGCCCGGGGTGCAGGTCGAGAGCGGCAGCTGGCAAGCGGTGGGCATGGCCAGTACCGGCAGCCAGCGGGTTGACTTCCACGAGGCTCGTGGCCAATGGGTCGGCGGGCCGGATGACTACCTGCAGCGCCCGGGCTTCTGGCAAGGCGCCATCGGCATCGCCGCCTGCTGGCTGGGGGCCGCCCAGGCCATCGCACACCCCCTGCGCGAACACTGCGCCAAACGCGACGAGCCCCATGCCCTGGCCCACCTGGGGGCAGTGGACAGCGCCCTGCATCAGGCCGCCTGCGTGCTGCGCCACAGTGCCCGGCAGTTGGATCAGGCGCCCCAGGCCAACTGCCAGTTGCTGGCCCGGCGCGCCCGGGCGGTGACCGAGGCCAGCGTCGACAGCGTGCTGCACCACGTCGGCCGGGCGCTGGGCGCCAGCCCCTATTGCCTGGACCGGCACTTCGCCCGGCTGCTGGCGGACCTGCCGGTGTTCATCCGCCAGAGCCATGCCGAGCGTGACCTGGCCATTCTCGGGCAACAGCTGGCCAACGCCGCCCACGCTGCAGCGGACCCGGGAGGATGGCAACTGTGAAAGCCAATCCGATTGTCGGTCGCGGCACCTCGCTGCAGGCCTGGCAGGCTTCCTCGCAACTGCAGGCCATGGCCGCGGTGGATATTCGAACCCTGGTCCCGCAAGGAGCGCGGGCGGTGATTGTGGCCCCGCACCCGGACGATGAAATCCTCGGCTGTGGCGGCCTCCTGCAACTGCTGGCGGCGCAGGGGCGCGAGCTGCTGCTGATTTCGGTCACCGATGGTTGCGCCAGCCATCCCGGCTCCCGGCGCTGGCCGGTACAGCGCCTGAGCCAGGTACGGCCCCAGGAGTCCGCCGAAGGCTTGCGCCGCCTGGGCCTGCCGCTGCAGCGCTTCACCTGGCTGCGCGCGGGCTTCGAGGACAGCCGCGTCGCCCGGGACGAAGCCGCCCTGACGCAGTTCATCCAGGGTTGCCTGCGCGCCGGTGACGTGCTGTTCAGCACCTGGTGCGAGGACGGCCACTGCGACCACGAAGCCGTGGGCCGGGCCAGCGCCCTGGCCGCCCGGGCCACGGGCGCAAGCCTCAAGGAACTGCCGATCTGGACCTGGCACTGGGCCGATCCCGAGGGCCGGCAGCTGCCCTGGGAGCGGGCCCGCAAGGTGCTGCTCAGCCCTGCCCAGGTGGCCCGCAAGCGCCATGCCATCCAAGCCTTTGCCAGCCAACTGGAGGGCGACCCGCAGATCGGCCTGGCGCCCGTGCTGGCACCGCACATCATCGAGCGTCTGCTGCAACCTTTTGAGGTGGTGTTCCTATGAGTGTCGACAGTCGCTATTTCGAAGGGCTGTTCGCCCGGGACCAGGACCCCTGGGCCTTTCGCCAGCGCTGGTATGAACAGCGCAAACGTGCAATCACCCTGGCCAGCCTGCCGCGCCGCCACTACCGGAGCATTTTCGAACCCGGTTGTGCCAACGGCGAACTCAGCGCCGAACTGGCCAGCCGCTGCGACAGCCTGCTGGCCTACGACACCGCGCGCAATGCGGTGGACCTGGCCCGGCAGCGCTTGCGCTCCTTCCCCCACGCCCGGGTGGAACACGGCCGCCTGCCCCAGGACTGGCCCAAGGGGCCCTTCGATCTGATCGTCATCAGCGAGATCGGCTATTACCTGGACGCCGCCGACCTGGCGCAACTGGTGGCACGTGCCCTGGGCTCCCTGGCCGCGGATGGCCAGCTACTGGCCTGCCACTGGCGCCCGCCCATTGCCGAGTGCCCCCTGGATGCCGGACAAGTGCACGAACTGCTCCATCGCCATTTGCAACTGCCACGCTTGCTGGAGCACCAGGAAGCGGACTTTCTCCTCGACCTCTGGGGCCGCGAAGCGGATTCGGTCGCGACCCTGGAGGGCCTGCGATGATCGGAGTGGTGATACCCGCCCATAACGAGGAGCAACTGCTGGCCGACTGCCTGCGCTGCGCCCTGAAAGCCGCCAGCCACCCCGAGCTCAATGAAGACGTGGCGATCCTGGTGGTGCTCGACAGCTGCTCCGACGGTTCTTTGGACATTGCCCGCCAGTTCGCCGTGCAACACCTGCAATTGCAGGTGCGCAATGTCGGACGGGCACGGGCCGCGGGCGCGCAGTTGCTGCTGCAGGCCGGCGCCCGCTGGCTGTCCTGTACCGATGCCGACAGCCGCGTACCCGAAGACTGGCTGGTGGCCCAACTGGCCCTGGGCGCCGACGCCGTCTGCGGCACCGTCACCGTCGACCGCTGGAGCGAAGGCTTCGAACCCCAGGCCCGGATCCGCTATCACGACGCCTACCAGGACAGCGATGGCCACCGGCACATCCATGGCGCCAACCTCGGCATCAGCGCTGCAGCCTATGTCCGCGCCGGCGGCTTCGAGGCCCTGGCCTGCCACGAGGATGTGCAGCTGGTGCGGCAGTTGCAGCGCTGCGGCGCCAGCATCGCCTGGAGCCGGCATCCGCAAGTGATTACCAGCGGGCGCCTGGATTCGCGGGCCAAAGGTGGGTTCGGCGATTACCTCAAGGGCCTGAACGAACCTTGCGCAGGGCTGTGAAGTACAGCATGGCATTGGTCAGTGCGCCTCCCCGGGGGGAGAATTGCCGTCTACCCTGTGACGGGCTTGGTAATCAGCAAATAAGCCTGGGCTGGCACTGCGTGGAAAGCTCCAGGCTGTGTATGATTACCCCCGAATCGCGGTGCTCCAAAGGTATGGGGCACCGGTACTTCACGCTGAGGCAGGTGCCAAGGAATCAGCGTGCGTGCAAACCCAGGGTCGCGACTGAACGGAGGTTCAACCGCTACTGCCGTGGCCCGGAAAACAGGGATGTGACACCCCATGAAAGCCATACCCGCAATCGACAGCAACTGGCCCAGCCAAGTCTGGAACAGTGCCCGCAGCCTGGCCGAGGTGCCGGCCATCAATCTGGCCAACCTGGTTCCGGCCGGCTCCCGGGCAGTGATAGTCGCCCCTCACCCCGGTGACGAAGTGGTCGCCAGCGGCGGCCTGCTGCAAGTGCTGGCCCACCACGGCCACCCTCTGCAACTGATTTCCATCAGCGACGGCAGCGCCAGCCATCCCGGGTCGGAGCTGTGGCCCAAGCGCCGCCTGAGCGTGTTCCGGCCCCAGGAAAGCGCCGAAGCCCTGCGTCGCCTGGGCCTGCCCCTGCACAGCCTGAAGTGGATTCGCGGCGGCTTTGCCGACAGCGCCTTGAGCGAACGGGAACAGCAGCTGGTGCCCTTCATCTGCCGCTACCTGCGCGACACCGACGTGGTGTTCAGCACCTGGCGCGCCGATGGCAACCTCGACCACGAAGCCGTGGGCCGGGCCACGGCCAAGGCCGCGAGCCTGGTGGGTGCGCGTTTTCATGAGATTCCGATCTGGGCCTGGCACTGGACGGCCCGCGAGGAGCACCAGATCCCCTGGCAGCGTGCGCGCAAGCTGCGCCTGGACACCTGGACCGTGGCCCGCAAGCGCCACGCCGCCCACGCCTATGCCAGCCAGTTGCAGGGCGAGCCGGAGATCGGCCTGGAGCCGTCGCTGTCGCCGGTGCTGCTGGAGCGCCTGCGCCTGCCCTACGAGATCATCCTGATGTAGGCCTGCGCGGGTGGAAAATAAGCTGAACGCACGCACCGGTCGCCAGTCCCATCTGTAACCGCCACTGATTCCAAGGAGCCCGCGTGAGCAGCGATTCCACCCGCCAGCCCAACCCCGAGGCGGTCCAGCGGTTACGCGTTCTGACCGTCAACACCCACAAGGGCTTCACCGCCCTGAACCGCCGCTTCATTCTTCCGGAACTGCGCGAGGCCGTGCGCAGTACCCAGGCCGACCTGGTGTTTCTCCAGGAAGTGCTGGGCGAGCACGAGCGCCATGCCTCGCGCCTGGACAACTGGCCTCAGCAGTCACAGTACGAGTTTCTCGCCGACAGCATGTGGAGCGACTACGCCTACGGGCGCAACGCGGTGTACCCCGACGGCCATCACGGCAACGCCCTGTTGTCGAAGTTTCCGATCCGCCAGTACCGCAACCTCGATGTTTCGATCACCGGCCCCGAGCGCCGGGGCCTGCTGCACTGCGTGCTGGATGTGCCCGGCCACGCCGAGGTCCACGCCATCTGCGTGCACCTGAGCCTGCTGGAAAGCCATCGCCAGTTGCAGCTGGCGCTGCTGGGCCAGTTGCTCGAATCCCTGCCCGAGGAGGCACCGGTGATCATCGCCGGCGACTTCAATGACTGGCAGATGCACGGCAACGCCACCCTGGGCCGGCGCAACGACCTGCACGAAGCCTTCGAACGCCATCATGGCCGCCCGGCCAAGACCTACCCGGCACGCTGGCCACTGCTGCGCCTGGATCGGGTCTACCTGCGCAACGCCCACAGCCACCGCCCGCAGATCCTCGGCAACAAGCCCTGGACCCACCTCTCCGATCACCTGCCGCTGGCGGTGGAAGTGCACCTGCCGCCTGGGGCCGCACATCAGAATTCATGAATAAATAGCCGTATTCCCGCCAGAGTCGACCATGCTTTTCCCCGAACCCGAGCCTGGGGGCGCCCGCCTCCGGGCCAACCTTGAGCCCAGAGAAGGAGTCAAGCGATGAGCGAGCAACCCACGATTGTCCTGGTCCACGGTTTCTGGGGCGGTGCCGCCCACTGGAACCGGGTCATCGTCGAACTGCTGAACCGCGGTTACGAGAAGATCCGCGCCGTGGAACTGCCCCTGACCTCCCTCGCCGAGGACGTCGAACGGACCCGCAAGCTGGTGGCCCAGCAAGCGGGGCCGGTGCTGCTGGTGGGGCACTCCTACGGCGGCGCGGTGATCACCCAGGCCGGGCATGCGCCAAACGTCGCGGGCCTGGTGTACATCGCCGCCTTCGCCCCGGACCAGGGTGAAAGCCCCGGTGGCCTGACCCAGGAGTTCCCGCCTGAAGCCGCCGCCAATCTGGCGCCCGACAGCGACGGCTACCTCTGGGTGCGTCCGGAGCGTTTCCAGCAGAGCTTCTGCCAGGATCTCAGCCCCCAGGAAGGACTGGTCATGGGCCTGACCCAGAAGGCGCCGCTGGCCAGCACCTTCGGCGACGCCCTGGGGGCCCCGGCATGGCGCGACAAACCTTCCTGGTACCAGGTGTCCCGTGCCGACCGCATGATCGCCCCTGCGAACCAGGAGCGCATGGCCGCCCGGCTCAACGCCCGCAAGATCATTCACCTGGACGCCAGCCACGCCTCCCTCGCCTCCCAGCCCGGGCCCGTAGCCGCGCTGATCGCCGAGGCCGCCGACTCCCTGTAACCGGTTGACTGGGCGATCTTCAGACGAGCCGTTGGCGACCTCGCAAACCCCGCGCCCCAGCGACGGAGCGCCGCCCAGACCGTTCGCAACCTTCGGCAGCGGCTACAGGACGCCTGGGTCAACTGTCAGGGCGCAGGATCAGTACGGCCAGCGGAGGCAGGTTGAGTACCAGGGACAGGGCCTGGCCATGGCTGCTCTGCTCTTCGCTGAAGGCCTCGCCACCGTTGCCGTAGTTGGAGCCGGCATACAGTTGCGAATCGCTGTTGAGCAACTCGCTCCAGCGCCCCGCCACCGGCACGCCGACGCGATAGCCCTGGCGTGGCACCGGGGTGAAGTTGGCCACCACCAGCAGCGGTTCGCCGCTCTTGCTCCAGCGCAACCAGGCATAGACGCTGTTGATCGCATCGTCGCCGATCAGCCATTGGAAACCCTGGGGCACGTCGTCCTGGTCGTGCAGCGCCGGGTACTGGCGATACAGGCGGTTGAGGTCCCCCACCAGTTGCTGCACCCCGCGGTGCTCGGGGTACTGCAGCAGGTACCAGTCCAGTTGCTGGTCGTGGTTCCACTCGCGCCATTGGCCGAACTCGCAGCCCATGAACAGCAGCTTCTTGCCCGGATGGGCCCACATGAAGCTCAGGTAGGCCCGCAGGTTGGCGAACTTCTGCCAGCGATCGCCGGGCATCTTGTCGATCAGCGAGTGCTTGCCGTGCACCACTTCGTCGTGGGAGATCGGCAGGATGAAACGCTCGGACCAGGCGTACACCAGGCCAAAGCTCAGTTCGTTGTGATGGTGGGCGCGGTACACCGGGTCCTGCTGGATGTAATGCAGGGAATCATGCATCCAGCCCATGTTCCATTTATAGGCAAAGCCCAGGCCGCCCTGATCGGTGCGCTGGCTGACCCCGGGCCAGGCGGTGGACTCCTCGGCGATCACCAGGGCGCCCGGGGCCTCCAGGGCCACGACGTCGTTGAGGTGGCGCAGAAAATCGATGGCTTCGAGGTTTTCTCGGCCGCCGTGGCGGTTCGGCACCCATTCCCCGGCCTTGCGCGAATAGTCGCGGTAGAGCATCGAGGCCACGGCATCCACCCGCAGGCCGTCGACGTGGAAATGCTTGAGCCAGTGCAGCGCCGAAGCCAGCATGAAACCGTGCACTTCGGTACGCCCCAGGTTGTAGATCAGGGTGTCCCAGTCCTGGTGGAAGCCTTCCAGGGGGTTGCCGTACTCATACAGTGCAGTGCCGTCGAACTGCGCCAGGCCGTGGGTATCGGTGGGAAAGTGCGCCGGCACCCAATCGAGAATCACCCCGATGCCTGCCTGGTGGCAGGCGTCGACGAAGGCTGCGAAATCCTGCGGGCTGCCGTAGCGGGCGCTGGGGGCGAACTGCGACAGCGGCTGGTAGCCCCAGGAGCCGCCAAACGGGTGCTCCATGATCGGCATCAGCTCGATATGGGTAAACCCCAGGTCCTTGACGTAGGGAATCAGCCGTTCGGCCAGTTCGGCCCAGCTGTACTGGCGGGCCACTTCTCCAAGGTCGTCCACTTCGCACTGCCAGGAACCGGCATGCAGCTCATAGATCGACAGCGGCGCGTCCACCCGCTGGCGCTCGCCACGGGCCAGCATCCACTCCTGGTCCTGCCAGTCGATGGTCAGGGGCGGCGCGACTCTGGAGGCGGTGTCCGGCGGCAACTGCGTGGCCAGGGCCATGGGGTCGGCCTTGAGCGGCAGGATGCCCTGGGGCCCGAGGATCTCGTATTTGTAGGCCTCGCCCGCCTGCAGGCGCGGGATGAACAGCTCCCAGACCCCGGAGGGATGGCGCAGGCGCATCGGGTGCCGGCGCCCGTCCCAGATATTGAAGTCGCCCACCACCGAGACCCGCCGGGCATTCGGTGCCCAGACCGCAAAACGCACGCCGTCGATGCCGTCCACGGTGGTCAGTTGCGCCCCCAGGCAGGAACTGAGGTCGCGGTGATTGCCTTCGGCAAACAGGTACAGGTCCATCTCCCCCAGCAGGGGGCCGAAGCTGTAGGGGTCTTCACTGACCTGTTCGCCCCCGGCCCATTGAATGCGCAAGAGATAGGGCCGGGCCTCGGGAAAGTGCCCGACAAACAGCCCCGGCACCTCACCGGCTTGCAGGCTGCCGAGCACCTGCTGCTGGTCGCGGTCGAGCACCTGCACACTCAGCGCCCCGGGCAGGAAAGCGCGGATGAATTGCCCGCCGGCGCCATCGCCGTGGGGCCCGAGAATGGCGAATGGATCGCGGTGTTCGGCCCGTACCAGGGCGTCGATGGCCTTGGCCGAAGGAAGCAATGCCGGTTGCTGCTTTCCCTGTTCCTTGTTCGAGAAACTCATGACTGCTCTCCACCACTCTCAATATCGGAAAAGGGTTTCAGTTCACGTAACAGCCCCACCAGGCCGTGCAATGGCACGGGCAACCAGGCGGGACGGTTCTCCGCTTCATAGGCCAGCTCGTAGGCGGCCTTCTCCAGGCTGAACAGTGCCAGGGCGGCATCCGCGGCCGCCGGGTCCTGCCAGCCATGGGCAAGATTAGCCGTCGCCAGCCGATACGCCTGGACAAAGGCGTGGCGCGCCTCGGCCAGGTAGCGCGTGACCACTTTGCGCCGCCCCGCCGCCGCGCCTTGCGCGCCGTCCACCGCCGGTGCCTCCAGGGCCATGGCCGCCGCGTAGTCGAAGGAACGCAGGACCCCACTGACATCCTTGTACGGGCTGTGCTTGCCGCGGCGCTCGGCCAGGGGCCGGGCCGGCTCGCCCTCGAAGTCGATCAGGTAGGCATCGCCCTTGATCACCAGTACCTGCCCCAGGTGCAGGTCGCCGTGGACACGAATCCGCACGCCCCCCACCAACTGTTTGGCCAGTTGCTGGATGTGACCCAGGATCAGCGCCTTATGCTGCAACAATTTGCCGAGCAATTTCTGCTCCCCTGCCGCGAGTTCGGCCTGGTGCTGTTGAAGCAGTTGCAACCCGCGCTCCAGTTGCTCGGCAACCTGCTGGTTCCAGGCCTGGGCATCCTTGGCGGTGGCCTGCTCGGGAGCGAAATCCGGATTGTCGCTGGGGGCCGCCAGCAGCAGGTGCATTTCCCCCAGGCGCTGGCCCAGCAGGCCGGCGAAATCCTGGAGCTCGCCCAAGGCGTTGTAGTGCTGCTCCTGCTCGGACATGGCCTCGGCCAGCTCGTCGCGGATCGCCCGCTCGAGGTTGTTCTGGGTCCACTCCCAGGCATCGCCCTGATTGTTCAGGTAGCCCTGGGCGATCATCAGCAGATGGTCTTCGCCCTGGGCATCGCGGCGCAGCACCGAGCCCAGCAGCGGCGAGATGTGGGCAAAGCCGGCAGCGGTGAGGAAGGCGCCCATTTCCAGTTCCGGGTGAATGCCCCCCGCCACCTTGCGGATCAGCTTGAGCACCAGGCTGCCGCCCACCACCACCGAGCTGTTGGATTGCTCCGCCGACAGGTAGCGCACCTCGGCGTCGGCCCCCAGGCCCAGCGCCGCCAGCTGCGCGGTGGCCTCGAAACGGATCTGGCCCTGCTCGCTGTCCAGGCAGGTGGTGCCCTGCAGCGCCAGCAGCACGTTGCGCACGAAACTGTCGAGGGCGAAGGCGTCGGTGATCAGCCCCACCTGGCGCCCGCGACGCACCCGGGCCATGGCCAGTTGCTGGGGCAAGGCGCTGTTGATCTGCTCTTCGGCCAACAGGCCGAACGGCAACTGGTAGCGCTCGCTGCGCCCGGCGCTGGTGACTTCGATCTCGCTGAGCAGCACCGGGTGCTGCGGGTCGCCAAAGCGCACGCCGTAGGCGATCCGCGCCTGGTCGATGGCGCTGTCCTTGCCGGCGAACCAGCGCCGCTTGGGCAGCCAGTTGGGCAGTACTTCCTGCTCCAGGGTGGTGCGCGATGGCGCTTCGAGCAATTCTTCGAGGCGTTTCTTCAGCACCAGGGTGGTGAAATCCGGCAGGCTCTGGGCCGGTTCCACGTGCCAGCTGGGCATCTGGTTTTCCGCCGCCAGGACGAACCAGTAGAAACCGTAGGGCGCCAGGGTCAGGAGGAAATTCAGCTGGCCAATGGGCGGAAAGGCGTTCCCGCCGAGCATCTCCACCGGCACCATGCCCGCGAACGCCGAGAGGTCCAGCTCCGCGGCCTGGGCGCTGCGCGAGACGTTGGCCACGCACAGGATGATCTCCTGCTTGCCGTCAGGCCCGGTGTATTCCCGGGTATAGGCCAGGATCCGTCGGTTGCTCGGCGACAGCATCTTCAGCGTGCCACGGCCAAAGGCCTTGGACTGCTTGCGCACCGCCAGCATGCGCCGGGTCCAGTTGAGCAGAGAATGGGGATCGCCAGACTGGGTCTCGACGTTGACTGACGGGTAGCCGTACAGCGAATCCATGATCGGCGGCAGCACCAGGCTGGCCGGGTCGGCCCGGGAGAAACCGCCGTTGCGGTCGATGGACCATTGCATCGGCGTACGCACGCCATCCCGGTCCCCCAGGTAGATGTTGTCGCCCATGCCGATCTCGTCGCCGTAGTACAGGGTCGGGGTACCGGGCATCGACAGCAGCAGGCTGTTGAGCAGCTCGATGCGCCGCCGGTCACGCTCCATCAGCGGTGCCAGGCGCCGGCGGATCCCCAGGTTGATCCGCGCCCGGCGGTCGGCGGCGTAGTAGTTCCACAGGTAGTCGCGCTCGCGGTCGGTGACCATTTCCAGGGTCAGTTCATCGTGGTTGCGCAGGAAGATCGCCCACTGGCAGTTGGCCGGGATCTCCGGGGTCTGGCGCAGGATGTCGGTGATGGGGAAGCGATCCTCCTGGGCCAGGGCCATGTACATGCGCGGCATCAGCGGAAAGTGGAAGGCCATGTGGCACTCGTCGCCGTCGCTGCCTGTGACATCGCCAAAGTACAGCTGGGTGTCTTCCGGCCATTGGTTGGCCTCGGCCAGGAGCATGCGGTCCGGATAGTTGGCGTCGATTTCGGCGCGGATCTGCTTGAGCACCTGATGGGTCTCCGGCAGGTTCTCGTTGTTGGTGCCATCGCGCTCGATCAGGTAGGGAATGGCGTCCAGGCGCAGGCCGTCGATGCCCATGTCGAGCCAGTAGCGCATCACCGAGAGCACGGCCTTCATCACCTGGGGGTTGTCGAAGTTGAGGTCCGGCTGGTGGGAGTAGAAGCGGTGCCAGAAGTACTGGCCGGCCACCGGGTCCCAGGTCCAGTTGGACTTCTCGGTGTCGAGAAAGATGATCCGCGTGCCGTCGTATTTCTGGTCGTCGTCGGACCACACGTAGAAATTGCGCGCCGCCGAACCCGGCTTGGCCTTGCGTGCCCGCTGGAACCAGGGGTGCTGGTCGGAAGTGTGGTTGATCACCAGCTCGGTGATCACCCGCAGCTCGCGCTTGTGGGCCTCGGCGATAAAGCGCCGGGCGTCAGCCAGGGTGCCGTAGTCGGGGCTGACCCCTCGGTACTCGGCGATGTCGTAGCCATCGTCGCGCCGCGGCGAGGGGTAGAACGGCAACAGCCAGATGGTGTTGACCCCCAGGTCCTTGATGTAGTCGAGTTTGGCGATCAGCCCGGGAAAATCGCCGATTCCGTCGTTGTTGGAATCGAAGTAGGACTTCACATGTACCTGGTAGATCACCGCGTCCTTGTACCAGAGCGGGTCCTTGATAAAGGTCGTGGGGCGAGGTTTCTTGGCCATGTCGGGCTCCTGAAAAAATTGAATTCGCAGCTGCCACAAACCACGCCCCACCGTGGGAGCTGGCTTGCCAGCGAAGGCGTCGGCCGGGCCTGCACAAGGCCCATGGGCCCAAGCCGGCTCCTACGTGGCGGTGATGCGCCAGATGCCGAAGGGCTGCGCCGGTTCGATGCGCATGAACTGGGTCTTGCCGTACCAGGTCCAGCGGTGGCCGTTCATCAGGTCCTCGCCCTGGGTCTGGGCGTCATCGGCCAGGCCCATTTCCCACAGCGGCAATTCGAAATGCGCCTCCTGGGGGTTGAACGGGTCGAGGCTGACCGCCACCAGCACGAAGTTGTCGCCGCTGCGCTTGCCGAAATACAGGATGTGGTCATTCCAGGCGTTGTACAGCTTGAGCCCCAGGTGGCTGTGCAGCGCCGGGTTCTGCCGGCGGATGCGGTTGAGCTGGGCGATCTCGGCAATGATGTTGCCCGGCGCCGAGAAGTCCCGGGGGCGGATCTGGTATTTCTCCGAATCCAGGTACTCCTCCTTGCCCGGCACCGGCGCCGATTCGCACAGCTCGAACCCGGAATACATGCCCCACAGCCCGGATCCCATGGTGGCCAGCACCGCGCGGATCAGAAACCCCGGGCGCCCCGAGTCATGCAGGAACTGCGGGTTGATGTCCGGGGTGTTGACGAAGAAGTTGGGGCGGAAGCAGTCGCGCCACGGCGGCTGGTTGAGTTCGGCCAGGTAGCTGGACAACTCGCTCTTGGTGTTGCGCCAGGTGAAGTAGGTGTAGCTCTGGGTGTAACCGACCTTGCCCAGGCGCGCCATCATCGCAGGGGTGGTGAAGGCTTCGGCGAGGAAGATCACCTCCGGATACTGGCGGCGCACTTCGCCGATCAGCCACTGCCAGAACGGCAGCGGCTTGGTGTGGGGGTTGTCCACGCGAAAGGTCTTGACCCCCTCCTCGACCCAGCCGATGACGATGTCCCGCAGCTCCAGCCACAGGCTGGGAATGGCCTCGGCGGCATAGAAGTCGACATTGACGATGTCCTGGTACTTCTTCGGCGGGTTCTCGGCGTATTTGATGGTGCCGTCCGGGCGCCAGTTGAACCAGCCCGGGTGCTGCTTGAGCCAGGGGTGGTCCTGGGAACACTGGATGGCGAAGTCCAGGGCGATCTCCAGGCCGTGGTCGGCGGCCGCCGCCAGCAGCCGGCGGAAGTCCTCCCGGCTGCCCAGTTGCGGGTGGATGGCCTCGTGGCCGCCCTCCTCGCTGCCGATTGCATAGGGGCTGCCGGGATCGTCGGGGCCTGCGCTCAGCGAGTTGTTGGGCCCCTTGCGGTGGCTGCGGCCGATGGGGTGGATCGGCGGGAAATACAGCACGTCAAAGCCCATGTCGTGAATCATCGGCAGCCGCGAATGAACGTCGTTGAACGTGCCGTGGCGGGCCGGATCGTCGGTGATCGAGCGGGGAAACAGCTCGTACCAACTGGCGAACTGGGCCTGTAGCCGCTCCACATCCAGCGGGTACTCGGGGCTCAGGCTCAGGTAGGGCCGGTGATCGGCCTCGGCCATCAGGCGCGCGCTGGACTCGCTGAGAAACAGCGCCACCTGCTCGGCCTCCAGCAACCCGGACAGCTCGCGCTGCAACGCCAGCAACTGCTCGCGCAGCGGCCCTTCGCTGCGCTCGGCGGCCTGTTGCACATGGCTGCGGCCCTCCTGCAGCTCCAGGCTGACCGCAACCCCGGCCAGGTGCTTTTTCTCCAGCTCGTAGCAGAAGCTGGCGAACTGATCGATCCAGGCTTCGATACAGAAGCGGTAGCGCCCCACTTCGGGCACCGTGAAACGCCCCTGCCAACCGTCGTTGCCCTGGTCTTCCAGGGCCTGGCTGGCCCAGCTGTCCTGCTGCTCGTTGTGCCAGCGCACCCGCACCGCCAGTTTGTCGTGGCCGTCGGCGAATACCTTGCACGCCACCTCTACCTCCTGGCCGGCCACCGCCTTGACCGCGAACTGGCCGCCGTCGAGCACCGGGCGGATGCTCTCGATGGCAATGCGCGGCAGCAGCAGGGCCTGGGACAACGGCAGGTGCGCCTGGTATTGCTGTTCGGTCGGTTTTTCTACAGTCATCGAGCATCACCCCTTTTTCACGTCTTCGACGCTCTGGTGGCGGGGCCGCGGCCCCGGTGAATCAATGCACTTAGGTTCCGAGCCAAAGCCTGCGGCGAAAGTTCACCGCGATTGGTCGGCCAAGCGGCGGGAATCAAATCCGCGCCGCTGCGGTCCACCAGAAGAGCCCGTGCATCTGCAAGCACAAAGGAGGCCAGCGCGATGAATATCCCGATCCCGGCAGAAACCCCCGATCCCAACATCGACCAACCGACCCTGCCCCCCAGCGAGCCTGAGCCGATCCCGGAGCAGGAACCGCCGGAAAGCACCCCGCCACCCAAGGGCGACCCGCCCACTACCATGCCGCCGGTGGTGGTCAGCGCCTGAGCCCGGGCGCCCGCCCAGCCAGCAAGCATAGACAGCCGCGTGGGGAGGCCCGGAGCATCAGCCGTCCTGGCGCTTTTCCAGGCGCCGGACAATCAGCGGCATCAGGCTGAAGACCATCAGCGCCAGCAAGGTACTGAGCACCGCCGTGGCCTCGCGGCCCATGCCGGCGGCCACACCGATGGCTGCGGTCATCCACAGCCCGGCGGCGGTGGTCAGGCCCTTGACGTGCTGGCCCTGGTCTTCTTCACGGCCCTTGAGGATGGTCCCGGCGCCGAGAAAACCGATCCCGGCGATGACCCCCTGGAGCACCCGGCTCATGGCATCGGCCTGGGCCCCGGACAGGCTCGGCACCAGCACGAACAGGGCCGCGCCCATGGCCACCAGCATATGGGTGCGAACCCCGGCGGCCTTGCCCTGGTGCTCGCGTTCGAAGCCCAGAATGCCCCCCAGCAGGGCCGCCACCAGCAGCCGCAGGGTGATCTGGGTCAGTTGCCGGGCATCGCCGATATCGGCGAATTCGTCTTGCAGGGTCAGCCAGACTTCTTGCCACCAGGTGTTCATGCGATCGCTCCTCGTCCCTTCGCGGGTTCCTGAGCGATGGACCGCGCTCGCCAGCAAAAGGTGCCGCCATCACCCCCACCGCAGGAACCGCTTGCCGGAGAAGAGGCCCCAAGCCGGCTGCCAACCCCACGGACGCCTTCGCTGGCCAGCCAGTTCCTGCACAAGCCTGCGCCAGCGCCTGCCCAGCCACCGTTGATCGCCGTGGTCGAACCCTGGCCAGCCCCTGCGCCCTAACCTGTATAGCCATTGCCTTGAGGTAACCGCCATGAGCCTGCGCATCGAAAACCAGACCTGCTATTTCGACACCGAAACCCTGCACCAGCACCTCCCGGCCAGCGCCGTGACCATCATCACCGACAGCGCCAAGTCGATGTCGGCGGTGGACCTGGGCGGCGAGCGGGTCTACATCACCGAAGCAGAAGCCGACGCATTGACCGTAGCAGGCGCCACCGACGGCCGGCGCCATCTGAAAGCCAGTGAAGGTGATTCGGTGATTTGACTGACCTGGATCAGGGCCCGCCCCGCGGCCCTGTGCCAGCACGGCCTGCAGCCCTCCCTGGTGGCACCTGAGGGGGTACGGCAAGTTGTCGCAGGGGCGCTGCAAAGGGCCATCTGATCCGGTTTTTTATCAAATACCTGAGTCTGTTATGCAAACAGATCCGTGGTCATAGTTGCCCGGCCTGATGGAGGCTGATGAGCGAACGACCATGAGCGAAAGAATCCCCGTCCGATTAGTAGAAACCTTCGAACCTTCACGCCCTACACAGATGAAGACGAAGACCACTGACAAACACGTCTACACCCGCAGTTTCAGCGGCCTGTTCCGTACCCTGCGCATGAGCGGAGCAGGTTTCCTGTTCCTGCTGTTCTTCGGCACCGTGTGGCTCAACTGGGGTGGCCGCCAGGCCGTGCTCTGGGACCTGGCCGAAAGCAAGTTCCACATTTTCGGCGCAACCTTCTGGCCCCAGGACTTCATCCTCCTCTCGGCACTGCTGATCATCTGCGCCTTCGGCCTGTTCGCCATCACCGTGTTCGCCGGCCGCGTCTGGTGCGGCTACACCTGCCCGCAAAGCTCGTGGACCTGGCTGTTCATGTGGTGCGAAAAGGTCACCGAGGGCGAGCGCAACCAGCGGATCAAGCTGCAGGCCGCGCCCTGGGGCCTGAACAAGCTGGCCCGCCGAGCCATGAAGCACACCCTGTGGCTGGGCATCAGCCTGCTCACCGGCCTGACCTTCGTTGGCTACTTCACCCCCATCCGCCCCCTGGCCCAGGAACTGCTGACCCTGCAGATCGGCGGCCTGAGCCTGTTCTGGGTGCTGTTCTTCGCCGCGGCCACCTACATCAACGCCGGCTGGCTGCGCGAGGCGGTGTGCATGCACATGTGCCCTTATGCGCGCTTCCAGAGCGTGATGTTCGACAAGGACACCCTGACCATTTCCTACAACCCGGTGCGCGGCGAAAGCCGTGGCCCGCGCAAGCGTGATGTGAAGCCTGCCGATGTCGGCCTGGGCGACTGCATCGACTGCCAGCTGTGCGTACAGGTCTGCCCTACCGGAATCGACATCCGCGACGGCCTGCAGATGGAGTGCATCGGCTGCGCTGCCTGCATCGACGCCTGCGACTCGATCATGGACAAGATGGGCTACGCCCGCGGCCTGATCGCCTACACCTCGGAACACGAGTTGCAAGGCGGCAAGACCCACCTGCTGCGTCCGCGCCTGGTGGGCTACAGCCTGGTGCTGCTGGTGATGATCGGCGCCCTGGCCCTGGCCCTGGTGCAGCGGCCGATGGTGTCCCTGGACGTGAGCAAGGACCGCGGCCTGTTCCGCGAGAACGCCCTGGGCCAGATCGAGAACATCTACAGCCTGAAGATCATCAACAAGACCCAGGAACGCCAGCAGTACCACCTGGCCCTGGTGGATGGCGAAGGCTTCGAGCTGCAGGGCAAGACCGAGCTGAGTCTGGCCCCCGGTGAGATCACCGACCTGCCGGTGTCCGTGGCGATGACCCAGGACAAGGCGCAGAGCAGCTCCCAGGCCATCAGTTTCAAGGTCAGCGACAGCGATGACCCCGGCGTCTACGCCGTGGCCAAGAGTCGTTTTGTCGCGCCGATGAACCGCTGAGCCTCTAGAATGCCCTGGCGAGGGAGCCGGCTCCCCCCGGGGCCGGCCCCGGAGCCAATGAACCGGACACCCGCCGCCAGCCCGCTGGCGGCGTTCGTCACTCCCTCGCCACCGCAGATATGTCGACCCGATGACCAGACTGGATCCTCAACCGCAGATGAAACGCTACGAAAAATTCGCCGATGACATCGCCGAACTGATCCGCTCCGGGGTCCTGGGGCCGGGCCAGCGTGTGCCTTCGGTGCGCTACGCCAGCCAGACCTACGGGGTCAGCCCGTCGACGGTGTTCCAGGCCTATTACCTGCTGGAGCGTCGCGGCCTGATCCGCGCCCGCCCGCGCTCCGGCTACTTCGTCAATGCCCACGCGCCGAGCCCGTTCTCGGAGCCGGTGATCAGCAGCGAAGTCAATGAATCCACCGAAGTCGATGTCAGCGAACTGGTGTTCTCGGTGCTCGATTCGATCAAGGACCCGAGCACCGTGCCTTTCGGCTCGGCGTTCCCCAGCCCGACCCTGTTCCCCCTGCAGCGCCTGTCGCGCTCCCTGGCCAGCGCCAGCCGCGAGATGGACCCGCGGGTGGTGGTCACCGACATGTCGCCGGGCAATCCGCAGCTGCGCCGGCAGATCGCCCTGCGCTACATGGTGGCCGGGCTGATGCTGCCCATGGAGGAGTTGCTGATCACCAACGGCGCCCTGGAGGCGCTGAACCTGTGCCTGCAAGCGGTGACCGAGCCCGGCGACCTGGTGGCCATCGAGGCTCCGGCCTTCTACGCCAGCCTGCAAGTGCTGGAGCGGCTCAAGCTCAAGGCGGTGGAAATCCCCGTGCACCCGCGCGACGGCATCGACCTCGGGGTGCTGGCCCAGACCCTGGAGCGGCACCCGATCAAGGCCTGCTGGTGCATGACCAACTTCCAGAACCCCATGGGCGCGAGCATGCCCGAGGCGAAGAAACAGGAGCTGGTGGAGCTGCTGCGCCAGCACCAGGTGCCGCTGATCGAAGACGACGTCTACGCCGAGCTGTACTACGGCCAGCAGGCGCCGAAACCGGCCAAGGCCTTCGACACCGAGGGCCTGGTGATGCACTGCGGCTCCTTCGCCAAGAGCCTGGCCCCGGGCTACCGCATCGGCTGGGTCGCGGCCGGGCGCTATGCGCAGAAGATCGAACGGCTGAAACTGATGACCTCGCTGTGTGCCTCGATGCCGGCCCAGGCGGCGATTGCCGACTACCTGCAGCACGGTGGCTACGACCGCCACCTGCGCAAGCTGCGCTATGCCCTGGAAGAACAGCAGAGCGCCATGCTGGCGGCGATCGCCCGTTACTTCCCGGCCCAGACCCGGGTCAGCCAGCCGGCCGGCGGCTACTTCCTGTGGCTGGAGCTGCCGCCGCAGATGGACTCGCTGAAACTGTTCCAGATGGCCCTGGCCCAAGGCATCAGCATCGCCCCCGGACCGATCTTTTCGCCGACCCAGCGCTTTCGCAACTGCATCCGCCTGAACTATGGCAGCCCGTGGAACGAAGCCGCGGAAAAGGCCATGGAAACCCTGGGGCGGATCATTCGGTCCTTTTAAGCACAACCGCCCCACCCGCACCTGTAGGAGCCGGCTTGCCGGCGAAGAGGCCCGCAAGCCATGCAGCGCCTGAGCGGACGCCTTCGCTGGCAAGCCGGCTCCTACGGAGCGGTACACACCGCGCAATCTCCAGGCCGAGTGAGTCGCTGCAAGAGCGGAACCGCAAGTAGCCGCACCCGCCGGAATGGATATGTACCCCATCCCACGCGCCGCATGACAGAACCAAATCCCCTTGCCACCTCCCCTCAACTCATTCAGCATCCGCGCTCCAATTTTCCAGGGAAAGGAACACGTCATGGTCGAAGACCTGTATTACGACGACTACCCAGAGGCCAAGGCCGAACTGATCAAGGCCATCGAACGCGGCCGCCTGCCACTGCTGACCCAGGAACTCAACGCCTACGACTGCATCCAGGCGATCTTCGAACTGGACGCCATCAACAACCCCAAGGACGAGCAAGACGCCTTCTTCGACCTGGCCCTGGCCCTGATCGGCTGGATTCCCGGCCCCGGGCAAGGCCTGAAGATCCTTTTGCGCCTGATCAACCGCGCCCCCCAGCGCCACGCCGAAAAGCTCTTCGACCTGATCCGCCACACCCTGCTGGCCTGCCGCCTGAAGACCAGCCCCGAACAGTTGCTGGAAAAGTGCCTGGACCCCGTGCGCCTGGCCGAGGAACTGCCCGAGATCATCCGCGGCGTGAGCGCCTCCAGCACCTTCAACGGCCTGACGCCCCAGCAGCAGCGCCTGGTGCTGCACAACCTCAACGAAGCCTGCGAACACACCGAGTTCCTCATGGTCTCGGTGCAAGAACGCATCGCCCCCTGGATCGCCGAGCAACGCAACAACTCGGCCGCCGCCCACAGCCGCGGCCCGGCCCTGGCGCCCAAGCCGCAGTCGTCCCCGGAACCGCGCCCAACGACCCTCACCGCCGCGCCACAACCCGGGGCCCACGACGCCGCAAGCCTCGCCCAGGACATCAACCAGGGCCTGGAACACCTCACCGGTGAGGGCCACTGGCTGGAACTGAACCTGCACTACCCCAACCTGGAGCCGGTGTCCGGCGCCGCCTACCGAGCGGTGTTCAGTGACGGCTCGCAAGCCGAGGGCAACCTCGACCAGGAAGGTTTTGCCCGCCTGGAAGGCATCCCCGAGGGCCCGGTGAAGGTCTACTACGGCGAAGACCCACGCCCCTACCTGCGCCGGCCAATCGTTGCCCTGCCCGCGGGTGCGCAGCAGTTGGAAGAAGAGCTGGAGCAGCTTGACCTGGAGCCCGCCGAAGTCGACCTGCCGACCCTGCTGCTGGAAACCTCGCAGCGCAAGGCGCCCTTCACCCTGATTCCCGTGTACTGAGCCAAGGCACCGACATGAACCGCAGACAAGTGTTTCTCAGCCACAAGCAGTACCACGACTTCCTCGAAAGCCTGGCCGGCGAAGAGGCCCACTGGCAGACCCACTCGATGATGGCCGACAGCCCCGAGCAGGAAGCCTCCCTCAAGGCCTCCAATGTGCGCAGCGCGCGCCTGCACCACCTGATCCTGGGCTACACCGGCGGTGCACCCATGGAGCAACTGGCCCGGGAGCTGGATGGGGTGATCGAAGGCTACGAGGACTACCAGCGCAAGATGGGGGTTTATGAAGAACGGCCGGATATCGCGCCGCTGAACATCGAAGACTACCCCGACGAGTACGAGGAATATGTCCAGGTCATCAGCCTGTGCATCCTGCTGCAACGCAGCGACCTGCTGCCGCGTCTGGTGCTGCTGCAGGACCGTGCCGGCTTTGGCGGCCAGGACACCCTGATCGAGGACCTGCTCCAGGCCTACCTGCCGGATCGTGAAGACGTTGATCAGTGGTTCCACGACGTCTCCACGCCCCTGATCCGGGCCATCTACACCGAAGATCCGGAGGAACCCCGGGAACTGCTGGTGGAGTACTGTAACCAGTGGTACGAGGCGTTCGAACAGGCCCCATGGCACGACAGCCACCTGGACGGCGACGAGGGTTCCTACTTCGGCTACTGGGCCTTTGAAGCGGCGGCAGTGGCCTACCTGTTCGGCCTGGACGACAGCGCGGTAACGCACATGGTCTTCCCCCGGGAGATGCTCGAATACGCCCGGCGCTTTACCCCGCCGCCGATGCCCCAATAGCTGGCGCAGCACTGATAGACCCCGTTTACCGCCCCTTCTTAAAGGTTATGCATTGCCCATGAAATCCTGGATCAAGACCCTGCTGATCACCCTGCTCGCAGCCGCCCTGTGCCTGCTGTTCGCCCGCGTTGTGCTGCCCCCGCTGCTGGTGCAGTTGATACCACCGAGCTGGGAAGGCGGCCCGTGGTTCTGGGTCAATCTGCTACTGGCGGGTTTCCTGGCCGGGCTGGTGGTGGCGCCCCTGCTGCGGACCCGGCGTTATTACCCGGTGCCGCTGCTGCTTCTGCTGTCCGTCCTGGTGGTGGTCGGCAATTGGGCGCAGAACCGCTGCAACGACGCCCAGTTGCAGGCCATCGAACAGCTGGAAAGGCGCAGCGCGAGCCATTCGAACCTGGGGTTCTCCAATGAGGAACCCGCACCTTCGGCGCCCGTGGACGTGAGCGCCACACCGGGCGTCTGGGCCCATGAACAAGGCGATGGATATGGCTACAGCTGCAACCGCCCGGGGGAAACCCAGGGGTTCCTGATGCCACAGTTGATGAGCTTTGGCATCAACGTACTGGGGCTGTTGCTGGCCCTGCTGATCGGCCCCGGCCGCCGCCGCGCCCGTTGAGGAAACCGCAGGAGCTGGCTTGCCAGCGAAGGCGTCCGCAAGCGCGGCGCAAGACTCAAGGGCCTCTTCGCCGGCAAGCCGGCTCCTACACGGCAGACCACAAGCTCGGAGGGGGCTGTAGGAGCTGGCTTGCCAGCGAAGGCGTCTGCAAGGTCGGCGCAAGGCTTGAGGGCCCCTTCGCCGGCAAGCCGGCTCCTACGGGATAGGCCGCGGACTTGCGGGGGCTCAGCGGCCGCCGCCCAGGTCGACGAAGGTGCCGGTGGCGTAGGAGGCCTTGTCCGACAGCAGCCAGACAATCGCCTCGGCCACTTCATCAGGACGCCCGCCACGCCCCATGGGGATTGCCGATTCCAGCTTGCTGACCCGGTCGGCATCGCCGCTCAGGGCATGAAAGTCGGTGTAGATATAGCCCGGGCGCACCGCGTTGACGCGGATGCCCTCGCCCGCCACTTCCTTGGACAGGCCGATGGTGAAGGTGTCCAGGGCGCCCTTGGAGGCGGCGTAGTCGACGTATTCCCCCGGCGAACCCAGGCGCGCCGCCACAGAGGAGACGTTGACGATGCTGCCGCCCTGCCCGCCATGGCGCGGCGACATGCGCAGCACCGCGTGCTTGGCGCAGAGGATCGGCCCCATGACATTGGTCTTCATGATCTTCTGGATGCGAAATTCGGACATTTCATCCAGCCGCGACTTGTGGCCCACGGTCCCGGCATTGTTGACCAGGGCCGTGACCCGCCCCAGTTCGCTGTCGACCCGCTGGAACAGACCGATCACTTCATCCTCGATGCTGACGTCGGCGCGCACCGCAATGGCCTGCACGCCCAGGGCGCGAACCTGTTCGAGCACCTGCAGGGCGGACTGCTCGTCGGCCTGGTAGTTGATGCACACCTTGAATCCCTGCTGCGCGGCCAACACTGCCGTGGCGGCGCCTATACCCCTTCCGCCACCGGTGATGACGATGACTTTATCCATGCTGCCGACTCCCTCACTGAACATTTCAACGCGAGCCATTAAACACCGCGCGGGCGGCGATGAAAACTGCGCAAATGTGCCACATCAAGCCAGTAGAAGTGCACGGTAGCCCCGCGCACCGACGGCGCAAACCGGCTGGGGCTTGGGCGGCGGCCATATCCCTGCGAACTGCCGCCAGATCGCGACCGCAGCCGGCAAGGCGAGAGGCTCAGGCTTTTTCTTCGCCCCGGTGGATGCCCTGCATGAAACCTTCGGGCGGCAGCGGATGGCCAAGGAAATAGCCTTGCAGGGAATCACAGCCCAGTTGGGTGAGGAATGTCTGCTGCACCCCGGTTTCCACGCCCTCGGCGACGATCCGCAGGCCCAATGCCTGGCCCAGGGCGACAATGGCCGAGACGATGGCGGCATCGTCGCTGTCGTGCTCCAGGTCGCGGACGAAGCCGCGGTCGATCTTCAGCTCGTTGGCCGGCAGGCGCTTGAGGTACATCAGGCTGGAATAGCCGGTGCCGAAATCGTCGATGGACAGGTCCACCCCCATGTCCGCCAGCTGTTGCAGGACAAGCATGCTGACATCGGCGTCGTTCATTGCCGTGGTTTCGGTGATTTCCAGGGTCAGGTTGTTGGCCGGCAGGTGGTAGCGTTCCAGGGCATTGGCCACGCTCCTGACCAGCCCGGCATGGCAGAACTGCAAGGCCGAGAGATTCACCGCGATGCGCCAGTCGGTGTAGCCCTGGACGTACCACTCGCGCATCTGCCGGCAGGCCTCGTTGAGCACCCACTCGCCGATGGCAATGATCAGCCCGGTCTTTTCCGCCAGTTCGATGAACTTGTCCGGCAGCAACAGGCCATGCTGGGGATGCTCCCAGCGCAGCAGCGCCTCGGCCCCCACCGGCAGGCCATTGGCAGCGTCGAACTTGGGTTGGTAGTGCAGGCGGAACTGATGATGCTCCAGGGCATTGCGCAGATCCTGCAGCAATTGCAGCTGGCGCCGGGCATTGCTGTTCATCGAGGCATCGAAAAAGCTGTAGCCATTCTTGCCGGTGCCCTTGGCGTGGTACATCGCCGCATCGGCGTTCATCAGCAGTTCCTGGGCACTCAGGCCATTGCCCGGGTACACCGCAATGCCGATGCTGGCGGAAATCTGCAGGTCGTGCTCGGCCACCCGGAACGAGCGCGATACCAGCCCCACCTGGCGTGCCGCCAGGCGCAGGGCATCGTCCGGCTCGGCCAGTTGCACCAGCAGCACGAACTCATCGCCGCCGATCCGCGCCAGGGTGTCTTCGCTGCGCAAATCCTCGCGCAGGCGCTGGGCCACTTCGCGCAGCAACTGGTCGCCCATGTGGTGGCCAAAGGCGTCGTTGACCGGCTTGAAACCGTCCAGATCGATGAACATCAGCGCAAAACAGCCACCATGGGCAGTGACCCGGTGCATCGCCTGGTCAATGCGGTCGGCCAGCAGAATGCGGTTCGGCAGCCCGGTCAGGGTGTCGTGCAGCGCCAGCTGGGTCAGTTCCTTGTTGGCTTCGGTCAACGATTGCGCCAGCACCGCGGTGCGGGCTTCCAGCCGCGCATCCAGCACCGAGGTCAGCAAGGCGATGATCAGCACCGCCAGGGTGGTGATCAGCACCAGGTTGTCCAGGCCCTTGCCGCTCAGGCCGTTGCCCAGGGCGCCGCAGAAACTGCCATCGGCGAAACGCGCCGCGGCCATGCCGGTGTAATGCATGCCGACGATGGCAAAGCCCATGACAATCGCCGCGCCGGTCCGGGCCAGACGTACGTAGGGGGTGTTCTGGCGCAGGCGAAAGGCAATCCACAGCGCCGCCAGCGACGCGCCGAAGGCAATCAGCAGCGAGGCGCCGAACAGGCTCGGGTCGTAGTCGATGCCCGGCTGCATGCGCATGGCCGCCATGCCGGTGTAGTGCATGCCACTGATGCCCGAGCCCATGATCAGCGCGCCGAACAGCAACTGCCACAGCGGCAGCCGCGGCTGGCTCACCAGCCACAGGGCAAAGCCGCAGGACAGGATCGAGATCAGCAGCGACAAGGCGGTGAGCTGGATGTCGTAGCCCAGGTCGATGGGCAGGCTGAAGGCCAGCATGCCGATAAAGTGCATGGACCACACACCGACGCCCATGGCCAGGGCTCCGCCCATCATCCATAGATAAGCGGCACGGCCGGTGGTGGTGGCAATGCGCCCGGTCAGGTCGAGGGCAGTATAGGAAGCGAGGATCGCCACGAAAATGGAGATCAGGACCAGTGCGGAGGAGTAGCTACCGATGAGCATGAGGCGTCTCTTGGCCGTTGTGCCGACATCCCTGCGCGGCGGGCAAAACCGCAGATTGTACTGATTGCGTGGAAGAACGCATCTACAAAGTTAGCAAAAAGCCATTAGTCGGACAGAACGCCGTTTTCGGCTGTCTCATACCCCTACAAGCCCTGTGGGCATGGGCTTTGCGGGAAGTCGCGAGCAGTTGCAAACGGCTCCGGATACGCCCTGCCTGCGGCTGTCGAGCAGGCCTTGCAGCCACCTTGCTGCAAGGCCTTCAAGGGCCTATTTCTGCTCGCTGGCCTGCAGCTGGCCATCCCAGCCACCGCCCATGGCGGCGATCAACTGCACGCTGGCGATCAGCCGGCTCTGCAACAGGCTGAGCACGCTACGCTCGTTGCTCAGGGCAGTGGTCTGGCTGGTGACCACATCCAGGTAGGCGATCAGCCCGGCCTTGTACTGGTTCTCGGTCAGGCGCAGGGCCTCGCGGGCCGAATCCAGGGCCTGCTGGCGCACCCCCGCCTCGTCCTCCATGACCTTGAGCTGGACCATGTAGTTCTCCACCTCGCGGAAACCGTCGAGCACGGTCTGCCGGTACTTGGCCACGGTCTGGTCGTACACCGCCTCGGTGCGGTCCACTTCCGCCGAACGCTGGCCGCCGTCGAACAGGGTCATGGCCAGTTTCGGCCCTACCGACCAGAAGCGGTTCGGCAGGCTGATCCAGTCGGCGTAGGTGCTGCTGCTGTAGCCGCCGGCCAGGCTCAGGGTCAGGTCCGGGTAATAGGCGGCCTTGGCCACGCCGATCTTGGCGTTGGCGGCAATCACCGAACGCTCCGCCGAGGCGATGTCCGGGCGCCGCTCCAGCAGTTGCGACGGCACGCCCAACGGCACCTGGGGCAGCACGGGGATGGTCTTGCTCTCGGCCAGGTTGAACTCTGCCGGCGGCACGCCGATCAGCACGGCGATGGCGTTCTCGAACTGCGCCCGCTGCCAGATCAGGTCGATCAGGTCGGCCTGGGTGCTTTTGAGCTGGGTCTGGGCCTGGGCCACCGCATCCTTGCCGGAGACCCCGGCCTGGTACTGGTTCTGGGTCATGGTCAGGGAGCGCTGATAGGCCGCCACCGTGGCCTCCAGCAGGCGCTTCTGCTCATCGATCACCCGCAGTTGCAGGTAGTTCTGCGCCAGCTCGGACTGCTGGCTCAGGCGCATGGCCGCCAGGTCGGCGAAGCTGGCCTCGGCGCTGGCCTCGTTGGCTTCCAGGTCACGGCGCAACTTGCCCCACACGTCCGCTTCCCAGCTCACCCCCAACTGGGTGTTGTAGGTGTCGCGAATGCCGCTGCTGGAACTGCTCAGGGCCGAACTGCTGCTGCCGGTGCCCTGGCTGGCGCGGGTCTTGCCGGCGCTCAGGTCGACACTGGGAAAGAACGAACCCCGGGAGCTGCGCACCAGGGCCCGGGCCTGACGGAACTGTGCCTCGGCCTGGGCCACGCTCTGGTTGGAACTGTTGAGCTTGTCGATCAGGCCATTGAGCTGGGCATCGCCGTACAGCTCCCACCAGGCGCCACGGGCCAGGGCGTCGCTGGGGTTGGCCTGGCGCCAGCCTTCGGCTTCCTTGTAGTGCACCGGCTCGGCCACCTGCGGGCGCTGGTAGTCGGGACCGATGGCGCAGGCGCTGAGCAGCAGCACGCACAGGCCCAGGCTCAAGGCCCGCGAGCCCCGGGCCATGGCCAGGCGCTGGGCGGACAGCAGAGTAACGGGACGGGACGATTGGTCGGTCATAGCGGCGTTTCCAGAGCAGCATCGGTACGGACCCCACGCCAGTGGTTGAACTTGTGGCGCAGGCGATCGAGATAGAGGTAGACCACCGGGGTGGTGTAGAGGGTAAGGACCTGGCTGAAGACCAGGCCGCCAATGATGGTCAGGCCCAGGGGCTGGCGCATTTCCGAGCCTTCGGCCCCGCCCAGCAGCAACGGCAAGGCGCCGAGGATCGCCGCCAGGGTGGTCATCAGGATCGGCCGCAGGCGTTGCAGGCAGGCGCTGCGGATCGACTGCAACGGGTCCAGGCCCTGGTGACGCTCCAGTTGCAGCGCCAGGTCGATCATCAGGATCGCGTTCTTCTTCACCACCCCGATCAACAGGAACAGCCCCAGCAGCGAGATCAGGCTGAACTCACCGCCCAGCACATAGATCGAGAGCAAGGCGCCAACCCCGGCCGAGGGCAAGGTGGAGAGGATGGTCAGCGGGTGGATGTAGCTTTCATAGAGCACCCCCAGCACCAGGTACACCGCCAGCAGCGCGCCGAGGATCATGAACGGCTGGCTCTTCTGGGTGGCGGCGAAGGCATCGGCGGTGCCGGCCATCTTGACGATCACGTCTTCGGGCATGCCCAGCTTGGCGATCGCCCGTTCGATGGCGGCGGTGCCCTGCTCCACCGTCACGCCCTCGGCCATGTCGAAGGAAATGCTTTCCGAGGCGAACTGCCCTTCATGGCTGACCCGGTCGTCTTCCAGGCTGTTCTCATAGTGGGCGATGGCCGACAGCGGAATCCGCGCGCCGTCGGCGGTGATCACCTGCACTTGATTCAGGGTAATCGGGTCCTGGGCGTATTTCGGGTTGACCTCCATCACCACCTGATACTGGTTGAGGCTGTCGTAGATGGTGGAGATCTGCCGCTGGCTGTAGGCGTTGTTGAGCACCGCGGTGACCATGTCCATGTCCACCCCCAGGCGCTTGGCCTGGTCGCGGTCCACCATCAGGGTCACTTGCTGGGCGCCACGGCCTTCCCGGGCGTCGATGGCGGTGAGCTCAGGCAAGGCGCGCAGCGCCGTCACCACTTTCGGGTACCACTGGCGCAACTCGCCCAGGTCACCGCTTTGCAGGATGTAGGAATACTGCGAGGTGGTCTGCTCGCGGCCGCCGCCGAACTGCAGGTCCTGGTCGGCCATCAGCATCAGTTGCGCGCCGGGCACCTTGGGCATTTCCTTGCGCAGGCGCTCGATGACCTTCTGCGCCGAGATATTGCGTTCCTTGATCGGCTTCAGGCGTACCAGCATGAAGGCGTTGTTGGTGCCGTTGTTGCCACCGATGAAGCCGGCCACGCTCTCCACTGCCGCATCCTTGAGCACGGCGCGGCGGAAGATTTCCATCTTCGGCTGCATCACGCTGAAGGACAGGCCGTCGTCGCCGCGGACAAAACCGATCAACTGGCCGGTGTCCTGCTGGGGCATGAAGGTCTTGGGCACCACCACGTACAGGGCCACGTTGACGCCAATGGTCAGCAGCAGGCTGAGCAGGGTCAGGCGCCTGTGCCGCAGCACCCAGTCCAGGCTGGTGGCGTACTTGCCCATCATCCAGTCGTTGCTGCGCCGGCTCCAGCGTTGCAGGCGGTTCTCCTGGCCCGGGGTGTGGGGCTTGAGCCAGCGCGCGCAGAGCATCGGGGTCAGGGTCAGGGACACCACCAGCGATACCACGATGGCCGCGGCCAGGGTGATGGAGAACTCGCGGAACAGGCTCTCGATGATCCCGCCCATGAACAGGATCGAGAGAAACACCGCCACCAGCGACACGTTCATCGACAGCAGGGTGAAGCCCACCTCCTTGGCCCCCAGGTACGCCGCTTTCATCGGCGCGATGCCTTCGTCGATGTGCCGGGAGATGTTCTCCAGCACCACGATGGCATCGTCCACCACCAGCCCGGTGGCAAGGATCAGCGCCATCAGCGACAGGTTGTTCAGGGAAAAACCGTAGAGGTACATGATGGCAAAAGTGCCCACCAGGGATACCGGTACCGCCAGGGTCGGGATCAGCGAGGCGCGGAAGTTGCCGAGGAACAGGTACACCACCAGGATCACCAGGGCCACGGCGATCAGCAGGGTCATCTCGGCCTCGTGCAGGGTGGCCTTGATCACCGGTGAGCGGTCCATGGCCAGGTTGAGCTTGACGCTGGCCGGCAGCACCGCCTGCAACGCCGGCAACTGAGCCTTGATCTCGTTCACCGTCTCGATGATGTTGGCCCCTGCCTGGCGGTTGATCACCAGCAGCACCGCCGCGTCGTCGTTGAAGAAGCCGCTGTTGTAGCGGTCCTCGACGCCGTCGCTGACCTTGGCCACGTCCTTCAGGCGCAGGGCCGCGCCGTTGTTGTAGTGGATGATCAGCGGCTCGTAGTCACGGGCCTTTTCCAACTGGTCGTTGGCCTGGATCTGCCACAGCCGCTGGTCATCCTCCACCGAGCCCTTGGGCCGGCGCTGGTTGGCGTTGGCAATGGCGTTGCGCACGTCGTCCAGGGCCACGCCGTACTGGTTGAGCAACTGCGGCTCCAGCTCGATGCGCACCGCCGGCAGGGAGCTGCCGCCCACCTGCACCTCGCCCACGCCCTGCACCTGGGACAGGCTCTGGGACAAGATGGTCGAGGCCAGGTCGTAGAGCTGGCCCTTCTCCAGCACATCGGAGGTCAGGGACAGCACCATGATCGGCGCCTGGGACGGGTTGACCTTCTTGTAGGTGGGCATGCTGCGCATGCCGCTGGGCAGCAGGTTGCGCGAAGCGTTGATGGCCGCCTGCACTTCCCGCGCCGCGCCATTGATGTCGCGGTCCAGGTCGAACTGCAGGATCACCCGGGTCGAGCCCTGGCTGGAACGGCTGCTCATGGTGTTGACCCCGGCGATGGCGCCGAAGGAACGCTCCAGGGGCGTGGCCACGGTGGAGGCCATGACCTCGGGACTGGCCCCGGGCAGGCTGGCCTGGACCACGATCACCGGGAAGTCCATCTGCGGCAGCGGCGCCACCGGCAGCAGGCCGAAGCTGACGCCGCCCAGCAGCATGATCGCCAGCGACAACAGCATGGTCGCCACCGGGCGCTTGATGAAGGGGCCGGAGAGGTTCATGCCGACACGCTCCAGGCTTGAGGCAGGCTGCGGCCCTTCATGCCTCCACCTCTTGGGCGTCTTCACGCTTGCCGAAGCGCCGGCCCAGGCGGTCGAAGTACAGGTAGATCACCGGCGTGGTGAACAGGGTCAGCACCTGGCTCACCAGCAGGCCGCCCACCATCACCAGGCCCAGGGGCTGGCGCAGCTCGGCGCCGGAACCGGTGGCCAGCATCAGTGGCACGGCGCCGAACAGCGCCGCCAGGGTGGTCATCAGGATCGGCCGGAAACGCAGCAGCGCCGCCTGGTAGATAGCCTGTTCCGGGGCCATGCCCTGGTGGCGTTCGGCGTCGAGGGCGAAGTCGATCATCATGATCGCGTTCTTCTTGACGATGCCGATCAGCAGGATGATGCCGATGATGGCGATCATGCCCAGGTCGTTGCCGCTGAGGATCAGCGCCAGCAAGGCCCCCACCGCCGCCGAGGGCAAGGTGGAGAGGATGGTGACCGGGTGGATGTAGCTCTCATAGAGCACGCCGAGCACGATGTACATGGTCACCACCGCCGCCAGGATCAGCAGCAAGGTGCTCGACAGCGAGGCCTGGAAGGCTTCCGCCGCGCCCTGGAAGCGGGTCTGCACGCCCACCGGCATGCCGATCTCCTGCTGCACCTGCTCGATCACGTCCACCGCCTTGCCCAGGGCCACGCCCGGAGCCAGGTTGAAGGACATCATTACCGCCGGGAACTGGCCGATATGGGCGATGGCCAGTTGCGCCTGGCGCTCCTCGACATGGGCCAGGCTCGACAGCCGCACTTGGCCGCCGTCGGTGGTCTTGACGTGGATCTGCTCCAGGGCCTGGGGCCCGATGCGCTCGCCGGCCTGGGCCTGGAGCACCACTCGGTACTGGCTGGCCTGGGTGTAGATGGTGGAGATCTGGCGCTGGCCGAAGGCGTCGTACAGGGCGTCGGTGATGTTCGACACCGAAACCCCGACCCGGGACGCGGCGTCACGGTCGATCACCATGAACACCTGCAGGCCCTTGTCCTGCAGGTCGCTGGCCACGTCGGTGAGCTCCGGACGCTGGGCCAGGGCCTGCACCAGGCGATTGCTCCACAGGCTCAGCAGCTCGGCATCCGGCGACGACAGGCTGAACTGGTACTGGGTGCGGCTGACCCGGTCCTCGATGGTCAGGTCCTGTACCGGCTGCATGAACAGGCGGATGCCCAGCAGCTTGTCCACCTCGGGCTGGATCCGCGCGATCACCTGGGCTGCGCTCAGGTCGCGCTCGCTGTGGGGCTTGAGGTTGATCAGCAGGCGACCGCTGTTGAGGGTGGCGTTGTCGCCGTCCACCCCGATGTAGGACGACAGGCTTTGCACCGCCGGGTCCTGCAGGATGATCTTGGCCAGATCCTGCTGGCGCTGGCTCATGGCGGCGAAGGACACCGACTGCGGCGCCTCGGAAATGCCCTGGATGACCCCGGTGTCCTGCACCGGGAAGAAGCCCTTGGGCACCACCATATAAAGGAACACGGTCAGGCCCAGGGTGCCGATGGCCACCATCAGGGTCAGGAACTGGTGCTTGAGTACCCACTGCAACTTGCGCCCGTAGCTTTCGATCAGCCAGTCGATCCAGGCCCCGCTGGCGCGGTAGAAGCGCCCCTGCTCTTCAGGCTTGGGCTCACGCTTGAGCAGCCGCGCGCACATCATCGGGGTCAGGGTCAGGGACACCACCAGGGAAATCAGGATCGCCACCGCCAGGGTGATGGCGAACTCGCGGAACAGCCGCCCCACCACATCCGCCATGAACAGCAGCGGGATCAGCACCGCGATCAGCGACAGGGTCAGGGAGATCAGGGTGAAGCCGATCTGCCTGGCGCCCTTGAGCGCTGCCTGCATCGGGCTGTCGCCCTCCTCGATGAAGCGCGAGATGTTCTCCAGCATGACGATGGCATCGTCCACCACGAAGCCGGTGGCGATGGTCAAGGCCATCAGGGTCAGGTTGTTCACCGAGAAGCCGGCCAGGTACATCACGCCGAAGGTGCCGATCAGCGACAGCGGCACGGCAATCGAAGGAATGATGGTGGCGCTGGCCCGGCGCAGGAACAGGAAGGTCACCATCACCACCAGCGCGATGGCGATCAACAGCTCGTGCTGCACATCCTTGACCGAAGCGCGGATGGTCTGGGTACGGTCGGTGAGCACGGTGACGTCCAGGCCTGCCGGCAGGTTGTCGGTGATGCTCGGCAGCAGCGCCTTGATCCGGTCCACCACCTCGATCACGTTGGCCCCGGGCTGGCGCTGGATATTGAGCAGCACCGCCTGGTTTTCATTGGCCCAGGCCGCCAGGCGCTCGTTCTCGGCGCCATCGACGATCTCGGCCACATCCTTCAGGCGCAGCGGCGCGCCATTGTTGTAGGCCAGGATCAGCTCGGCGTAGTCCTTGGGCGAGGTCAACTGGTCGTTGGCGTCGAGCATCGAGACCCGGGTCGGGCCGTCGAAGTTGCCCTTGGGCTGGTTGACGTTGGAGGCGCCGATCAGGGCGCGCACGTCCGCCAGGTTCAGCCCGTTGGCCGCCAGGGCCTCGGGGTTGACCTTGATCCGCACCGCCTGGCGCTGGCCGCCGGCAATGCTGACCATGCCCACGCCGCTGATCTGGGCGATCTTCTGCGCCATGCGCGTATCCACCAGGTCATTGAGCTTGGGCAGCAGCATGGTCTTGGAGGTAATGGCCAGGGTCAGCACCGGGGTATCCGCCGGGTTGACCTTGTTGTACACCGGCGGCGCCGGCAGGTCCTTGGGCAACAGGTTGGTGGCAGCGTTGATCGCCGCCTGCACCTGCTGCTCGGCCACGTCCATATTGATATCGAGGCTGAAGCGCAGGGTCAGCACCGAGGCCCCGCCGGAACTGGTGGAGGCCATCTGGGTCAGGCCGGGCATCTGCCCGAACTGGCGTTCCAGGGGCGCGGTGACCGCGCTGGTCATCACGTCCGGGCTGGCCCCGGGGTACAGGGTCATGACCCGGATGGTCGGGTAGTCCACCTGGGGCAAGGCCGACACCGGCAGCAGGCGATAGGCGATCAGGCCGGCCAGGACAATGGCCAGCATGCTCAGGGTGGTGGCTACCGGACGGAGGATGAACAGCCGCGAGAAATTCATGCGCCGACCTTTTTCGCCTTGCCATCAACCGGCTTGCCGTCTGCGGCCGGTGCCCCGGCGGGCTGCCCTTGCAGGTGTTCGGTGGGGGTGGTGGGCACGTCGATGCTGTCGTTGACCACTTCCACCTCGCTGCCGTCCTTGAGGCGGTCGGTGCCTTCCATCACCACCCGGTCGCCGGCCTTGAGGCCGTCCTGGATCACCGTCGAGTCGCCGTTGCTGGCGCCCACCTTGAGCTGGCGGATCTTCACCTTGTTGTCGCCATCCAGGGCGTAGACGAAGGTGCCGTTGGTGCCGAACTGGATCGCCGCCGAGGGCGCCAGCACCACGTTCTTCAGGGTATCGGCCAGCAGCCGCACATTGACGAACTGGTTGGGGAAAAGGCCCTGGTCGCGGTTATCGAAGCGCGCCTTGAACTTCAGGGTGCCGGTGGTGGTGTCGATCTGGTTGTCCAGGCTCTGCAGCACGCCTGTGGCCTGCAGCTTCACGTCACCGCGGTCCCAGGCTTCCACCGCCAGCCTGGCGCCGCTGTGGTAGCGAGCGAGCACGGTTTCCAGGCTGTTTTCCGGCAGGGTGAAGGCCACGCTGATGGGCTGGGTCTGGGTGATGATCACCAGCGCGGTGGTGTCGTTGGCCGCCACCAGGTTGCCCACGTCCAGCTGGCGCAGGCCCAGGCGGCCGGCGATCGGCGCGCGGATGTTGGTGAATTCCAGGTTGAGCTTGGCGTCGTTGACCGCCGCCTGGTTGGTCTTGACCGTACCCTGGTACTGCCCCACCAGCGCCGCGGCGGTGTCCAGGGTCTGTTTGGCGATGCTGTCCTGGGCGTACAGGCCGCGGTAACGCTCAAGGTCGACCTGGGCGTTCTTCAACTGGGCCTGGTTCTGCAGCAAGGTGCCTTCGGCCTGGAGCAAGGCGTTCTGGTACGGACGCGGATCGATCTGTGCCAGCAGGTCGCCGGCCTTGACCATCTGCCCTTCCTCGAAATTGACCTTGACCAGTTCTCCCGCCACCCGGCTGCGCACGTTGATGGTGTTCAGTGCCGTCACCGTGCCCAGGGCCTTGTAGTACACCGCGAAATCCCCCTGGGTCACCGGTGACACCCGCACCGGGATCGGCCCGCTGGCGCCGCCGAAACCGGGGCGCATGCTACCGCTGCGCCCGGTATGCCCGGCCGCGGCTTTCTGCCCGGCGGCCTCCTGGTGGGTACTGGCCGGCCAGAATTTCCAGCACAGGCCAACGACCAGCAGCAGGACGAACAGGCCGAACAGCCAGCGACGGGAGTTGCGGGAGACAGAGGATTGCATGGAGTGATCAACCATTGGGCGCGTGGGAGGCTTCTTTGAGAAGGCTGAAAGATAAGCACTGGAACCGTTTTAGCAAAGCGCCTTTACCGGCAATTTACCTTTGACTGACGTTTCAAGGAGCGGTGCTAAGCCACTGAAGCACAAATAAAAACGGCCTGGACAGAGCCAGGCCGTGAATAATTGTAAAACCTGTTACTTGAGCACGGCCAGGGCCGCGTCGTAGTTCGGCTCTTCGGCGATTTCCTTGACCAGCTCGCTGTGCAGTACCTTGTCGTTTTCATCCAGCACCACCACGGCGCGGGCAGTCAGGCCGGCCAGCGGGCCGTCGGCGATGGCCACGCCGTAGTTCTCGATGAACTCGCGGCCACGCAGGGTCGACAGGTTCTGCACGTTTTCCAGGCCTTCTGCGCCGCAGAAGCGTGCCTGGGCGAATGGCAGGTCGGCAGAGATGCACAGCACCACGGTGTTGGCCAGCTCGTTGGCCTGGGCGTTGAACTTGCGCACCGAGGTGGCGCAGGTCGGGGTGTCGACGCTTGGGAAGATGTTCAGCACCTTGCGCTTGCCGGCGAGGCTGCTCAGGGAAACATCGGCCAGGCCTGCGCCCACCAGGGTGAACGCTGGGGCTTTGGAACCGACTTGCGGCAGTTGGCCATTAACCTGCACCGGGTTGCCTTTGAGAGTGACTTGAGCCATGAACGGAGTCCTTATTGAACAGTGATGATGGAACAGCAATGAGAAATTCCTGAGAGGCCGAAGTTAAGCATGAAACGGCCCGGGCACCTATGCCCCACGGGCAAATTGTCCAACAACCCACCCCGACACCGGCATTACCGGTTGTAGGAGCTGGCTTGCCAGCGAAGGCGCTTTCAGACCTTGCGCAAGCCTCAAGGGCCCCTTCGCGCCGGCAAGCCGGCTCCTACAGGGGCGAATCTGGGTGTTTCGGTGTAGGAGCTGGCTTGCCAGCGAAAGCGATTTCGAGACTTGCGCAAGCCTCAAGGGCCCCTTCGCCGGCAAGCCGGCTCCTACAGGGGCGAATTTGGGTGTTTCGGTGTAGGAGCTGGCTTGCCAGCGAAAGCGATTTCGAGACTTGAGCAAGCCTCAAGGCCGCCTTCGCCGGCAAGCCGGCTCCTACAGGGGTGAATCTGGGTGTTTCGGTGTAGGAGCTGGCTTGCCAGCGAAAGCAATTTCGAGACTTGAGCAAGCCTCAAGGCCGCCTTCGCCGGCAAGCCGGCTCCTACAGGGGCGAATCTGGGTGTTTCGGTGTAGGAGCTGGCTTGCCAGCGAAAGCGATTTCTAGCCGTGCACAAGCCTTAACGGCCTCTTTGCCGGCAAGCCGGCTCCTACGGTTATTTGTTGAGGTGCGCCAGGAGCAGATCGGCCACCGGGCCGCCGGACGCCGGGTTCTGCCCGGTGATCACGCGCTGATCCTCCACCGCGAACGGCGCCCAGGGTGCAGCGGCCTTCTGGTAAAGGGCACCGCGCTTGACCAGTTCGGTTTCCGTCAGGTAGGGCACGTACTGGTCCAGTTCGGCGAGTTTCTCCTCTTCATTGGAGAAACCGGTGACCTGCTTGCCGGCGATCAGCAGCCTACCGTCGCCCAGCTTGATGTTGAGCAAGCCCACCGCGCCATGGCACACCGAGCTGACATAGCCCCCCTGCTCATAGATCTCCCGGCTCAGGGCCTGCAGTTCCGGGTTATCGGGAAAATCCCAGACCACGCCGTGGCCACCGGCGTAATAGATCGCCACATAGTCCCCGGCCCTGACCTGGGAAGGCTTGAGGGTCGAGCCCAGGCGGCTCATGAAGGCGCTGTCCTGGTACCACTGCCAGTCGGTGTCGTCTGCCATGGCCAGGCTATGGGGGTCGATGGGTACGTAGCCCCCCTTGGGGCTGACGTAGTCCACCTCGAAGCCCGCCGCCTCGACTTTCTTCACGAAATGCACCGCCTCACCCAGCCACAGGCCAGTGGCGCGGGCCAGGTTGGGGTATTTGGCCACGCTGGTCAGGACCACCAGTATCTTCTTGCTCATGGGCATGCTCCTTGGCATTGGAAAACAGGGCAAGGCACGGCAATCAACCGAGCAACCGCAGCATGTTGCGGTGCCGGGCATCGAAAATCCGCGCCATGTAGGCGTTGACCATCAACCACTCCAAAGGTGCACCACCGATGGCCCT
Organism: Pseudomonas sp. GW823-FHT03E05; assembly: GCF_058796855.1. NCBI lineage: Bacteria > Pseudomonadati > Pseudomonadota > Gammaproteobacteria > Pseudomonadales > Pseudomonadaceae > Pseudomonas > Pseudomonas sp. GW823-FHT03E05. The sequence continues at coordinate 1,492,204 of NZ_JBXAJB010000001.1, forward strand.
GTAGGTCACCCGGTCGGTGTACAGGGTGCCCCCTTCGGCGGCCTCGACCCGGTGCTCATGGCGAAAGGCCCGCAGCGGCCCCTTGAGCATCTCGTCGACAAAATGCCGATCGCCGACCTCACGTATAACCACCGTCCATTTCGCCGGTATGACACCGAACATCCAGTGCAGGAAGCTGAACTGGCGCCCGACACTGATGCGCAGGTCATTGATATCGAGGTCCCCCAAGGGCGTGACACGCTCGGGGAAAATCTTTGGAAAGTTGGCGCCTTCGAGGCAGAAATCCAGCACCTGCTGCGGGCTGTATCCGGCCAGGAAAGTCGTGCGTTCGACCACGGGCATTCTGGTTCATCCTTGCTGATTTTGTTGAGAAGGCACCCACAAAAAACTACAAACAACTTCATTAAAAACAAATAACTCATTGTTTTTAATAGTTTTTATACACATAAAAAATCAATCACTATAACCCTACAAACTAAATTGAAATAATCACAAAGCACTTTAAGAAAGATTCGCCGACGCTCACCTTCAAAGGGCCGCCCGCCACGCACTGCCTGTCCACAGCCCGGCAGTGATCCTGTGCACAAAAACCAACGAATTAACCCTTTCGACTGGCTAAGCGAAGGTTAGCTGCTAGCGTCATCAGACAATTCCTACGGGTATTAGAGAGAAACACTATCAGTTGACCCACGGCTCAAGAAGTGCCGCTCGGTGACCGTTCGCAAAAGGATTGAACCTGCATGTCCAGAGCATTTTTTGCGCCCGCCGTCTGGGCCGTAGTCGCCCTGAGCTCATCGCTGCCGGCCCTGGCCGACAACGCGGAAACCGCCAACAAAAGCAACAACCCGCTGAACCTTGCACCCGGCCTCAACCTGCAGGATTACTACACCCCGCGCCTGTACGACAGCAATGCCCACACCAACGACACCCTGCTGCGGGGCACCCTGCCCATCGCTCCCTCGGATTTCATCGGCGTCCCCCAGCTGCTGCGTGCCACCCTGCCGGTCAGTACCCGCCCCGATCCGCACCACGGCTACAGCACCGGCATCGGCGACCTCAACCTGTTCGATATCTTCCTGCTCAAGACCGACGGCGTGCAGCTGGGCATCGGCCCGCAGATCACCGCACCCACCGCCGAACAGGACGAACTGGGCACCGGCAAATGGCAGGCCGGGCTGGCCGCAGTGGCCATCGATGCCTCGCCCCGGGGCCTGCTGGGGGCCCTGGTGCAGTACCAGAGTTCATTTGCCGGCGACCATGACCGCGCCCATGTCGAAAGCGCCACCCTGCAGCCCTTCATCATCCACAACCTGCCCCGGGGCTGGTACCTGCGCTCCACCGGCACCTGGACCTTCGACCTGAAGAACAACACCCACTACATCCCCATCGGCCTGGGGGTGGGCAAGGCCTGGAAAGCCGGTGACAACATTCTCAACGCCTTCGTCGAGCCGCAGTGGACCGTGGAGCGCAAAGGCGACGGCATGCCCCAGTTCACCCTGTTCGCCGGGATCAATGTCACTTTCGGAAAATAAGGACGCGCCATGCAGCCACTACTGCGCACTGCCGGTTTCAGCCTGTTGCTCCTGGCCGCCAGTTGCGGGGTCGGCGCCCAGCCCGAGCCGCAGAACAGCCGCCTGACGGCGATCAAGATGGATGGCGAACTGCCAGCCCGGGCCGCCATTGCCGGGCTGTTTGCCGAGCTGGACTTCCAGCAGGCCACGCAAAGCTACCTGTGGGCCTTGCCGCTGGTGTCCTACGCCCAGTGGCAGGGGGAATTTCGCGATAAGCTGCACGCCGGCAATGGCGACCTGATGGTCCTGGAAAGCTACGAAGACAAGCTCGGGGTGATCACCGCCAACGCCACCACGCCCTACATCCTGGGTTTTGTCGACCTCAACCAGACCGGGCCGATGGTCGTCGAGCTGCCGCCCGGCCCCACCGCCGGTGGAGTCGGCGACTTCTGGCAACGGGCGATCACCGACATGGGCCAGACCGGCCCGGACCAGGGCAAGGGCGGCAAGTACCTGGTGCTGCCGCCGGGCCATCCGGAACCTTCCGACGCCGACCAGTACTACCTGGCCAAGTCGCAAACCATGAACGTGCTGGTGGGCTTTCGCGTGCTCGACCCGGACCCGGCCAAGGGCAAGGCGCTGGTGCAGCAATTCAAGATGTACCCCTACGCCCAGCGCGCGACGCCGCCGGCGACCCGCCTGCTGTCCCCCGGCGGCAAGCCCTGGTCCGGCACCCAGCCGCGGGGCATGGCCTACTGGGAGCGCCTGCACCAGATCATCCAGCAGGAGCCGGTCAACGAGCGCGACCGCTTCTACATGGCCATGCTCGCCAGCCTCGGCATCGAGAAGGACAAGCCCTTCAACCCCAACGAGCACCAGCGCCAGGCCCTGGAACAGGGCGCGCGCATGGGTGAGCTGATCGCCCAGGCCAATACCTTCGCCAAGCGCTTCGCCGATGCCCAGTACTGGCCAGACCGGCAATGGGACAAGGTGCTGAACATCGCCGACCCGTCCCAGCGCGTGGCCTATTACGACCAGTTGTGGGAACGCAGCGCCTGGTTCTACGAAGCGGTCACCAACACCAAGGGCATGGTGTCCAAGACCCCGGGCCTGGGCCAGACCTACCTCGGCGCCTACACCGACCACAACGGCCAGTGGCTGGACGGCGGCAAGCACTATCGCCTGCACCTGGGCAGCAACCCGCCGGCCAGGCAGTTCTGGTCGCTGACCGTCTACGACAGTGCCAGCCGCTGCCTGATCGACAACCCGCAGCGCAAGGCCGATCTGTCATCGCGCCAGGACCTGAAGAAAAACCCCGACGGCTCCCTGGACCTGTATTTCGGCCCCAGCGCCCCCAAGGGCCTGGAAAGCAACTGGGTGCAGACCCTGCCGGGCAAGCACTGGTTCAGCTACTTCCGGCTCTACGCCCCCACCGAGGCCTACTTCGACAAGCGCTGGAAACTCGATGACATCACCCTGGTGCAGTAACGCCTGCCCCCCTGACTTTGGCGCAAGGATTCGAACGATGATCATCAAGGCTGTGATGCCCGGCTTGCTCGGGGTCTTGACGCTGGTCCTCAGCGGCCCGTCCCTGGGCGCCTTCAGCGCGACCGCGGAGCAGGCCCGGGGTATCGCCAAGCAGGCGTACCTCTACGGCTTTCCGGTGGTGGAGATGTACAAGACCCTCTACACCCAGGCCGTGGATCAGGGGGGGCCCAACTTCAAGGCACCGTTCAACCGCATCGGCGGTACCGCCCAGGTCTTCAGTCCCAAGGACACGGCCTTCGTCACCCCCAACTCGGACACCCCCTACTCCTTCGCCTGGCTCGACCTGCGGGCCGAACCCCAGGTACTGAGCCTGCCGGCCATCGATGCCCAGCGTTACTACTCGGTGCAGTTGATCGACCTCTACACCCAGAACTTCGACTACCTGGGCACCCGCAGCACCGGCAACCAGGGCGGCCACTACCTGATCGCCGGGCCTGACTGGCAAGGCCCCACGCCAGCCGGTATCGACAAGGTGCTGCACAGTGAAAGCAACATCGTCTACGCCCTGTACCGCACCCAATTGTTCGATGAAAAAGACCTGGAGCAGGTGCAGAAGATCCAGCAGAGCTACCAGGTCCAGGCGCTGAGCCAGTTCCTCGGCCGGCCGCCGCCCCCGGCGCCGGCAGCGATCCACTGGCCCCCGCCCACCGCCACCATGAGCGACAGCCCGGAACTGTTCGGCTACCTGAACTTCATGCTGGCCTTCGCCCAGCCCCAGCCCGAGGAAAAGGACCTGCTGGCACGCCTGGCCAGCATCGGCATCATTCCCGGCCAGCCCTTCCCCCTCAAAGAGCTGGGCAGCGCGCAAAAGCAGGCCCTGGAAGACGGCATCAGCGACGGCAAGGCCGAATTCGCCGCCTTCAAGAAAGAACAGGTCGATACCCACAAGATCACCAGTGGCGACCTGTTCGGCAGCCGCCAGCACCTGCAGGACAACTACCTGTACCGCTACGCCGGGGCCAACATGGGGATCTTCGGCAACTCCGCCGAAGAGGCCAGCTATATCGGCTACTTCGTCGATGACCAGGGCCAGCCGCTCAACGCCGGCCAGCACCGCTACCGCCTGCACTTCGCCAAGGGCCAGTTGCCCCCGGCCAATGCCTTCTGGTCGCTGACGATGTACGACGGCAAGAGCAAGCTGCTGGTGGCCAACCCGCTGCAACGCTACCTGATCAACTCACGCATGCTGCCCTCGCTGAAAACCGACGCCGACGGCGGCCTGACCCTCCATGTGCAGCACCAGCCGCCGGCCAAGGAGCTGCAAAGCAACTGGCTGCCGGCCCCCGACGGCCCCTTCTACGGGGTGCTGCGGATCTACCTGCCCAAACCCGACGTCAGCAACGGCCAGTGGAAGATGCCGCCGCTGACGCCGGTCGCCCCTGAACAACAATAAGCGGAGCCCGTCATGCCCAGCCCTTCGCCCCTGCGTTCATCCCTGGCCCTTTGCCTGCTGGCGGCCAGCCCCTTGCTGCATGCCGCCGAAGGCGGGGTCGGCCGGCCCATCACCGGCCAGCAGATCTACTCCAATGCCGGGATCATCCCCCCGGAACCGGGCTGGGTGATGTCCCTGACCAGCATCTACTACGACGGCGAGCTCAAGGGCAGCGGCCAGGTGCCGATCATCGGCGATCTCAGCTCGGGGCTGAAAATGAAGGTGTCCTACACCATGGGCAACTTCACCCGGGTCTGGGACACCGGCAAGGGCCGCTGGAACTACGCCTCGGCCATCGGCGTGCCGGTGCAGTACACCGACATCCAGGCCAGCCTCACCGGCCCCCGCGGGCGCACGGTGGGTACCCAGGACAGCGGCACCCAGTTCGCCGACCTGCTGGTCACGCCGATCGCCGCCGGCTACCACATCAACGAGCGCGACCATATCGCCCTGTCGCTGCCGATCTACCTGCCCACCGGGGCCTACAACGACAACCGCCTGGCCAACCCCGGGCAGAACAACTACACCTTCATGCCGACCATCGCCTTCACCCATCTGGACGGCAAGGGCGGCGAATTCAGCCTGATGGGCGCCCTGGAGTTCTATACCCGCAACGACGCCGCCGACTACCGCAACGGCGACATCCTGCGCCTCGATGGCTTGTGGACCCACGGCTTCGGCAGCGGCTGGAACGCCGGGCTGGTGGTCGGTTACATCCAGCAGATCAGCGACGACCAGGGCCCCACCGCAGACAAACTCAACGGCTATCGCGGGCGCTCCGTGGGCGCCGGGCCAACCCTGGGCTGGAGCGGCAAGTTCGCCGACGCCCAGGCCAACATCAGCGCGCGCTGGATCCCCGAGTTCGACACCAAGAACCGCCCCGAGGGCAACGGCGTCAGCGTCAACTTGACCCTGGCCTTTTTCTAGGAGCACGCCAATGCGTATCGCTTGCCAGTTGGCCCTGTGCTCCACCCTGCTGGGCAGCCTCGCGGCCCTTGCCAACGAACTGCCAGCCCTGGGGGAAGACGGCAAGCGCCCGGCGGCCAAGGGCGATCCCGAGACCTGCCGGCAGTTGCAGGAAAACTTCGATATCGACCTCAAGCAAGTGGTCAAGGCCGGCTGCGAACCCTCCACCGAGCAGATCGCCAAGCTGATGGACAACCCGGTGGGCAACCTGGTGCTGCTGTTCAACCAGTTCGACTACACCGCCCTCAAGGGCCCCCATAGCAACGGCACGCGTTACCTGGGCAAATACAGCTTCATGCCCACCTTTCCGATCTCCCTGGGGGAAGACTGGAACCTGATCAACCGCCTGCCCATCAGCTATGTCAGCGCCCCGGTCAACCGCAAGGCCGGCAAACTGGTGGGCCTGAGCCCCTATGAAGTGCTGAGCGACCGGGACTTTCCAGCGCTGATCGAAGACCCCTTCCAGCGCACCAGCGGCTTCGGCGACCTGGCCTACGTGGGGGTGTTCTCCCCCAAGGAGCCACTGCGCTTTGCCGGCGGCGGCAAGCTGGTCTGGGGCGTGGGGCCAACGGCGATGTTTCCCACCGCCGAGCAGGACGTTCTGGGCACCGGCAAGTACTCCCTGGGCCCGGCCTTCGTCGCCGCCTACCTCGGCCCGGACTGGACCCTGGGGGTGTTTCCCCAGCACTGGTGGTCGGTGGCCGGCGACGGACGGCGCAAGGACGTCAGCCTGAGCAACATCCAGTACTTCATCCAGCGCGCCCTGCCGGGGCCGGCCCAATGGCGGATCGGCATGACCCCCAATATCACCGTCAACTGGAAGGCCGACGGCGGTAACAAGGTGACCTTCCCCATCGGCCTGGGTGCCGGGCGCATTTTCAACGTCGGCAAGTTGCCGGTGAGGATCTCCGGCGAAGTCCAGTACTCGGCGATCCACCCCGACGACCAGATCGGCAGCCGCTGGAATTTTCGCCTGTCCTTTATCCCGGTCATTCCCACTTTCATGTTCTGAACGGAGCCCGCCATGTCCGACCGTGCCCGATTCTCTGCTGTGCTGGCCGCCCTGCTCGGCCTGCTCTGGGCCGGTGCCCCGCTGCACGCCGCCGATGAGCTGGAACCTCGTGCCCTCGGCGCCCTGCAGCAGATGGGCAGCTACCTGCGCAGCCTGCGCGAGTTCGCGATCCAGGCCGACAGCGTCACCGACCAGTTGCTGGAAAGCGGCCAGGCCGTGGAATTTCGCCACCACACCGAACTGCTGGCCCAGCGACCCGACAGGCTGCGGGTCAGTGTCGAAAGCCAGGGCGCGCGGCGCAGCCTGTACTACGACGGCGAAGCCTTCACCCTCTACGACAGCCGCGGCCCCTACTATGCCCGAGCCCCGGCGCCCGCCAGCATCGACGCTCTGGTACAGCGCCTGAGCGACAGCTACGGCATCGAACTGCCCCTGGCGGACCTGTTCCGCTGGGACGCCGACACCGCGCAGAAGGTCGGCCTGACGTCGGCGCTGTACATCGCCAGCGAGACCCTGGGCGACCAGCGTTGCGCCCACTACGCCTTCCGCCAGAGCGACATCGACTGGCAGCTGTGGCTGCGCGAAGGGCCCCGGCCCTTGCCCTGCCGCCTGGTCATCAGCCGCCGCGACAGCCCCGAGCAGCCGCGCCACAGTGTCGATTACCGCTGGCAACTCAAGTCGGCACCAAGTGCCGCAAGCTTCGCCTTCAAGCCCCCGGCCGGCGCCACTCAGGTGCCATTGCGGCGCCTGGAGCGCAGCGCAGCACAAGGGGAGGTACAGCCATGAAGCGCAATCACTGGTTGCTGTGCAGCGTCCTGACCCTTGGCCTGCTGCAAGTGTCCGCGGCCCAGGCCTGGCAATTGCGCGGCGGTGGCGGCGGTGCCCGCACCTTCGTCGTGCCCCACGGTGGGGGCGGCCCGGCGCCGAGGCCCATGCCCCAGCCGCGGCCGATGCCGCACCCCATGCCCCAGCCACCGCAACCGGCGCCGCATCCCGAGCCCCATCCCTATCCGCAGCCCCATCCCGGGCCAGGACCAGGGCCCGGCCCGCATCCTTATCCCGGCCCGGGCCTTGAGCCACACCCCTATCCAGGGCCAGGGCCCCAGCCTTATCCGGGGCCGCCCGGGCCACCGCCACCACCCCCCGATCACGGCGATGACTGGTACCACCCCTGGGCCGCAGCGGCGGTGGTCGGCGCCACCACCGCCGCGGCATTCGCCCTCGGCACCCAGGTCGACAACGTGCCGCCGGACTGCGTTTCGGTGGTGGCCAGCGGCGTGGCCTACCAACACTGCGGCAACACCTGGTACCAGCCGCAATACATCGGCGGCAGCCTGCGCTACGTGGTCGTGGCGGCCCCCTGGTAATGGCTATGCACAAGGAACCGAGCATGAGCGCACGTAACGATATACAGGCCCTGCAAGCCAGCATCAGCGAAGCGGTGCTGGGCCAGGAAGCGGTGATCCGGCAGATCGTCATCGGCCTGCTGGGCAACGGCCACCTGCTGCTGGAAAGCCTGCCTGGGCTGGCCAAGACCCGCACGGTCAAGGCCCTGGCCCGGCACCTGGAGGCCAGCATGCGGCGCATCCAGTTCACCCCCGACCTGCTGCCCTCGGACATCACCGGCGCCGAAGTGCTGCACCAGGAACAGGGGCAGAACCAGATCCGCTTCCAGCCCGGGCCGCTGTTCGGCAACCTGATCCTGGCGGACGAGATCAACCGCGCTCCGGCCAAGGTCCAGGCAGCGCTGCTGGAAGCCATGGAGGAACGGCAGATCACTGTGGCCGGCACCAGCCATGCCCTGCCCGAGCTGTTCATCGTCCTGGCGACCCAGAACCCCATCGAGCAGGAAGGCACCTACCCCCTGCCGGAAGCGCAGATGGACCGCTTCCTGATGAAGGTGCTGCTGGACTACCCCCAGCCCGAGGACGAAAGCCAGGTGCTGCGCCTGCTGCGCGCCGAGGAACAGGCCCTGGGCAGCGCCACGCCCGGGGTGCCGGGCTTTGCCTTGTCCCAGCAGGTGATCTTCGATGCCCGCCGCGAAGTCGGCGCGGTGGCCGTGGCCCCGGCCATCGACCGCTACCTGATCGACCTGGTCAACGCCACCCGCCACCCCGCCGACTATCACCCGGACCTGGGGCGCTGGATCGCCATCGGCGCCAGCCCCCGGGGCGGCATCGGCCTGGACCGCTGCGCCCGCGCCGATGCCTGGCTGCAGGGCGAGGATTTCGTCAGCCCGGACAACGTGCGCAGGGTGCTGCACCCGGTGCTGCGCCACCGCCTGCAACTGAGCTACGACGCGGTGGCCGACGGCGTCGGCGCCGATCAGGTGCTGGACCTGCTGCTGGACAGCGTGGCCATCCCGGCCTGAGGAGAACCGCCATGGCAACGCCACTGCACGAAGCCGACGGGCAGGTCTATGTCGCCCTGAGCCAGCTGATGGCCCTGGAGTTCCAGGCCCGTTCCCTGAGTTTTGTCGCCCGCCAGCCACAAGCCAGCATCCTCGCCGGCAACCACGCCTCGCGCCTGCGCGGGCGCGGCCTGAACTTCGACGAACTGCGCCGCTACCAGCCCGGCGACGATCTGCGTCACCTGGACTGGCGCGCCACCTTGCGCACCGGCAAGGCGGTGGTGCGTACCTTCACCGAAGAGCGCGACCGCCCGGCACTGATCCTGGTGGACCAGCGCATGTCGATGTTCTTCGGCTCGCGGCGGGCCTTCAAGTCGGCCCTGGCCGCAGAACTGGCGGCGCTGGCGGCGTGGATGGTGTTCCAGGCCGGTGACCGGGTCGGCGGCCTGGTGTTCAACGACCAGGGCATCGACAGCCTCGCCCCGCTGCGTAGCCGCAAGCGGGTGGAAGCCCTGTGCAGCCGGATCGTCCAGCACAACCAGCAACTGCACGCCGGCAACCCCGACCATGAGGGCGACGCGCAGTTGGACCGGGTGCTGCAGCAATGCCTGAACCTCGCCGCCCACGACCACCTGGTCTGTATCGTCAGCGACTTCGCCGGCACCAGCCCGCGCACCCTGCAGTACCTGCGCCAACTGGCCCGGCACAACGACGTGATCGCCCTGCAGGTCTATGACCCCCTGGCCCTGGAACTGCCGCACAACGGCCGACTGCTGGTGACCCAGGGCCAACTGCAAGTGGAACTGGCGGTGGAGCCGCGCCAGGTGCACCGGCCCCTGGGGGACTTCCTCAGTGGCCGGCTCAAGGACGTGGCCAGCCTGCTGCGCCGCAGCCAGGTGCCGCTGATGATGTTCAGCACGGCCCAGGAGGCCCTGGGACAACTGCGCAGCGAGCTGGGCAGGCTGGGAGCGCCGCGGCGATGAACCCGACCCTCCCCAGCATCGACCAGTTGCAGGAAATGCCCCTGCCACCACCGCCCGCCTACCTGCCGCAGACCTGGGGCTGGGCCGTGCTGCTGGCCCTGCTGCTGCTCGGCGCCCTGGCCTGGGGCGCCCGGCGCTACTGGCGCTGGCGCCGGGATGCCTATCGGCGCGAAGCGTTGGCGCAACTGGCCCGGCTGCAAGCCAGCAACGAGCGCATCCATGCCCTGCGCGCCTTGCCCGAACTGCTCAAGCGCGTGGCCCTGTCCATGCCCCCTGCCCCCCACGCATCCCGTGGGCGCCGGCTTGCCGGGGAAGCCCTTGCCACAGCCAGCGGCACTTTCGCGGGCAAGCCAGCGCCTGCAGGCCCGCGGGGGGTGGCGGCGCTGCGAGGGGCGGATTGGCAGGCCTTTCTGCAACAGCATTGCCCGCTACCGCTGCCCGATGATTTCAGCCAGCAACTGGCCCTGCTGGCCTACGCTCCCCAGGCGCAATTGCAGGCCCTCTCGCCCGCACAGCAACAACAGTTGTTCGAGCAGTGCCGCACCTGGGTGGAGCAGCATCATGTGGCAGTTTGACTCTCCCTGGCTGTTGCTCCTGCTGCCGCTGCCCTGGTTCGGCTACCGCTGGCTGCCCGTCTACCGCGAGGCCCGCAGCGCGGTGCGGGTGCCGTTCTTCGCCGCCATGAGCCGCGCGGTCGGCCAGGCGCCGCAACCGTCCGGCAGCCGCCGCAACCGCGGGCAGTTGCTGCTCAACCTGCTGGTCTGGGCCCTGCTGGTGCTGGCGGTGGCGCGGCCGGTGTGGGTCGAGCCTCCCCTCGAACAGCAGCGGCCGGTACGCGACCTGATGCTCGCCATCGACCTCTCGCAATCGATGCAGACCCAGGATTTCAACGACGCCAACGGCCAGCGGATCGACCGTCTGAGCGCAGTGAAAGAAGTGGTCCAGGGCTTTATCCAGCGGCGCAAGGACGATCGCCTGGGGCTGATCGTGTTCGGCAGCGGCGCCTTTGCCCAGGCGCCCCTGACCCTGGACCACGCCAGCCTGAGCCTGCTGCTCGAAGACAGCGGGATCGGCATGGCCGGGCCCAACACCGCGATTGGCGACGCCATCGGCCTGGCGCTCAAGCTGCTGGAACAGGCCCATGAACCAGAAAAAGTGCTGATCCTGCTCACCGACGGCAACGACACCAGCAGCGCCATCACCCCACAACACGCCGCCGCCATGGCCGCAGCCAGAGGCGTAGTGATCCATACCATCGGCATCGGGGACCCCAGCGCCGAAGGTGAAGCCAAGGTCGACCTGTCGGCCCTGGAGCAGATCGCCCGGACCACCGGTGGCCGCTACTTCCGCGCCGAGGACCGCAGCGCCCTGGACCAGGTCTACGCCACCCTCGACCGCCTCACCCCCCATCAAGTGCAGACCCTGCGCCACCAGCCCAAGCGCGATTTGTTCCATTGGCCCCTGGGCGCGGCCCTGGGCCTGCTGGTGCTGTATCACCTGCTGGCCTGGCTGGCGCCGCGCCTGCGCCCGAGCCGGGTTCGCCCGCCGCAGGAGGCCTGAAATGCAGATCAACCTCAGCGACCTGCACCTGCTGCGCCCACTGTGGCTGCTGCTGATCATTCCCGGGGCCTTGCTGCCCTGGCTCTGGCAGCGCCGGCATGACCTGCAGGCTCGCCTGCGGGGCACCATTGCCCCACACCTGCTGACGCACCTGCTGGTCACCCCGCAGGACTCCCAGCGCCTGCGGCCGGTGCATCTGCTCAGCGCGCTGCTGGTGCTGGGCGCCCTGGCCGCTGCCGGCCCCACCTGGGAACAGGACCGCCCGGATTTCCTGCACAACCGCGCACCGCTGATCATCGCCCTCGACCTGTCCCCCTCGATGAACGCCAGCGACCTGCCGCCCAGCCGCCTGGAGGCCGCCAAGCACAAGTTGCAGCAACTGGTGCAGCAACGCCGTGGCGCCCGCACCGGGCTGATCGCCTACGCCGGCAGCGCCCACCTGGTACTGCCGGCCAGCGACGACCCGGCCTTGCTCGACAGCTTCATCCAGGCCCTGGGCAGCGATCTGATCCAGCGCCCGGGCAAGGATGTGCTGGGGGTGATCCGCCAAGCCCAGCGCCTGCTCCAGGCCGAGCACAGCCCCGGCAGCCTGCTGCTGATCAGCGACGGCGCCGACACCTCGCAATTGGCGGCGATCAAACAGCAACTGGCCGGCAGCCCCTTGCAGGTACTGATCCTCGCGGCCGGCAGCAGCGACGGCGGGATCATCCGCGACGCCAGCGGCCAGCCGCTCACCGACAGTGACGGCCGCCCGCAACTGGGGCGTTTCGACAGCGCCGCGCTCAAGCAACTGGCCGCCGCCAGCGACGCGCCCTTGGGCAGCCTGACCCTGAATGACGACGACCTGGACTGGGTGCAGTTGCATGCCCAGCAGCATTTCACCGCGGCCAGCGCCCCCGACCGGCAACTGCAATGGAAAGACGCCGGCTACTGGCTGTGCTGGCCACTGCTGCTGTTGGCGTTCTGCTGCGTGCGCCGCGGCTGGAGCCTGAACTGGCTGGGTGCCCTGCTGCTGGGCCTGGGCTTGAGCCTGCAAGCGCCGACGGCCCGGGCCAATACCTTGGCCGACGCCTTCTTCAGCGCCGACCAGCAAGGCCGCTGGGCCTTCGAACACAGCCACTACCCGGCCGCCGCCGCGCTGTTCACCGACCCCTACTGGAAAGGCATCGCGGCTTATAAAGCGGCGGACTTCGATCTGGCCCTGGCCAGCTTCGCCCGCCTGGACAGCGCCGCGGCGTATTTCTACCTGGGCAATATCCATGTGCGGCGCTTCAAGTTCGACGAGGCCATCGCCGCCTATCAGCAAGCCCTGAAGTTGCAGCCCCGGTTTGCCGAGGCCCGCGCCAACCTGGCTCTGGCCCAGGCGCTGAAAAAAGACACCGAGAGCGCGCAGCAGAACGCCCCCGAGGTCAAGCCCGATGCCATCAGGTTCGACAAGCCTGCGGGCAAGGGCCAGAGCAAGAAGGTCGAGACCCAGCAGGCCGCCAGCGACGAGCTTTGGCTGCAGAACCTCAGCACCTCCCCGGCGGCGTTCCTGCAGCAGAAGTTCAGCCTGCAGGACCTCGACAACACCACGCCGCAGGTGACGCCATGAACCCTGTAGCGTTGAGAGGGCTGTGGGCAATGGCGCTTGGGCTGATGCTCTGGGGCTGGCAGGCGCTGGCGGCAGAGCCGCAGTTGCGGGTGCAGGCCCAGTTGCAGCCCGATACCTCGGTGATGGTCGGGCAAACCCTGCAGTTGCAGGTCGATGTGCTGACCAATACCTGGTTCACCCAGGCCGCGACCCTGCCGGAGCTGCAACTGCCCGGGGCCCTGGTGCTGGCACCCGACGGCGAAGCCGAGCACTTGAACCAGACCCTCGACGGGCAGCCGTTCTTCGGCGTGCGCTACCGCTACCGGATCACCCCGCAACAGGCCCGCTCGTTCCAGATCCCGCCCCTGGTGGTGCGCGCCACCCCGGCCCAGGCCAGCGCCGAACAGTCGGCGCAGACCCCGCCCCTGGCCTTCAGCGCCAGCCAGCCGCCGGGCTTCGCCCCGGGGGAAACGGTGCTGGTGGCCGATGATCTGCGCTTGACCCAGACCCTGCGCTTGTCCACGACACCAGCGGCGGTGGGCGACACCCTGGTCCGCGAACTGACCCTGCAGGCCGACGGCCCGCCGGGGTTGTCCCTGCCGCCGCCGCACACGGCCGCCGTGGCCGGCCTGGAGACCTACCCGGTGGCCCCGCGCATCAGCAACCTGGATGACGGTCGCGGGCATATCAGCGGTGGCCAGCGCATCGATCGCCTGAGTTACAGGATCCAGCGCCCCGGGCACTACCAACTGCCGGCGCTGCGGATCAAATGGTGGAACAGCCAGGCGCATCGGGCCCAGGTCAGCGAGTTGCCGGCCTTGAGTTTCGAGGCCACGGCCGCCAGCCGCTATCAACCGGTGTTTTCCATCCGCGACGATCTCCAGGCCCTGGGCCGGCAAAACCCCTGGCGCATTTCCCAGTACCTGGTCGGCCTGGCCCTGCTGCTGGCGCTGGGCGTTGTGGCGCTGTACCTGGGCCGCCCCTGGTGGCAACGCGGGCAGCAGGCCTGGCAACACTGGCGGGCCGCCCGCCAGGCCGCCTGGGAGCGCTCCGCCGCCTGGGCCTGGGAACAGGTGCCGGGCCAGCTCAAGCAGCAGCCGCCGCAACTGGGTGCCCTGTACCTGTGGTGTCGGCGCAGCAGCGGCCGCCTCGATCTGGCCAGCCTGGGCCCGCGCCTGCGCGCCCTGCTGCAGGCCTGCTATGGCCCGACGCCCCACGCCGGTGCGGCGCTGGAGCAACTGCGCCAGGCGTTGCCGGCGCTGCACGCCGAAGGTACGCCGCAAGCCCCTTCTCAAGGCCACGGCCTGCGCCCCCTCAACCCCCGTCACGAGAAGGATTTCCCATGACACTTCCAGCCCCCTGGCGCGTGCGCCACCTGCCCCTCCTGCTGCTGTTGCTGGCCGCCCCGCTGCTGGCCCTGGCCAATAGCGACCCCTTGCCCTCGTGGAAGGACGGCCCGAGCAAGCAGGGCATTCTCGCCTTCGTTCAGGCGGTGACCACCCAGGGCAGCCCGGACTACGTGAAACCCGCCGAGCGCATTGCCGTGTTCGACAACGACGGCACCCTGTGGAGCGAGCAGCCGGCCTATTTCGAGGTGCTGTTCGCCTTCGACGAAATCAAGCGCCTGGCGCCCCAGCACCCCGAGTGGAAGACCCGCCAGCCGTTCCAGGCCGTGCTCGAAGGTGATCACCAGGCCCTGGCCGCCAGCGGCATGCACGGCCTGCTGCAGATCATCGGCGCCACCCATACCGGCATCAGCAGCGAGGCCTTTATCGACAATGCCCGGCGCTGGCTGGCCGAGGCCCGCCACCCGAAGACCGGGCGGCCGTTCAACCAGATGATCTACCAGCCCATGCTGGAAATGCTCGACTACCTGCGCAGCCAGGATTTCAAGACCTACATCGTCTCCGGCGGCGACACCGCCTTCATGCGCGCCTTCGCCGAAAGCGCCTACGGCATCCCGCCGGAACAGGTGATCGGCAGCAACTTCGTCACCCAGTGGCAGTTCCAGGACGGCCAGCCGTCGATCCTGCGCACCGCCAAGCTGGCCCACAACGACGACGGCCCGGGCAAGCCGGAAAGCATCGACGGGATCATCGGCCGGCGCCCGCTGCTGGCCTTCGGCAACTCCGACGGCGACCTGCAGATGCTGCAGTGGACCGCCGCCGGCAGTGGCAAGCGGTTCATGGCCCTGGTGCACCACACCGACGCAGCGCGCGAGTGGGCCTACGACCGCAAGTCCCAGGTCGGGCGCCTGGACCAGGCCCTGGATCAAGCACAGCAGCACGGCTGGACGCTGGTGGACATGGCCGCCGAATGGCGGCGGATCTACCCCTTCGAGCCCCTGGCACCCGAGCAAGCGCAATGACCACAGGAGAAGCAACAACAGACGCAAGGCAGGACAGCACTCAACGTGGCTCGCCCCAGGCGAGCGAACCCGACAAAGGAGCAAGTCAGATGACTCGCATACGCAAGTGGCTACCCAAGGCCGCCCTGGTGGCGACCGCGGTGATGGCGTTCTCGGCAACTGCCGGGGCGGCAGAGAAACCCAATATCCTGGTGATCTTCGGCGACGATATCGGCCAGACCAATATCAGCGCCTATTCCATGGGCGTGGTCGGCTACAAGACACCGAACATCGACCGCATCGCCAAGGAAGGCATGCTGTTCACCGACTACTACGCGGAGAACAGCTGCACCGCCGGGCGCTCTTCCTTTATTACCGGGCAGACGCCGCTGCGCACCGGGCTGTCCAAGGTGGGCATCCCCGGGGCCCCGGTGGGCCTGCAAAAACGCGACATCACCATCGCCCAGGCGCTGAAGTCCCAGGGCTACGCCACCGGCCAGTTCGGCAAGAACCACCTGGGCGACCGGGATGAGTACCTGCCCACCGCCCACGGTTTCGACGAGTTCTTCGGCAACCTCTACCACCTCAACGCCGAAGAGGAGCCCGAGCGCCCCTACTGGCCCAAGGACGACCCGGACTTCGTCAAGGCCAACTCACCACGCGGGGTGATCCACAGTTTTGCCGACGGCAAGATCGAGGACACCGGCGCCCTGACCAAGAAACGCATGGAGACCATCGACGACGAAACCACCGCCGCCGCCCAGGCCTTCATCGAGAAGCAGGCCAAGGCCGACAAGCCGTTCTTCGTCTGGATGAACACCACGCGCATGCACGTGTTCACCCATGTGCGCGAGTCCATGGCGGGCCAGAGCGGCATGCCCGGCAACGAATACGCCGACGGCATGGTCGAGCACGACAACGATGTGGGCAAACTGCTCAAGACCCTCGACGACCTGAAGATTGCCGACAACACCATCGTCGTCTACACCACCGACAACGGGCCCAACCAGTTCTCCTGGCCGGATGCAGCGACCACGCCATTTCGCAACGAGAAGAACTCCAACTGGGAAGGCGCCTACCGGGTGCCGGCGATGGTTCGCTGGCCGGGCAAGGTCAAGGCCGGGGAAGTCTCCAACGAGATGTTCTCGGGGCTCGACTGGTTCCCCACCCTGCTGGCGGCGGCCGGCGACAGCGGGGTCAAGGACAAGCTGCTCAAGGGCTGGGCCCCCACCACTGGTGGCGCCAGCTTCAAGGTGCACCTGGACGGCTTCAACCAGTTGCCCTACCTGACCGGCCAGCAGCCCAAGGGGGAACGCCACGAGTTCTACTACTTCAACGATGACGGGGTGCTGGTGTCGATGCGCTTCGACAACTGGAAAGTGGTGTTCTGCGAACAGCGCCAGCCCGGCGGGTTCAGGGTCTGGAGCGAGCCGTTCGTATGCCTGCGGGTACCGAAGATCCTCAACTTGCGGATGGACCCCTACGAGCGGGCGGACGTGGTGTCCGACCAGTTCTATGACTGGAACACCAAGAACGTCTACCTGGCCGGGGTGGCGGTGACCAAGTCGGCGAAGTTCCTCGAGACCTTCATCGAATACCCACCGAGCCAGAAACCGGCGAGCTTCAGCATCGACCAGATCCGCGCCGCGGTGGATGCCAAGATCGCCGAGAAAATGAAGGCTCAACCGGCCCAATGACCCGACGCCGCCCGGCCCACCGGGTGGCCTCTCCCCCCACACAGCAGGCGTCGGCTTGCCGACGAAGAGGCCCGCAAGCCCTGCGTCATCCTCGCCAACGCCTTCGCTGGCAAGCCAGCTCCTACGGGCGGGTACGCATATTCCCTGTAGGAGTCGGCTTGCCGACGAAGACGTCCGCCAGTCTTGTACTACGCTTGAGTCCGCATTCGCCGGGACTCCGGCACCTGCCCATCCGTAGGGCATTTCGATTTCTGCATAAGGCCATGGAACATGAGTTCTCCCCTCTCGCGGCCACACCTTGCCAGCCACAGCCTCGATACCCGCGCGCAGTGGTTTCCGGCACTGCTGTTATTTGTCTCCGGCGCTGCGGCGCTGATCTTCCAGGTGCTGTGGATCAAGCAACTGTCCCTGGTGGTGGGGGTCGAGGTCTATGCCATCACCACTGGTATCAGCGCCTTCTTCGCCGGGCTGGCCCTGGGCGGCTGGCTGTTCGGCCGCCTGGCCGACCGGGTGGCCAATCCCTGGCGCCTGTACGCGCTGCTGGAATTGCTGGTGGCGCTGACGGCCGTGGGCGCGACCCTGGCCCTGGCCGGCGCCGCCGCACCCTTCGCTGAACTGGCCCTGCGCCTGGGCCTGCTGGCCTGGGGCCTGCCACTGCTGCTGGTGGGCGCCCCGGCGGTGCTGATGGGCGGCACCCTGCCGGTACTGGTGCGAGCCCTGGCGGCCGACCCGGGGCAACTGGGCCGCGCCGGTGGCAGGCTGTACGCAGCCAACACCGCCGGGGCAATTGCCGGCACCCTGCTCAGCGCCTTTGTGCTGATTGCCACCCTCGGCGTGCGCGGCAGCGCCCTGGCCGCCGCGCTGCTGAACCTGCTGGCGGCCCTCGGTGCCCTGGCCCTGCAACAACAGCAGGCCCTGCCCGCCAGCGCGCCGGCAAAGCTGGCCCGCAACCCGCGACCGGCACGCCTGGCCCTGCTGCTGTACAGCTTCGCCGGCGGCGTGGCCCTGGGCTACGAGGTGGTCTGGTCGCAGTCCATCGTGCCGTTCATGAGCACCCGCACCTATGCCTTTGCGGTAGTCCTGGCCACCTACCTGGGCGGGCTGTTCCTGGGCAGTAGCCTGATGGCCCCGCGGGCCGACCGGGTACGTGACCCCTGGGGCCTGTTCGGCCTGCTGATTGCCGGTGCCGGGCTGCTGGCCCTGCTGGAAATGGCGCTGCTGGGGCGCTGGCTGATCCTCGCCCAGACCCAGGTCGAAGCCCTCATCCTCAGCCTGGGGGGCAGCCCGCTGCTGGGCATGAGCGGGCGCTTTGCCGTGGCCGCGCTGTGCATCGTGTTCGTGCCCACCCTGCTGCTGGGGGCGGCCTTCCCCCTGGCCCTGCGCCTGTGCTGTGACGGCCGCGCAGTGGGCCGCGACGTTGGCGCCGTGCTGGCCTGCAACACCCTGGGCGGGATCATTGGCGTGGCCCTGTGCGGCTTCGTGCTGATCCCCTGGCTGGGGCTGGTGCGCACCCTGGGGCTGCTGGCGCTGATCGCAGCGCTGGTGGGCCTGCTTGCCGTGCGCCAGGGCCCCGGGGTGAACAAGGGCCGGCGCCAGGGGGTGGTTGCCCTGGGGCTGCTGTCCCTGGCCGTGGCCCTGCTGACCCCGCCCCAGCGCCTGGCGCAACTCCTGCCCGGGGCCCGCCACGCCGAACTGAGTTTCTACCAGGAAGGCCGCGGCGCCACGGTGGCGGTGGTGACCCAGGGCCAGCCCGAGCGGCGCTTCCATCGCCTGTATATCCAGGGCGTGTCGAACACCGGCGATGCCATGCCGTCACTGCGCTACATGCGCATCCAGGCCCTGCTGCCGCTGCTGATCCACAACGGCGAGCCGCGCTCGGCGCTGGTGATCGGCTTCGGCACCGGGATCACCGCCGGGGCCCTGCTGCGCTACCCGGGGCTGGAACAGCGGGTGGTGGCGGAATTGCTACCGGCGGTACTGGAAGCCGCGCCGCTGTTCCAGGGCAACTTCAATGCCGCCAGCGACCCGGGCATTCAGATCCGCCTGCAGGACGGGCGCCAGGAACTGCTGCGCAGCCCGCAGAACTATGACCTGATCACCCTGGAACCGCCGCCGCCCTCCGCTGCCGGGGTGGTCAACCTGTACTCCCGGGACTTCTACCAACTGGCCGCGCGGCGCCTCAACACCCAGGGCCTGGTGGCCCAGTGGCTGCCCCTGCCGACCCAGAACACCGAAGACTCCCGCGCCCTGGTGCAGAGCTTCCTCGAGGTCTTCCCCTACGCCACAATGTGGACCAGCGAGTTCCACGAGATGCTGCTGGTGGGTTCCCCGGACCCCATCGAGCTGGACGCGGCCAGGATCGAGCGGCGCTTTGCCCAGGACAGCGTGCGCAGCGCCCTGGGGGAAGTCGGGGTCAATTCCACCCAGGCGCTGCTGGCCACCTGGGTCAGCGACCGCGACGGCCTGCAGCACTTTGCCGGCGATGCCCCGGCGGTCACCGATGACCGACCGCGCATCGAGTACGCCCCCTGGGTGCGGCCACGGGAAATCAACCGGGTTCTGCCGGAGCTGCTGAACCTGCGCCATCCACCGGTGCTGGTGAATGTCAGCCCCGAGTTTCGCCAGCGCATGAACCAGGAAAGCCGCAACCTGATGCAGTTCTACCGCGCCAGCCTGCACGCCTATGAGGGCGACCGCGAAGCCTGGGCCCGGGAGATCCGCGAACTGCTCCAGGTCGATGGCGGCAACCCCTACTACCGCTGGTTCGTCGGCCAGTGAGCTGAAGCGCCCATCCCGGGCCGTTGCATGCGGCCTGGGACTTTTTTTCAGGAAACCGGTAGGGTGCGCAGTTTCAGCGCGCCACTGCCCGGGCGCGGCGGTCTTTCATGGAGTCGTACCGCCCAATGAGTTGCTGGACCCTGCTCGGCCTGCCGGCCACCGCCGATACCCGCACCATCAAACGCCACTACGCCAGGCTGCTCAAGCAGACCCGCCCGGATGAAGACCCGGTGGCGTTCCAGCGCCTGCGCGAAGCCTATGAATCGGCGCTGGAGCAAGCCCGGTGGCTGGGCATGCAGGAGCAGGATCCACATTCGGACGAAGACCCGATGCCGCTGGCCGGGCAGGCGCCGCAGGGCCCAAAGCCGCTGTCGCCGGCGCAGCGAGTCGCCCCCTTGCTGGAGGGCATCCGCATCGAGCAACTGGACCTGCGCTATCAGCAGGCGATCCAGAGCGACTGCCTGCTGGAGTTCGAGCTGGGCCTGTTGCGCCACTGCGTGGAACGCCCGGACCAATCGCAACAGCTGCTGGCCTGGGCCTTTGCCACGTTCCACTGGCTCAGCGCCTGGCAGCGCCTGGAACTGCCGGAGTACCTGATCGATGCATTGCTGGAACAGTGCCAGGAAAAGCTCTTGCAGCCCCTGCAGGACGCCCTGGCCCAGCGCGACGACCAGGCTCTGCTCCAGGCCTACGCGCAACGCCAGCAGCAGCCCTGGCTGAACAGCCTGGACCAGGGCCAGTGGTTCAACCTGCAACTGGTGGAGCTGCTGCTCAACAGCCCCTACTGGTCCAGCCCGGGGTTCGCCGCGGTGTGTGCCGGCCAGGGCTGGCACAACGGTGCGGACAACGCCTGTCCGGCGCTGGAATGGGAGCGCCTCAAAGCCCGTGACGAAGCACCGGTATTCATTGCCCGCCAGCAGGCCCTGGCCACCCAGGCGCCGGCCAGCCCGCAACAGCGCGCCGCCTACCTGCTGCTGGCGCCCATCAGTTTCACCCGCCGGCGCAACTTCGCCCGGCGCCTGCGCCCCGATGACTGGGCCTGCTGCCGCCAACTGAGCTCGCGGCTGCACGCCAATCACCCCGAGGTATCGGCCGGCATGCCCGGCGGCACGCCGTTCTTCTGGCGCGACTGGGAGTTCGCTTTCAACGCCTGGCCCATGTACCTGGGCATTGTCCTCGCCTGCCTGGCGGGGGCCGTGGCCCGCTATGCGCCGCAAGCCGGCAGCCTGGGGGAAATCATTGGCGTGACGCTGTTCTGGAGCACCTGTTTTGCCGGCGCCGGGGCCCTGCTGGGGTGGCTCTGGCAGCCTCTGGCTCACCGCCTCTGGGTACGCGACCAGGCACTCGGCGCACGCCTGCCGCACTGGCTCGACCCGGATCGTGAGGTGCTGGTCCTGCGCGACCTGCTGCCGGCCCTGCTGATCAGCAGTGCCCTGGGATATTTCTGCGGCCCGGTCAGCGCCGCCACTTACCTGGCCGTGCTGCTGGGGGTGGCGAGCCTGCGGCGCCGCGAACTCAAGGCCCAGGCTTCCTGGGAAAAACCCGCTCCCTGGCGCCGGCGGCTGTTGATCGGCCTGGGCTGCATGGTGCTGGTGGCAGGCCTGGGCAGCCTCCAGCTGTTCACCAGCCAGCGCACGCTCAACCCCAACCAAGGCCTGCAGCAATGGAGCGAACGCCTGTGCGCGCGCATGCCCGCCAATGCCGAGGGCTGCGCGGCCCCGGCCACCGCCCGCCAGTGGTACGGCCAGGAGAGGCAGCCATGAACCCCAATTGGTTGCTGCCCATCGGCCTGGTTCTGGGGTTGACGCTGGTCGGCCTGGCCGGGGCCAGCAAGCCCCTGGGGCGCCTCGACCTGTGGCTGGACCACCAGGACAGCCCGAGCACCGCCCAGGCCAATGCCCTGGCGCCGATCGTCAATTGCATGAACCAGGTGGATGTACCCTGGCGCCTGGCCCACCAGGCCTTCATGGCCGAGGGTGCGCCCCGGGCCAAGGCGCCCGAAGCCTACGACCTGTATGCCTACAGCCACCAGGACATCGACGCGCTGTACCGCCTCAACTGCCCCGGCAGGATCACCGACAAGTTGCAGGTCCTGGCCCCGGACAGCCCTTTGCTCCCCGCCACCGTGCGCTATCTGCAAGTGCTCGGGCCCTTCGCGGCCCTGACCAAGGATTCCTTCATGCGCAAAATGGGCATCGGGCGGCCCCTGACCGAGGCGCAACTGGATGAGTTTGCCCGCCAACTGGCGCAACAGAGCGAGGCTTACCTGGAAGCTTCCAACGCCGTGCGCCGGTTGCTCCCGGCCCTGGATATCGAACCGCGCAGCCAGCAACTGCTGCGCCTGGAGCAGCGCCTGGGGCGCAATGCCCACTGGGCATTGCTCGATTACATGATCCAGGCCCGCAGCACCGTGGAGTTTGTCGAGGCAGGCGTACGCCAGCAAAGCCTGACCCCGGACCAACTGGCGCAGGTCACCCGGCAGTTGCGCCAGACCTGGGACGCTCGGCAGCAGTACCTGAAAACAGGCCAGCCGGACAAGAACACCGAGCAGGTGCTGTACCTCTGGCAACTGATCGCCCAGCCCGGCGAACAGTACCTCAAGGCGCTGGACACCCTGCACCGCGACTGGCAGCAACATGCCGAGCCGCAACGCCTGAGCGACGACTACCACGCAGTGACCCAGGGTTACGACCAGATGCTCTACCACTACAACAAACTGGCGCGCAGCCAGTACTGAAACCGAACGATGGCCGCGGCACCTTTCAAGATGCCGCGGCCATCAACGGTCGGTCACTTTTTCTTCAGTTGCAGGTAGGACTGGTGCATGTCATAGGCCCAGCCGTCGATGACGTTCTTCACGTCGCTGGCCTGCATCACCTGGGTGTCGTTTTCCAGGGGCTTGCCGGTGCCTTTGCGGACCACTTCGGCAATCACCGCGTGGGTGCTGCCATCCAGGAACGCCGCCTCGGTGGCCAGGGTGGTTTCCTGGTCGCGGATGCCACTGGCGGTGCTCACCGCCGCCGCCACCAGGGCCACGGGAATGATTTCATAGGGCTTCAGGCCCTCGGTCTTGCTGGTGACTGCGGTAATCGCCGCGCGCACCACGATCACCCCCGGGCCCGGGCCGGTGGCCAGTGGCAGGGATTTGCTCACCTCGCGCTGCAGTGCCTGGTCGTAGTAACGGGTGATGGCGGTCAGGGTGCTCTGGGGGATCTTCGCCGTCGGCTGCGGCTGCGGGTAGAACTGGGTCGGTTCGATGTACACGCTGCTGTAGTTGCTCAGTTTGAGCTTGGGATCGATCCAGCGCATCACCTCCACGCCGGAGGGCGACTTGGCTTCCTTGAGCTGGCTGTAGTCGCTGAGAAACCCGGAGTACTCGTCAGGCTGGGGCACTTTGCTGGAACAGCCCACCATCCCGAGGGTGGCAAGGCACAGCGTGCTGAGGGTCAGAGCAAGCTTCATGTGTAACTCCTGTAGGTGCAGCAGCCAGGGACTGGCTAGGGGAAATTAAGGTATAGCCAAAAGCCGGCGCTTTGCCCCGCCGGCGCGGGTTGTTTGTCACGGCTTGCGGGCTGATTCACAGCCCGGATTTGACAGACCGGCAGCTGCCGTCAAAGCTCCATCGAGCCTGAGAGTGCCGATCAAGGCACCGCATTCTGGATACGGACGTCGCAATGCCCAAGCCGAAGAAGAATAACCCACGCTCGACACCCCCTGCTTCAACTGCACCTTCGCCCCACCGCTACCTGTTCCCCTTCGGCGCCCTGCTGTTGCTGCTGGTGCTCGGCGCTCTCGTCTGGTTCCTGCTGGCCGAACCGCCCCGGCTGGCGGCGCCGCAGGTGGCTGCGGCCCCGCCCCCCGCCCAGCCCAAGGCCGTGCCGGCGCTACCGGTCGCCCAGTACGTCGATGAACAGGCCTGCCAGGGCTGCCACCAGGCCCAGGCCAGGGACTGGCAAGGCTCGCACCATCAACTGGCGATGCAAGAGGCCAACCCGCAGACGGTGCTGGGCAATTTCAATGAACAGCGTTTCAAGGCCGAAGGCGAAAGCACCCGGTTGTTTCGCCGCGGGACCGAGTTCTGGGTCAACACCCCCGGCGCCGACGGCAGGCCCGCGGACTTCAAGGTGGCCTACACCTTCGGCATCGAGCCCTTGCAGCAATACCTGATCGAGGTCGGCCAGGGGCGCCTGCAAGCCCTGGGCGTGGCCTGGGATACCCGCAAGCAGCAGTGGTTCCACCTGTATCCGGGCCAGGGCGTTAACTTCAAGAACCCGCTGCACTGGAGCAAGCCCAGCCAGAACGCCAACTTCATGTGTGTGGAATGCCACACCACCGGCTACCAGCGCAATTTCAGCGCCAGCCAGGAACGTTTCGACAGCCACTGGAACAGCCTCGGCGTTGGCTGCCAGGCCTGTCACGGCCCGGCCTCCAACCACCTGCAGGCCACGGCCAGCAAGGCCACCCTGGCCAACGCCGGCTTCACCGTGGACCTCAAGGCCGCAAGCGCCACCCAGGAGATCGAGACCTGCGCCCGCTGCCACGCCCGACGCGCGCCCCTGGGCGACGGCTACCACGTCGGCCAGCGCCTGATGGATGACTACCTGCCCAGCGCCCTGACCCGGGAGCTGTACGCCCTGGACGGCAAGATCAAGGACGAGGTGTTCGAATACGGCTCCTTCGCCCAGAGCAAGATGTTCGACAAAGGGGTGCGCTGCAGCAACTGCCACAACCCCCACAGCACCCAGCTCAAGGCCCCGGGCAACGCCGTATGCCTGCAATGCCACAACCCCGCCGGCAAGAGCGCGGCAGCCGGCATCGACGGACGCGGGTTGCAGGCCAAGGATTACGATTCCCCCGAGCATCACCGGCACACCCCCGGCCAGCCCGGTGCGCAATGCGTGGACTGCCATATGCCGGGCAAGGTCTACATGGGCAATGACTATCGCCATGACCACAGCTTCAGCCTGCCCAACCCGCTGCGGGCGCAGAAGCTTGGCACGGCCGATGCCTGCCTGAGCTGCCACCAGGGGCAACAGGCCGGCGAACGCATCAGCCGGCAGTTCCGGTTATGGACCGCCAACAGCCCACCCCAGCCACCACGCTACGACGACAGCCTGTGGTTGATCCGCGGCGGCCACCCAGGAGCAGCCCAGGCGTTGCAGGAACAACTGCAGCGCAGCGATCTGCCACCGATCCGGCGTGCCACCCTGCTGGCCGAGCTGGCCAACTATCCCAGTGCCCAGGCACTGCAACTGGCTACCCAGGCCCTCGGGCATGCGGACCCCCAGGTGCGCGAAAGCGCGGTGCAAGCCACCAGCGCCCTGGTGCCGCCAGCCGAACGTGGCCCGCTGCTGGTGCCCCTGCTGCAAGACCCGGTCAAGGCCGTGCGGATCACCGCGGCTCGCGACCTGCTGGGCGCCGCGCGCAGTGGCCTGGGCCCGGCTCAAGGGGCCTGGGACAAAGCCCTTGGCGAATATGAAGCGGTGCAGTTGAGCCTCGTGGAGCGGGCCGAAGCCAACCTCAACCTGGCCATGCTCTACCAGGCCAGCGGGCGCGGTGCCGAGGTCGAACCCTACCTGCGCGCAGCCTTGCGCCGCGACAGCGACTTCTTCCCGGCCCTGGTGACCCTGGGGCAGTGGCTGGAAGCCAATGGCCGCAGCCAGGAGGCGCAGCAACTGCTGGCCCAGGCCCTGCAACAGCACCCGGAGTCGGCGCTGCTGCAGCACACCCGGGGCCTGAGCCTGATTCGTGGGGGCGACACTGCCCGGGCCATGGCCGCCTTGAAAAAGGCCGCCGAGCTGGAACCGCAGAATGCTCAGTACGCCTATGTGCTGGCAGTGGCCCTGCACGACAGTGGCCAGCAGGACGCTGCCAACCGTCAGTTGCAAGCCCTGCTGCAGCGCCAGCCGACCCAGCGCAATGCGCGCCTGAGCCTGATCCAGTACTACCTGGAGAGCGGCCAGGAACCCAAGGCCCTGGCACTGATGCAGCAATGGAAGCAGCTCAACCCCGGGGACCCGGCGTTGCAATAGGCAGGGTGGCAAGGAGGGCTCGGTTACCCGAGCCCCCCTAAAACCAATCAAACAGGATTAACTATAAATTTTAATCTATTGATTTTAAACGACTATTTATTCTAGAAATTGCATTAACCAGCGCAACCGCGCGCCACCTTCAGCGCCGACGGAACAGCGGCCGCGGCTCGATCACCGAGCGGCCATAGAGCACGCTCATCCCCGCCAACCCTTTGAGTGCGTCCAGCGCGCACTTGTCTTCACGCACGGCAAAGCTGTCAAAACCGCATTGGCGCATATGGCTCAACTGGTCGCGCAGCACATCGCCAATCGCTCGCAATTCGCCCATCCAGCCCAGGCGAGTGCGCAGCAGGTAGGCCTGGCTGTAACCCCGGCCATCACGAAAGCTGGGGAAGTCCACGGCGATCAGCGGGATCAGCTTGAGCCAGGGCTTGAGGCTTTCCACTTCGTCATCCGGGCCTATCCATACGCCGTCCCGGGCCGGGTGATGCTCGATGCGGCGCATCAGCCACAGGGCCAGGGGCAGAATCAGCGGCCCGTCCGGCAATGCGTCGTCGACCCCGCGCACCAGGCTCCAGGCATCGTCTTCCACCCGTTGGGCTTCGCCTTCGTGCAAACGCAGCAGGTTGTTCATGCCAGCGCCTCCACGGTCTTGGGATAGACCCGCTCCTTGAACGGCTCCAGGCCGATGCGCTGCAGGGTCTCGACGAAAGGTTCGTCGCTTTCCCGGTAGCGTACGAAGGTGGCGATGATGCGTTCGATCACTTCGGGGATTTCCTCGGCGCTGAAGGACGGGCCTATCACCTTGCCCAGGGCGCTGTCACGGCCCTTGGCCCCGCCCAGGGTGACCTGGAACCACTCGCTGCCGTTCTTGTCGACGCCGAGGATGCCGATATTGCCGATGTGGTGATGGCCGCAGGCGTTCATGCAGCCGGAAATGTTCAGGCTGATGTCCCCCAGGTCGTGGAGGTAGTCCAGGTCGTCGAAGCGCTGCTGGATGGCCAGGGTAATGGGGATCGAACGGGCGTTGGCCAAGGCGCAGAAGTCACCGCCCGGGCAGGCGATGATATCGGTCAGCAACCCGGCGTTGGCGGTCCCCAGGCCATGCTCGCAGGCCCGCTGCCAAAGCTCGAACAGGCGCGACTTGGGCACATCCGGCAGGACGATGTTCTGTTCGTGGGCAATGCGGATCTCGCCAAAGCCGTAGTCCTCGGACCAGTCGGCCACCGCTTCCATCTGCTGGCCGGTGACGTCACCGGGTGGCGAGGCCGGGCCCGGCTTGGTCGACAGCACCACGCAGGTGTAGCCCGGCACCTTGTGCGGGTGCACGTTGCGCGCCACCCAGCGAGCGAAGGCCGGGGACTCGGCCAGGTGGCTGCCGTACTCCAGGTCGGTGTCCGCCAGGCGCTCGTAGATCGGCGGCACAAAGGCGCTGGCCACCCGCTGGAATTCGTCCTCGGTGAGCTGCGCCGGGCCGTCCCTGAGGTGCTGCCACTCCTCCTCCACTTCCCTGGCGAAGGCCTCGATGCCCAGGGCCTTGACCAGGATCTTGATCCGCGCCTTGTACTTGTTGTCCCGCCGGCCGTAGCGGTTGTAGACCCGCAGCACCGCTTCGACATAGGACAGCAAGTGCTGCCAGGGCAGCCCGTCGCGGATCTGCAGGCCGAGGATCGGCGTGCGCCCCAGGCCGCCGCCGACTATCACCCGCAGGAGCATCTCGCCGTTGCGGGCACGGTAAAGATAGAGGCCGATGTCATGCATCATGATCGCCGCGCGGTCCTGCTTGGCCGAGCAGATGGCGATCTTGAACTTGCGCGGCAGGAACAGGAATTCCGGGTTGATGGTGGACCACTGGCGCAGGATCTCCGCCAGGGGGCGCGGGTCCAGGTATTCGTCGCCGGCCACCCCGGCAAAGGCTTCGGTGGTGATGTTGCGCACACAGTTGCCGGAAGTCTGGATGGCGTGCATCTCCACTTCGGCCAGGCGCTGCAGGATATCCGGCACCTGGGCCAGCTCGATCCAGTTGAACTGCAGGTTCTGCCGGGTGGTGAAGTGACCGTAGCCGCGGTCGAAGTCCCGGGCGATGCTGGCCAGGGTACGCATCTGCCGGGCGCTGAGGGTGCCGTAGGGAATCGCCACCCGCAGCATGTAGGCGTGCTTCTGCATATACAGGCCGTTCTGCAGGCGCAGGGGCAGGAACTCCTCCTCGCTCAGTTGGCCGCCCATGAAGCGCTCGACCTGGTCGCGAAACTGCGCCACCCGCTCAAGCACCAGGGCCCGGTCATAGTCGTCGTACTGATACATGTCCCTACCTCATCGAAGCTGATCGTGCTCTAAACGGCGCGTGTTGTGAGGGGGCGACTATGCGCGTACGGCGCAGAGCGTTACAGATTCAGGTAAAAACTAAAAAACCATATCAGCCAAGGCTGCACCACCGTAGGCATGAGGAAAATCTGATCCGTATTAATGTGGTTTTTCTGAGCCTGTTTTGTTTCCCCGCTGATTCCTACAGTGCACCCCGTGCCAGACCGGGTGGCCTGGCAAGACTTTGCAACCGTGGAAGCATTGACCATGAACTCAGCAACAATCGGACAGGCCTACAACTACAAGGTGGTTCGCCAATTCGTCGTCGCAACAGTGGTATGGGGCGTGATCGGCATGGCCATGGGGGTGTGGATTGCCTCGCAGCTGGTGTGGCCGGAGATGAACCTCGACCTGCCCTGGAGCACCTTCGGCCGGCTGCGGCCGCTGCACACCAGCCTGGTGATCTTCGGTTTCGCCGGCAGCGCGCAGTTCGCCGCCAGCTACTACGCGGTCCAGCGCACCTGCCAGGTGCGGCTGTACTCCGACACCCTGGCCGCCTTCACCTTCTGGGGCTGGCAGTCGGTGATCGTGATCATGCTGATCACCCTGCCCCTGGGCTACACCACCACCAAGGAATACGCCGAGATCGAATTCGCCGGCGCGGTGTGGATGGCGGTGGTCTGGGTCGCCTACGCGATTGTGTTCTTCACCACCGTGGTGCGGCGCAAGAGCCAGCACATCTACGTCGGCAACTGGTTCTTCGGCGCCTTCATCCTGGTGATCGCCATGCTCCACGTGGTCAACCACCTGTCGATCCCGGTGGACTGGTTCAAGTCCTACCCGGTGTATTCCGGGGCCACCGACGCCATGGTCCAGTGGTGGTACGGGCACAACGCCGTAGGCTTTTTCCTGACCACGGGCTTTCTCGGGATGATGTACTACTTCGTGCCCAAGCAAGTCGGGCGCCCGGTGTACTCCTATCGCCTGTCCATCGTGCACTTCTGGGCGCTGATCACCCTGTACATCTGGGCCGGCCCGCACCACCTGCACTACACCGCGCTGCCGGACTGGGCCCAGTCCCTGGGCATGGCCATGTCGCTGATCCTCCTGGCCCCGAGCTGGGGCGGCATGATCAACGGCATGATGACCCTCTCCGGGGCCTGGCATAAGCTGCGCACCGACCCGATCCTGCGCTTCCTGGTGCTGTCCCTGGCGTTCTACGGCATGTCCACCTTCGAGGGCCCGATGATGGCGATCAAGACCGTCAACGCCCTGTCCCACTACACCGACTGGACCATCGGCCACGTACACGCCGGTGCCCTGGGCTGGGTGGCGATGATCACCTTCGGGGCCATCTACCACATGGTGCCCAAAGTCTTCGGCCGCGAGCAGATGTACAGCGTGCCGCTGATCAACCTGCACTTCTGGCTCGCCACCATCGGCACCGTGCTGTACATCGCCTCGATGTGGGTCAATGGCATCACCCAGGGCCTGATGTGGCGCGCGGTGAACGAAGACGGCACCCTCACCTACTCCTTCGTCGAGGCCCTGGTGGCCAGCCATCCGGGGTTCGTGGTGCGTTTCGCCGGCGGCGTGTTCTTCCTCAGCGGCATGCTGCTGATGGCCTACAACACCTGGCGCACCGTGCGCGTTGCCGATGAGCGCCTGGCGCTGAGCGACGCCCGGATCGCCTGACCCACCTGCCCCACGCCGGCCCCCGTGGCCGGCGTGTTGCGTTTCAGGGAGCCTGAAAACCCATGGATATACTGCTCAACCTGCTGGGGGTGGCGTTTCTCTACCTCTGCATCGAGTACTGCCTGCGTCACCAGAGTGCCAAGAGCCTGGACGACGCCAGCCTGATCCCCTTCGCCGACGACCCCGACGTAGCCCGCCGGGTGGAGCTGGCCACGGGCAAGAAAATCAACGCCGTGGCGCCGGAGGAAGCCAAGCCGGGTTGGATAAACCTGGATATGTAGAGCGCTTTGGCTGGCAAGCCAGCGCCAGCAATCCCCTGTAGGAGCCGGCTTGCCGGCGAAGGGGCCAGCACGCCTCGCGCAATCCCGGGCATCGCTTTCGCTGGCAAGCCAGCTCCTACAGTGGGAGTATTGGCCGGGTCAGGCGCGCTCGCGGGGGATCAGGCTCTGCAACTGAGCGGCGAGGAAATTGCCGTCAAAGGCAAAGACGTCAGGGTCCTTCAAGCCGTTGGTCTTGCGCCATTGCCAGCCGCCCGAAGCCTCGCCGACCAGGGACACGCTGCCCAGCCGCGCCGCAGTCAGGCCGATCACCGCCAGGGAAATCTGCCCTTGGGGGCCCATCACATCCGGCACGAACTCCACCGGTTTGCCGGCGATATGGATGGTCAGCTTCTCGCTCTTGAAGGTCGAGACCTCCAGCGGCACCGCCGGGCTGAAGGCCACATAGGGCTCGCGCTGCAACGCCAGCAGGTCCGGCAGCAACACCGGCGCCAGCCAGTCTTCGATCTGCCCGAACAATTGATGAATGCGACGCGCCCAGACTACCGACTGGCTGTCGAACAACTGCTTCTTGTGGGCTTCACTGGCCGCGTAGTGGCGCAGCATCTCGCCCAGTTGCTGGATATCGTCCATTGTGCTGTGTCCCTGGCTTCGACCTTTGAGAACAGCAGGTCGCCGGCCCTGAGCATGGCAGATGCCGGTGTCGGGCGTTGAGTTGTTTGCCCGCCGGCTCGCCGAGCCCTGTAGCTGCGCCCACCGATGATGATCCTGCGGGCCGCTGGCGACGATCACTGGCAAGGCATTACCAGGCAAAATCTACAGCGCAGTATCCACCGCTCGGCACTGAAACTGCAGCCGGTACTGACGCGGCGTCAGGCCGGTGGCTTGGCGCAAGGCGCTGCCCAGGTGGGACTGATGGGCAAAACCACAGTCCTGGGCAACCGCCGCCAGGGGCAGATCCGTGTGCTCCAGCAGCCGCCGGGCCGCTTGCAGACGCACCTCGGTGATCCAGGCATGGGGCGTGATGCCTACAGCACGACGAAAGTCGCGCAGCAGGCGCAGTTCGTTGTGGCCGTAGGTCAGGGCCAGTTGCGCCAGTGACAGGGGCCGGG
The DNA here is from genome assembly GCF_058796855.1 of Pseudomonas sp. GW823-FHT03E05. NCBI lineage: Bacteria > Pseudomonadati > Pseudomonadota > Gammaproteobacteria > Pseudomonadales > Pseudomonadaceae > Pseudomonas > Pseudomonas sp. GW823-FHT03E05. Next base: position 1,523,382 of record NZ_JBXAJB010000001.1, read on the forward strand.
CGTATTCATCGGCCATCTGTTGCAGCACCTGCCCCAGCTCCGGGGCCGGGGCTGGCGCCGCCCGACCGGGCTGGGCCAGCCCCAGAAACGCCAGCGCGCATTGCTCCAGGGCCAGCTCATCGGCCTCGGGCGCCAGCAGCAGGCGCCTGGCTTCGCGCCCCAGGGCCAGGGCGCGGGCATGCCCCGGGCTCTGCATCCGGCGCTGGCCAGGAACCAGCGGAGTCGCGCCCTGCCAGCGCAGCAGCAGGTATTCGCCGCCCATGGCGGATTCGGAAAACACCTCAATGCCTGCGGGCGTCAGGGCCAGGGTGCCGGGCCAGGTATCGAAATCCTCGCGGCGGTCGGAGTCGATGGCATGCACCCCGCGCTGGCGTTCCAGGGTCACCCCCAAGGTCTGCCACTGGGCCGGATCGCGGGCGCTGTAGGCCGCGGCCGGCAGCAGTTGCAGCAGCAGGCGGCCGTCCAGCAGGCGATGTTCGAGCACCTGGGGCATGTGAAATTTCCTGATAGATCGCCACCCGTGGCGGCGTGAAACTGAGGCTTACCCAACCGCACCACAGAGGAGTTGCCCATGCGCACCATCGGCCTGATCGGCGGCATGAGCTGGGAGTCCAGCGCCGAATACTATCGCCTGATCAATCAGCAGGTTCGCGATCGACTGGGGCCGCTGCGTTCAGCGCGGCTGTTAATGTACAGCGTCGACTTCGGGCCTGTCGAACAGGCCCAGCATGCCGGGCGCTGGGACGACGCGGCGGCGATCCTGGTGGAGGCAGCCCGGCGCCTGGAAGCCGGCGGCGCCGAATGCGTGGTGCTTTGCACCAACACCATGCACAAGGTCGCCGGGCAGATAGAGGCCGCCATTGGAGTGCCCTTTGTGCATATTGCCGACCCCGTGGTGCAGGCCGCCCAGGCAGCCGGCACCCTGAGCGTGGGGCTGCTGGGCACAGCCTTCACCATGGAGCAGGCGTTCCTCAAAGGCCGCCTGGAAGACCAGGGCCTGAAGGTGCTGGTGCCCGATGTAGCGCAGCGCCAGGCGGTGCACCGCATCATCTATGAGGAGCTGTGCGTGGGCGTTGTCAGCGAGAGCTCGCGGCGGCTGTACCAACACGTGATCGACGGGCTCCAGGCCCGTGGTGCCGAGGCGATCATCCTCGGCTGCACGGAAATCGGCCTGCTGCTCAAGCCCGAGCACAGCGCCCTGCCCCTGTTGGACACCACCGAATTGCATGCCCGGGCGGCGGTGGATTTCGCTTTGCTGGAGTGAACGTCAGGGCCCGCAGGGCCTTGCATGGCGATCGCCTGCCGAACCTCGGGCGGCCACAGGATCCCTGCCTCTGCTGCGGAGCCGATCGTCCGAACGCGGCCCGAGCCTGCGGCAGCGGCTACACGAACCCGGTCTCAACGACGCAAGCGCGCCATGCTCAGCACATCGACATAACCGCCGTCGCGTACGGCGTAGTCGCGCAGCTGGCCTTCGGTTTCGAAGCCGAACTTGCGGTACAGGCCGATGGCGGCCTGGTTGTCGGCATACACCGTCAACTCCACCCGGCGCAGGTTCATCCAGTTGTCGGCCACCTCCAGCACGGCCGCCAGCAGGCGGCTGCCGATGCCCTGGCGTTGCCAGGCCGGGGATACGCCCATGCCGATATCGGCGCAATGGGCCCGGCGCACCCGCGCCACCTGCAGCAGGCTGCAACTGCCGATCACCGCACCCTGGTGCAGGGCAACCAGGGCCACCAGCCCCTCGTTTTCCTGCCCCAGCCCGACGCGCTTGCGCCACAACTCGCGGGACTGGTAAGGCAGTTGCAGGGTCTGGGCCGCCACACTGGGTTCGCTGTACAGCGCCGTCAGGCCGTCGATATGAGCTTCGTTGCACCGCTCGATGACGATGGTGGGATGGGCGTTGGGCATGGCGAGGTCATCCTTGAAGTCGAAGTGGCCATCGAGTGTACGGGCATGCGCCTCTGGATGACGAGGGCAATGGTGCTCGTTCGCCGGCAAGGAACCGCCTCGCAGGCCCCCCCGTAGGAGCTGGCTTGCCAGCGAAGGCGTTTCCGGAACCGGCGCAGGGTTTGCGGGCCCCTTCGCCGGCAAGCCGGCTCCTACATGGAATAGCGGTGGGTGCCCCTGGTAGGAGCTGGCTTGCCAGCGAAGACGTTTCCGGAACCGGCGCAGGGCTGGCGGGCCCTTTCGCCGGCAAGCCGGCTCCTGCATGGAATAGCGGTGGGTGCCCCTGGTAGGAACTGGCTTGCCAGCGAAGGCGTTTCCGGAACCGGCGCAGGGCTGGCGGGCCCCTTCGCCGGCAAGCCGGCTCCTGCATGGAATAGCGGTGGGTGCCCCTGGTAGGAGCTGGCTTGCCAGCGAAGGCGTTTCCGGAACCGGCGCAGGGCTGGCGGGCCCTTTCGCCGGCAAGCCGGCTCCTGCATGGAGTCGCGGTGGGTGCCCGCTCGTGGGCGTGGGAGTGAATCTCTGCAAGAGCGGGCGGGTCCGTTCAGACAAACCAGTCCTGGCGTTCGCTGAAGGTGTTGAGGATCAGTTCCACCAGTTGCTGTACCTGCTCTTCATGCTCCACCTGGGCATTGACCGCCAGCCAGGCGCGGCGCTGCATGCTTTCCTCGAACAGGCCCGGCAAGGCGGTGAGGCCGCGGTCGAAGCGGCTCATGTACTGCGGCAGCAGGCCAATGCAGGCGCTGCAGCGGATCATCTCCAGCATCAGTTCATAGGAATGCACCTGCACCACCCCGGCCAGGCGCTGTTCCACCAGGCTGTTCCAGGGCCGGAACGGCTCGATATGACGGTCGTGCTGCCACTGCACCAGCATGTAGTCCGCCAGGTCGTCCAGGCTGTCGGGGCGGGCCGCGACCCGGGAGTAGCGCTTGGCGATGTGCGGCAGGTAGTCGATGCGCGCCAGGGGCATGGGTTCGCGGGTGGCGAAGCTGGGGCCCGGCAGGGGTGAGTCCTCGGCCGCCAGCCACAGCACCAGGTCGGCGCTCAGGGCCTGCAGGGACAGGTCGCTGTCGATGGAGATGATTTCCAGCCGGGCGCTGGCGTTGCGCCGCAGCAAGGCGATCAGGTCACGGCCAAGGATGTCGTGGAGGATGGTTTCCGCCACGGCCACGCGGATCAGGGGTTGCTCGATCACCGGCAGCCGCCGCTGGTGGGCCAGGGCAATCAGCTGGGCCTGCAGTTGCAGGCCTTCGCGGCTCAGGCTCAAGGCATTGCCCTGGTAGCAGAACAGCGAACGACGCAGGTGCTCCTCCAACTGCGCCAGTTGCTTGCGCAGCAGCGTGGCCTTGATGTTCAGGCTGCGGGCCGCCTGCATGAAGCAGCCGCAACGGGCGCTGACCAGAAAATACTGGGCCACCGCAGGTTCGATGCCGGCGGCCAGGGCCAGCCAGGCTTCCCGGGGTTCCTGGGGCGCGGTGTATGGCGCAAAGCCCTGGAGTGGAGCGGGTTCGAGAAATGACATTGATGACTCCCTGTCTTGTTGAGTGTTGCTTCCTTGGCGGGCGGACGGCGGGGCCGTGGGATCGCCTTCGCGGGCAAGCCAGCTCCTACAGTTGCCGGTGCTGCGTATTGCCTCGTAGGAGCCGGCTTGCCGGCGAAGGGGCCTGTGAGATCGCCTTCGCTGGCAAGCCAGCTCCTACAGCTTGTCCTCCAGGACCTGGTTCAACACCGCGCCATCGATGCTCAGGGTCGCAGTGTTGAGCATGCCTTCCAGGTAGGCCTTGGCGATCTGCTCCTGGCGCTGGGCACGCAGGGCCTGGGTCAGGCGATCACGCAGTTCGTCCAGGCTGGCAGTCCGTGCCGGCTGCTGTTCGGTGAGCTTGAGCACGTGGAAACCCGCCGCGCTCTGCACCACCTCGGACACCCCGCCCACCTTGAGCCGGGCCACCGCGCTGCGCACCTCCGGCAGCAGTTGCTGCAAGGGCTGCAGGCCGGAGTCGCCACCGCGCTGGGCGCTGTCCCGGTCCTGGGAGTACTGCGCCGCCAAGGCGGCAAACTCCCCCGGCGCGGCCTGGGCCTTGCGGCTCAGCTCCTGCGCCTGGCGGCGTACCTGCTCGGCCGCCTGGGGCTCGGCGACCCCGAGGAAGATCTGGCTGACCCGGTACAACGGCGGTGTCATCCACGCCGACTTGCCGCTGTCATAGGCCTGCTGCAACTCCGCCGGGCTGGGATAGTCCGCCGGCACCTGGCTGACCGACTGCAGATAGTCGCGAAACACGATCTGTTCGGTGGCGGCGCGGGTCTGCTGCTCCACCTCCGGGCGCTGGCGCCAGCCCTGGGCATCGGCCTGCTCCAGCACGGCCTTTTCCGCCAGCCGTGAACGAATCCAGGCTTCCAGCGCCGGGCGATTGCCGCGCAATTGCCCCCGGGATTCCTCGGGCAGGCTGGCGAACAGGCTCTTGAGCTCCTCGGCCGCCACCTGCTGATTGCCCAGGCGCGCCACGGCGGGTGTAGACGCCACTTGTTGTTGCAGCAGGGTCGGGGCCGGCTGCTGCGCCGCCACCGGGTCGTTGCCCGGGCGCAGGGCCAGGCCCAGCGCCAGGCCGAGCAAGGTCAGTGCCCCGGCACCGACCACCAGGGTGGGCTTTTTCACAGGGTGGCCGCCTCTTCCCGGGGTTGGCTTTGCGCCGCCTGGGGCGCTTCGGCCTGGGCCTGCAACTGGGCCGCCTGCTGGCTGTATTCGCGCAGGTAGACGATGAACTCCTGCAGCAACCGATCCCACAGCTCCAGCTGGCTGCGCAGGTGGGTCTCGCCGACGCCGGCCACCACCACATCCATCTCCATCACCAGGAATTCGCCCTGCAGCGACAGCCGGGCAAAGCGCCGCGAGGCGTTCCACAGCTCCGCCAGCCCGGCCGGCAATTCGCCCTGCACCCGCAGCGCGCAGCTGTAGGTGAAGTCCACGTAGTGCCCGGCTTCGCTGCCCGGGTTACCGAAGCGCACGGCGTAGCCGATGCCCTGGCTGGCGCTGAGCAGTTGCACGATGCCGTTCTGTTCGGTCTGGTTGACCCGGTAGCCGGCGCCTTGCAGCAGGTCGGTGAGGCTTTCGGTGGTGACGCTGTTAATCAAGGTCATGGTCATCTCTTCCCTGGTGATCAGTGGGTGCTCGCCGCCCGCGGGGCGTCGAACTGGGTCTGGTAAAGCTCGTCGCCAAAGCCCTGGGCCAGTTCCTCGAACTTGACCCGGGCGCTGCCGGCGAAGGGCTGGCGGATTTTCACCACCTCGGCCACGTCGATGTTTTCGTAGGCCGCCAGGATCTGCTTGGCGATGCCGTACATCTGCTGATTCTTGACCGCACATTGCTGCACTTGTGTGTCACGTTCGCTCAATTGCGCCTGCAGTTTCGCCCGCTCCGCCTCCTTGCCCCGGGCCAGCACCAACAGGTCCTCGTAGGCTTTCTTGAACTTGCCCAACTGCTCGCTGCTGGCCGCCGCCTGGGCTTGGGCCTGGCTTTGCAGGTTCTGCTGCTGGCCGAGCAGTTGCTCGGCCACGCCGCGGGTCTTGGCCAGCTCGGCCGTCAGTTGCTTGACCTCGGCCTGGGCTTGCTTGGCCGCGTTCTCGGCGGCAATCCGCGCCGCCGCAGCCTGGGCCTGCTCGCTTTGCAGCGCCTGCAACTGCTGGGTGGTGCTGCGCAACTGGGTGCGCAGGCGTTCTTCCATGCCCTCGGCGCTAGCACTGGCGCTGGCCAGCACGCCCCAGGCCACTAACAGGCTGACCACCCCTGCCCTCGCTCGGCTGTTCATAACCTTCCTCCTGATGCTTAGAAGCGCGTGTTGAGTTCAAGCTGCATGACGTCCACCTCGTAGCGCGGCCCGTAGACTTCCGAGGCGCTCATGTAGCGGGCCGTGGCGTAGATGTTCTTGTCGATGCCGTAGTTGCCGCCGACGAAATAACCCTTGGCGTTGGTGCCCCCCAGGTGGAACGAGGAGTCGTTGAAGCCGTCGGGCAAGGCGTCGGGCTGGATGTACTTGTAGCCGGCCAGCAGGTTCCAGTCCCCGGCCCTCTTCATTTCCAGGGCGTTGCCCAGGGTGAACTGCACCATCAGCGCGTTGCCGCCGCTTTCGAACTGGCCCTGGCTGTTGATGTTGTTGACGATCTCGCCCTCGCTGCGCTTGAGCATCTCGCCCTTGTCGTAGGCCAGGTTACGAATGAAGTTGGTCTGGCTGCGCAGGCGCAGGTCGTCCGGCAATTCGGTGTCCCAGGCCAGGTTCAGGTCGAGCACGTCGAACTTCGAGGCCAGGCCCACGAACTGCGGCTGCGGGGTCAGGCCCGGCGTGGCCGGGTTGGGGGTGATGTCGCGCAGCAGGAACACGCTGTTGCCCTTCTGCATGAAGGCGACCCGCGAGCCATCGGTGTCGCAGCCCGGGGCCCCGGCCCAGGGCGCGCAAGGGCTGGAGCGCTGGCCTTCGATGTCGTCGAAACGGTAGTAGGCCAGGGCGCCCTTGAGGCTGTTGCTGCGGTTGATCTTCCAGTTGGCGCCGACCTGCCCGCCGAACAGCCACTTGGTGTCGCTCTCGTTCTTGTCGAAACCGTTGCTGGTGGCGGTGTCGTTGGTGTACTCCACCGGGAAGGCGCCGAGGGTGCCGAACAGGCCCCAGTCGCTGCTCAGCTTGTGGTTGAAGATCGCCGCCACGCCGTCGAAATTGAGGTCGTTGGAGTACAGCATGTCGGTTGCATAGAACGGGTTGGCGATCCGCCCGCCGGTCAGGGTCAGGTCCTGGGTGGCCTTCCAGGTCAGGTAGCCCTGGTCGAGCCAGATGTCCTTCTTGCCGAAGCCGCCGCCCAGGGTCTGGGTGGTGGACACCGGATTGTTGTCCGAGCCGGTGCCGATGCGGATGCCGGCGGTCCATTCCGGCGAGATCACCGCCTTCATCCCCAGGCGCGCGCGCAGGCGGAACAGGTTGTCGCGGTCCTCGCGGGTGTTGAGCAGCGGCGGCAGCTTGCTGTTGGTGTCCTTGTTGACGTCGTAGGGGCCACTGTCGTTGAGCTTGGCGTAGTCGACGATCTCGTTGCTGTTGTTGTCGGCGAAGAACCGCGACTCGTCGCGCAGGCGGATGTCGCCGTCGAAGCTGATGCGCGAGATCCAGTCCGGGAAGGTGTTGGGCTGGGCCCAGTTTTCCTGCTTGGCGGTGGCCATGACCTCGGCCTTGACCTGATCGCGGATCTGGTCGCGGACGATGGCCGGCACGTATTGCACCCGCACATCACCGGGCGCCGCAGCCGGGCCGGTTGCCGCCACGGCGGTGGCCGCGCGGGCCTGCTGGGCTTCTTTCTCGGCCTGGGCGATCAGCCCGTCGGCCTGCTCCTGCTTCAATACCCCCTGCTGCACCAACAGACGGATCAGGTTGATCGTGGCGTTCTCCGAGGGCGCGGCCGCGGCGGCCGTGGCCTGGCCGGCCAGGGTCAGGGCGACCATGCCGAGCGCCAGGGTCAATCGATTCACGGTGGAAATCATCTGCACACAACTCCTGTAGAAACTGCAAATAGGGGTTCGCTCATTCCGGTCGCCGGCCCTTGAGGGACAGGCGTACCGGCAAAGTCAGGGAGGCCGGCATGCGCTCTTTCAGGCGCGGCGTGGCCCGCAGCGCCGCCAGCACTTGCTGGTCGGTCTCGGGGTTGCCACTGGAGCCGGCCAGCTCGGCGCGGGTCACCTGCCCGTCGGCGCCCAGCCACAGGTCCACCTGCAAGGCATAGGCTTTCTTGCGCAACTCCGGGTCTTCGCGCAGCGCGCGCTGGAAGGTCGCCGCCAGGTACTGCTTGTAGGTCCCGGTGCCCAGCCCGCCGCCACCGGCGCCGGCCATGCCGCCGCCCTTGCCGGCACCGACGTTGAAGCCGTCGTTGCCGGACTGGGCGTCGCCATCGATCTGCATCGGGTTGGCCAGATCGTCCGCCGGCGATGGTGGTGCTTCCTCCTCCGGCTTGACCTCCTCGGGGGTGGGCGTGGGTTCGGGCTCCGGGATCTTTTCTTCCACCGGCTCCGGCTCCTTGGGTTTCTCCGGCGGCGGTGGGGGTGGAGGCGGCGGAGGCGGCAGCGGGATGATGGTCGGCACCTTCGGCGCTTCCCGGCGCACCCCGGCCATGTCATTGGCCCACTGCCACAGCAGCCAGGCCGCCACGGCACCCAGCAGCAGCCCCGCGCCCCACTTGAGCAGGCGCAGGGCGCGCGGCTTGTTCTGTACCGGCGGCAGCTCGAACGGTTGATGTGCGCTCATGGCTCAGCCCTGGCTCGGTTTGCCGGTGACCAGGCCGACCTGGGACAACTCCAGGCGGCGCAGCAGGTCGAGGACTTCGATGACCTTCTGGTACTGCACCGTGGCATCGCCACGGACGATGATCGGGAAGTCCGGGTTCTGCGCCTTCTCGATGCGCAGGCGCTCTTCCAGCTCGCCCAGGGTCACCGGGTAGGCGTCGAGGAACACCTGGCCGCCATCGTTCACCGAAATGGCCTTGGTCTTGGCCTCGGACAGCGACACCGAGGCGCTGGCCTTGGGCAAGTGGATCTGGATGCCCGAGACCTGGGCGGTGGCGGTGAGGATGAACATCACCAGCACCACCATCAGCACGTCCACCAGGGGCGTGATGTTGATGCTGTCGACGGCGGCATCGTCTTCGTCGTCATGGGAGGCATTCACGGAAGCCATGGCAGTTCTCCTCAGGCCGGAACCGACGCGTTACTGTGGCTGACCCGCCAGTGGGCGTTCTCGCTGTGCTGGCTCTCGCCATGCAGCTCCGCCAGCCGGGTGATGAACTCGTCGACGAACACCCGCATGTCGGCGCCGACTTCCTTGTTGCGGGTGATCAGGCGGTTGTAGCCAAACAGCGCCGGGATCGCGACGAACAGGCCCATGGCGGTGGCCAGCAGGGCCGCGGCCATGCCCGGGGCGATGGCGTTGATGTTGACGTCACCGGCCATGGCGGTGCCGAGGAACACCACCATGATCCCCAGCACCGTGCCCAACAGGCCGATGTAGGGGCCGCCGGCAATGGCGTTGGACAGGGTCGAGAGCTTGGAACTCAGCTGCTGGTTTTCCCGGGTGCGCACGCCATCCATGGAGCAGCGGATGGCCTCGATGGTGGCCGCCGACACCGACGAGGTATCGGCGCCCTGCTCGCGCCGGGTGCGAATTTCTTTCACCGCCACCAGGTACAGGCGCCACAGCGAGGAATGCTCCAGGCGGCTGGCCAGCACCTGGTCGTCGGCAAACATCTCCAGGCGGGTGCCGACCTTGGCGAACTGCTCGCGAAACAGCGCATTGGCAGCGCTGACCCGGCCGACCATGCGGTTCTTGCGCAGCATGATCACCCAGGACTGGATCATCATCCCCACCAGCACCAGGATGATCACCCAGGCATCCACCGGCACCGCCTTGAGCAGGAAACCCAGGCTGCCGAAACCAAAACCCGACTGTTCTTCATCGACGCCATAGGCCACCAGCTTCGACTCCGCGCCCTGGGCGCTGGCATCGGCCAGGATCAGCGCCGCCGGACGTGCCACCTTGGACAGGCGCAGCTCGTCCAGGGCCCCGGTGAAGGGCTGGAAGTGACTGGCCTCGGCCCCGGCGGCCGCTGGCAAGTCGGCGCCGATGGCCAACGGTGAATTGAAGGTGGGAATGGCTTGGGCCAGGCTCGCGGTCTCGCGGCCGTTGACGTACAGCGCCAGCCGGCTGCCCTCGCCGCTCAGGGCCAGGTGCTGCCACTGCCCCGGGTTCAGCGGCTGAGTGGAGGCAGCGCGCTGGCCGTCCACTTCGACGAAGGGCATGCCCTGGTTGATGCCGATCAGCAAGCTGCCGACACCTTCGCGACGAGCCAGCAGCAATTGTTCGCCGCTGGCCTGGTCCAGGCGCACCCAGGCGCTGAAGGTGAAGGCGCCGCCGGCGTTGTGCTGCAGCGACGGGCTGGCCGGCAGCAACAGCGGCTGACCGCTGAACTGCAAGGCCCGGCCGATCACCCCGTCAATCGCCGCGCCGGTGGCGTTCTGCGCGGTATTGCCGTAGGCGGTGGTGTCCTTGGCGGGGGTGCCGTTGCTGCCGTCGAAGTGGTAGATCGCGGTGTAGCTGGGGTCGAAGGTCAACTGGCCGTTGGCCGTGCTCGGGGCCTTCTGGTTGCCGTAGTACATCCAGATGTCCTGGCGCTGGCCGCCTTCGACCTTGGGCACATCGACCCAGATCAGCGCCATGCCCATCAGCGGGTCGAAGCTTTCGATCTGGTGGTTGAGCACGGTCTTGTCATCGGCGGCGACAAAGCGCAGGTCGGCGCCGTCTTCCTTGACCCCGTCGAAAGTGAAGTTGCCGGTGTGCAGGCGCACCAGCAGCGCGGTGCGGCCCAGGGCCTCGTTGATGGGCGCGCCTTGCGGGGTGGTGTCCACGCTGATCTGCTTGCGGTAATGCCAGTCGTCCTGCCACCAGGCATGGGCCGTGGCCGGGAGCACGAAGCCCAGGCAGATCAACAGGCTCAGGAATAAGCGTTGCATGTGAAGGGTCTCCGTAAAAAGTCAGAACGTCGCTTGCACGCTGAAGTGCAGGCGCGGGTCGTATTTCTGGGTGTTGGGGCCGTCCTTGAGCGGGTAGCCCCAGTCCAGGCTGCCGGACAGCCACTTGCTCAAACTGGCGCGGGTGCCCAGGCCGACACTGGCCAGGCTGTATTCGTCCTCCTGCTCGGGCAGCGGGTCGTGCAGCGACAGGTGCGCGCCTTCGGCAAAGGCATAGAAGCGCCACTCCTGCACGTAGCTGCCGAGGAACTTGGCCAAAGACGGCGTGCGCAGCTCCTGGGAAAACAGGTAGCCCTCGTCCCCGGTGCGCTCGGCGGCCAGGTAGCCGCGCACCGAGGTGGCGCCGCCGGCGGAATACTGCTCGTTGGACACCAGCGGCCCCGAGGCCAGCTGGAACGCCGCCTTGGACGCCGACTGCCAGTCGTTGGCGAAGGTGTAGGTGAAATTCAGGTCGCCCTTGAGCACCGAGAAGCTGGCGCTGGCCTCGTCGCGCTTGTAGTGAAACTCCTCGGCGTCGCTGCCGTAGCCGAAGAAGCGCCGGGTGCCGACGATCAGGTTCAGGCCCAGGCCCAGCTGGGCTTTCTCGCTGTAGCGGTAGCCGTTGTAGCCAAAGGTCATGGGGGCGTACTTCAGCGGAATCTGGTCGCTGCTGCGGCCAAAGCGCATCTCTTCCTCGAAGTCCTTGAAATCCACACCCACCGACAGCGAGTTGGCCCAGTTGCCCGCGGCGGGCAAGGTGTAGATCGCCGACACCCCGTAGGAATGGCCCTTGCCCAGCACATTGCTGCCGCCGATGGTGGCGATGTTGCTGTCGGACTGGTAACCGGAGAACTGCAGGGCCCAGCGATCGCTCAGCGGCGCGGTGTAGGAACCGGACCAGACCTTGGCGTTGTCGGTGTCCTGGGGCGCGGTGAAATAGGTCAGGGAAATGCTGTGGCCCAGTTGCCAGAGGTTGTCGTAGCCGACATTGACCACCGTGCGCAGCTTCTCGGTGTCGGCGCTGTAGTCGTTGTTCAGGCCGACACTGGCGTGCCAGGGGTTCTGGTCTTCCACTTGCAGGTCCACGTCCATGGTCCCCGGGCGCTGGCCTTCGCGCACCAGCGGCATGACCTGGCGCCCGGCGCCGCGGTTGAGCCCGGCCAGCTGGCTTTGTACCGTGGCAAAGTCCGGTACCTCGCCTTCTTTCAGCGCCGGCACCTGGTCGCGGATCTCCACCGGCGAATAATGCTTGGCCCCCACCACCCGCACCCGACCGACCTTGGTTTCACTGACCTGCAGATAAACGATACCGTCCTCGACCTTCTGCTCCGGCAGCTCGACGAACACCGACTGGTAGCCGCGCTCCTGATAGACCTTCTGCAGCGCATCCCGGGCGCCTTCGATATCGGCCAGGGCCTTCTGCGGGCCAAGGAAGCGATACACCGCCTCCTCGATGGCCCGGGCATCGAGCACCGTATTGCCACGCACGAAGTACTCATTGACGTCCACCAACCGCGCCGCGGCCGAGGCTTCGACCGGGGCCGGCTCGCCCTCCTCGGCCTGCACCGCCGGCACCAGCGCCGCCAGTGCCAACCAACCGCACAACGGCCACCAGCGCCCGCCACTGCCCGGTCGCCCTGATTTGCCCAGATGCTCCACACCGCCCCCTAAAAAACTGAAAATTGGCGCGCGTACGCGCATTGCCGTCGCCGTCTGCACAGCGTTTGGCCGCTTCAATTGCTGGTGATCGAGGTGTTTTCGTGGCGAGCCAGCCAGGTGTGCAACAGCGCGAAGTTCAACGAGAACTCGGGCATTTGCAGCAAGGCACCGCAGAACACTTCACCGATGATTTTCTGGATCAACTGCACCGCCCGCGGGTTGTTCAACAGCGTGGCGATGTCGCGACTCAGGACACTGAAGCTCCAGACCTTCTGGTTCAGATCGAGACCGACGAACCAACGGAACAACAGGTTGTAACTGAGCTGTTCATACAGCTGCTGCTCGCTGGGCACCGAATACAGCAACTGCAACAACAGAATGTGCATCACCGTGCGCGGCGCAATCAGCATCCCCGGCTCGGCATTGAGGCCCTGGAGCAGATCGCGGTGCTGATCCAGCAACTCATCGATCTGCGGACGCAGCAGCACCAGCGAATGCCCCGGCGGGATATAGCTGGCCACCTCCTTCAAGGCGCCCTGCCAATCATCCTGGGAGACGATCCAGACCCACGGCGCGCCGTAGCGATAGACCGACACCGGCTTCTTGCGCGCGGCCTCGACAATCTTCGACAGCCGTTGATCCAGCTCCTGCATGCCCACTTTCGAGTAGCGTTCCATAGTCCCCATAGCCTCACTCCCGGCGTCCCGCCTCGGCTTAAAAAAGTGGCCTGGCGGCCCCCTCAAGCGCGTTACATACCCAAGACGCGCGTGGCCATGTGCTACCGAACTTTTGTCATAAAAGCTTCATTCACGAGAGCAACGCGCGAACGTTGTAGGAGTCGGCTTGCCGGCGAAGACAGCCGCCAGGGCAGCGCTGGGCTGTCGTTATTCCGCGCACGACCAGGCCGCCCTCTTCGCCGGCAAGCCGGCTCCTACGAGAGGGAATTGTTGTACTGGGGAAAGCTTGAAAATGCGCCGCCCGGACGGGGGCTCTGTTTCATAAGCAAGACCGCACCATTGGACGTGCTACATGCCAAGGGTGCGGCACCTTTACTGGCCATGACTCAACTGCTGGAAAGCCTCTCCCGCGCAGAGCCGGGGAATGCTGACGACGCCAATCTGCAACAGATCTCCAACGTAGCGGCAATCGTGCTGCGTGACAGTTGCGCCCTGTTGGGTGTGATGGGCTGGCGGCTGCAAGCCTGATGCGTTGCGCTCCGTACTGCTGGGCGGCGCGGAGCGCTTCAAATGGAGGCGGTGATTTGTTTTTTAGGGGGAAAGAAGTCTTTTAAAAGTGGTTGAAAACGGCCAATAGCGGATGTTGGATCAAATCCGATCTTACAAATTGTGGACAGTTGCCTGCCTTACTCAGTCTGCCTTCTATTAAACCTGGTTTCGCGATGTGAAAAAGGCCATCACTGCCGCGAGTACCAGCAAGACAGAGCTTGCGAGAAATGTCATGCGATAACCGCTGCCGTCGAACAGCAGCCCACCGAGGGTAGAGCCCAGCGCAATGGATAGCTGAATGACTGCCACCATCAAGCCGCCACCGGCTTCAGCATCCTTGGGCAGCGCCTTGGCCAACCACGACCACCACCCCACAGGTGCCGCCGTCGCGATCAGGCCCCACAGCCCAAGCAGTACAAAAGCTGCCACGACTTTGCCGCCAAGGACAATCAAAGAAAGTGCAATCGCGGCCATCAAGAGTGGAATGCAGACCAGGACGCGGTACATTCCGGTTTTCAGGAAAGTGCCGATCAGAACGGTCCCGACAAAACCCGCCACGCCGATGACCAGCAGGACCATCGACAACAGGGATACATCTACACCTGTGACGGTTTCCAGGAACGGGCGCAGATAGGTGAACAGTACAAACTGCCCCATGAAGAAAATGCCCACACTCAACATGCCGAAACTGACCAATGGGCTCTTAAACAATCGGAAGACATTGCCAGCGCCCGGTTTGCGCGGCGCCGGCGCCATGGCTGGCAGGCTGATCCACTGCCAGATCAACGCGATAATCGCTACCGGAATAAGGCAGAAAAAAGCACCCCGCCAACCGATGACACTCCCCAGATAGCTTCCCAGCGGAGCGGCCACTACGGTTGCCAAAGCATTGCCGCCGTTGAAGATTGCCAGAGCCTTGGTCACGCTATGGGCAGGTACCAGGCGCATGGCCATTGCCGCCGACATCGACCAGAATCCACCGATCACCACGCCGATCAGCGCACGACCAATCATGTACACCGTATAGTTCGGCGCCAGACCGACCACCAGCCCCGACACACACATAATCCCGGTCAGTACAAGCAACAGCGTCTTGCGGTCCATTGAACCCACTAGCCTGGAAATCGCAAGGCTTGTCAGCACCGCGAAGGCGCCGGAGATGGCGATCCCATACCCGGCCAGTCCTTCACTGATTTGCAGATCAGATGCAATCGGCGTGAGCAAACTGACAGGCATGAACTCCGAGGCGATCAACGCGAATACGCACAGTGTCATCGCAAAGATGCCACTCCAGTAAGCCGGCAGTTCACCAGTCCCCGGCGTGCCGAAGGCCTCACCTGCCGGGGTGTCGAATACTTGAGCCGTCATTCAAAAACCTCTCATCAAACAATTGCAGGCGTTTTAGCGTTTCTATCCAGATTTTTGGGCGTTACAAGATTGCCCACAATTTGAAGACTGTATGAGCTCTTGAAGGTCACCTTTTGCACAGTGACCTTGTCACTTTTGTAAAAATTGTTGGCGCCTTCCGGCGCGCTGACAGCGCTTTTCGAGTCAGTTGCTAAGGCAGCACCGCCTGCGACTGAAAGGACGCCCAGGGCCGCAATCCTGACGCCGCTGGCCTTTACGAATGCGCGCCGATCAAGCCCTGGAGAGTTCAAGGCTTCTGCAGCTTCGAGGAGGGTTACAGGTGTCTCGCTCATCATCAGTACTCCGTTCCAGATATGTGACAGAGCTTGACGGATTCGAAATATCTTGATTAGTAGGCGTAATCTTCATGTGGTTTTGAGAAAAACTCAGCAATGGCCAGTACTAAAGTCAACGATCTCCAAGCTTTTCTTGCGGTGGCGCGAGATCAAAGCTTTACGAAAGCCGCCGCTAAACTGGGCATTACTCCCTCTGCGCTGAGTCATACGATCCGGGCACTTGAACAAAGACTGGGGATACGACTGCTGGCCCGCACGACACGCAATGTGTCGCCCACAGAGGCGGGAGAAAGATTGATGCGCTCGATCGCTCCGCTTTTTGATCAGATTACCGCCGAGCTTGAAGCGCTGGGCGAGCTGCGGGACAAGCCCAGTGGCACGATTCGTATTTCCTGTACTGATGATCAGATTGAGTTGTGCATTCGGCCAATGCTTGCAAGCTTCCTGAAGAGCTACCCGGATATCACACTGGAGTTCTACGTCGACTATGGATTCACCAACGTGGTCGAGGAACGATTCGATGCTGGCATTCGCATGGGCGAATCGATCAGCAAAGACATGATCGCCGTTCGCATAGGCCCAGATTGGCGGTTGGCTGTGGTGGGCTCTCCAGAATATTTCGAACGCAACCCGGCACCAACAACCCCCCATGAGCTGACCGGGCATGACTGCGTGAATATCCGACACAGACCATCAGGGGCGATCTACGCATGGGAATTTGAAAGTAATGGCCAGGCTTTTACCGTCAAGGCAGATGGACAACTTGTTTTCAACAGCATCATGCACGTACTCAATGCCGCCGTTGATGGCGTTGGCTTGGCCTACGTACCAGAGGAATTGGTAGCACCCTATCTGGCTGACGGCCGGCTCAAAGAAGTCTTGGCCGACTGGTGCCCTGAGTTTCAGGGTTACCATTTGTATTACCCGAACAGGCGACAAGCGTCTCCCGCCTTTTCTGCATTGGTGGAGGCGCTGAAATATAGAAGCTGAGCCCTCTGCATTCGACGCGCGACAACGTCTGCTATGGATCGATTGCGGCCGATCGTGACAGGCAACAATCGGCCAGGAGCTGCCGCTCGTAAGCGGCAGTTTCCGCAGTCAGTCAACCGTCGATCAATCCTGCAGAGCTTGGACAGTCGCACTTCCCATACTCGCGAGAAAAATGCCGATATCCCGATTCGACCGCAGACAAACCACGAGGCAAGCTGATGGCGCTGTTGCTACAAGTTGCTGCATTTTTTCTCGCGCTGATTTTTTCGTCCGCCACATGAATCTAAAAAACTCCGGCAGGTTCGCCAGCAGCTCGGGGCAGTTCTCCGGCAAGTCGGGCCGAGACTGACCGCGTTGGAGCAGCGTTCTGCGCAGTACGCGCAAGAATCGAAGCGTCGCCGAACGATCAATCCATATCAAAAGATCGGCACGGGCCACCCGGTTGTCCCAAGTGGCTGAATGGCCACCTTCGAATATCCAGCGATCTCGAGCCTCTACATCGAGACAAAGCCGCGTCTTCTCGTCCGGGCTTCGTTCGATCCACCCTGGCTGCCAGTGGATAGTGTCGATATGAACGACCGGCAAGCCCGTGCGCTGACCAAGCTCACGCGCCAAAGTGCTTTTGCCTGATCCAGGTTGACCAACAATCATCACCCGTTGCATCGAAGCTCCTTCTCGCTATGCAAGCTGATTTTTTGGGGCGGCGATTTTACGTCAATGCTTACCTCGGTCAACAACAGGCGCTCATCACGACAGGCAACTTCTGACCGAAAGCGGTCAGCCCAAACGACAAAGCATCGACACAGGTGAGTCCAAACGGTTAGCCGCCAAGGGCCACAGATACTTAGGTCAGGCCCCGACCAAGGGATAGAGCATTGGCCCTCTCCGTCGATCTAGAAGCATCTCAACTGGCATTGTTCGAGCAGCGCCCGTTCACGCAGTCAAACGCCCTTTCAGCGAAAATCGCTGGCCTGGCCGTTGCTTTCGATAGCGCCATCTCCCCTACCCCAACTGCAAAAAAAACCGACCAATCCCCGCGCCTATCCGCTCTGAAAAATCCTCATCCAGAAACAGATACCCCATGCCATCCGAAAGCACGCCTTTGTACTCAGGCAGCGCTCTATCCAGATCGCCCCCATAAATGGATACCCTTCTGCGCCCTGCCTCCGCTGAAACAGGCGCCTGCAGCCAAGCGTCCACGCCATCCAATTTCGAGGCCAGGTTCTCGTCATCGTCCACGTCGGCGTTCACCCCCAGCCGTACCGCCCCGCACTCTGAAATCGGCTGAACAGCCTCATTCCGCTCGGAACCGGCTCGAACATAGCCCATGACAACCGCTTGCGAGCGTCCCAGGACGGCACGCAACTTTCGATAGTGGCCGACCTCGCCCGGCAAGTACGGTACAAAAACCGAAACCCAATAACTCCTATCGATCAGGGCCTCTGAAAACCAATGTCCAGGAAAGGCCATCAGGTGTGTCAGCGGTACTCCATCAGGCGAACAGGGCCAAGCCAGCTCCGTGGGCAGGCAGGCCCCACCACCGGCATAGGCATCATCTTTTGCAGGCGTTTCACCGGTAAATATCAGCTCGTCAAACATCCGTTTCTTTCCGCGTAGTTAATGATTCCAACATGTGACTTTCCAACTGAAAAGTCTATTTAAATGGATGAGTCCTCTCGTCGACCGCAGAAATGACCGGAAGCAACTTACTGGCGGTCAACCAGGATATGCCGAATGCGATCAGACCGACCCGCTCACAATAAAAAGTAAGCCTCGAGTTAAAGCCAGACAACGCTTCATTAAAAACATGATCAACAACCATCACCAGCATTGACAAAACTATTGCGACGCCACAGAAAGTATAAATCACCGATCGCCGCCTTGCCTCAACATGCCCCTTGGACTCAGCACGCCCACGAAACAAGTAACAAAAATAAGCCAATATGGAAAACATAACAGCAGCAGAAACATAGTGCACATGAGGTATGGTTTCTATATATCCATTACACCCGCATGGAAATGTTGCAACACCGAATGCGGCAACGGCCGCCACTTTACTAAGCAACATCTCTTTTCGCGAAAAGCCATTGTACGCGAGCATAAAAGCAGATATCGCAAAAAGTAACCCAACAAACAAATTGCGCCCCCATTCACTCTCATGATACGAAGCACTTATAGAAGTTATGTCCCCTCCCGAAAGAAAGTCCGTTACATTCGCAAGCACCATAGCTATTATGCCCACTTGCAACTTTATCGTATCGTTGTCTATTTCAGGACGCTGAGGCGTTGAAAGCATAACCTGTCCCTCACATAGTTTGATATTCATCAGAGCTTTTCAGGTATACCGTTGCCCCAGCGTGGACTCCATTGACAAACTTGGACGCCGGGGCATTTAAAATACATCTACAGGTATTCCATTAGTCTTGTCGACACTGCGGAAATTACATCTTTGTCAGACCAATACTCACCATGGCTCGCGACGTTCCATGACGAAAGTATGCCACCGGCATTAATCGAATGATCATGAACAATATTGTAATTCTTTCCAAGTTGGCGTAATGGCCAGCCTAATACGTCATCCTGATCATAGTAGTTATCCCAGGTAAAATTGGGGCTTGGCGGATCAAAGCAAACCCTTGCGTCCAGACCTGAAACGAAGATGGGGATATTGCACCCCGTTGTAATTAGATTATTGAGCGACTTCAGCTTAAGAAAATTCGCCTCCGGACCGGTATTGGGCGATGAAAATATATACCTTCCATTTTGGGCATCCCATAGATAATTCGATATGACTTGGCAGCCCAAAGACTGAGCAATCAAGACTATTGGCGTATTCGGATCACTACCGCATTCTTTGAATGCAGACAGCAAAACATTTTGGATTTCTTTTTGGACATCAAGATATTTTCGAGGGTCCTTTTGCGCACTGTATTCCAAAGAGCCGGCATCCCCAAAACCAAACAGAAAAAACTGTCGTATTTTCAGTGCATCAAGCTCATTGGTTTTCTCCTTCAACATGGCATCCCATAATTTATCCTGAGGACCTTGTAAAATAGGGGCATACTGTATGTTCTTGAAGGATACTTTATCCCACCGCTTACTCCCGAGCTTTTCGATGACCCCCTCTTCAAGATCTCGAAAATACCCCGGTTTAATTTTCCCCATACCATGAATCGTTATCAGTGCGACGCTTTTCATGAATGACTCCTTTCTTCGGAAGGTACATCTGACGCTTGGCCACATAGCTGCAAGAGTGACCTACATATAAATCAGATTGAGCATACATCACCCGTAAAGTAATATTCCTGACATAGCCATTATGTAATCAGGGAGCATATCGCCGACTAGTATTTGATCTACTATGGCTGCCGGGGGAAGCATGGCGGTTAGAACAGAACAACCGAAAAGTTCAATTTGATATGGCGAAATGTTGAAACTCGGGACTGTCGACGTAGTGCTACTCATTGGTAGATCCCTCTAAAACACTCTCCATTGAGATGTTTATAGCTCAGATAATGGCAATGTGCTCCGAGCCCACCAATGAACCAAAAAACTCATCACTGAAAGATGCAACCCATAGATAGAGGCCAGGCACCCCAAGGTCGATTCTCAGGGTATGTCAAAATTGGCTGCGCTGCCGGTACTACAACGTGATGCAGGAACTGATCAAGCGCTTCTGGGGAAAACCAGGCTCCCCGCCCCTTCAACCTCGACGTGAATGCCCATGAACCCGCACTTCGCCCATCTTGTTTCCGACTACCAAGCCAGCATCCGCATGGCTGTCGAACTGATGCAACAATCCACCATTCCCCTCCCTGCCAGCAACGCCGATTGGGTGGGAACCGATATCCCGGATCAAGGAGAACTGGCTGGCGGTATTCGCTACTTCAAGCACGGCTATGGCTGCGCCGTTCACCTGCCAACGGCAACGGTGAGCTTTGACTTTGGCGAGCAGGGCGAAATCGACGGAATAACCCTATCGAGGCTGGCCGGCTTTGCCGAGAACAGGCTCGTGGAATACGGTTTTACGGATGAGGATGAACTAAAGCAGTGCTTCGACGATGAAGTGGCAGCAGGCTCGCTGGTGTATTCGGGCTATATCCTTTATTACGTCGCAACCGTTAAACCCCAAGCGCGCACGCTCGAAGATAGCGACAGTCCTTCACCCCCCGAGCACCCCGGAAGCCCATCATGAAGTTCACCTCCGCCGATCAAATCATCGACCCACGAACCGTCGGCTATCGCAGCCTGGGCTTCGGCGAGGCACTGACGATCCCGGTAACGCCCTATGAACTGCGCATCCACCACGGCGATCTGCCGCAACGCTTTCTTGACTGCGCGGACACCTTTGCCGCCGAATGCAGAACCGACGATATCGACCAGGGTTTTGTCGACATCCCGGAGCTTGCAGAGCTGGGCTACCCAAGCTTCAGGACGCTGTTGAAGGACCATCCCGATCTGGCGGCGCGCCTGGTCCAGGACTACCTGTATTTCGAGTTGCTGTTTTCGCTGTTTCCGCATTCAAGCGGCCTTGAAGTCGTGATCAACAGCATCACCCGCGTCTGCTCAAAAGAAGGCGTCATCCTGCTGACGGGCCAGACCTACGCGGCCAGACACTCATGAGAAAGCCCTGTCGTCAGGACCGAGGCCTGGGATCAGGCCAATGACGGCAACCGACGATTCACTATCGAGCGCGGTCCGGACCTGCTCCCTGGCGGCTTGATGCGCGTTCAGGGCAATAGCGTATCAGCCGCAACACAGGCAACCGCTGATCAGCGGTTGATCGGGGTCGTTTTCAAGAAATGCGACTTTGACCTCCACACCGGGTCGCAGCGGCGTCACTTCACAACGCCAATTGGCAGTACCGGCCAGCCAACAACTGCTCTTGTCGTCGAACCGACCTTCGCGGTCCCAGGGAAACTTGACCTTGACCCTTTCAAAGCGCTGACCACGCGAGTTCGCCTGGTCTTCCAGGGCGATGACCAGCGCCGTCTGGTTGCCTGGCGCCAGAGGCTTCTCATGAGCCAAAGGCGGGCGATAGCAAAGGTCCAACGCAAGCGCGGTGAAACGGTTGCGATAACCCTGGCGCAGTTGATCCTGGTTGTCAGTGTGGCCATTGGCGACGCTCTCACCCGCAACCTGTGGTTGCTTGCCCTCATGAATGACCTGAGTCAGTAACCAGAGGTCGCTGCCCTGGCCCGAGGTTTCCAGGACATGACCACTGAGCAGCCCGCTCTGCGTACCTTGCCCTTCAACCTGGCGCGACTCCCTGGCACGCAGGCTTGTCGGCGTGCCGTGACCGACCGGTAACAGGGTGGCGAGCCCATCGTGCCCGGGGGCAAAAGCAGTGATCGGCCCGATCGCGGGGAATACTGCCTGCTGATCGCCAAAGACCAGCACGTGGCCTTGAGCACTGTGCTGGAAGTGGAAGTGAATTCCCTCTTCCTCGCACAGGCGCTGAATAAAATGCAGATCGGTTTCATCGTACTGGGTGCAGCAGTCACGCTCGGGGTAGCTCGCCCCGAGCTCAAAGCGGTAGGCATCCCCCAGAATCCCATGCTCCTCCAGGACCAGGGCGACGATAGCGGGCACCGAGAACTGCTGATAGATCCTCTTGTTGATACGGTGACGCAAGTAGGACAGGTGCGGCACCAGGGCCAGGTTGTAGTGCGCCAAGCCTTGAGCGTCCGGGCCTCGCGCAATGTGATAGATGCGCCCATGAATGCCATTGCCCCAAGTGTCGAATGCCAGAAAAGCCGGCACATCGAAGAGGCATTGCAGATCCAGATCCGGTCGCTCGCTCACACACTCCACATTGAAGAAGTAAGGCTTGCTGATCGCCTCTTCTCCGGTGAACGCGCGCACCTTGAAGTCGTGCGCAAAACCGTCGATTGTCAGGCTGAACCGGGGTGCATTGGCTGGGCTGAACATCCACTGTTCTCTTATTGCATAACCTGTTGAATGGGCACGGTCGTGCAGCGCCTTGCGAAAAAGTTCATCTTGCACAAGACGCGTACATGTCTCCGAGTGTTTGAACAATGCGCTCACACACAATAACAATGTGCATGAAACAGCAAGCGAAGAGTCAACTCAGATCAGATACTGCTCTTCACCTTGGTCCAGACCCGAGTACGGATTCTTTCCAGTTTCAAAGGCAGCGGCTCAAGCGGAACCAATGTGGCGATGGTCTGCTTGTCTGGATAAATCCAGGGGTTATCGCGCAACTTCTGCTCGACAAACTCGGTGGCATCTTTATTGCCATTAGGATAAAGCGTGTGATTCGAGGTCTTGGCAATCACTTCCGGGCGCAACATATAGTTGATGAAGGCCAGCCCTTCCTTGGGGTGAGGGGCATCTTTCAACAGCACCAGGTTTTCCGACCAGACCAGCGCACCTTCACGAGGAAGGCTGTAGTTGATCCTGCGCCCGGTATTGGCACTTTCATTGGCGGCCTGCGCAGCCAGGGCGCCATTGGCCCAGCCCACAACGACACAGATGTTGCCGCCCGCCAAGTCGGTGTCGATTCTGGAGGAGTCGAAATAAAGGATATAGGGGCGAATCTTCAACAGCAGCGCTTGCGCCTTCTGGTAATCATCCGGGTTCTTGCTGTTGCTGGGCAGCCCGAGGTAATTCAAGGCAATCGAGATGATCTCGCTGGGAGAGTCGAGCATGGCCACACCACAAGACTGCAGCTTGCTGATGTTCTCTTCCTTGAAGATCAGGTCCCAACTGTTGACCGGGGCATTGTCACCCAGGGCTGCCTTGACTTTATCCACGTCATAACCAATGCCGGTGGTGCCCCACAAGTAGGGCACGGCGTAGCGATTGCCAGGGTCATTGACCGCCAGTTGCGCCAGGATGGCGGGATCGACATGGGACAGGTTACTTAGTTGACCTGAATCAAGTGGCTGCAGGACTCCGGCCTGGATCAGGCTGGGCAGTACATTGGAGGTCGCCACCACCACGTCATACCCCGTGCGCCCGGCCATGACCTTGCTCTGCATGATATCGGCGCTGTCGAAGGCATCCATGTGGATACGGGTGCCGGTGGCCTGTTCGAACTCCTTTGGAGTCTCTGGTGCGAGCAGCCCGAACCAGTTGTAGAGGTACATGGCAGGCTCTGCGGCACCCGCCGTTGTGCTTATTCCGGCATAGAGAAACGCAGCCGAAAAAATGGTTCGCAAACGTGACTTTCTCATGCAACATCCTTGTCCAGACGACGTGCCCTCATGGCGGTCGTAAACCCGTGCCAGCGAATATACCGGGCATCAGCCAATAGTAAATACCTACGATTACTTAGCTCCGGCCGACCATTCCCTAACCCTAAAGGGGTAGAAAATGCCACTCGATCTTCATAGCCTGGCCTGGCACCGTTCGATTGGAAAACTGATTCTGCAGTTGAATCGCCCAGAGTTCTGGAGCTCACTTATCCGCACACTCAATGAATATGTGCAGATTGATAACTGGGTGGTTTTGATCTTCAGCAATCAACAAGTGCAAGTTGTCAGCCTGCCCGAGGTGGCAGATGCAGAAGAAGTGGATGCGTTCATTCACCTCTATGTAAAAGGCCTGTATTTGCTGGACCCCTTCTATATCGCCAACCGGGAAAACCCGCAGAGCGGCTTCTTTCATCTACTGGATATAGCGCCGGAGTACTTTGTTGAAACCGAGTACTACCACAAGTACTTTGCACAATATATTTGCGTAGATGAAGTGCAATACAACATCCAGCTCGATGCTGACAGAACACTGTGCATTTCCATTGGCAGCAACGCCCATTTCAGCCAGGAACACATCACCATGCTGGACATCATCAAGCCGTGGGTCACGGCACTCATGCATCAGCGCATGTGCTTCGAAGTCGATGTGGAAAAAAGCCTCAGCGAACCGCCGCAATGGCCGGAGACGATCACCCAGTTTGGTAGCCAGATAACCACGCGGGAAAGTGATGTGCTCAGGCTGCTGCTCAGTGGCTTTTCCAACAAGGAAATCGCAGGAAAGCTCTCCCTCTCCACAGAGACGATCAAAGTGCACCGCCGCAACATCTACGCCAAGTTGAACATCAAGTCACAGTCCGAACTCTTTGCACGCTTCTTCATGCCCAGGCAGGATGTGCTCTCTTTAAGCTAGGCCCCGGGCCTGGAATGAACTCACAGGCCTGGCACGAACAGCGAGAGCACCAGCAGGCTCACGTACGTTCGACCGAGCGTTGCTCATTCGTCTGAACACCCACATGGAGCCGGTAGCCATTCGATGGATATCCAATTTCGCGGTAACGCAATGCCTGGCAACCCCGCCGCTGGCACCTGCGATGAATACAGCCTGAGCGCCATTTCCAGCCTGGATGAGCTGATCGACGCCTACCGCAAGATCGCTGGCGACCACCCGGGTTTCCAGCCCCTTCTCTCGCTGGATGATCTGCCCCAGGCCCGCTACACCTCCGGGCATGCCCGCAACAACCTGGGGCTGGACGATGCCTCGGAGCAGGAGATCGCCCAGCTACCTGCAGAGTGCTTCGAACAGGGTGAATACCTGGGCTACCCCACCACCAAGGCCGAGTTCGCGATCTGCTTGCGCAACTTCACTGACCTGGTGGCGGGCAGCTCGTTCGAAGACGCTTGCGCCCACGGCCTGACCCTTGATGAGCCAGCCCTGCGCGAATGGGTGGACTATCAGCAAAACCCTGTATCACTGCTCGACCAACCCCTCTCGGCACTCCTGGTGCCCGTCGAGCAGTCCTGTCAGGCGCTCGCCGCTTTTCCCAACGGCTACTTCAGTTGCGACCTGGGCCCCGCGCAAAACTTTGCGGTGGCCCGCCATTTCGCCCAGGCCCATGGCTATGAGTTGATCGGGGTGGGCGCGTCTTACCTCGGTTTCCTGCGTGCAGCGCCTGCTGACCTTTGCGTCGCCAGCGCGGTGGCGAGCGATTTTTGTGCGCTCTACAACACCCCCGAGGAGGACCGGCAAGCCGTGGTTTCAACGGTTGTCGAGGCTGTTCGCGGTCGCACCCATTTGTGGCTGCGCTACGTGGAATGACGCTCGGAGAAAAGACGATTGAGGTTGGCTGAGCAAGGATCTAGGCATGTCAGACATGTGCGGTATATGTGGTCGAAAACTGGGCCTCAAAGACGATCCGCTTTCAGTCGATTGTGGCGGTGACTGTTGGGGTTGCATTGGCCCCATTGAGGCTGATCTTGGAAATGCCGAATCGTCAGTCAAGGTGAAGGAAGAATTTGACACTGGTGTGCGCCCAGGCAGATCCGAGGCACGTTTCAAATCATAATTGACGCCGACGTGCGCTCAACGACCGCAAGCGCACAACCCTGGCATGCCCCCCTTTATGCCGGCTTGCCTTTATCAACCGGCAACGACGCAAACATCTCAGCGCGGCACACCTCAAGAATCTCATCCGCCAGCGCGGAATCATCCGGGCAGGCACGCGACAACATAATCGCACCCACCGCACGGGACAGCAGGTCGATCATTTTCCGCCTGCCCTCCTCCGGAGCGGCATCCGGCCGGGTCGGGTATTTGTCCCCCAGGGTTTGCAGGGTGTGTTCGACCCCTTCGGCAAACGTCGCTTTCACATCATCCGATTGGCGCGCCGCATCGCCACACAACGCGGCCATGGTGCAACCGCTGCCACGTCCGTCGCGATGTTCTCTGGTCACATAGACGTCGATGAAGCCAGGCACATCCAGCGCCTGCACGCCTGCCAGCGACTTGGCAAGGCTGCAGGCCGAGGCCTCGGCCATGAGGTCGGCCTTCGAGCCGAAATGCTTGTAGAAGCCGCCGTGGGTGAAACCGGCCGCCGCCATCAGATCCGACACACCCACACCGTCGAAGCCGCGCTCACGGAACAACTCTGAGGCCGTTTCAACGATGTGCTCTCGATTGGCCTGCGCCTGGGCCTTGCTCACTCTCACGTGCAATACCTCATGTTCATTGGGAAATCATCGGCCCAATCATACATAGATGTCGATCATAATCAAAACCGTTGACAGTTTAGATTTCGATCATCATCCTAATTGCACGCACCACCGACCTCCACCCACGGGCACGGAAGAGACACCAGATGACCGATCAGAATCTGTTCACCCCTTACACCCTTGGCGCCCTCACGCTGGCGAACCGCATCGTCCTCGCGCCACTGACCCGCAACCGCGCGGGCGCAGGCTTTGTTCCCAGCGAATTCGCCGCCACCTATTACAGCCAACGCGCTAGCGCAGGCTTGCTGATCAGCGAAGCCACGCAGATTTCCCAGCAGGGCCAGGGCTATCAGGACACCCCCGGGATCTACACCCAGGCGCAGATTGATGGCTGGCGCACGGTGACCGACGCCGTCCACGCCAAGGGCGCAAAGATCTTTGTGCAACTGTGGCATGTCGGCCGCGTGTCCCACGTTGATCTGCAAGAAAACGGCGCCGCCCCCGTGGCCCCTTCCGCGCTGCGTGCGGCCACCAAGGTGTTCGTCAATAACCGCTTTGAAGACGCCTGCGAGCCCCGCGCACTGGACATCAACGAACTGCCGGGGATCGTCGCCGATTTCCGCCAGGCCGCGGCAAACGCTATCGCTGCCGGGTTCGATGGCGTGGAAATTCACGGCGCGAACGGCTATTTGCTGGATCAGTTCCTCAAGGACAGCGCCAACGTACGCACCGATGCTTACGGCGGCTCGATTGAAAATCGTGCGCGTCTGTTGCTCGAAGTCACCGCTGCCGTGGTCAATGAAATCGGCGCGGATCGCACCGGGGTGCGCTTGTCGCCGGTGTCGCCGGCCAACGGTGTCTCCAGCAGCAATCCGCAGGCGCAATTCAATTACGTCGTCGATCAACTCGACGCCCTCGACGTCGTTTACCTGCACATGGTCGAAGGCGCGACCGGTGGCCCACGTGACGTGGCGCCATTGGATTTCACCGCCCTGCGCCAGCGTTTCAAAAACACCTACATCGCCAACAACGGCTATGACCTGGAGCTGGCAACCTCACGGCTCGCCGAAGACCAGGCCGATCTGATCGCGTTCGGTCGCCCGTTCATCGGCAACCCGGATCTGGTGGAGCGCCTCAAGACCGGCGCCGCCTTGTCCGCATTCAATCCCGCCACCCTCTACGGCGGCGGCGCGGCGGGCTACATCGACTACCCGACGCTGGTTGAATCGAGCGCCAGCGCAAGCTGAGCAAGCAGAAACCGAGCTGTCCGTTTTCACCCATTACGAAAGAGAGATAACCCCATGAGCTCACGCCCTACCGTTCTCATCACTGGCGCCTCCACTGGCATCGGAGCCATCTACGCCGAGCGCTTCGCGCAACGTGGCCATGATCTGGTCCTGGTTGCCCGCGACCGGGCACGCCTGGACGCACTTGCAGCCCGACTGCGCGGCGAACACGGGGTCGCCGTCGAGGTGATGAAAGCGGATTTGACCCAACTCAGCGATCTGACAACCGTTGAAAGCCGCCTGCGCGACGACGCCCGTATCGGCATCCTCATCAATAACGCCGGCGCCGCGCTGTCCGGCAACTTCATCGAGCAAAGCACCGACAGCGTTGCGCAACTGGTTGCCCTCAACACCACGGCACTGGTGCGCCTGGCCAGTGCCATTGCCCCGCGCCTGGCCAAAGCCGGTGACGGCGCGATCATCAACATCGGTTCGGTGGTGGGCCTGGCGCCGGAGTTCGGCATGACGGTCTATGGTGCAACCAAGGCTTTCGTGCTGTTCCTGTCCCAGGGCCTGAGCCTGGAACTGTCGCCCCGGGGCGTGTACGTGCAGGCCGTGCTGCCGGCCGCCACCCGCACGGAAATCTGGGACCGCTCCGGCGTCGACATCAATACCCTGGACGAAATCATGGAAGTGGGCGATCTGGTGGATGCCGCACTGGTCGGTTTCGATCGGCGCGAACCGGTGACCATCCCGCCACTGCAACAGGCTGAACCCTGGGATGACCTGCAGAGCGCACGTCAAGGCCTGCTGGGGCACATCCGTCAATCCGAGGTTGCCCAGCGTTACCAGACCCAAGAGTGAACTTCAGGTAGCGAGCATTCGCGGCGGATTCGCGGCAGGCACTGCGACGAATCCGGTCCGCTGTTCGGAGTAGCAATGAATCCAACGCAGACAACCTTCCCCCCGGCTTTGCAGACGTCGTTCATCAACGCGGCGAACCAGTCGATCATGGTCAGGGGCATTCCCTTCGCCTATCGCGATACCGGACCCGCGGGCGGCATGCCCCTGGTGCTGTTTAACCACTGGGGCGCGGTGCTGGACAACTTCGACCCGGCAATCATCGATGGGCTGGCACAGACCCGGCGAGTCATCACCACCGACTATCGCGGCATCGGCGGCTCGGGTGGAACCGCCCCCCTGACGGTCGGCGACATGGCGCAAGACGCCATTGAGCTGATACAGGCCCTGGGGTTCAAGAGCGTCGATATCCTGGGCTTCTCACTCGGCGGCTTCGTCGCTCAGGACATCGCCCTGCAAGCCCCCCAATTGGTGCACCGCTTGATTCTCACCGGCACCGGACCGGCCGGCGGCATCGGTATCGACAAGGTCGGCTCGGTGACCTGGCCCTTGATGCTCAAAGGCTTGCTGACCTTGCGCGATCCCAAGTACTACCTGTTCTTTACCTCGACGCCCCATGGTCGTCGAGCCGCCTCGGAATATCTGCAACGCCTGAAAGCCCGCAGCAAGCATCGCGACAAGGGCCCAACGCCCGGCGCTTTCCTGCGCCAACTGCAAGCCATCACCGCGTGGGGCAGACAGGCGCCGCAGGATCTCGGGCGCTTGCGGGCGCCGACGCTGATCGTCAATGGCGACAACGACATCATGGTTCCCAGCGCCAACTCCCATGCCCTGGCCAAGCGTGTCCCCAACGCACAGCTAGTGATGTATGAGGACGCCGGGCACGGCGGCATTTTCCAGTACCACGCGGACTTCGTGGCCAAGGTCCGGGCGTTCCTTGACGACAGAGCCCCATGACAACAACCCCACCCAAGCACCGCCCACACCTATTCCAACCGACAAGAGCCGCACCACGATGAAAGCCTTTCTAATTGATCGCTATGGCAAGAACAGTGGGCGCATGGGCGAAGCGCCCACGCCCACGCTGGGTGCCCACGACGTGTTGATCGAGGTCCACGCCAGCAGCGTCAACGTGCTGGACTCGAAGATCCGCAACGGCGAATTCAAGCTGATCCTGCCCTATGCATTGCCGCTGGTACTGGGCAATGACCTGGCGGGCGTCGTGGTTGAAGTTGGCCCCCAAGTGCAACGCTTCAAACCGGGAGACGAAGTCTACGCGCGCCCGCCTGAAACACGGATCGGGACGTTCGCCCAGTGGATCGCCGTGAACGAAAACGCAATCGCCCTGAAACCTGCCAACACCACCATGACCGAGGCCGCGTCGATCCCCTTGGTCGCACTCACCGCCTGGCAAGTGCTGGTGGAAACCGCCCAACTGAAAAAGGGCCAGAAAGTGCTGATCCACGCAGGCGCAGGCGGTGTCGGCACCCTTGCCATCCAGCTGGCCAAACACCTCGGCGCTTTCGTCGCGACCACCACCAGCACGGCGAATGTCGAATGGGTCAAAGCCCTGGGCGCCGATCAGGTAATCGACTACAAGCAGCAGAACTTCGAAAGCCTCTTGCATGGCTACGACCTGGTGTTGAACAGCCTGGGCAGCGACGTACTGGAAAAGTCCCTCAAGGTCCTCAAGCCCGGCGGACAGCTGATTTCCATCTCCGGGCCACCCACGGTGCAATTCGCCCAGGAGCAAGGGCTGGCCTGGCCGTTGCAGCAGGTCATGCGGCTTTTGAGCCTGGGTATCCGGCGCAAGGCGCGCCAGCGGGACATCCGCTACGCCTTTGTGTTCATGCGGGCCGATGGCGCCCAGCTGCAACAGATCACCGCGCTGATCGAGGCCGGAATCATCAAACCTGTGGTTGATCGCAGCTTCAGTTTCGAATCGACGGCAGAGGCCTTGCAGTACGTCGAGCAGGGACGAACCAAGGGCAAGGTGGTGGTCAGGATCAAATGACCACACCACCTACCGATGACCCGACCGAGTCGACAAGAGCGCCTGGGCCCAGCGAGGCAACGTCAGCCCAGGCACCGGAGAGGCCGGAGCCGCAAGCGCCGGCCGCTGCTGTCGCGCTGCCACAGATCCTTTGGCGCCGCTTGATGCTGGAGCCGTAGCGAAACCGCGTGAGTTCGCCGGCGGTTCTGGCCGCGACCCAGGTCGGCTAAACCTCGGCCGACGCCCCCTCATCGGCTGCGCGCAGAATCCGTTCAAGCGCCGGCCGCGTCCACTTTTCCCAAGGCAATTCATCTTGCCCATCCCCTGGGTGACGATGCTCTCCGGCATCAAACGCGAGGTAGATGGAAAAGGCCGGCTCGGGCATGTCAGCGTTCAAGGACACATCAACAATGTCACTGAACAAGGTATTCATGACCGCATCGCCGTAATGAAAGTCGCGCTGCCCCTCGATAAAGAGCCGGGCCACCGCCATGGCGACTTGATTGAAAAGAGCACACCGGTCTATCTGCATCCCGTCATACAGAAGATTCAGGTCATGGCAGGAGTCGCTTTCGATCGATTCCAGCACCTTGTGAAGCTCGGCTTCACTCAACATCCTCTGCATCCACTGGCCCACCGTTTGTCCGGGAGGCGCAGATTAACATCCGCCAAACGCCCTGTTCATCGGATCAAGGCCACCGCTCAGCGCCCGCGGGTACGCGCCTGCCCAAAAACCGCCCCACTGGCGAGCAAAATCCCGGGTGATGGGGTTGGCGCGTCCTACCTCTGCTTCCTGCGTGCAGCGCCTGCCGACCTTTGCGTAGCCAGCGCGGTGGCGAGCGATTTTTGTGCGCTCTACAACACCTCCGAGGAAAACCGGCAAGCCGTGGTTTCAACGGTTGTCGAGGCTGTTCGCGGTCGCACCCATTTGTGGCTGCGCTACGTGGAATGAGCCCCCCGGGTGTTGTCGACAACAGAGTGGTGCTGGAACACGGGGGGTACAAGGGCCTCTCTCTGCAGCGCCATTGCCCCAGCCTCACCTGGGCGCTGAAAGCCGCGGCAAAAACACCTACACCGCACGAACCACGGTGTAAGTGAGGGTGGCGGAAAACAGCGCCAGAACGACGGCGGTGCCCCGGGAAAACAGCGGTCCAGAAACCCGCCCCAGGTATTGGGCTCGAATGCCCGCCCCCAGCGAGACCCAGAGCAAGGCTATTGGCGCCAGTGCCAGGAAGAAAGCGCTCAATGACGGCAGGAAATCCCCCAGGCTGGCGAATGAGCTGGCCGGGAAGATCACACTGGCGAAGATCAGCCCCTTGGGGTTGAGCAAGGTCGCAATAAACAGGTGCCGTGGCCAGCTCTCAAAGCGCTCGGTGTGCTGGGCTCCGGTGGTGGAGGTCTTCCAGGTCTTCAAGGCCAGCGCCGCTATGTACAAGGCGCACAGCAGCTTGATCAGGTGGATCAGCCACGGGTAGTCGTGGGACAGCAGCACAAGCCCCCAGCCCCAGGTGCAGATCGAAACGGTGTAGCCGAGCATTTCGATCAACACCAGTGGCAGCGAGCGCAACACGCCGAACTTGAAGCCCGAGGCCAGCAGCAAGGTGTTTGAGGGCCCCGGCACTACCAGTATCAGGGACGAAAAAAGCGCGATCTTGTAGAGGTCATCCATTTGCATGGCTTCCTATTCCGTTAGGAAAGTGGGTCTGGGGGGAGTGCTGCCAGAGGCAGCGTTTCAGGGGCTCAGGTGGAATGCCCACCCATGGATTTGTAAATGCTGATCAGGTGAGTACGCAGTTGACTGTCGCTATTGACCAGGTCGCGCTGCGCCTCCAGCACGGTGCGCTGCGCTTCCAGTTCCTCCAGGTAGCCGGCCTCCCCGGCCGCGTACCGGACGCGGGTCCACTCATAGGTGCGGGCCTTGCTGTCATAGCTGTCCTTGAGGTGCGCGGCACGCTGGTATTCGTTGTGGTAGCGGCTCATCGCATCGTCCACTTCCTGCCAGGCTGCCAGTACGGTCCGGTGAAATGCCACGGCCGCCTCTTGCTGTTCGAGTGTGCGCAGGACCACGGTCTTGCTGCGCCGCCCACGGTCGAACAGCGGCAGGTCCAGGCGCGGCCCTACCGACCAGGTGCGGCTGCTCCAGTCGGCAAACTGGCCGCTCTTGTAGGATTCGAAGCCGAAGTCGGCCCCCAGCATCACGCTCGGGTACAGTTCGGCCTCGGCCACTCCGATGCCCGCCGTCGCCCGGTGCAAGCGGGCCTGGGCCGCGCGGATGTCCGGACGCTCCCGGGCCAGGTCGCCAGGCAGGCCCAACTGCAGGTTGGGCAGCGGGCGGCTCAAGGCATTATCAGGCCGCTCCGCGAGCAAGGTTTCCAGGGCTCCGGGATGCTCCCCCAGCAACAGCGCAATACGGTTGCCCGCCTGGGTGTGCAGCGTCTTCCAGCCCGGTATCTGTGCATGCAGCGAGGCCAGCCGTGCCTCTTGGCGTTCCACCGCGAACCCGTCTTCCTCGCCCTCCCGGGCCTGGACGGCAACCACTTGCAGGTGCGCGGCCAGGATCTGTGCCTCCTGCTCCAGAAGACGGGTCTGGCGCTGTGCGGTACGCACTTCGAAGTAGTTTCGCGCCAGCTCGCTGGAGACACTGAGCAACACGTCGTCCAGGGTCGCGGCCGCACCATCGACCTCGGCCTGGGCGGCTTCACCCAGGCGTGACACCCGCCCCCAGAGATCCAGCTCCCATGAAACGTCGAACCCGGCCTGGTACAGGCTATAAGGGTCGGTAAGCACCTTTTCCAGGGCATCACTGTCGCTGCCCAAGGCTTCAAGCATTCGATTGTTCGGCGCATACCGGCTTTGCCGGTTTCGCGAAGCCGCCGCGGAAAAGGACACTTCGGGCGTTTCCAGGGAAGCGACTATCTGGCGTTGCAACCGCACCTGGGCAAACCGCAGCAAGGCCGTGTGCAGGTCCGGGCTGCCTTCGCGCACCTGGGCCTGCAGCTGGTCCAGCACCGGGTCGCCAAACACCTGCCACCAGTTGCCGTCTGCGGTTTGCGAGGTGGTCGCCGGGGCTTTGCCCGGCACCGAAGACGCTGGCGGACCACTGTGCCAATCCGTCCAGCGTTCCGGGCTGGGAACTGCCGGGGCCTTGAAATCGGGCCCGACGGTGCAGGCGGTGATGGCCAGCAGCATGGCCAGCGTCAGCCCATTACGCAGGTATCCAGAGTGAGTAGTTTTCATGACGTTCCTTATCACACCAATCGATTGCGAAACAGCCACGCAGCCAGCGGCAGGGTCACCAGCGCAACGGCAAGCATGGGCACCAGGTTCCAGGACACATCCGCCAGCGTTGCCCCCTCCAGGTAGATCCTCCTGACCAGGTCGATGGCAAAGCGCAGCGGATCGAGATAGGTCAGCAGTTGCAGGGCCTCGGGCATGCTGTGCACCGGGGTGATCAGGCCGGAGAGCAGGATCAGCGGCATCATCAGCACGAAGGTGTACACCATGGCCTGCTGCATGTTGGCCGACAGCGCCGAGATCGACAGCCCGATGCCCACGCAGGCGCTGGTGAAGACGAACAGCCCCAGGTACAGGTCCAGCACGGAGCCGATCATGGGGATCTTGAACCAGAACAGGCCGATGAGGAGGATCAGGCTGGACTGCAAGAGACCGATCAGTACCGACGGCAGGGCCTTGCCCAGCAGGATCACGAAAGGCGTCAGCGGAGTCACCAGCAGTTGGTCGAAGGTGCCCTGCTCGCGCTCCCTGGCTACCGACAACGCCGCCAGCATCAGGGTCTGGATCATGCTCAGCGCGGCGATCAGGCCCGGCACTATGTTCCAGCGGGTTTGCAGGTTGGGGTTGAACCAGGCACGGGTCTCCAGGCGTACCGGCGCGTTGTCCACCGCCAGGAACTGCTGGTTGAAGTCAGCCACCAGGTTGGCGATATGCCCGGCCGCCATTCCCGCGGTCGTCGAGTTACGCCCATCCAGGATCAACTGCAAGCCGGCGTTTTCATGCCGGCTCAGGCGCTCGTCGAAGTCTGCGGCGATATGCAGCACCAGCAAGGCACTGCCCCGGTCGATCACCGGGGCGATCTCATCGACGCTGGTCAGGGTCGACACTCGGGCAAATACCCCGGAGGCATCGAAGCGTGCCAAAAGCTCTGTCGAAGCGCGCCCCTGGCTCTGATCCAGCACGGCATAGGGCACGTAGTTCAGGTCGTAGGTGGCGCCGTAGCCAAACAGCAATGACTGGACGATCGCCGGGGCAATCAGGATCACCCGGTTGGCCGGGTCCTTGACGATGGCCAGGAACTCCTTCTGAAACAGGAACAGCAACTCGCGTAGGAAATTCATCAGCTTGTCCATGGTTTCAATCCAGCTTCTTGCGGGTGCACAGGCGTGCAGCGTTCAACAGGAACACGGCGTAGGCCGCGAGGATTGCGAGGTTCTTGGCGATCAATGGCCAGTTGTTGCCAGCCAGGAACAGGGTCTTGACCAGTTCCATGAAGTAAGTCGCCGGCAGGATCGAGCCCACCACGCGGATGAACGTCGGCACATTGCGCAGATCGAAGAGGAACCCCGAGAGCATCAGCGCCGGCAGGAAGCTGAAGATGATCGCGATCTGGCTGGCCAGGAACTGGTTGCGTGTCTTCGCCGAAATCAGCAGGCCAATGCCCAGGGTGACCAGCAGGTAGAGCATGGAGCTCAACAGCAGGAGCACCAGCGAACCCTGGATCGGTACCTCGAACAGCAACCGCGCCGAAACCAGGCACATCACCAGGCCCAGCAGGCCCACCAGGAAATAGGGAATGATCTTGGCCAGGAGTATTTCGATCGACCTGACCGGGGTGACGAACAGTGATTCGAGCGTGCCCCGCTCCCACTCCCGGGCCAGTACCAGAGAGGTCAGGAAGGCACCCACCAGGGTCATGATCAGGGCGATGAGCCCGGGCACCAGGTACCAGGTACTGCTGTTGGCGGCGTTGAACCACATGCGTTCGACGACCAGCACCCGACCGGCCGACTGGGGCTGCCGGGAGCGGTCGAACTGCTGCTGTTGCCAGACATTCAGCGCGCCCCTGACATAGCGTCCAAGGGTCGCCGCGCTGTTGGCATCGGCGCCATGCAGGAGCAATTGCAAGCGCGCATCCTGCTGTTCGAGGCGCCTGGAAA
Organism: Pseudomonas sp. GW823-FHT03E05; assembly: GCF_058796855.1. NCBI lineage: Bacteria > Pseudomonadati > Pseudomonadota > Gammaproteobacteria > Pseudomonadales > Pseudomonadaceae > Pseudomonas > Pseudomonas sp. GW823-FHT03E05. The sequence continues at coordinate 1,558,617 of NZ_JBXAJB010000001.1, forward strand.
AATCCGCCGGCACGCGCACGATGCCGTCGACCCGACGCTTGTCCATCAGCGCTCGGGCCTCGGCCATGCTGGTCACCTGGACCACCGAGAAGTAGTCCGAACTCGCAAGCTTCGCCACCACGCTGCGGGCGCTGGGGGAGCTGTCTTCCAGGACCACGGCCAGCGGCGTGTTGCGAATGTCCAGGGACAGGCCGTAGCCAAATATCAGGATCAGTACGATGGGCAGGACAATGCCTATCGCCAGGTTGCTCTTGTCACGCATCAATTGGCGCAACTCCTTTCGGGTGAGCGCAATGAGCCTGCGCCTGAACCCTGAGGCGGATCGATTGGAGTCAGTCATGGTCATTCCTCACTGCACCGGGGCGCTGGCCTGGGCCCGAGCACGCTCGACCACGGCAATGAAGGCGCTGTTCATGTCGGCAAGCGACTCGCTGCCCTGGTGGCGTACCTGTTCCGGAGTGCCCAGGGCCAGCAGCCGTCCGGCATCTTGGATGACGATACGGTCGCAGTACTCGGCCTCTTCCATGAAGTGGGTGGTGATCACGATCGTCGTGCCGCTTTGCGCCAGGGCGGTGATACGGCGCCAGAATGCCCGGCGGGCCAAGGGGTCGATACCGCTGGTGGGTTCGTCGAGAAACAGGATCTGCGGCTCGTGCAGCAGCGCGACCGCCATGGCCAGGCGCTGCTTGTAGCCACCGGGCAGCTCGCCGCTGCGCAGGTGCTTGTGTTCGTCGAGGTCGAACTGTTCGAGCATCAACGCCACCCGCGCTTTCAGCTTCGCGCCGTGCAGGCCATAGGCGCCGCCGAAGAAGCGCAGGTTCTCCAGGGCCGACAGGTTCGCGTACAGGGCGAACTTCTGCGAGACGTAGCCGATCTTGCGCCGCGCCGCCGCCCGTGCGGTGCGCAGGTTGACGCCGGCCACCTCAAGGTGCCCGCTGGAGGCGGGAAGCAAACCGCAAAGCATGCGAAACGTGGTGGTCTTGCCGGCTCCGTTGGGGCCCAGCAAGCCGAATATCTCGCCCTTCAACACCTCGAACGAGGTGCTGGCAACCGCGGTGAAGTCCCCGAACTTGCGCACCAGGTCGCGGACCTCGATGACCACCGCACGCCCAGAGGCAGCGTCGCCCTGGCCGTCGCTGGCGGGCGCCTGCGCCGGCTCGTCCAGGCTTGCAACACTGCCAACCTGTTGCCGGAGCAACACCATGAAGCCATCTTCGAGGCGGGCCTCCAGCGCCTGGGGAGAGGCCTGGCCAGCCAGGGATGGAATGGCCTGCAGAGGCACCTGGGCGCTGCGGATAAAGCGAACCATGCCGCCTTCGGGCACGGCATCGATGATGTGTTCATTGTCGTCAAGCAAGCGCGCCTGCAACAGCCTGGCCGGGGTGCCGGCCTCGGGGCCGACGCCATAGCACAGGCCCTGCGCCAGATGGCACAACTGCGCCGGTGGCCCCTGGGCGATCAGCCGCCCCTGGTACAGCACAAAGACCTGGGCGCAACGCTGGGCCTCGTCCATGTAGGCAGTGCTGATCAGCACCGTGAGGTTTTCCTGCTCGATCAGTTGTTCGATGATGCTCCACAGTTCCCGCCGCGACAGCGGATCCACCCCCACGGTGGGCTCGTCCAGCAGCAACAGTTGCGGTGAACGGACCAGGGTACAGGCCAGCCCCAGTTTCTGTTTCATGCCGCCGGAAAGCTGTCCGGCCAGCCGGTCGCGAAAACGCGTCAGGTCCATCATCTGCAGCAACCGGGAAAAGCGCTCCTCGCGCTGCTGGGCGCGCACGCCATGCAGGTCGGCGTAGAGTTCGAGGTTTTCCTGGATCGTCAGGTCTTCGTACAGGCCGAACTTCTGCGGCATGTAGCTGATGAGGTCCTGCACCTGCTGCGGATCTGCGGCGACGTCCAGCCCCAGCACCTTCAACAGCCCTTCGTCGGCCTTGAGCAAGCCGGCAATCATCCGCAACAGGGTGGTTTTTCCGGCCCCGTCCGGCCCCACCAGGGCACTCAACTTGCCACTGGGCACCTCCAGAGAAACCTGCTCCAGAGCCAACTGTTCTCGCGTTCCACTGCGAAAGCGCTTGACCAGTTCAACAGCCTGAACCGTTACCGCTGGCGCACTCATGGCGTGGCCCCGGCCACCGGTGCCTGGTCAAGGTAGACGGTCGCCGGCATACCGAGCCGCAGGCGATCGTCAGGGTCCTTGACCAGCACCCGGATCTCGTAGACCAGGCTGGTGCGCAGGTCTTCCGTTTCCACCGACTTGGGGGTGAATTCGGCAACCGAGGAGATGTAGCCGACTTTGCCGTCGATGGCCTGGTCAGGAAAGCTGTCGGTGTAGACCCGCGCCATCTGGTCCGCACGTATGTGGCCCAACTGGCGTTCGTTGACATAGGCCCGTACCCACTTGGGGTCGGTCAGGGCCAGGGCAAACACCGGGCGCTGCGGCGAGGCCATATCCCCCGGCTCCAGCAGGCGCGTGCGGATCCGGGCCTGGGTCGGCGCCTTGAGCTGAGCGCGCGCCAGGTAATGTTCCAGCAGGTCCAGGTCGGCCCTGGAGGCTTGCAGGTCGGCCGTGGCCTGGGCGATGTCTTCATTGCGTGGGCCGATCTTGGCCAGGGTCCAGGATTCGCGCTGCTCCTGCGACTGGGCCTTGGCCACTTGCAAGCGGGCGGCTGCCTGGTCCAGGCGTTGCTGGCTGACGCCCTTGCCCTGGGTGTCGTCGGCGATCCTGCGCAGGCGCTGCATGTGCAGTTGAGCCAGCTGCATTTGCGCCTGGGCGGCATCAAAACGTGCCTTGGACTGCTCGACCTCTTGAGGCCGTGTGCCATTTTTCAAGCGCAGCAGCGCCTGTTCCTGGGCGCCGATCCTGGCCTTGGAGCGATTTATTTCCAGGCGCAGTGTGCGTGTGTCGAGTTCCGCCAGGACCTGGCCTGGCTGCACCAGGTCGCCCTCTTCGGCATACAGCGCGGCGATTCGCTCACTGCCGTCGAACGCCAGGGACACCTGGCGAATGTCGACGTTGCCATGGAGCTTGAGGTGGTCGTTCTGCTTCTCGGGGCGAAGGAGAAACCAGGAAACACCCGCTGTGGCCACCAGCAGTACGGCAACCCCTACAATCAACTGCTTCTTCATCCATGAGTCCTTTGTTTGCCAAGGCCTAATTAAAATTCAATTTGAATTTAAATTAGAAAATAACAGATACTGGCCATGAAGCAACCCCCCGCTCAGACCACGAGGAACATCATGAACACGCGACGCAGAACCAGCAGAAGCGACGGCGAACACACTAAAATCCGCATTCTCGAAGTGGCTGCCCGCCTGTTTGCCCAGCATGGCTATGCCAACACCGCGAGCAAGCTCATCTGTGAAGAAGCCGGCGCCGACCTCGCCGCCATCAACTACCACTTCGGTAGCCGGGAAGCCCTGTACAAGGCGGTGCTGATCGAGGGACACAAGCAGCTGGTGAGCTTCGAAGCCCTGTCGCAGTTGGCGCAAAGCGAAGAGCCGGCGCTGATCAAGCTCGATAGCTTCATCGATGCCATCGTCACCCGGGTGCTCGATGAGCAGAGCTGGCAAAGCAAAGTCTGTGCACGGGAAATACTGGCGCCCACTGTCCATTTCACCAGCCTTGTGCAAGAAGAAGTGATGCCCAAATTCCGTCTGCTGGAAGCGCTCATCAGCGAGATCACCGGCTTTCCGATCGGTGACCCGGCGCTGGCGCGTTGCACCATCAGCATCATCGCGCCCTGCCTGATGCTGGCGGTGATAGATCGCCAGCAGCCCAGCCCGCTGCAAGCCGTCCTGCAACACGACGCCAACGCCCTGAAAGCCCACTTCAAGCTGTTCGCCAGGTCCGGCCTCGCGGCCATTGCCCAATAGTCGGCTCACACCGCCAGACTGCCAGGCTGATTGTGCAGGGCGCTGCCCAGCACTGTTTTGACCCGCGACATGACCTGGGCGTCGAGAAAGAAATGGCCACCGGCAAACACGAACTGCTCGAAGCCGCCCAGGGTGTAGCGCCGCCACTGCTGCATCTGCGCAGGCGGCGCAATCAGGTCCTGGGCGCCGCTCAGGCAGATCATGCGGGTGTCCAGCGGCTGCGGCTGGGCACCGGCGTAGGAGTAGACCATCTGTATGTCGGCCTGAATGATGGGCAGGTACATCTGCATCAGGTCCTCCTCGGCCAGCACCACCGCCGGCACGCCCCCCATGGCCTGCAGCGCGGCGATGGCCTGCTCTGCCGGCAGCTGGTGCAGCGGTGCTACCCGTTGCCGCACATGGGGCGCAACCATGCCCGAGAGCATCAGTTGCTGCGGCATCGGCAACCGCCGCTCCTGCAGCACACCGGCGACCGCAAAGGCCAGCAAGGCGCCCATGCTGTGGCCGAAGAAACAGCAGGGGATGTCATCGCCAAACTGCTCCAGGCAGTCGGCCACGTCATTGGCCGCCGCCTGCATGTCGCTGTAGCAGGCCTCCTGGCTGCGACCCTCGCGGCCCGGCAACTGCAAGGCATACAGGTCGACCTGGTCGTACAGGGGCAGGAACCAGCGATGAAAGACCGAGGCCCCGCTCCCGGCATAGGGAAAGGTGAACAGGCGCATCTTGCCCCGAGGCCGGCTGGCATAGGGAAACCAGGCGTCCTTGGCCACGCGTGATGGAGTTCCCATGGGTCAGCCCTCCACCTGCCTGGCCAGGGCGAAGCGATCGACCTTGCCATTGGCGTTGCGTGGCAGTGCGTCCAGGCACAGCACCTTGTCGATGATCATGTAGCGAGGCAGGCGCTGGGCGCAGTGGCGCTTGAGGTCGATCAGCGAAAGAGCGTCCCGGGTGTGAGCGACCAGCACGCCCCACAACTGCGCGTTCATCCCCTCCCCGACCACCAGCACGGCGGCCTCGCTGACCTGGGGATGGGCCAGTAGCGCGGCTTCGACTTCCCCGCGCTCGATCCGGTTGCCACGCACCTTGAGCATGTCGTCACGACGCCCCAGGTATTCGTAGTTGCCGTCAGGCCGCTGCCTGACCATATCGCCGGTCTTGTAGGGCCCCTCCTGAGCCGGCTTGGCGAAATAGCCCAGCATGACCGTAGGCCCCTGCACCACCAGCTCACCTTCTTCACCCACTGCACAGCGGCTGCCATCAGGCTTTTGCGCCCACACCTGGTTGCCGGAGGCGGCCGTGCCGATGGGCACCGGGAGCACGCGCTCGGGATCGATGGCGCCGACCTCGAATGCGGTGCACACATTGGTTTCCGTGGGGCCGAAGAGATTGGCCAGACGCACATCGGCATAGGCCGCGCGCAGGTCACGCAGGTGCTTGATCGGAAAAGGCTCGCCGGCGAACAACAGTACCCGCAGGGTGTCCTGGATATCGCTGAGCAAGTCGCCGTCTTGCATCATCATCATGAGTACCGAGGGCACCGAGTACCAGATGCTGATTTCGTGCTGGCGGATGAAGTCGGTCAGCAGCCGCGGCGAGAACGCGATCGACTCGGGAACCAGGCACACCGTCGCGCCCACATTGAGCGCGCAGTAGATGTCCAGGACCGACAGGTCGAAATGCAGGGGGGCATGGTTGGCGAAACGCTCGCCAGGCTGGAAGCAATAGCGCTCGCACGCCCAGTCGACGAAGGCCAGGGCATTGCCGTGGCTGAGCGCAACCCCTTTGGGCACGCCGGTGGACCCGGAGGTGTAGAGGATGTAGGCCAGATCGTCCGGCTGGATGGCCAACGTCGGCACTACGCTGGAGCCGGTATCGATGTTGCGCCAGTAGCCGGCGCTGGCCGGGTCGTCCAGGACCACGCTGCGCACCTGGGCAAGCGCGGAGCCGGCGAGTTCTTCCTGGCGTGCCGCGGTGCAGAGGACCAGCACGGCCTGGGAATCCCCGGCGATCTTTTCCAGGCGCGACACCGGGCTCAGAGGGTCCACCGGCACATACACCACCCCCAGCCGCAGGGCCGCCTGCATGACCGCCACCAGGTCCACCGACTTGTGCGCCCAGAGCAGGATCCGCTGCCCCTGGCCGACCCCCAGGGCACAGAGCATTGCCACGAATTCCCGGGTCCTGAGCTCCAGCGCCTCGTAGCTCAAGGCATCCTGCTCATCCACCACCGCCGTCTGCCGCGGGTAGCGGGCAAGGCTGTGCATCATCCGTTCATGGAGCAGCTTCATAGCTTCAGCTCCCGGGCAATGATCTCGTGCTGCATGTCGCTGGTGCCGGAAAAGATCGTAGTGCCGATGGAATCGCGCAGCATCGCCTCGATCCCGAAAGACTCCAGGCAGCCCCGGCCGCCGAAAATCCTCACCGCATCGATGCTCGATGCCAGCGCCCCTTCACTGATGGCCAGTTTCGACAGGGCAATGTTGAGCTGCCCCGGATCGCCCTGGTCCATGCCCCAGCACGCCCGGAACAGCAGCAACCGCGCCGACTCCAGGCGCAGCTTCATTTGCGCGATACGGTGCGAAACCGCCTGGTTGTCGCCAATCGGCTTGCCAAACTGGCGCCGGGTGCGCGCATGCTCGATGGTCTGTTCCAGTTGCCGTTCCATCATCCCCAGGAACGCTGCGAACAGGCAGGCACGCTCCCAGCCCATGGAGCTCTGGAACACCTGCCGGCCCTGCCCCTCCTCACCCAGGCGGTTGACCTCAGGAACCCTGCAATCGTCAAAGAACACTTCACCCGCGGGGCAGCTTCTCAGGCATACCTTGTCCAGGGGCTCACTGACCCTGAGCCCCGCACTGCTGCGGGGGACGATAAAACCGCTGACCCCCAGGGCACCGTACTCGGGCTGGGTGGTGGCATAGGTCACGAAGATGTCGGCAATCGGCGCATTGCCGGCAAAGCTCTTGTGGCCGTCAAGGCGATAACTGCCATCAGCCTGGGGCCAGGCACGGCTCTTCAAATTGCTGGAGTCGGAGCCGGCCTCCGGTTCGGTGATCGCGTTGGAGCCGATGAATTCACCGCTGGCGAGTTTGGGCAACACATCGCGTTTGGTTTCCGCTGTTGCGAACTCGACGATCGGCATCGCACAGGCAAACTGGTGGGCCGCCGCCGCGAACACCAGGCCCATGTCTGTGCAACCCAGGCCAAAGGCGTGCATGGCAATGGCCGTCGACAGTGCACCCAGGCCCTGGCCACCGTGTTCCCGGGGAATCGACAGCCCCAGCAATCCGGCCTCGCCGCAGATCGCCCATTGCCGGGCGGTGAAATACCGCGAGTGTTCATTGCCACAGGTCGCCAGTTGCTCGGCACACACCTGGGCGATCATGGCCGCATGTTTTTTCTGGGTATCGTCGTAGTTGAAGTCCATTTCAACTCTCCTTGCGCAGGGAAGGTTTTCTGAAGGATCGATAGAAAATCAGCCGTCCGACCTCTGAGGGCACTTGCATCAGGCCCCACCAGAGCGCCTTGAGCTTTCTCAAGGTGGTCAGTTGATAGACACGAGCGTGAGGATTAGCAAAATCAAAAATAGGCGGAACAAAACTGGCGTTGGCAAGCTCCGCAAAGATGCTGCTCGCCGCGTGCGCAGCAGAGACCTTGGCGCTTTTGACGTCATCACAAAGGCCCAGCGTAGTGTTGAGAATATCCTTGTACCCCTGATACAGAGGCATCCAGAAACCGTCCTCTGCGAGCTGGTCGATTTCATCGAACACCCGCGGGTCCAGGTCCTTGGCAAAGGCATCGTTGATCTTGCGCGCGGTGATGGTGGCGGCAATCGACTGCAGCAGCCAGACACGGGCGAAGGCATTCCACAACTCGGGGTCGCGAAACGACACATAGGCCGCTGAGGCGATCCGGTCACTCAAGCTGATGATGCTGTCCTGGGTCAGGACAAAATCATTCAGGGCCGGGCTGCGGTAGTCACCGCTGTGCGCCGCCTTGATCAGCCGGTGCGCCAGGGCCAGAACCAGTTCCGCAGCATTGGACAGCTTGCGCGAGAACAACAGATCGTTGCTCGCGGCACCCTCGTCGAACATCAGGCAGCGGCGTTCGAGCGCCGTGCGATAGACCTGCCGGGGCGGCTGGCGCAGCACCCACTCGCGCACCCGCCGGGCGCCGGACAGGTGCCGCCCCAGGCCGGGGTACAGCTCGATCAGGCCGGCCAGGACCTGGTCGCCGTCCATGCTCGGGCAGAGGTCCTCACGCAGTGAAACCAGCACGCTGACCAAAGGGTTGCGCGAGTGCTGATGGTTGTTGAACGGGATGACCCCCACCCAGCCCCCGTCGAACACGTGATGCAGAGTGCCGCCATGCCACTGGCCGGGAAAGTCGCCCTGCACGCACTCATCGAACGGCACCACCCCGAGCATATGAGTGGAGAATTCCAGGGTCCGGGTCTTCTGCGTCGAAGCCTGGCTGACCAGGCCCGCCTGCCGCGCCAGCACCTGGCCGCCCTGGCTGCCATCAACCATGAAATCGGCAGTGACCCAGCGCCCCAGTGCCGTAGCTACCTTGACCCCGCTGTCCTCGACCAGCACCTCTGGGCTGTTGTCGATCTCCACCAGCTGCGCGCCATAACCGATGGCCGCCGCCAGCAGATAGGCATCGATATCGGGCCTGAACAGATGATTCTCGCCATGCTCGGAGGGCACGTTGAATTGCAGCGCCTGGCCCAGGTCCACCGCCCGGCTGCGCTGGTGATAGATGAACCCGAGGTTCTTCTTGACCCCGGAAGACGGCATCACCTTCTGCTGGATATCCCGGGTGCGGGCGATATTCTTTATTTCCGGCACGCCATAGCGGTCGGCAATCAGCTCGAAAATCATCGAGGTATAGGGAATCGTCGCCTCACCGGTAAGGTCGGGGGGCATCTGCCGGTTGCGCAACAAACCGACCCGGACCTTGTTCCGGGCCAGGCAGGCGGCGAGCATGATCACGCTGATGCTGTTGCCCGCCAAGAGAATGTCGTAATGCTCTGGCGCCTTGCCAGACTGCACATCGTTCATAACCACCTCAATCACAGATCATGGGTCTGGGTTGCACTGCCCGCGGCCTGTCAGGCCTCGGCCACGCAGCCCTGTTCCTTTATCGAACGGGCCAGGAAGTCCGGCCACATCAGGCCCGGACACTCAAGAAACTCGCGGGCCTTGATCTCCAGCTTCAGATCGCGCCGGCAGCGGGCGACCATGTCCATCACCAGCAGCGAGTCCAGGCCGTAGTCCATCAGGCTGCCGCCATCCTCGAGCTTGGCCCGCACCTGTTCGGTCTTGACCCCGAGCAACTGCGCGTACTGCTCCCACACGTAGTCATCCAGCAATGCCAGGGCAGCGGCTTCGTCGGCGCCCGCCAGTTGCTGCAGGATCTCCACGTTGCTGCTTTCGCCGGCCCTGGCGGTCGGAGCCTGGCTGCGGATGTACTGCAGCAGCGGTTGCGGGCCGCGGGATTCGAGCAGTGGCTTGAAGCGATTCCAGTCCACCCCTGACACCACCATCTGGGGCAGCTCGCTGGCCAGAATCCGCGACAGCAGGCCGACGTTCTGTACCGGGGCGATCTGTTTCAAGCCAACGCTGGTGAGGAAATTCAGCACCTGCTCGTCGAACAGGTGACTGCCGCCGGCCCACAGCCCCCAGTCGATCACCAGGGCACTCAGGCCCATGGCCCGACGCTGCCACGCCAGGCTGTCGAGGAACTGATTGGCGGCTGCGTAGCTGGCGACATGCTGCGAACCCCAGACACTGGCGATGCTCGAACACAGGACAAAGAAGTCCAGGTCCAGCCCCAGGGACAGTTCGTGCAACAACCAGGTGCCCTCGACCTTGGGCCGCATCACCTGGTCGAAACTGTCACGGTCGACGTCCTTGAGATCCTGCGGAATTGAAATCCCGGCGGCATGGAAGATGCCCTTCAGGCTCGCGCCCGACGCCTCCAGACCGCAGAACAGCCGCTGCATGTCCTGGGGCGAGGTGATGTCGGCCTGGACGTAACTCACCCGCGATGCCGCAGCGCCGAAGCGCTCCAGGCCCGTGGCGACATCCTCCAGTGGCCGCCGGCCGGTGATCAGCACAGCGCCCGCGCCTTTATCCAGAAGCCACTGGGCCATGGCCAGGCCAATTCCACCCATGCCGCCGGTAATCAGGTAACTGCCCTGCGGGCAAGGTGCATAGGCCTGTGCTGGCAAATGCGCAGCGCTGAAATGGTTCAGGCGCTGGACATAACGCTTGCCCGGGCGCAGGCAGATCTTGTCCTCGCCATCGGGGTCGCTGACTTCTTCGGCCAGCGCCCTTGCCCAGTGAGGATCGTCGGGGGCCAGGTCGATCAGCCCGCGCCAGTGTTCGGGGTGCTCCAGGGCGAGCGTCTTGCCCAGCCCCCACAACGGCCCGGTCGCCACTTGCAGGGGCTGGTCGCGATCCAGGCCAACAGGGTTTGCCCCTTGGGTCACCAGCCACAACCGGCCACCGCGCGGGCCCAGTTCGATGAGCGCCTGGACCATCTCCAGCAACGGGTGGAACAGTGTCGCCTGCAGGCTCGACAGGCTCTGCAGCGTGGTCGAGCCGGCATCCTCGATGTCTTTGCCATCGAGCACGATGATATCGGCGGCCAAGGCCTCGCCTTCATCGGTCAATGCCTGGCTCGGGTCCTGGGCCAGCACCCTCCGCGCGCTATCGAGCAACTGCTGCGGGCACAGGACCCGGGCACGATGCCCGCCACGCTGCAGGTGTTCGACCAGAGGAGCGGCGGTCTCCGGCGAGCGGCTGACCAGGGTGAACAAGCGGCCCTGCTGCGGCACTTCGGCGCGCTGGCGAGGGCGTTCGAGCCAATCCAGGCTGTAGAGCACGTCGGGCTGGTAAAGCATGCCACGCAGCGCCTCCTCACTCGGGGCGGCAGCCAGGGTCAGCCCTTCCAGGCTGCCTACACACTGGCCGTGCGCATCGTACAAGGCGCAGTCGAACTGCTGCGGATGTGCCTGGCTCGTGGCAATCACCAGGCTTTTTGCCCGGGGCGAAGCGGACCGGCTGGCGACCCAGCGGTGGATGCCGCTTATCGAGCCCGGCACATCGCCCGGCACCGCCTGCCCCAGGTACTCGAGGACCTGCCCAAGGCGATTGCCATGCGGATCGGGTTCTGCCGGCAACTGCATGTGGTAGACAAAGCCTGCGTCCTGGGCGGCGGCATGGCCCGGGTCCGGCAGGCCGCCCCGGACAGCCGCCGGCAGGCCTTCCAGGGTCAGCGACAGGACCGGCTGCCAATCGGCACCGGCAACCTTGGCCGCTGCGCTCAGGGCCGAGCAGTTGACCTCCCAGGCCGCGCCGGAGAGCGGCTTGAGTTCGGTGAACAGATGCAACTGGTCATCGACATGGAACGCCAGGGCCGGGGTGATGCTGGCGAGGCTCATCCCATAGGTGTCCAGCTGCAAGTGGCCGGCCAGCTCATCGCTCAGGGCTGCCAGCAACCGGTCAGGACGCAGCAGCGCCAGGTCATCGCGGATCTCGCCGCCCACGGCCTGCAGGAGCGCGCTATCGAGCGTCGACTCGAATGCCGGAGTGGGTGCATTGACCGAGTGCCCCAGCAGCCGGCCGACCGCTCCCGCAGCGACCTGTTGCAGGGGCGAGCCGCTGGCGTTGTCGAACCAGTAGCGCTGGCGCTGAAACGCATACCCGGGCAAGGCCTGGCGCAAGGCCCCGTCATGCTCGTGCAGCCGGGCCCAGTCGAGGTTATGGCCGCCCACGTAGAGCTGCGCGGCGGCCAGGCGCAGGTCCCTGGACGGATCGCCGGCCCGGCGCAGGCTGGCCAGGACCAGGCTGTCGTCCGCCAGGGGGTGACGGCCGATCAGCGGCGTCAACACAGCATCGGAGGCCACTTCAAGGAAGGTTTTCACCCCCAGCTCTGCGATCAGGGTGTTGACCCCTTCGCTGAACCTCACGGCCTGGCGGGTGTGCGTACACCAGTAATCGGGCGAGCTCAGGCTGGAGAGCGTATGCACCCGGCCAGTGACACTGCTGATGACCGGCAAGCGCGGCTCGCTGAAGGTGATCTGCGCCACCGTCTGGCGGAACGCTTCAAGCATCGGCTCGGTGGCTGCGGTATGGAAGGCATGGGAAACCGCAAGCTTCTTGACCTTGCAACCGCTGGCGAGCGCCGCTTCGGCCAGCGCCTGGACCTCGGCTTGCGGCCCGGCCACCACCACGTCCTGCGGGCTGTTGACCGCCGCCAGTTCGATCGCGCTGCCGGGCCGGTCCTTGAGCAGCTCCAGCAGTTGCGCCTCGCTCATGCCCAGTGCGTACATCGCGCCGCCGGCCGTCATCAGTTGCTGGGCCAGGCGCCCACGCGCCTCCACCATACGCAGCGCGTCAGCCAGGGATACCGCCCCGGCCACACAGATTGCACCGATCTCGCCGAAACTGTGTCCGAACAGCGCATCGGCAGCGACCCCCCAATGCATCCACAACCGCGCCAGGGCATATTCGACCGCGAATATCGCCGGCTGGGCATAGCGGGTCTGTTGCAGGTAGCTGTCACTGGCCGCACCCGCGTCCAGCACCAGGGTCAGCAGGTCCACGTTCATCAGCGGCTGCAACAGGGCGCGGCATTCATCGATCTGCGTCTTGAAGAATGGTTCGCTGTCATACAGTGCCTGGGCCATTGCCCGGTACTGGCAGCCCTGCCCCGGAAAGAGCATCACCAGCGGCGCCGCCGCTCCCTGGCAGCGCCCTTCGAATACATGCCCCACCACCTTGCGTGACGCATAGGCTGCCAGTTGCTCGCGCAGCCCCTCACGGCTATCGGCCACGGCCGCGAAACGATGGCCAAAGTGTGCCCGCCCGACGTTCGCCGTGTAGCACAGGTCCTTGAGTTCGAGCTGGCTGTTGTCGGCGATAAAACGTTCATAGCGTCCGGCAATCTGGCGCCGGGGCGTCTCGCCCTTGGCCGACAGAGTGATCAGCTGCCAGGGGTTGTCGCGCCCCTGGGCACGTTCGCGCAGCGGCGCGTCGCCCACTAGCACATGGGCGTTGGTGCCGGTGACACCAAACGAACTGACACCGGCGTGCCGCGCCTTGCCCTGGCGTGGCCAGGGCGTGGATTCGGTGACCACCTTCAGGGCCAGGCGATCCCATTCGATCCGCGGGTTGGGCGTGTTGAAGTGCACCTGGGGCACCAGGGCCTCTTGTTGCAGGCACAGCAGGACCTTGGCCAGCCCGGTCACCCCCGCGACCGGTTCGAGATGCCCCATGTTGGCCTTGATCGAGCCCACCAGCAGCGGTGCATCGACGGGCCGCTGCTTGCCCAGTACCGCATGCAGGGCGTGCAGTTCGATCGGGTCGCCCAGCGCGGTGCCGGTGCCATGGGCCTCGACATAGTCGACCTCGCTGCCCTGGAGCCCGGCCTGGCCGAGCGCCAGCCTGATCACCTCTTCCTGGGCGTGGATGTTGGGCACGGTGATGCCGCTGCTGGCGCCGTCGTTGTTGACCGCACTACCCTCGATCACGGCCAGCACCGGGTCCTGGTCGCGTACCGCATCGCTCAGCCGCTTGAGCGCAAGGATCACGCAGCCTTCGGCGCGCCCGTAGCCATCGGCCGCCGCGTCGAAGGTCTTGCAGCGGCCATCGGGGGCCACGGCCCGCAGCTTGCTGACCAGGATGAAACCGTAGGGCGACAGGATCAGGTTGACCCCACCGGCCAGCGCCAGCTCGCTCTCGCGGCTGCGCAGGCTGTTGCAGGCCTGGTGCAGGGCCACCAGGGATGAGGAGCAGGAGGTGTCGAGCACCACCGCCGGGCCCCTGGAGCCCAGGGTGTAGGCAATGCGCCCGGCCACGAAGCTGGTTTCGCCATAGAACTGGTAGGCGTTGACGTCCTCGACCGCGCCCAACTGCTGGCGCAGGCGCACGTAATCATTGGTACTGACCCCCATGAACACGCCGAGCTTCTTGCCATGCAGGCTGTCGGGGGCGATCGCGGCGTTCTCCAGGGCCTCCCAGGCAACCTCCAGGGCCAGGCGCTGCTGGGGGTCCATGCCTTCGGCTTCCTTGGGCGAAATGCCGAAGAAGCCCGGGTCGAACTGATCCACCCCCTCGATGAAGCCACCGCGCATGACGTAGGCCTTGCCGGGTGCCTGGGGATCAGGATGGTAATAGTCGGTGCCGTACAGACGGTCGCTGGGCATGTCGCCCACCGCATCGGTGGCGTTTTTCAGCAGGCTCCACAGCCGCTTCGGTGTGTCGGCACTGCCCGGCAGCCGGCACCCCAGGCCCACTACGGCGATCGGCTCGACAGGCGCCGAGCTCTTGCCGGCCACCTTTTCCTTGAGCGCACGGATGGTGGTGATTGCCTGAGCAAGACTCTCTTGCAGCTGTTCCTTGCTTACATCGCGGACATCGTTATCCATAAAGGCCTCGATCAGTGATTCTCTGGCAGTTGTCATCCAGCCCCAGGGCTAGTAATTGGCGATATCGCGCAGCTCGTCTTCGAGAGCACCAATCAGCTCGGCCCGTGACAGTTCATGCAGGTCCTGATGCCGCGACGCTGGCGACACAGGTTCGGGCGCCGCCACCGGCTCCCGGGTTTCAGGCGCCAGGAGCTGGCCCATGAGGTAGTCCGTGACCTGTTCGATGGAGGTGTATTCGAAGCCGAAGGTCGAAGGCAGGTCGATGCTCAACGCCCGGCCCAGCCGTGAGCGCAGGTCCAGCGACATGACCGAGGACATGCCCATGTCGAAGAAGCCCTTCCTGACATCGAGCTCCAGGCCATCGGCAACGCCGAACACCTGCCCCACTACCTCGCAGACCAGCGCCTGCATGGCCCGGCGCTGCTGCAGCGGTGGCAGGCCAATCAGCTCGGCCAGACGCTGATCCGCTGCGCTATCCGCTGCACCCAGGTGTTCGAGCAAGGGCCAGGGCAGCACGCTCAGGTACAGCCCTTTGAGTTGTTGCCAGTCGACATTGAGCAGCCCGCACTGGCCCTGGCCACCCAGCACGCGGGCTATGGCCTGCACTATCTGCGAGCGCTGCAAAGGCTGCAGGCCGCTGCCTTGCATGGCCGTGCGGGCTGCGGCGTCCTGCTCAAGCTCCTGTTCGCTCTGCGTCAGGTGCAGCAGCTGGCAGTTCAACCCCTGGCGCCGGCGCTGTGCATGCACCCACAAGGCATATGCATCGGCAATCGCCGAGCGGGCGAAGCCGGCCCCGCCAAGCAGGGAAGACACGCTGCCCAGGATCAGGAAGAACGCTTCAGGGTCATCGATCAGCTGGTGAACCTGCTGCAAGACCTCAAGCGGCCGAACGCCTTCCTGCATTCGCACGACAAACTCTGGCTCCTTGAGCGCAACCGTGCGCCAGTCAAGATCGAGGTGGATAAAGCCGGCGATGCGGTCTTGCGCTCGCAGCGTCGCGAAGGTGTCAGCCAGGTTTTCCCGGCTCAGGTCCGAGAGGCTGCTGATCGCCATCGCTTCGGGCATCCGCTCAGGCATGTGCAGTTGCCCGGGGGCCTCGCAGAGCAGCAGCACACGCTGCACACCCCGCTGCCCGAGCGCCGTCAGCACAGTCTCCAGGTCAGATCCCGGGACGGCATGCAGCACAACGGTTCCGTTCAGCGCCGGCGGCTCCAGACGCTGTAGCGGGTCGGCTTGATCCTCCACCAGGTATTGCACCTCGACCCGGGCGCCGCTGATCGCAAAGTGATCATGGCCAGGTTGGCCGTGCAACAGCCGGCAGAGGCTGGCGTAGCTTCTTCTGTCGCTGCCCTGCAAAGTCACCAGACCGCCCCACCAGGCAGGATGCTCCAGGGCGAAGATATGCGCGGCGCCCTGCCAGGTGGCCTGGACAGCGGCCATGGCCGGCGACGCAGCATCACTGGCATGAAGGGCGAACCAGACCGGCTTTGCCGGTGTTCCGACGCTGGCAATCGCACCGGCGAAGGCCTGTACCAGCGCCGCAGAGGCCACCAGGGATATACCGAGGCCGTCGGCCTCCTGAGCCTCAACGCCGGCAACGATCACCCCCAGGCAGGACGGATCGGCCACTGCCCCGCGCAACGCCGAGGACAGCTTGCGGGCCAGAGGTTGTTGCCCGGCGCGCAGCTCGATGACTTCGACCGGACGCTGTTCAGCCGCAAACGCCGCAGCCAGTGGCTGGACCTCGGCAGTGCTCCAGGCCAGCACCATCCAGTAGCCCTCGCGTTGCCGAGCGCCCTCGCCCGGCATCGGATAGTCCTGCCATTGGCGAGCGATCATCGGCAGGTCGAGGGGTGCAGTCTGGAGGTCGGGCAAGTACCACGAACCAGGATGGCCAAACTGCGGACCTTCGAACAGCGCCAGCTGGCAACCCCGGGCATCCACTACCTGCAGGCTGTCGGGTTTGTCGGCGTCATGGCCGGCCAGCACAATCCATACCTGCGCCGGCAGGTCTGCCCATACCTGGAGCCCGGAGAACCCGACCAGCGCGGCGGCGTGGGCGCCTTCAAACAGCTCGACCACACTGGCCAGCAACTGGGTCTGGCGCTCGGCCGCCGTCAGGGAGTGGGCAAAACGGTACAAGGCCCGCTGCCCGCCCGTGGCCGCACACCCGGACCATGGGCACAGGCCAACGTCCGGCGCCGGCGGTGAAGGCTCATCGAGCATCGACACCCCGCACAGGGTTTCCTCCTGCAACTGCGCTGCACAGTCAACCAGGGTTCCGCTCATGCAGACCTGGCGGCGCTCGTCGCCGGCCCCTTGCAAGGCCAGTTCGAAGCAGGCGTCAGGCGCCTGGGTGAGGTGGATGCTCAGGTGCGAAGTGAGGTGCTGTTCGCCGCGCAGGCGCAGCTGGGCAATCTGCAAGTCGCGGATCTGCTGCACGCCCCGCGGTGTTTCCCGCACCGCCTGGAGCACGGCATCCAGCAACAGGTGAGTCTTGACCCTGTACCCCTGCTCGCCCAGCGGGTCGTAATGCCCGGCCTGGGGAGCGAGAGCCCCCGACCAGTACCAGAGCTGCCCGGCCGGCCGTACCAGCCTCTGCAGGCAAGGATGGCCCGAGGCTGCCCGGGCGGGCTGCACCGCCGTAGCCGGCTGGCCAGCATCGATCCAGTAGTCGTTGAGCTGCCAGGGATAGGTGGGCAACCCGATGGCCTGACAGCCGTCCGGCAAGCGCTCGGGGCCCGGCGACTGGGCGCCGCGGCCAAAGGCCTCGGCCAGGGTTGCCCAGGGTTCGCCGGCCGCGGGTTTGCGGTCATTGGCGATGGGGCTGCCGGCCAGCCAGGCCTGTAGTGCCTGAGCCAGCTCGCGGCAATCCTGGCCGTGGACGACCAGGCGTTCCTTGAACGCCGTGCGCCGCATCAGCGCGTTGTAGCAGATGGTCTGTGGGCAGTGCTCGGTAGCGCCCAGGAAGGACACATAGCGCTGGGCCAGCTCCGCCAATGCCGCCGGGGTGGCCGCGGACAGGCACAAGGCCACTGGTGCTGTGGCGGGTGGCAAAGGCGCTGTCGCGGGCGCCGTATAGCCCTTGAGCAGCACATGCACGTTGGTCCCGGTGAAACCAAAGGCACTCACCCCGGCCACCCGCGACTCCGGCCGGCCCGGCCAGTCCATGGCCTGATGCGCCAGCTTGAGGTTCATGGCCGCCCAGTCGACACGGGTGTTGGCCCGCTGCAGATGGGCTTGCGGGGCAATCCGGCCGTGCTCCACCACCAGGCAGGCCTTGATCAGCGAAGCGATGCCCGCTGCCGCCTCGAGGTGCCCGATATTGGCCTTGACCGAGGCCACCGTCAGCGGCGGACTGTCGGGGCTGGCCTGGCGATAGGCGTTGTGCAGGGCGTTGAGCTCGATGGGGTCACCCAGCACCGTGCCGGTGCCATGGGCCTCGACGTAGCTGACTTGCTCCGGATGCACGCCGGCGTTGGCCAGTGCTTCGCTGATCAGCGCCTCTTGCGCCGGACCATTGGGCACTGTCAGCCCGGCACAGGCACCGTCGTGATTGACCGCCGAACCGAGAATCGTCGCGACAATCGGGTCACGCTCCCGCTCGGCCTGGGCCTGGCGCTTGAGAATGACCACGCCGCAGCCCTCCCCTCGACCGTAACCGTCGGCACTGTCGTCGAAGGCCTTGCTGATGCCGTCCGGGGCCAATGCGCCGGCCTGCCCCATGGATTGAAAGATCGACGCCGAGGCGATGACATTCACCCCACCCACAATCGCGATGTCGCACTCCGCGGCACGCAAGCTGTTGCACGCCAGATGGATGGCCGTGAGCGATGACGAGCATGCGGTGTCCACCGTCAGGCTCGGCCCACGCACGCCGAGAAAATGCGAGAGGCGCCCGCAGATCGCCGAAAACGAACTGCCAGTGCCGTAGTGGGCATCCACGCCTTGCGCGCTACCCAGGACCCGGGTTTCGTAGTCGTGGGAGTTGGCCCCGACAAACACCCCGACCCTCTGTTCCAGCAGCTTCTCCTGAGGGATACCGGCCCGTTCCAGAGCCTCCCAGGCCACCATCAGCAACAGCCGTTGCTGGGGGTCCATGCTCCGGGCTTCCTTGGGGGAAATGCGGAAGAACGCTTCGTCGAACCCTTCGGGGCGCTGGATAAGGCTGGCAAACCGCGGGAAGGTTTCCTCCGGTTTGGCGCCGGCGAGCCGGGACGGCGGTACCGGCCCCACGGTGTCCGTCTGTTCCAGCATCAGCTTCCAGAGTGCCTCGGGGCTGTCGGCCTGGGGAAACCGGCACGCCATGGCCACCACGGCGACGCTCCCCGCGGCGTCGGTCGCCCCGGCATCGACCGTTACCGGGGTGCTGGCCGGCTCCCGGGACAGCAGCCCTTCCAGGTACTGGCCCAGCCGGTTGATGGTGGGATAGTCGAAGCCCACGGTCGCCGACAGTTTGAGGGCGAACTGGCGCTCCAGCATGCGCTTGAATTCAACCAGGGAAATCGAGCTCAGGCCCAGTTCGAAGAAGCCTCGATCCGGGTCCGGGTCGGCACAGGCCACGCCGATGATCTGCGTCAGCAGTGCACCAATCTGCGCCCGCACATCCCCCACCGGCTGCGCCGCTGCGGGCACCTTGGCCGGTGCCGGCACAGCGGCCTGTGCCAGCTGCGGCACGCTCAGCGCCACATCGTTGGCCTGGGCGCAGAGATTGCCCTGGGCGTCATACACCAGTACCTGCGCCCGCAGCTGGGACACGAGCCCTGCCGGCTGCGGCCGCGGCGCCGGGGCAAACCAGAAACGCTCCTGCTGCCAGGGATAGGCCGGCAGCTCCAGCGCCGCCTCCCTGGGTTGGAAGGCTTGCCAGTCGGGACCTGCGCCCCACTCGTACAGGCGGGCAACAATACTGGCCAGCTCCAGGGCGGCGTCGCCCTGCTTGTGCAAGGCGCCGCACACCAGCCCCTGGGTTCCCTTGTCGGCCAGGGCCTGGTTGATCGACGCCGCCAGCACGGTGTGCGGGCCGATCTCGACGAACAGCCGGTGTCCCTGCTCGATCAACTGTTCGATGGCGCGATCGAAGCGCACGATGCCACGGGCATTCCTCGCCCAGTAGTCGGCATCTGCCAGGATCGGCTCCTCGGGCATCGCGCTGGTGGAAATCCAGGGCGTGTGCGCGGCAACCACCGGCAAATCCTCCAGCCCCGCGCGGATCTGCGTCAGGCACTCATCCATCTGGCAAGAGTGGAAGGCATATTCCGCCGGCATCAGGTAAGTGAAGATGCCTTCGTCACGCAGTTGCTGATCCAGAGCCTGTACAGCCTGCGGGCTGCCGGACACCACACAGCTGTTTCGACTGTTGACCACCGACAGTTCCAGTTGCGGGTTGTTCGCCAGACGCGACTGGAGCGTCGGCGCGGGCAAGCCCACCACCAGCATCCGCCCCTGCCCCAGGGTGTCCTTCATGGCCTGGGCCCGATGGTGGATGACCCGCACCGCCGACTCCAGGTCCAATGCTCCGGCGCAATAGGCCGCGGCCACTTCCCCCATGGAGTGGCCGACCACCGCCGCCGGGATCACACCCCACTGGCGCAGGCATTCACTGATCGCCACCTGGATGGCAAAGATGCAGGGCTGGGCAAATTCGGTCAGGTGCAGGCGGGACCCACTGGCGTCGCTGCGCAGCTCGGCCTCCACCGACCAGCTTGCCCACTGGGCCAGCGCCTGGTCGCAACGCCGGATCATCGCCAGGAAGGCCGGCTCCCGTTCAAGCAGGTCGCGACCCATTCCCACCCACTGGGCGCCCTGCCCGGTAAACACCAGCACGGGCCCGCGCCGATCCTCTTCGTCCGTCGTGCAGGCCAAGGTCGGGGCCGGCAACTGCTCCAGCTGGCTCTTCAATTGCGCGGCGTTCGCACCCACCACGACCGACCGGTAGGGAAAGTGATCACGACGATGAATGGCGCTGGCGACAAAGGCTTGCAATTGCCCATCGTCCTGCTGCGGCAGATGAACGGCATAGGCCCTGGCCTGCTCCACCACGGCCTGCGCGGACCTGGCCGATACCGGCAGGACCCAGGGCCGGCCCTGTGCCGATCGTTCCTGCTGCGGCTGTGCCTGCCGATAGGCGCTGGCATCTTCGAGAATCATGTGGACGTTGGTGCCACTGAGCCCGAAACCACTGATTCCAGCCAGGCGCGGCCGGTCGGGCAACGACTCGATCGCCGTGGGCACCGCCAGCCGGGAACGCTTCCAGTCCACCAGTGGGTTCAACTGTGCGAGATGCAGTTGCGCAGGCACCTCGGCGTGCTTGAGAACCATCATGGTCTTGATCACGCTGGCCATTCCGGCGGCCGCATCCAGATGGCCCATGTTGGCCTTGACCGAGCCCACCCACAGCGGCCGCCCACGCCCCTGGAAGGCACTGTCCAGCGAAGAGAGTTCGATCGGATCGCCCAGGGGCGTACCGGTGCCGTGGGCCTCGACATAGTCGATGTCGTCCACGCTCAAGCCGGCCACTTTCAGGGCCTGGCTGATCACCGCAGCCTGGGCATTGGCGTTGGGCACGGTCTGGCCGGCACTGGCGCCATCCTGGTTGATCGCCGAGCCCCTGATCACCGCCTGGATCGGGTCGCCATCGCGCAGGGCATCTGCCAGGCGCTTGAGCACCGTGACCCCGCAGCCCTCGCCCCGGACGATCCCGTCGGCCGCCGCATCGAATACCCGGCAGCGGCCACTGGGCGAGATCGCCCTGATCTGGCTCATGTAGATCGTCAGGTCCGGCGCCAGCATCAGGTTCACCCCTCCGGCCAGGGCCATGTCCGCCTCCCCTGCCTGCAAGGCGCGACAGGCCAGGTGCATGGCCACCAGGGAAGAAGAGCATGCAGTGGTCACGGTCATTGCCGGCCCATGAACACCCAGGTGGTAGGCAATACGCCCGGCGGCGAAGCTGAATTCCTTGCCGGCGGCATAGTAGGGATTGATCTGTTCGATGCCGGCCTCGCGGGAATGCAGTGCCAGGTAATCCATGCCCAGCATGCCGACATAGACCGCGGTCCTGCTGCCTTTGAGCTGCTCGCGGGTCAGGCCGGCACGGGCCACGCTTTCACAGGCGACCTCCAGCAGCAGGCGCTGCTGCGGGTCCATTTCCTTGGCTTCAGAGGCCGAGATGCCAAAGTAATGCGCATCGAAGCGGTCGATGTGCTCGAGGAACGCCCCCACCTTGCTGTAGGTCGTACCGGTTTCAGCAGCGCTCTCATCGTAGATCGCCGCTGTGTCCCAGCGCTCTGCGGGAACCGGTCCGACAAAATCGGTCCCAGCACGAAGGAGCTCCCAGAATGCCTCGGGGGTCGATGCACCTTTGGCAAAGCGGCATCCACTCCCGATGATTGCAATGGGTTCAAAATCCATGGGCGCACGAGCATCCATTCAGTCATCTCCTTCGACTGGGTGTTTAGTGTTTAGAACGCGGGTTTGGCGGTAGGAACCTGCATGTCGCCCAGGTACTTGTGCCAGAGGTGTTCCGGGTCGCTTTCAACCGCAGCGATGATTTCGCGCATCTTGTCCAGCACTTCCAGGCGCTTGCCGCTGTAGACGTCCCCTTGCAGCAATTGCAGGATGTCCAGGCGGTAGCGTGGGTCTTGAACGAACGCGGTGAAGAGGATGTTCAGGCGGTAATAGAGCGTGATGAACTCATACCAGTTCTTGATGCCATTCCTGATCATGCCTTCGTAGTGAGTGAAACTGGACTTGCTAAAGTCGTTGTTCTTCACCGCCTCGATGATGTCGCCGCTGGCGATGCGCGCACTGTTGAGTGCAACGCTGACGCCGCTGGAGAAGATCGGGTCGACGAACCGTGCGGCATCGCCGATCAGCACGAAGCTGTCGCCACAGACTTCTTTCATGCCGTAGCTGTAGTCCGCCTCTTTCTTGAACGGGCGGACCTGCTCCGATGCCTTCAGCGCGTCATGCAGGTTTTCCCGGGTCTTCACCGCTTCCCAGAAGAACTCTTCATAGGTGAGGTCGGAGTTGGTGTAGTTCTGCTTCTGCGTAACCACGCCCACGCTGGTAATGGTTTCGGTGATCGGGATCTGCCAGACCCAGGTATTGGTCATCGGCAGGAAGTGAATGAAGATGTAGTCGACCTTGTCCGGGCTTTGCGTCGCCGACTTGCGGTCGAAGTTGTCGAACCAGGAGTGAATCGCGAACTGGTTGAAGACCGGGTCCTTTTCTCGCAAGCCCAGCCGGCGGCCCAGCAGCACGTTGCGACCGCTGGCATCCACCACCATCTTGGCCTTGATCTCCACGCTGCGCTTGCCCAGCTTGGCATTGACAATGACATTGCCCGGGCTGAGAAACTCGACGTCAGCGATCTCCACGCCCTGGAAGACCTTGGCCCCCAGCGAACCTGCGTGCTCCAGAAGAATGCGGTCGAACTTGCCGCGGTCGACGTGGAACGTGAAGTCGCGATCGACCCCTTCCTGCTTGCGCTCGTTGAAGAGGATTTCCGCCGAACGGAAATCGTGGTCCAGGCCCTGGAAGCCCATCTTGTCTTCGGGGCCGGAATCTGCCGAGGTCCAGGCAGCGCCGAACTTCTTCGGGAAGTTGGCTTTCTCGATCTTTTCCATCACCCCGATTTCCAGCAGCACCGGAGTGGTGGCCGGTACCAGCGACTCGCCAACATGCTCGCGCTCGAACAGTTCTTTTTCGAACACCGCGCATTTGACACCGGCTTTTGCCAGGTAGGAGGCCATGGTCGAACCCGCCGGCCCGCCACCGATAATCACTACATCATAATCATGATCGCTCATTGCCCACTCCCTGTTAGGCGCACTCGGCCTTTAGTTGCTCGACAGTCCTGGATATTGCATTCAGGTCTTTAAAATATTTGCCGGTGATATGGGTACTTGGAATCGAGACACCCATTTCATCCCTGATGTAGACCATGAGCTTGACGATATTCATCGAATTGAGAATGCCCCACTCCAGTAGTGGAGTCTGGTCATCAAGCTCATCTTCCTTTGCACTTGGCCCGATCAAATCTTCCATGATGTAGCGACGAATCTTTTCTTTAACTTCCTCTCCGTCCATAGACGTACGCTCCTGCATTCGACAATCGTGGGTTGGGAAAACCCGTCTACAATCCTCAATAAGAATGCACTTGTGAATAGCCGTTTTTGCAAAAGGCCTTTGCATATCCGCAAAGGCAAAACAGCCCCGACAATATCGAAGCCAACACAACTTAACGATGTTCCACAGGCCTATATGACGGCCTTCAGAAAGTCATCTTCGAGCGCCCAAGCATAGTTTTGGCGCTCTGCGCAATTAGCCACTAGAACTATTTTTGTATCCAGATAGTGCAAACCAAGCCTTGCACTTGGACGGTGTTCCGCTCTGCGCCGGGTAGAGCTGTGGCGCCTGAAATGTTATGAATCAATTTTCCCAAAGCCAACTAATCATGGCCCCAGCACTGCTTGACAAACAAAAAGCCTAGCCGTACTAAGGAGGCTGTCATGATCTATTTGTAATTTGCCTTTACAAAAATAAGACACTAAAAATTCTAAAAGGATTTAGGAATGAAGGCGCTAGGCGTTGTCAATGACATAGACCTTTATATATCCGTAACTAAAACGGGTAGTTTCTCCGAAACAGGAAGACTACTTGGCATCCCACCTTCTTCGGTGATGCGCAGAATCAATAGCCTCGAAAAAGAACTTGAAACCTGTCTATTCAATCGATCGACAAAATGCTTGATACTTACCGAAACAGGCCTGCTCTTTCTCGAACATGCAAAGAACATCTCGAGATGCATTGGGCATGCTAGATCAGAAGTAAAAGAACACACTGCATCGACCCTAGGCGTTCTCAAGGTTTCAGCACCCGTGGCCTTTGGACGGCGCCATGTAGCGCCTTTATTGAGCAGAATACTGAACCATCATCCCGGTTTGAAAATTGAATTCTCGCTTAACGACAAAGCTCTCGACCCCAGCATCGATAACGTCGATATCTGTATCAAGCTGGGCATATTGCCGGACAGTAATCTGATTCCAACGAAACTTGCGGATATGCGGCGCGTGCTCTGCGCAAGCCCGGAATACATCCGGCAACACGGCTGTCCGCAAACTCTTGAAGACCTGTACCAACATGCCTGCCTGATCCACAGCACCTGCAGCAACTTCTCACTGACCTGGCAATTCAAGGTCGATGGCCTGCTCAAGAAGCTCATGCCCAGCAGCCGGCTATCGGTCAACAGTTCCGAGTTGCTGGTGGACGGCGCCCTTCAGGGCATAGGAATCATCCACGCGCCCACCTGGCTGGTGCATGAACAGATCGCCAGCGGCCAACTGGTGTCGCTGCTCGACGAATATTGCGAGGCCGATCCGCAACAGGGAGCGATCTACGCACTGAGGGCACGCAGCAGCGTTGTCCCGGCCAAGACCCGCCTGTTCATCAATGAGTTGAAACGCTCGATCGGCAGCACGCCTTACTGGGACTTGCCGTTTGAAAAGGAAATACCGCAGACCCTGGCCACCCTGCATTTCGATACCGCAATGCATTCAGCGCTTTCCAGAGCGACCACCTTGCAAGACAAGAGCCAGACATCATGAATCAGTACGACGTCATTATCATCGGTAGTGGTATCGCCGGCGCGCTGACCGGCGCCGTCCTCGCGAAGTCCGGGCTGAACGTTCTGATCCTCGACTCGGCCCAGCACCCACGATTCTCCGTCGGCGAAGCGGCGACACCGGAAAGCGGTTTTCTGCTGCGTTTGCTCTCAAAGCGCTTCGACATCCCTGAAATCGCCTACCTCTCGCACCCCGACAAGATCATCCAGCACGTCGGTTCGAGCGCCTGCGGGATCAAGCTGGGCTTCAGTTTTGCCTGGCATCAAGAGAACGCGCCGTCGTCCCCCGACCACCTTGTGGCCCCGCCGCTGAAGGTGCCGGAAGCCCATCTTTTCCGGCAGGACATCGACTATTTCGCCCTGATGATTGCCCTGAAACACGGCGCCGAATCCAGACAGAACATCAAGATCGAGTCGATCAGCCTCAACGACGACGGGGTCGAGGTGGCATTGTCCAACGCCGCCCCCGTCAAGGCCGCGTTCATCATTGACGCTGCTGCCCAGGGCTCTCCGCTCTCCCGCCAACTGGGCTTGCGCACCACCGAAGGGCTGGCGACCGACACCTGCTCATTCTTCACCCACATGCTCAATGTGAAGAGCTACGAAGATGCCCTGGCTCCGTTGTCCCGCACTCGTTCCCCCATCGAACTGTTCAAGAGCACCTTGCACCACATCTTCGAAGAGGGCTGGTTGTGGGTCATCCCCTTCAACAACCACCCGCAGGGCACCAATCAGTTGTGCAGCATCGGCTTCCAGTTCAACAACGCCAAGTACCGTCCCACCGAGGCTCCGGAGATCGAGTTTCGCAAACTGCTGAAAAAGTACCCGGCCATCGGCGAACACTTCAAGGATGCGGTCAATGCCCGGGAGTGGATCTACGCGCCGCGGATCAACTACCGCAGCGTGCAAAATGTCGGGGATCGCTTCTGCCTGCTGCCGCAAGCCACAGGGTTTATCGACCCGCTGTTCTCCAGGGGGTTGATCACCACCTTCGAGTCCATCCTCAGGCTGGCCCCCAAGGTGCTGGACGCCGCCCGCAGCAACCGCTGGCAACGGGAGCAGTTCATCGAAGTCGAGCGCCATTGCCTGAACGCGGTGGCGACCAATGACCAGTTGGTCTCCTGCTCCTATGAAGCCTTCAGCGACTTTCACCTGTGGAACGTGTGGCATCGGGTCTGGCTCAGCGGCTCCAACCTGGGCAGTGCCTTTCTGCAAAAGCTGCTGCACGACCTGGAACACAGTGGCGACGCCCGCCAGTTCGATGCAGCGCTTGAGGCGGTGCGCTTCCCTGGCTGCCTGTCCCTGGACTCGCCCGCCTATGAAAGCCTGTTCAGGCGGTCGTGCCAGGTCATGCAACAGGCCAGGGAACAAGCCAGGCCGGTGGCCGAAACCGCCAACGCGCTGCATGAGCTGATCAAGGAGCACGAAGCCGAGTTGTTGCCCCTGGGCTATTCACGGATATCCAATCGTTTCATCCTCAAAGTCTGAATGCCTGAGTGATGCCCGGGGCCGGGTGCCGGTGTCTGTGACCGGCAGCCAGCCCTGGCGATCCACCCGTCCGCCGAAAACCACAACACTTCCCGCGCAAAAACCCGGATAATGCCCGCCATTTTTTGCTTTGTGATGCCGGTGCCCCCCCATGGAAATCAAGGTCAACTTTCTCGACAACCTTCGACTTGAAGCCAAGTTCGACGACTTCACGGTGGTGGCCGACCAACCTATCCGCTACAAGGGCGATGGTTCGGCGCCGGGTCCGTTCGATTATTTCCTGGCTTCTTCGGCGCTGTGCGCGGCGTACTTCGTGAAGCTGTACTGCCAGACCCGCAATATCCCCACCGACAATATCCGCCTGTCGCAAAACAACATTGTCGACCCGGAAAACCGCTACAACCAGATCTTCAAGATCCAGGTCGAGCTGCCGGCGGACATCAGCGACAAGGACCGCCAGGGCATCCTGCGTTCCATCGACCGTTGCACGGTGAAGAAGGTGGTGCAGACCGGCCCCGAATTCATCATCGAGGAAGTGGAAAACCTAGACGCCGATGCCCAGGCGCTGTTGATGCCGCAATCGGGCTCCAGCGAAGGCACCTACATTGCCGGCAAGGACCTGCCCCTGGAGCAGACCATCGCCAACATGTCCGGGATCCTCGCGGGCCTGGGGATGAAGATCGAAATCGCTTCGTGGCGCAATATCGTGCCCAACGTCTGGTCGCTGCATATCCGTGATGCGCAGTCGCCGATGTGCTTCACCAACGGCAAGGGCGCCACCAAGGAAAGCGCCCTGGCCTCGGCCCTGGGCGAGTTCATCGAGCGCCTGAACTGCAACTTCTTCTACAACGATCAGTTCTGGGGCGAAGAGATCGCCAACGCCGAGTTCGTGCATTACCCGGACGAGCGCTGGTTCCAGCCGGGGCGCAAGGATGAGCTGCCCAAGGAGATCCTCGACGAGCACTGCCTGGCCATCTACAACCCCGATGGCGAGCTGCGCGGCTCGCATCTGTACGACACCAACTCGGGCAATATCGAGCGCGGTATCTGCTGCCTGCCCTATGTGCGCCAGTCCGACGGCGAGGTGGTGTATTTCCCCTCCAACCTGATCGAGAACCTGTACCTGAGCAACGGCATGAGCGCCGGCAACACCCTGGCCGAAGCCCAGGTGCAGTGCCTGTCGGAGATCTTCGAGCGGGCGGTCAAGCGCCAGATTCTCGAAGGCGAGATGGCCCTGCCGGATGTGCCTCAGGAAGTGCTGGCCAAGTACCCGAGCATTCTGGCCGGCATCCAGGGCCTGGAAGAACAAGGCTTTCCGGTGCTGGTCAAGGATGCGTCCCTGGGCGGTGAGTTCCCGGTGATGTGCGTGACCCTGATGAACCCGCGCACCGGCGGCGTGTTCGCCTCGTTCGGCGCCCACCCGAGCTTCGAGGTGGCGCTGGAGCGCAGCCTCACCGAACTGCTCCAGGGCCGCAGTTTCGAAGGCTTGAACGACCTGCCGCAGCCGACCTTCGAAAGCCAGGCGCTGATGGAGCCGAACAACTTCGTCGAGCACTTCATCGACTCCAGCGGCGTGGTGTCGTGGCGTTTCTTCAGTGCCAAGGCGGATTTCGAATTCGTCGAGTGGGACTTCACCAGCCAGGGCAGCAGCGGTGAAAGAGCGGCGGCCAACGCCGAGGAGGCCGCGACCCTGTTCGGCATCCTCGAGGGCCTGGGCAAGGAAGTCTACATGGCGGTGTACGAACACCTGGGGGCCACGGCCTGCCGCATCCTGGTGCCGGACTACTCGGAAATCTACCCGGTGGACGACCTGATCTGGGACAACACCAACAAGGCGCTGTTCTTCCGTGAAGACATCCTCAACCTGCACAGCCTGGACGAAGACGGCCTGCGCTCGCTGGTGGAGCGCCTGGAAGAAAGCGAACTGGACGACTACACCGACATCACCACCCTGATCGGCATCGAGTTCGACGACAACACCGCCTGGGGCCAGTTGACCATCCTGGAGCTGAAGCTGCTGATCCACGTGGCCCTGGGGCAGTTCGACCCGGCCAAGGAGCTGGTGGAGATGTTCCTGCAATACAACGACAACACCGTCGAGCGCGGGCTGTTCTACCAGGCCCTGAACGCGGTGCTGGAAGTGGAGCTGGACAACGAGCTGGAGCTGGGCGACTACGAGGCCAACTTGCGGCGCATGTTCGGCAACGAACGGATGGACGCGGTGATCGGCTCAGTGCAAGGCAGCGTGCGCTTCTACGGCCTGACCCCGACCAACCTGCAGCTCGAAGGCCTGGACCGCCACCTGCGGCTGATCGACAGCTACAAGAAGCTGCACGCAGCGCGAGCCAAGTGGAGCGCAGCAAACCGCTGATCAACAGCCCCTTGTAGGAGCGAGCTTGCTCGCGAAGCACTCAAGCACGCCGCGCTCCCCCAGTGAACGCGGCGTTTTTCGTTAACGAGCATCGCGAGCAAGCTCGCTCCTACAATTAACCAGACGCCCGGATTGATCGCACCACCAGACACCGTAGGAGCGAGCTTGCTCGCGAAGCACTCAAGCACGCCGCGCTCCCCCAGTGAACGCGGCGTTTTCGTTAACGACCATCGCGAGCAAGCTCGCTCCTACAATTGGCCAGCCAGTATCCGGGCAAGCTGCTGGCGCAATGGGCCGTGCTCGGCCTCGACATAGGGCGGCGCGGTCTTCCAGTCGTAGAACCACACCGGCATCCGGCGCTTGCCTTCCGGCTCCGAGGCGTAGCGGGGAAAGATATGGCAATGCAACTCAGGCTCCGAGTTGCCGAGGATTTCATAGTTGATGCGCAGCGCTCCGGTGGCCTCGAGCAGCGCATCGCCGATGCGGGCCATGTCCAGCAGGTAGGTGGCCCGGGCCTGGGCATCCAGGTCGTTCAAGCTGGCCACCACCGGGTCCGGCAACAACAGGCAATAGCCCTCAAGAAACTGCACATCGCCCATCACCGCCCAGCCCGAAGCCATGCGGCAAATCAGCTTGTCGTTGGCACCCTGGCGGGCCAGTTCTACACGTTGCGAAATCAGCGACATTCATAATCCTTGATGAGGGGGTTCGTCGTTTCGAAGCCATAGTGCCCGAGGCTTGTATCCAGCCGTCGAAAAACCTAGGCCACGCCGGCTGGCCAGGGCTTGCTGTCGTCCCGCTCGGGCGGGCCGTACAGCTCCTGCTCCCAGTCCTCGAACGCCGGCCGTGCCTGGTAGCCCGGATCGCAATACTGACGGATGTACTGCGCCGCCCGGTGCTCGGCGTACTTGGCATTCACCGGTACGCCCTGCTCGTCCAGCTCCAGCACATTGGCAAAAATGGCATAGGCCATCTCCAGCATGCTCGGCTCGTCCCCGAGGCAACTGCGGTAGTCGACGCCTTCCAGCAACGGATAGCCCAAGGTGCCGTTGGCGACCCAGAAACTGAAGGTTCTCAGTGCCCCGGAAAACTCCGGACTTAGCTTCTTCGGGTAAGACATGCTGATCACTTTCCTTGATAGCGGACCGGGGCGGATTCTCGGGCAGCCACACCGGCAAGGCAAGGCTTCGTGCAACTTGCATCCGTCGGTTTCCATGGGCATGGCAAACCCGTCACAATGTGCCCCCTCTCTCTACCCCTGTGCTGTGCGCCTTGTGCAACGCACTTGCCCCGCAAGGATCGCCCGATGAATTTCCTGGAAAAACTGCTCAGCGTCTTCAAAAAGCCGGCGCCACAAAAGGCCGAGCCCACCCTGCCCGCCGGCGAGCCGGCCGCCGCAGAGGAGCCCTACGCCCAGTACCAGCCAACCCAAGCAGAGCTGGCCGGCATTGCCCTGATGGAGGCCGGTGCCGCCTGCCTCGATCGCCACTGGCAAGCGGTCGGCCACTGTGAGCAAGACGTCCTGGGCTTCGCCATCAGCCCCAGTTTCATAGGCGGCTCGCACTGGCCCTCCACGCGCCAGGCCTATCGCATCGTGCGTCGCAACAACGGCATCATTCTCGCCACCGAGGGCCTGTCCGATCCGTTCGATGGGGTCACCGGTGATGATCTGGGCAATGGTTTCGAGATGGAACTGTTCGTCGAAACCCCGGACATCCCACCCCATGCCCAGGGCGCGGTGGGTGATGTCTATCCGTTCGCCGATAGCTGGGCTTTTGAACTGCTGCGCTGCGTGGCCAACACCACGGCCGATGCCGGTGGCCTCACTGCACGCCTGCAGCGCTACGGGGTGCTGTCCCTGGAACTGCCCGGCGTCAGCCAGTCCCGCACCATGAGCGAGCAACTGCCAGCGCATTTCATCAGCGCCGACGACTGCGCCGGGGTACTGGTGGGCGGCCCGGCCCCGGACTTCCCGACACGCCTGGAAGACATGCCGCTGTCCCCCGTGACCCTGGTGCCGGTGGTGCTGATCACCGCCGCGGAGCTGGAGTACGTGCGCAGCGGCGGGGCCCAGGCCCGGGAAGACCTGGCCGTGCGCTTGAGCGCCGCCGGCCATGGTCATGTCAGCCATTTGCAGCGCGCCAGCCTGATCTGAACCAAGGAGCCTAGCCGTCCATGTCAGAAGCCGATGCCTACTTTCCTTTCTACCTGTTCGCTGCCCGGTTCCCGGACCAGGCAGAGGCCGAACGGTTTGCCTTCGAACAGTGGGAGCCCGAACCCGCGGCTGATGTCAGCGACGCCGAGTTCAGCGCTTGGGAAGCACGCAACCCCAGCTGGCGCCTCAAACAGGAGCTGGGGTACTACATGGACTCCGATTTCGTCGAGCTGATCGGCAGTGAAGACGGCCCGCAATACCTGGAATCGCTGATCCGCAGCGACGCCGAAAAAAAGCAGCTGCGCACGCGCGTCGACTCCGGCTACAGCCATTTCATCATCGTTGGCTGCGAGTCGATTTACGGTGACCACAAATCGATCTCCGGCGGCGCCAATCAACGCCAGCCCGCAAGCACGGCAACCCTGGACTACCTCGGCGAGTTCAACGTGGAGCCCGCATGAGCGAGCTCTTGCAATCAGCGATTGCATTCAGCAGCCCGTAAGGAAGGTGGCTAGATGGACCTCGATTTTGACGATGAAGAAGCGCAGTTCAACGAGTACTACGCTGACTGCACCCCTGCCCTGTATGCCTGGCTCTATATCGCCATCGACATCCGCGACATGGGCCTGACAAAGATCGGGCTGACCACCAAGCGAACTCCGCAGCAACGGATTGCCGAAGGCAAGACCTACAATCCTTTCCTTACCCTGTTCACGGTCTATGAACTGTCCAAGTGCTCCAACGGGACTTCGCGCCGGGAGCTGTCCGACATCGAGCGTTACATCCATTCAAGATCGGTCTTTGGAGAGCCGATCAAGCACTTGGACACCGGCCGTGACTCCGAATGGTTCCCCATACATCCCGAGGAGGCAGAGGCTCAAGTCGACTGGATTCTGGCTCGCCGCGGGTTCTCGGTCGGTGGAAAGAATCTCTACAGTCACTATGAGCGAGATCAAAAATTCAACGGCATCGATGTGCAGCGAATGCGCCAGATCAAGAAAATCTTTCGTCCCAATCCACGGGATCTCCACGATCGGGCTGACAAGGCCGGCATGGACTTCCATGACTATCGTGACTACCACGCTTTCCTGCAGCAGTTTCACGCAAGGGACGCCGAGGGAAAGATCTACCTCTAGCCCGCAGGCCCTGGCGCAGCTGGCCTGAAGCAATAATCCATCAAGCCGATTCCTCTACCCCGCACTAGATGCTAAAAAGGCCCCCAGCGTTCCCATGCCACCCTTGTCGTGCCAGCCGTACCACGAGAACCACCATGCACAGCCAATACCCCAACACACGCGCTCCGTTGCGCCCTCTGCACCTCATCACCCACCAGCCAACGGCGGTAGCAGCATGATCGAAGTCACCGAAGTCTCCATTGCCCACCTGCGCGCTGCCCTGGAATCCGGGCAGACCACCTCGGTGGAACTGGTCCAGGCCTATCTGGCGCGGATCGAGGCCTATGACGGCCCGAACACCGCCACCGCCCTCAACGCCGTGGTGGTGCGCAACCCCGAGGCGCTGAACGAGGCGCGGGCCGCCGATGAGCGCCGCGCCAAGGGCCAGACCCTGGGCCCGCTGGACGGCATTCCCTACACCGCCAAGGACAGCTACCTGGTCAAGGGCCTGACGGCTGCTTCCGGCAGCCCGGCCTTCGCCGAGCTGGTGGCCTACCGCGACGCCTTCACCATCGAGCGCCTGCGGGCTGCCGGGGCCATCTGCCTGGGTAAGACCAACATGCCGCCCATGGCCAACGGCGGCATGCAGCGTGGCGTGTATGGCCGCGCCGAAAGCCCCTATAACGCCGCTTACCTGACCGCGCCCTTCGCCTCGGGCTCGTCCAATGGCGCCGGCACCGCCACCGCCGCCAGCTTCGCCGCCTTCGGCCTGGCCGAGGAAACCTGGTCCAGCGGCCGTGGCCCGGCCTCCAACAACGGGCTGTGCGCCTACACCCCGTCGCGCGGGGTGATCTCGGTGCGCGGCAACTGGCCGCTGACCCCGACCATGGACGTGGTGGTGCCTTTTGCCCGGACCATGGCCGACCTCCTGGAAGTGCTGGACGTGGTGGTGGCCGAAGACCCGGACACCCGCGGCGACCTGTGGCGCCTGCAGCCCTGGGTGCCGATCCCCAGCGTCGCTTCGGTGCGCCCGGCCTCCTACCCGCAACTGGCGGCCGGCGCCGCGGCGCTCAAGGGCAAGCGCCTTGGCGTGCCGCGCATGTACATCAATGCCGACCCTGAGGCCGGCACCAGCGAGAAACCGGGCATCGGCGGCCCCACCGGCCAGCGCATCCATACCCGGCCCTCGGTGATCAGCCTCTGGGAACAGGCGCGCCAGGCCCTGGAGGCCGCCGGCGCGCAAGTGCTGGAAGTGGACTTCCCCCTGGTGTCCAACTGCGAGGGCGACCGCCCCGGCGCGCCGACCGTGTACAACCGCGGCCTGGTCAGCAAGGAGTTCCTCCACGACGAGCTGTGGGAGCTCTCGGGCTGGGCCTTCGACGACTTCCTGCGGGCCAACGACGACCCCAAGCTCAACCGCCTGGCGGATGTCGACGGGCCGCAGATCTTCCCCCACGACCCCGGCACCCTGCCCAACCGCGAAGACGACCTGGCCGCCGGCATGGACGAATACGTGAACATGGCCAAGCGCGGGCTCAAGACCTGGGACCAGATCGCCACCTTGGCCGACGGCCTGCGCGGCCTGGAGCAGACCCGGCGCATCGACCTGGAAGACTGGATGGACCGCCTGGGGCTGGACGCCGTGCTGTTCCCCACCGTGGCCGACGTTGGCCCGGCCGATGCCGATATCAACCCCGAGTCGGCAGACATCGCCTGGAGCAATGGCGTGTGGGTGGCCAACGGCAACCTCGCCATCCGCCACCTGGGGGTGCCCACCGTTACCGTGCCCATGGGGGTGATGGCGGACATCGGCATGCCGGTGGGGCTGACCTTCGCCGGGCGCGCCTATGACGACTCGAGCCTGCTGCGCCTGGCTTCGGCCTTCGAGGCCACCGGCAGCAAGCGCCTGATACCACCGCGCACGCCGGCCTTGCACAGCGGCCAGTGACAAACCGGGACCGGGGCCGCAACGGCCCCGTTCCTCAACTCCGTCCCTTCGAGTCCCCTTTGCGCATGACCTTTTGCGCTCAACCCGTTGGCGAGACCCCATGAACCACATTCGCGCTGCAATGCATCAATCGAAATACACCAAGGCCCCCCACCCCGTCTTCACCCTCGACGACGTCCCCCTGGACAGTTGGATCAAGGGGGTCATCTACGATGGCTCGGGGGCAGACAGCACCGAGGGGTTGGTACCGGCCCAGGGCTGGCTGATCGATGACGAGCACGCAGAACTTGCCTGGCAGTTACTGGCTCCCGCGAGCGAGGATTGCTCGAGCATCGTCCCGTTGCTGATCTGCCCCGACGACATGGATCTAAGTTGCACAGTGGCCGTGGTCGAGCAGGTGGTACGGGGAGACAAGCTGATCTGGGAACGTTTTGGACGAGCCGTCACAGTGATCGACGGACTGGTCACTGCGGTGGCCTGGAACAGCAACGCTCAACGCGCCGAATTCTCCAGGCAACAGTTTGACGAGGCCTGCACTGAATTCAAAAGATTGACCGAGCATGAGTGGGCTTGATTGCACCATCACTGCTCATCCTCTGGCCGCAATGGCGAGTGCTGCCAATCGAAGTGGGTGAGCAACTGCCGGCACAGGTCGTCCAGCTGCGGGTGGTAGTGGTGGGTATGGGGCACGGGCAACTGCGGCTCGCCATGGCCGAAGCCCAGTGCGCGCAGGGCCGTGGCGTAGTCTTCCAGCGGCCCGTAGCCATAGATCAGGTTGTGCCGGTCCCAGACCACGGTGGCCTGTTGCTCGGGCGAGTGGACCCACAGGTCGAAACGGCTGTCGCCACAGAGCAGTGGCTTGAAGTCGTAGATGAAATCCTGAACGTCTTCACGCGACAGCTGCGGGCTCCAGTAGCGTCCGGCTTGCGATTCGTCCCGGGGCGTATGCAGCACGAACAGCAGCACCAGCGGTTCGGCCAGGCAGCCCAGCAGGCTGAGCAGGACCTGCGGGTCCGAGCCTGGAACGCCAGCCACCACGCGCTGCCCCTCGCCAATGGGGGCCACCACGAATACCGGCGGATAACTGTGCTCGACCCACTGGTTGTCTATCATGTGCCCAAGTCTGTACATAGCCAGCCTGATCCTCCTGATCAATTCCTAGGTTTAGCCAAAACGGCCGCGCATTATGCCGTACCCTGCAGGGCCGCTCACGGCCTGATTGACCCAACAGCGCGCGGCAACACAGCCCATCAAGGACATCCCCTCCGTGCTTCATGCCCTGATCCACAACGGCCAACCACTGGCCCCACAGCAACCCCAGCCACTGGTGCCCTGGTGGAGCTTCACCAAGACCGTGCTTAGCGCAGCGGCCCTGACCCTGGTGCGCGACGGCCTGCTGGGGCTGGATGAGCCGCTGCCCGAGGGCCCCTTCACCCTGCGCCAGTTGCTGCGGCATCAGGCCGGGCTGGCGGACTACAGCGAGCTGAGCGACTACCACGACGCGGTTTTGCGCAACGAGGATGCATGGCCCGGTGCACAGATGCTGCAGCGCCTGGACGCCAGCCGCCTGCGCTACGCCCCCGGCAGCCAGTGGCGCTACTCCAATGTGGGCTACCTGTTCGTGGCGCAACTGATCCAGCAGGCGACGGACCTGCCCCTGCACCTTGCCCTGCAACAACGGGTACTGGCGCCCCTGGGCCTGTCTCGCACACGCCTCGCCGTGACCCGCGAAGACCTGCGGGATGTGGACCTGGGCCAGTTGGGCGACTACCACCCCGGCTGGGTCTACCACGGCCTGCTGGTGGGGCCTCTGGCGGAGGCGGCGCTGCTGCTGGATCGGCTGTTGAGCGGCGCGCTATTGCCCCCGGCACTGCTGGCAGGCATGCAGCAGGCCCAGGTTCTGGGCGGGCCGATGGCCGGCCGGCCCTGGGTCGCTCCCGGCTATGCCATGGGCCTGATGGTGGGCAGTGTCGAGTCTGGCCTGACGCTCTACGGCCACACCGGCAGCGGCCCCGGCAGCACGCTGGCGGTCTATCGCGCCAACGTCGCCGGCACCAGCGCCTGCTGCGCGGTCTTCAATCCGGGGAGCGACCAGGGCCAGGTCGAAACCCGGGCCCTGGCGCATCTGCGCCACGCACTGGCGAACTAGCCACAGGGCACGGCCACAGTCACAGGACAGCTCGCATGCTGGCATGACTGACCGGGCGCCACGGGCCCTGCCGCTTCGCACCGCGGCTGACGTACAATCCCCAGCCTTCAGGGACAGCCATCACCAGGACGACAATGACCACACACCGCATTAGCCTCGCCAACGGCTGGACTGCCGAATTCACCGAGCAGGGCGAGTTCCGCATGGGCGCCGTCGGCTGGAACCTGCAGTTGCGCGGCCCCGAGCAACAGGCCATCCGCTATTTCGAAAGCCAGATCGTGCTGGTCAACGATGAGGATGGGGTACAGGCACGAAAAGCCATCAGCCTCTCCGAGGATGGGGTCTACGGCTACCTGGGCAGCGACATGAGCCATGGCTGGGTGATCGACTTCTCCCGCTGCATGATCGCGCCCCATCGGGTGACGATTTCCCACTACCACTACGCCTATGACGAATACATCTCGCTGCTGGAACAGCCGGCGTACAAGCGGGTGCGGGAGTACATCAGTGTCAGCGGTCGGACTTACTACCTGACCTTCCCCCTGACCCGGGACGAGGATTTCCCCAAGGTCTGGGAGGAGTACCTGGTGATACGCCGGCGGCAGCTGGACGAGCTGTATTTTCGCAACTGAGCCTGGGCCGGGCGGCACAGTGATGCGCATGGGCCATTAGCACATTCGGGCTAATAGTGCCGGGGGCAGCACGGGCCTATAGTCCGCAGCAGCCCCCCCTTCAGGACGGCGCCTACAAGAACGTGCGGATTCATAACAAGGAGTTTTCCCATGTCGCTCAAGAAAATCGTCTATGCCTCGGCCATCGCCCTGGCCCTCACCGCCTCCAACGCCCACGCCTTTGCCAGCGACTGCGGCGACTCGCTGTGGAAGTTCAGCGCCATCGAAGCACTGACCTGCGTGTTCTCGGGCCAGTGGTAAATCACTGCCGCCCGGGCTGAAACCGCCCGGCATGAACCAGGTGCCCGCTGCTGCGGGCACTTTCATTGACGGGTGTCGGCTCGCTCGCGGCCCTGCTTTCAGCGCAGGCTCCAGGACACCCCCAGGTACACCCCCAGCCCCTCCCCCGGCGTTGAACGCGCCGCGTCCAGCCCCTTGTCGTCATAGCCCGGGGTCACGGTGGCGGCGTAGCGCTTGTCGGTCAGGTTGCGCACATCGACCCAGGTCTGCCAGTCGTTCTTCGGCGCGTTGTAGCCCAGGGTGGCGCCGAACAGCGCATAGGGATCGGCGTAGTAGCTGTTGGCGTAATCCACCGCCACCTTGGACACCAGCTGGGTATTGACCGCGGCGAAGAAGCCCAGGGGCCAGTCGTAGCGCAGCTCGCCCTGGTAGTAGTGCATGGGCAGGCCCGGCAGGCGGTTGTCGGCGAAACGCTGATCGTCGCGGTAGTGGAAATCACTGAAGGTATAGGCCTGGCGCAGGCTCAGGCGGCCGACGCCCGGGCGCGACCACAGCTCGCTCTGCAGGCTGGCTTCCACGCCCTGGTGCACGGTGGGGCTGGCGTTGAGTTCGTAAGGCGTGATGGCGTTGGCATCCGGCAGCACCGAAAGCAGTTCGTGGCGCACCTGGGCGTAGTACCAGGCCAGGCTCCACTGGCCCAGGCTGCTGTCGCCACGCCCGCCCAGTTCCAGGGTGGTAGCGGTCTGATTGCGCAGCTTGACCGGATTGCTTTGAGCACCGTAAGCGACGCCGCTGGTGTCCGGAAAACGCTGATTGGCACTGTAGATCAGCGACCAGGGGTGTGGCGCTTCCACCGAGCGGCTGAGGTTGGCGAACAGTTGCAGATCCGGGTTCAGTTGGTAGCGCAGGCCCAGGCGCGGCGCGTAGTCCCAGTCGCCAAGGCTGGTCTTGCCGCCGCCCTCGGGGTAGGTCACCGCGCTTTCGCGGCGGGTGTAGATGGCCGCCAGCCCGGTGGTCAGCCACAGGTCGTCGGCGATCTCCAGGTCATTGCCAACGTGCAGGACGGTGTCCGAGCCCTGGTAAGTGAAGTTGCGGATCCGCGTGCCCGGCGCGTAGGTCTTGGTATTGCCGGTGGGAATGCGCACGAACTCGCTGGCACCGTCATTGGGCAGGTGCTTGGTCACCCGCAGGCCCAGGGTGCTGCGGCTTTCCAGGCCCCAGAGGCTGTCGCGGCGCTTGTAGTCCAGGGTGCCGCTGACGTCGCTGTAGGCCACCTTCAGACGGTTGGGGCCTTCGCGCAGGTCCATGGGGTAGTCGTGGTAGACCAGGCCGGTCTGGATGCTCGAATCATCGTCGATGTAATAGGTGGTCTTGTTGCCGACAAAAGTGCTGCCCGGCTGCTTGCGCCGGTCGTCGCGGCTGACGTAGGCCGGGTTGGCCGCCCGCGGGTCGTGTTCGATGGAGCGCTTGGTCACGCGCCCGGCCAGATCGTTGTCGGTCTCGCGGTAGCGCAGGTAGAAGCGGGTTTCCAGGTTCGGGTTGAAGCGGTAGCCGAAGTTGCCGATCAGCCCCTTGCTCTGGCTGCGGGTGTGATCCTGGTAGCCGTCGGCATTGGAGTCGGTCAATGACACGTAATAATCGAAATCCCCCAGCACTTGCCCGGAACTGACCTGACGCTGCTGATAACCGTGGCTGCCGGTGGCGTAGCGCACCTGCAACAGCGGTGCGTCATAGCCGGTATGGCTGACGTAGTCGATGGCCCCGCCCAGGGCCAGGGCGCCACGGTCGAACCCGTTGGCGCCGCGCAGCACTTCCACGTGGTCGACCCACAAGGGCTCCAGCAATTCATAGGGCGTGCCACCGGGGCCGGTCAGGGGCAGGCCGTCGAGCATTGTATACAGCCCCGAGGCATGGGCACCCGGCGCGCGGTTGATGCCCGAGCCGCGGATCGAGATCTTCACCCCTTCGTTGCCCGCCGACTGGGCATAGACCCCGGGCTGGTAGGCCAGCACATCCTGGTTGCTGGCCACCCGGCCCTGCAGCGGGCGGCGCATGTCCACCACATTGGTGCCGCCGGGCACCTGGGCCAGCCGCGCCGCGGCTTCCTGCGCCGGCTGCCCCTCACCGCCCTGTTCCTGGCCCAGGACCTGCGCCGGAGCCAGCTCCACGGCACGGGTTTCGGCAAATGCCGGGCAGGCCAGGGCCAGGCCCAACAGGGCCGCGGGCAAGGATTTTGGCGAAGACATCGAGAAAACTCCGACAGGCAGAAAGAGGGCAATGCAAGGTGCGACGTAGGAAAGAACGAAGAGAACACAGGGGAATTTGGCTTTTTTCGCCAGGAAAGCGGATGTCGGCAGTCAGGCTTTCACTGGCGAAGAATGGCGCCCCGGGGACTAGCGGCCCTTGCTGGCCGCCAGGAAGTGCGCCACCAGGGCATTGGCGTGGCCATGGCCCATGCCGTGTTCGGTCTTGAGCCAGGCCACCAGCTCCATATGCTTTTTGCCGTCGACCGTTGCCAGCAGCTCCAGCCAGTGCCCGATGGGCTGGCCGTAGTGCTTTTCAATGGAGGGGAAGTACGACGCCGGCCCTTTGCTCTGTTCACTCATGGCTGACTCTCCGTCTTCTGGCTGCCCTTGATGTTGTCGATCAGGTCCACCACGTAGTTCTGGTTGAACCCCGCGACAAAGGACCAGAACAATAGCTTGGCGTAGGCGGCATAGCCACCGGCGTGCTGGCAGAAGATCACATAGAAGCTGTTCTCGCTGTAGCGACAGGTTTCATCGGCGACGATCTTTGGAAACAGCTCCCCTTGCACCACCCCGGAAATGAACAGGATATACAGCAGCCCCGCGAGGATGCCGCCGATGAATGACGGCAGCACCAGGCTGAACCAGGAACTGCACAGCCCGATGATTTCCTCCTCGCTGAGGCTGGAAAGCTGGCGGTGAAAACCGACATAGCCGCCGATGTTGCCGGCAATGAACACCACCGAGGGAATGGTGTAGCCATCGGCCATGGCCACCGACACCAGGGATGCCGCCAATAGCAGCACAAAGATGAGGAACAGTCGCTTCCACAGGATGTTCAGCGCTTCCTGGCGGTTCATGCTCGTCTCGCCGGCGTGGGGGGTCGAAGGGGCCCTGCCCCTTGATCACGATAGATCAGCCCTGGCGCCTGGAAGAACTTTTTACCCCGCAGAGGTTCGCCCCCCCTGCCGGCCGCTGGCCGGCGCTTCCGCTAAGCCGGGTAGCCGGTGATCTCGCGAATGCTCTGGTACAGCGGCTTGAGCTGGCGGTACATGCGCAGGTAGACCTCGCTGTACAGCCGCTGGTACATCTGCTGCGCCTGGGGCTGGGGCTCGAACACTGCGCCAACCCGGGTCATGGCACTGATGGCCGTGGCGAAGTCCGGGTACAGCCCCAGGCCCACTGCGCAGGCGATCACCGCACCCAGCCCCGAGGCTTCATAGACATGGGGCCGCTCCACCGGCAGGCCGAAGATGTCCGCCGTCAGTTGCATGGCCGCGTCGCTCTGGGAGCCACCGCCGGCCACCCGCAGGCGGCTGATCTTCAGCCTGGAGCGCTTTTCGATGCGCTCCATGCCCTGTCGCAGGGCATAGGCCAGGCCTTCGAGAATGGCCCGGTAGATGTGCGCCCGGGTGTGCACGTCGCCAAAGCCGATCATCGCCCCCTTGGCTTCCATGCCCGGCTCGCGGATGCCCGGCGACCAGTAGGGTTGCAGGGTCAGGCCCATGGACCCGGGCGGCACCGCCTGGACCAGGGCGTCGAACAGCTGCTCCGGCTCCAGCCCCTGCTCCGCCGCCTGCTGCACTTCGCGCAGGCCGAACTGCTGCTTGAACCAGCTGACCATCCAGTAGCCGCGAAAGATCATCACCTCGCAGTTGTAGTGGTCCGGCACCGCCGCCGGGTACGGCGGTATCAAAGGCACTACCTCCAGGTAGCGCGAACGGGTGGTGGTGATGGTGGCCGTGGTGCCGTAGGACAGGCAGGCGGTGGTGGAGTCCTGGACGCCCGAGCCCAGCACTTCGCAGGCCTTGTCGGCACCCGCGGCAATCAGCGGCAAGCCTTCGGGTATGCCGGTATGGCGGCTGGCCTCGGCGGTGATCCGGCCCAGGGTTTCCCCGGGCTTGAGCAGGGTCGGCAACTGCTCCTGGCGCACCGCCAGGGCCTGCCACTTCCAGTCACTGGGGGCGGCCCAGCGCAGGCGTTTGTAGTCGAACGGCAGGTAGGCCACGCAGCAGCCCACCGAGTCGACGAAATTGCCGGTCAGGCGATGGGTGAGAAAGCCCGAGAGCAACAGGAACTTGTCGGTGGCGGCCCACACCTCGGGCTGTTCCTGAGCCACCCAGTTGGCCTCGGCCTGGGCGCGAAAATAATCCACCGTGGCCTCGGCGCCGATCAACTTGAACAACCAGCCCCAGGGCCCCTTGATCTTGCCTTCGACCTCGGCCTGGCGCTGGTCGAGCCAGAGGATCGCCGGGCGCAGCGCGCGGCCCTGGGCATCGACGTTGATCAGGGTCCCGCGCTGGGTGGTCAGGGACACGCCGCGGATCTGCGAACGGTCGATGCCGGTCTGCTGCCAGAGCAGTTGGCAGGCTTCGCCGAGCTTGGCCCAGTAGTAGTCCGGGTGCTGTTCGGCCCAGCCGGGCCGGCTGGAAAAATAGGCTTCAAGCTCCACCTTGCCCTTGCCCAGCAGGTTGCCTTTGAGGTCGAACAGCAGCGCACGAACGCTCTGGGTGCCGTTGTCGATGGCCAGCAGGTAGTCCTGCTTATTGTTGTTGTGGTTATCCATGGGGCTCTCTTGGTTGAGCATCGTTAGGCGAGTGGCGGCAGGCTGTGATGGCGTTGCCACAGGGCCCGGTAGCGCTGTTCCTCGGCCTGCCAGCGCTCGTTGTCCCAGCCCAGCTGTGGCTGGCACAGGCGGCGGATGGCCGGCAGGTACTGGGCGGCGCCCTCGGCCAGCAGCAAGCCGATGCGGGTGCGGCGCAGCAGCAGGTCGTCCAGGTGCAGGACCATTTCCGCCTCGGCGGCAAACGCCAGCTCGGCCCACAGGGTGTCGCTGGCGCCGACGCAATCGCCGCCCAGAGTCGCCACCCACTGCGCCAGCCGCGGCAGATGGCGGCCGTGGCGGCCAGCCAGGCGCCGCACCTGGGCGCCGCTCAGGCCAGGGATCTCCAGGGGCGCCACAGGCGTGAAGACCGGGGCGCCGTCGTCCACCACTTCACGCCCGAGCATCGCTCCGCAGGCCTGCAGCACTTCGATGGCCTGGGGCCGGAAGGTGGTGAGCTTGCCGCCGGCCAGGGTCACGCAGCCGGGTTCCTGCCACAGCACATGCTCGCGGGTTTCATTGGAAGGCTTGCCCTGCTGGCCGTCGCTGCTGGCCACCACCGGGCGCACCCCGGCCCAGGTCGACAGCACGTCGCCGGCAGTGATCAGGGCCTGGGGAAACTGCTGGGCGCAGGCGGCCAGCAGGTACTCGAGCTCTTCCTGGCTGATGCTGGCGCTCTGGTCCAGGTCATCGCGGTGATCCAGGTCGGTGGTGCCGACCACGGTGGCGCCCTCCCAGGGGAAGACGAACACCGGCCGGCCATCCTCGGCATGCATGAAGCTGAAGGCCTGGGCCACCGGCAAGCGCCAGCCCGGCAGCAGCAGATGGCTGCCGCGCAAGGGCCGCAGCTGGCGCACGCGGTCCGCCGGGCGCAGGCGCTCGGCCCAGGCGCCGGTAGCGACCGCCAGGGCCGCGCAGCGCACCTGCTGCGGCTGCCCGCCTTCGCTGTCCTCGATCTGCACCCCGCAGACCCGCCCGTTCTCGCGCAAAAGGCGGGTGACCCGAACGCCGTTGAACACTTGGGCGCCATCGGCCCGGGCCTCGGCCAGCACCCGCATCACCAGCCGCGCATCGTCGGTCAGGGCGTCGAGAAAGCTGGTCCCCCCCAACAGCCCCGGCTCCTTGACCCCGGGGGCCAGGAAAGCCAGCTGCCGGGCATCGTGGAAGCGATGGTTGCGCCGCCCGGCCAGGGCGTCATACACACCCAGCAGGCCGCCGAACACCCGGGGCCCGGGAAACTTGCCGCGGTAATGGGGCATCAGGAAGCTCATGGGCTCCACCAGCCCCGGGGCCTCCTGCAACAGGCGCTGGCGCTCGCGCACCGAATCCCGGGTCAGGCGCCACTGGCCCTTGGCGATATAGCGCAAGCCGCCATGGACCATCTTCGAGGAGCGGCTGGAGGTGCCCCAGGCAAAGTCTCGCTGTTCCAGCAGCAGGCAACGCCAGCCGCGCCGCGCCGCTTCGCGCAGGATGCCGGCGCCGCTGATGCCGCCGCCGATCACGATCAGGTCCCAGGCTTGCGCCGCCAGCCCGGGCAGCGCCTGTTGGCGCCACTGGGCATTCCAGTCCTGGCTCATGGTTCACGGGGCTCCAAAAGGGTGCCGGGGTTGAGGCGCCCGGCCGGGTCGAAGTGGCGGCTCAGGGCCTGCAGCGCATCGATGGCCAGCGGGCCCTTCTCCCGCAGCAGGTACGGCGCATGGTCCTTGCCCACGCCGTGCTGGTGGCTGATGGTGCCGCGGTGGTTGACGATGGTCTGGCTGGCAGCGTGCTTGAGTGCCTGCCAGCGGGCCAGGGTCGCCGGGTACTGGGCATCCGGGCGGAACACGTAGGTGGTGTAGATGCTCGACCCTTCGCCATAGACATGGGACAGGTGGGTGAACACATGCACCTGCTCGCCCTCGGCGGCCAGGCCGTCACGCAGGCTCTGCTCGATGCGTTGCAGCAGGCGGTCGACATTGCTCCAGTCGGTGGCGGTCTCCAGGGTGTCCACCAGGTAGCCGGCGTTCCACAGGCTTTCGCGCAGGTAGGGAAAGCGAAAGCGGTTCTGCGCCCATTTCTTGCCCAGCAGGGTGCCGGTGAACACCCCGCCGAAAGCCTTCAGGTGCTGGCGCGCCTGGCGCAGGGACAAGGCATTCTGCCGGCGGTTGCCGGTCACGCCGAAGGTCAACAGGCACTTGCCCGCCCCGGCGCCGCGCAAGGCCAGGTACTTTTCCAGCCAGGCGATCTGCGTCGGGTGGCCGGCCAGGGCCAGCTGGGTTTCGGTCTCCAGGGCATTGGACAGGCGCAGCATCGACAGCGGCACCCGGGCCTGGGCCAGGGCGCGCACCGCTTGCAGGGCCTGCTGCCAGTCGGGCAGGAACACCCCGTAGAAACGTTCGTCATCGGGCAGGCGGCTGACCCGCACCTTGACCTCGGAAATGATCCCGAAGCGCCCTTCGCTGCCCAGCACCACCTCGCGCAGGTCCGGCCCGGCGGCGGACGCCGGAAAGGTGGCGATGGGCATCGGCCCGGCAAAGGTTTCCAGGGTGCCGCCGGCGAACAGCTGCTCGATGCGCCCGTAGCGCAACGACTGCTGGCCGCTGGAGCGGCTGGCGACCCAGCCGCCCAGGGTCGACAGTTCCCAGGACTGGGGAAAGTGCCCCAGGGTGTAGCCCCGGGCCCGCAGCTGGCTTTCCACCTGAGGGCCACTGGCCCCAGGACCGAAG
Organism: Pseudomonas sp. GW823-FHT03E05; assembly: GCF_058796855.1. Taxonomy (NCBI): domain Bacteria; kingdom Pseudomonadati; phylum Pseudomonadota; class Gammaproteobacteria; order Pseudomonadales; family Pseudomonadaceae; genus Pseudomonas; species Pseudomonas sp. GW823-FHT03E05. Next base: position 1,603,242 of record NZ_JBXAJB010000001.1, read on the forward strand.
GTCGCCAGCAGGCTGTCTTCGTCCAGGTCCAGCAGGCGGCTCATGCGCGCCAGGGACACCGTCAGCACCGGCCGCTCGGACCAGCCGGGGTTGATGTGCCCGGCCACCGAAGTGCCCCCGCCGTAGGGAATCAGGCACAGGTCGCGGTCCTCGGCCAGGGCCAGCAACTGGCGGATCTGTTCGGCGGTTTCCGGGAACGCCACGGCGTCCGGGTAGGCCCCCAGCTCGCCCTCGCGCAGCGCCAGCCAGTCCGCCAGGCTCTGGCCGCGGGCGTGCAGCAGCCGGTCCTCGACACTGATGCTGTACAAGTCATGGGCTTGCAGGCGCGATGCCGGCACCCGGGCCAGGGCCTGCTCCAGGGTCGCCTCCGGCAACCTGCGTCCCGGCCCCAGGCGCTCGGCGAGAAACCCCGCGCCCTGGGCCGGCAATTCGACCACCGTGGATGCATCCCCCCAGCCGTTCCAGCGTCGCATGCGTGTGTGTCCTTCTGCTGTTCTTATAGGTCTTGCCCAAGGCTCCCTATACTAGTGCGCGGCAGCGGGCTGTCACGGTCACATTGAGCCAGCGGATGTAGCCGATTGAGTCAGACAGAGGTGACATCCGGCGCCAGTTACCGAAGAATCCTCCCCTTCCCCATCACAGGCTCGCGTCCATGCCGGCAACCCTGAGAACCTGCACCCCCCTGTTCTGGTCCACCGACCTGGGCATCGACTACGGCGCGCCGACCTTGCAGCTGCGCGACCTGCTGCCAGTGGTGGGCGAGCAGAGCTCAGCCTTCTTCCAACGCCAGGACGGCATCGTGCTCGGTGAAACCCTGCAACTGATCTGGTGCCCGCCGCTGGCGGACCTCAATGGCTGGAACGAGCAACCCTCGGAAATCGCCCTGAGCCACCTGCTGCACGTGCGGATCACCGGCCCGGCCGCCGAGCCGCCCGCGCCACGGCATGCCAACCACCATGGCAGGCTCAGGTACCGCTTCCAGGTGCTGTCCTGCCAGCCGCTACCGGCGGCCCTGCGCGCCCAACCGCTCGTACCGAACGCCTGGCACCTGCCGCTGATCAGTGGCGAACAGGGCAGTTGCCTGACCTGGGATGACATTCACGAGTGCGAGCGCACCGAGGTCCAGGGGCTGATCTACCTGTGCGCCTACGGCCGTTACGAAAGCTATATGGAAATGTTCATCGAAGCAGTGGGCGAGCAGCTGTTCGGGCTGCTTTCGGTGCACCTGGGCCCGGGGGGCGACGACTATCAATTTGGCCGGCGCGCCCTTGAAGGGGCGGAGTTGCGGGCCATCCGCCGCGCACTGGACATGGCCCGGCCGCTGAAGGATTCACAGCCCGGCTACCTGGTCCCTTGAACCCCGGGACGGATAAAATCGCCCTGAAAAAGACTAAGCAGCTGTTTTCAAACTCATTTTTTTCACCAGGGGGCTTCCCAGCCCGCCGATAAGTTGATAAATTTGCGCCCGTTCTTGCAGCGGCCCTCCCCGGGCCTGCAGTTCAGGCAAGTAACGTCGCAACAGCTACAGGGGCGTCGCCAAGCGGTAAGGCAGCAGGTTTTGATCCTGCCATGCGTTGGTTCGAATCCAGCCGCCCCTGCCATTTTTTCTCATCGTTATCCCCGCAGATTCCGTTCCAGCATCTCCAGCAATGCACTGACCTTGGGCAACCCCTGCCGGCTTTTCAGCCACAGCAGATGGATCGCCTGCCCTTCGCTGGCCCATTGCGGCAGCACCTCCACCAGGCTTCCGTCCTCCAACTGGCGCTTGACCAGCCAGGAAGGCAGTTGCGCAATGCCGTAGCCTTGCTGCACCGCCATCAACAGCCCCTCGCCATCGCCCACCACGCAACTGGCGGACATCACCCGGCGCTCACTCTCGCCCGGGCGGCCGCTCGCGAAGTTCCAGGGGCTGACCCGGCCATCCACCCAGCCATAGGCAATGCACTGATGGCGCTCAAGGTCCTGGTCGGTCAGCGGCACGCCATGGCTGCGCAGGTAGTCGGGCGAGGCGCAGAACAGGTGCCATTCGCGGCCCAGGCAGCGGTGCCCCAGCGCCGCCGGCCACTGCCCCGAGCCGCCAAGGCGCACGGCGATGTCCGCACCGGCTTCAAGCGGCTCGACACCGGGATCGGAAAAGGTGATGTGCGGCTGCAAGCCCGGATGCTCCCGGGCAAAGCGCAGGACGGCGCCCAGCACCTGGGAGCGGCCGAAGGTCCCGGGCAGGTCGATGCGCACCCGCCCCCGCAGCTCGGAGTTTTCCGCGTTCAGCGCCAGCTCGGCCTCTTCCAGGTCTGCCAGCACCCCGCTGCAGGTGCGGTAGAAGGCCGTGCCCGCGTCGGTCAGCGCCAGGCTGCGGGTGGTGCGCTGGAACAGCCGCGCCTGCAGGCGCCCTTCCAGCCGGGCGATGGCCTTGCTGACGGCGGAAGCCGTAAGGTTGAGCCGTTCGGCGGCGGCCTTGAAGCTGCCGCAGTCGGCCACGCAGACAAACACATCGATCCCCTTCAAGCGTTCGGAAGAAAACATCGGCGCCTCTTATTCATGAATCTGATTCCATTCACTGGGTAAAAAACATCATAAAACAGAACCAGATTCCCCAGTAAGCTGGCTGCCATTCTCAAAAACGCCGTTACAGACCGATGAGGCACGGATGCTGCGCACCCTGAAAAGCTACCCGAAAGCAATCAACCTGCTGCTGGCCGGCACCCTGGTGCTGACCCTGGCCCGGGCAATCACCCTGCCCTACCTGGTGATCTACCTGAGCAGTGCTTTCGGCCTGCAAGTGAGCGACATCGGCCTGGTGATCGGCAGCAGCATGATCCTCGGCTCGCTGCTGAGCCTCTACGGTGGTTTCCTGGTGGACCGCACGCCCAGCTACCGGCTGATCCTGGCCTGCTGCGCGCTGTTCACCCTGGGCTTCATCGGCGCCTTCGGTGCCCGCCAGCTGTGGCTGTTCTACCTGTGCCTGGTGCTGGTCAACCTGGCCTATGCGGTGATCGACATCGCGATCAAGGCCGGCTTTGCCCAGCGCCTGTCGGTGGAACAGCGCAGCGAAGCCTTCTCGATCAAATACACCCTGACCAATATCGGCTACGCCGTGGGCCCGTTCCTCGGCGCCGGGCTGGCGCGCCTGGACATCAGCCTGCCGTTCCTGATCTCCGCCGCCCTGGGCGCCGGGTTCCTGGCGATCCATATGTGCTGGGGCGACAGACAGCTGAACGCCGCCGGCCCGACGCCAGCGCCGCTATCCTTCGCGGCCCTGGGCAAACAGCTGCTACGGGATTACCGCCTGGTGTGCTTCACCCTGGGCGGCCTGCTCAGCGCCGTGGTCTTTGGCCAGTTCTCGGCGTACCTGTCGCAGTACCTGGTGGTCACCACCTCGGCGGAGGCCACCTATCGCATCATCAGCACCCTGGTGGCGACCAATGCGCTGCTGGTGATCGCCCTGCAATACGCCATCGGCCGCAGGATTACCCAGCGCCACCTGAGCCGCTGGCTGGCGCTGGGGCTGGGCCTGTTCCTGCTGGGGGTCAGCGGCTTCGGCCTGGCCACCAGCCTGGCGCTGTGGGTGCTGTCGATGGTGGTGTTCACCCTGGGGGAAATCATCGTGTTTCCCGCCGAGTACATGTTCATCGACCTGATCGCCCCCGAACACCTGCGAGGCCTGTATTACGGCGCGCAGAACCTCTCCAACCTCGGCGGCGCACTGGGCCCGATACTCTGCGGCATGCTCCTGGCCAGCCACCCGGCGCACTGGATCTTCTACATGCTGGGAGCGTTCATAGTCGCCGGCGGGCTGTTCTACTGGCTGGGCGCGGCTAACCTGGAACAGGCCAGGAGCAGGACCGGCGCGTGATCATTGATGCCCAGGCGCGCGGCAATCGGCGCCTGGGCTGCCCGACAGGGGGGCGAGGCCGCCAGTGGCGGCACATTCCTCATGCACAGCAGATGCTCAAAGGCGATACCGGCCTCGCGGGCTGGCCCGGCATGCGGCGACACTCCATGAGTGATGACCTTGTGGAACTTGCCGGCCTGAAGGCGTGCCAGGCATGTTCGAGCGGCCCCTCAGCGACTCTTGCGGCTCAGCCAGGCGCCCCAGAACAGGCTGCTGAAGAAACGTGTTCCCGCGCTGAAACCGCCCTCTTCGAGCAACCGTTGCACCGCCGCCTCGGAATGGGGCGGGTCGGCGCCCTGAAGGATTTTCCCCAGCTTGGCGTGTACCTCATCCGCCGTCGCGCCCTGCTGGCGCCAGCGTTGCCCCCAGGCCGCCAGCAGCAGGGGCTGGCCGGCGTAGGCGTAATGATTGCCGGCGACGATCAGCGGCGCGCCGGGCTTGAGGCGCAGGGCGATGGCCCGCAGCAGTTGCCGCTTGGCTTCATCACCGGGCAGATGGTGCAGCACGCCGATCAGCGTGGCCCCGTCGAAGGGTTCGTCCGCCGCCAGTTCGTCCACCGTGGCCAGACGCACTTCGGTCCTCTCCAGCAAACCCTGCGCCTGCAACTGCTGGCGCGCTGTCTCCAGCATCGGTGCCGAGGGGTCTACAGCGGTAAAGCGCCAGCCCGGTTCCAGGGAAGCCATGGCGATAATCTCCTGGGCCGTGCCACCGACCCCCACGGCCAGGATGTGGGCCGCACGCCCCTCGCCCAGGCTGGCCGCCAACATGCAGGCGGCAAGGTCATGGCAGGCGTCGTAGCCCGCCAGGGCGATACGGCTCTGGCGGGCGTATTCGTCGGCTCGCGAGCGGTCGAATTTTTCAGCCGGGTTTACCGAGGATGAGGTCATGGCAGGGCTCCATTCAAAGGATCGGGACAGGCTAGGCCCTGCGGTTTGATAATTAAAATTCATTGTTTTTATTCATTGCATTCCCACCTGGAATAGCACCTCCCCTGCTCCAAAAAAAAGGGGCGATCGACGATCGCCCCCCAAGCCTTGCTACCACGAGAGAACCTACAGCGTCAGTTGCCCGCGCTCCTCGTCGGTCAGGCGCGCCCGGGCCTGGTCGCTCAAGGGCCCGGCGCCCAGCACCTGCACCGGGCTGTCGGGGTTGTAGCCCGGGGCGCGGCTGGCGTCTTCACGGGGGCGTTGCACCGGTTCGCTACCAAAGCCCAGCACTTCCACGGTGACGATGGACGCCCGGCCCTGCTTGGCCGCCGCCTGCTGGTTGCGGGCCGCATCTTCCGCGGCCTGGGACGCGGCGGAGCCGGCGGCGCTGGCCGAGGTCATGGCGCCGGTGTTGACCGCCGCCGTGACCGGCACCCCGCTGGACTTGCCCTGGGTCTGGATGTTCGCCGCGTTGACCACCCGCAGAGCGGCGATGTTGACGTTGCCCGAGACCCGGATCCCCGCCTCGCCGGCATCGATGGTGCCCAGGGGCGCGATCAGGTCGATGTCGCCGGCCGCCACTTCGGGTATCGGGTTGAGAGTGGCGATCCCCGCCCCGGTGCTGGGCACCGACGGCGACAGGCTGACGTTGCCCCAGTTGTCGTAGACCCGCTTGGGCGGTGTATAGACCACGGTGGTCTTGGAACCGCGGCCGGCGTTGATGTCGCCCGCCGCCGACCAGCCCATGATCGAGCCGCCGAAGGTGGTCATGATCCGGCTCTGGCCCAGCAGGATGCTGCCCAGGGAGTACAGCTGGATGTCCCCCGCGCCCTGGGTGATGATCCCCGCCGAGGCCGGTGGCGCCGTGCCTTCGATGCCGAAGGTCTGGTTGCCGCCCGGGGTCAGCATCTGGATGTTGCCGCCAAAGTCGGTGTGCACCCCGGCACCGCCGAACAGGGTGATATCGCCCTGGTAGGTGATCGGGTTGCCCGCCACGTCGGTGCTCGGGAACAGCCCGGCAATCGCCGCACGGCCACGGGCATAGCTGCCCTGGCGCATGCCGCCTTCCTCGGTGTACTCGCGGCCGGCGGCCTTGAGCTCGGCAAAATACACATTCCGGGCAAACACCCGCTGTTGTTCCGCGGGCAGGGCCGCGTAATAGGCCCGGGCCTGGACGCTGTCGCCGACAAAGCCGAAGCGCTCGGCCAGCCAGTCCAGCAGTTCGCCCTCGTAGGTCTTGGCCACTCGGGCGCCCGACAGGCTTTCGCCCGGCTGGGCGAGGTTGGCCGGGTCCAGGTAAGCCTCGACGAAGCGCCGGTAGTCCGGGCCGTTGGGGCCGAACCCGGCCTGCATCACGATGCTCGCCCCAGGCCGGCGGTCCCCCGGCGCCACGGCACCGATGCTGGTGACGCTGACCTTGTCCTCCATGAGGATGTTGCGCCCCGCGGTCAGTTCCAGGGTGCCGGGGCCGGCGACGTTGAAGTTGCTGTAGAGGATGTCGCGCCCGGCGCTGACGACGGAGATGTCGCTGGGGTTGTTGTGCACGAACAGGTTGCCCTGGGAGGTCGAGCCATTGACCGGGTCCTCGACGCCGAAGGTCCGGCCACTGCTGACGATATCGCGCCCGGCCATCATCCACACCGGGCGGCTGCCCTCGTACCAGGTCTGCCCCGAGTGCAACTGGGAGGCCGCCTGGCCGAAGGTGATGATCCGGCCGCTGTTGACCCCCATCAGGTCGCCGTTCACCGCATAGAAACGCGCCGGATCGGCCGGGCCGGCAACCAGCCCGGAGACGCTGCCGGAACCGAAGGCGAACAACGGCAGGATCGAGCCGATGACCGGGTTGCCGTTGACCGACAGGTTGCTGGCCACCACCTCACCCTCGATGCTGCCGACAAATGCCGGACGCCAGGGCGTGGCCACCGAAGCGGCCGCGGCGCCCGACTGGCTGACGGTGAAACCGCCCGCGTAGATCGAGTCCTGGGCCAGGAACTGCAACTGCCCTGCGGCGCCCGGCGCCAGGAACAGCGGCACCCGGTAGTTGAGGTCGCCGACTTGCGCGCTGGCGGCCTTGCCATAGTAAAGGCTGCCGCTGGCTGCCACGGCCCTGAGGATCGACGGATAGACCACCGCCAGATCGGTGCTGCCAGGGCTGGTGAGCGGGGTCAGGTTGCCGCCCAGGGACATCAGGTCGATGGCGGTACGCTCGGTCCACAGGGTGAACCAGCTCCGGCCGCTGCCTTGCTGGCTGCCACGGCTGAAGAGCGCGGTGTTGAACTGGCGGACCCGGCCCGGGTCCTCGACGTTCTGCACCACCAGGTCGCCGCGGCTCTGCAGGTTGAAGGTGGCATCGCCGGGCACCAGGGTCAGGCCGCCCTGGGCCAGGCCACGGGTGGCGCGCAACGGGTCGAAGGCCCGGGCTTCGCTGGGGTTGTGGTCAACGGCGGTGCCGCCATAGTGCAGGTCGATGCTGCCCAGGGAGGCACTCTGCAAATGGCTGCTGCCACGCAGGTTGACCACCACCCCGTTGCGATGCTCGATGACCAGGTTGCTGGCCGGGTTCAAGGCGCCCGCAATGTTCACCCGCAGGTCGCCACCGCCGGTCAGTTGCAGGCTGCCATCGCTGGCGACCCGGCCGGTACTGCCCACGGCCAGCACCAGCCCCTGGCTGCGGGGCGCCACGGTGGAGGCGCCGGCGCTGTCCGTCAGGCGCTGGAGGATGCCCGCGTCACCGCCGACATTCAGCTCCAGGTTGCCGCCGCCCAGGGTGCCGAACCCGGTAAAGCCCAGCATCCGGTCGGCGCTGCCGTTGGCCGCATAGGTGCCGAAGTTGATCCACCAGGCAACGGGTTGCGCCGAACCGCCGGTGGCGACATCGCCGCTGCCCTGGCGCCACAGCCAGTTGCCCACTTCGGCCGAGTCCTGGCCGTTGTCCTTGGGGTTGGGCCAGGCACGGCTGTCGTTGGCGGTACTGCTGATATTGCCGGTCAGGTCGCCACCGGCACTGACCCGCAGGTTGCCCCCCGCCTCCGGGTACCAGGCGCGGTACAGGCTGGTGCCGCTGCCATTGACGAACTGCTCGAAGTAACTGCCCGGGTCATTGAGCACCGTGGCTCCCGTTCCCAGGGCCCGTGGCTGGTTGTAGGGATCGCCGGCCGTCGTCGCCGTGGAGGAAGTACCGGCGGTGTAGACCCCGTACAGCGAGTCCATGCTCAGGTTGCCGGCGCTGAGCAGTTCAAGGTCGCCGGTGCCGGTGCGGATCACGCTGAAGCGGCTGCTGGACGGCGTTGCGCCATAGGTCTTGCTGTCCAGGGCCATGCAGAAGGCGGGCGACTCTTCACAGAAGGCCGCGACGGACGACTGCCCCAGGTCCAGCAGGAGTTGCTCATCGATCGGATCGCCGGCCTTGACCACCACCCCGGCGCCCGCCAGCTCGTCCACCGCCAGCTGGGTCCAGGCGTAGCTGGCCTTGATCGCGCAATAGGCCGGGCTGTCGGCACAGAACTGCTCGATCGAGGTCTGCCCCAGATCCACCAGCAGTTGTTCGTCGATCGGATCGCCGGCCTTGACCACTATCCCTACGCCGGCCAGGTCATCCACCGCCACCTGGGTCCAGGTCCGCACCACCTGGCTGGGCAGTTCCTTGGCGAACATCCCGTAATGGCTGTCCGCCAGATGCAAGTCACCGCTGCGTGGGTTGGCCTGCACGATGCGGCTGTCGGCTGCGCTGGTATCGGCCCCGGCCACCAGGCGCAGGGACCAGGATTGCGAGCCTTCGGCAAGCATCGGCGCAATGGCCCAGAGCTTGCCCTGGCGCCCGACGTCTTCGGGCCGCAACTGCACCGAGTCGACGCCGCTCGGCAGCTTGACGTTGGTGCCGGCCGGGATCAGCCCGCCCTTGGGCAGGGCCTTGCTGCCGTCGAGCATGACGATGTTGTTGTTCACATTGGCCAGGTGTACTTGCGGCAGCGGCACGCCCTTGGGCCAGGTCATGGACCGCAGCTGGGTGCCCTGGGTCAACAGCGTCCCGGCCTCCAGACGGGTGCCGGCGACCAGGGTCCGGGGCTCGCCGAGCAGGGTGCCGGCGGCGAACAGCAGGTTGCCCGAGGCATCGCGAATCGCCGCCGCCAGTACCGTACCCGCCGGCAGTACCAGGGTCTGGTCCAGAGTCGCCGTGACCGGCAGGCGCGTGCCCGCGGCCACGGTCAGCCCCTTGATCGGCAGGTCGTAGTTGAGGGTGCTGCCCGCCGGGAAGGCGGTGCCGTCGGCCAGGGTCACGCCGTTGCCCGGCACGATGATAGTGCCACCGGTGAAGTCCACGCCCGGCAGCAGCACCCAGCCCTTGTCGTCCACGGTGGCAGGCGGCGGCGCGAAGCCGTCGTTGATGCTGCCATAGACATTCAGGTCGCCCCCGGCGCGCAGGGTCAGGCTGCCGACCTCGCCGGAACCGTAGACCGAGGTCTTCTGGCTGTGGGGGTTGAGGCTGGCATAGCGATAGCCCGACAGGTCCAGGTCGCCCTGCACCACCAGGTCGCCGTCTGCGCTCTTGCTGACGATCTCGACCCCGGGCCGCAGATGGAAGGCGTCGGCATAGCCGGCGTTGTTCAGGCCAGCCAGCTTGTTCTGCAGCAGGTCGCTGTTTTGCAGGGCCGCATTGATAAAGGCCGTGCTCTGGGCATGCTTGGCATCCAGGTAGGCCTGGGTGATTTCCTGGTAAGGGCGGCCGCTGGCGGTGGCGTCGGTTTTTTCCGGAGCATCGTCGTAGCGGAGCATGCCGTTGACCGCAATCGAGCGCGCGCCCTGGATATCCAGCGGGCCGCGGGCATCGATGTCGATGTCGTTGCTGCTCTGGTCCGCCTGGACGAGGCGCGGCGCGTTCAGCTCCAGGGTGCCGCGGCTGCGGCCGTCGTTCTGCCCCGCAGCGCTGCCCACTGCCACGTCGGTGCCGTGGCGCAGGTCGATACGCGCACCGTCGGCCAGGGTCAGGCGGCCCTGGCCCGAACTGAGCACCACGCTGGCGCGGTTCGGTGAGTCAATGATCTTGCCGTAGCTGTCCACCCGCAGCTTGCTGCCGTGGGCGTCGAGCACCGCGCTGCCGTCCAGAGTCAGGCCCTTGCCGGCCGCCAGGTTGATACTGCCGACCCGTTCGCCGCTGGCGTCCACTCGCCCGGTAACCCGCAGGCTGCCGTTGTCCACCGAGACGTTGACGGTGCTGGCCCTGACCCCGTCGCCGATGGTCAGGTCGCCCTGCTTGAGCTGGAAGCTGCGTGCGCCAAAGACCTGGCCCTGGTTCAGGCGCTGGTTGAGGGCGGCGAACTGCTCGTCCAGGGTGCCGCTGCTGCCCAGGTGCTGGGCCTGGATTTCCACCGTGGCGCCGAGGAACGGCACCAGGGTGCCGCCGGCATCGTAGTAGCCGCTGCTGCCGCCAAGGACCTTGCCCGCCAGGTCTACCCGCCCGGCCGCACTGTCCAGCGCCACCGCCCGCAGCTTGCCGGCCTGGTTATGGGTGGCCGAAAGGTCGATGGTCGAGCCCGTGGCCTGCAGCACATTGCCGGTAGCGCTCTGCAGCAGCACTTCGCCGCCGGCGCCGTATTTGCTCAGGTCATTGAAGGCGATGGTGCGGCCAGCCACATCGATCAGCGCCGCATCGGTCAGGCTGACATCACCCCGGGCCCCCAGGGTCACCTTGCCGCTGGGCAGCACCACGGCACTGGCCAGGCGGATGCTGTCGCCCTGCAGAGACAGTTCCGCGCCCTGGCCATTGGCCTGGCCACGAGGGCCGGCCGAGGCGCCGATATCCATGGCGCCGCCAGCGGTGATGCGGTTCACCGAGCCGGCCTCGCCGGTCATCAGTGGGGTGAGGATATTCAGGTTGCCGCCGCTGTAGGCAAACCCCTTGAGCGGATCGAAGGCGCCCTGGCTCTGGTAGACCGATAGGCTGCCCTTGTGGTTGGCGGTAATGCGCTGGCTGGCATTGAGGTCGACGTTGGCAAAACCCAGGGCCAGGCGGTCGAAACTCTTGGTGGTGCTGGGCTGGGCAAAGGCCCCGTAGCCGAACTCGATGCGTTCGGCATTGATTTGCAGGCGGCCGCTGCCGGTTCCGGCACCGCCGGCCACCACCGCGCCTGCCGGGGTCTCGGAACCCTGCCAGATCAGGTTGGCGGTGTGGATGCTGGCCACATCATTGGCGCCCCCGGCACCGTAGATCGCCGGGGTGGAGAGCATCAGGTTGCTCAGCAGCGACTTGCCGGTCGCCGGGTCGTAGGTGTCCAGGCTGGCGCTGCCGTAGAAGTTGAAGCCGTCCCGGGCCGAGAGCTGCAAGGTCTCCAGGGCCGGGGCGCCGAACTGGGTATCGCCGCGCAGCAGGCGGTCGAGCAGTTGCTGGGTCAGGGTCATGCCGCTGGGCAGGCGATTGCCCGCCGCCGCTGCCGCCAGCGCCTCCGGGCTGCCGACGTTGATGTTGTTCAGGCCCAGGTTCAGGTGGCGGGTGCCGTAGCGCACCTGGTCACCCAGCTCGAAGGCGTTGTCGGTCAAGGCAACGAGGCTGCCATCGGAATACAGTGCGGTCTGCCCGCTGCACGGCGCGCTGGCGCACACCCCGAGCCGGATGCCACCGCTGGTCTGTCCGCCGGCCTGGGCCTTGCTGATCACGTTGAGCAGGCCGTTGGACACCGCCAGCATATTGGCCACCTGGTAGGTGAAACCGTCACGGGCGTCATAGCTGGCCTTGCCTCGGCCCAGGGTATTGATCGAGGCGCCCTGCTCCAGGACGATCTCGCCGGTGTTGCTCACCAGGAACACTTCCGGCGCGGCCAGGGTGGCGCCCTCGCGCAAGGTGATCGAGCCCTTGGGCGTGTTCACGCCTTCGGCCACGGTGATGTAGTTGCCGCCCTGGCCGTACTTGACCAGCGTCAGGCCGCCCAGCATCAGGCGCGCTGCGCCCATGGCGTTGAGGCTGTCGGCATCCAGGGTAACGCCGTTGAAACCCTGGGTGGCCGACTTGCCGGCCGCCACCACTTCGATGTTGCCACTGCCCATGTTCAACACCGCGACGGTGCCGCCATAGCCCCCCGCAGCGGCATCGAAACGGCCAATGCCCTTGAACGAGAAGGCATCCGCACCGGCCCCCGGCTCCAGGGCCAGCTTCAGGGTCTTGGCGTCCACCGGCAGCATCGGCCGTGGCACCCCGAGTTTGGCGGCATCGGCCAGGGCGAACTGGGCATAGCCGGTTTCGTTGTACTGGGAATAGCGGCGCAGGGTGTCGGCCGAGGTCAGGATCAACTGGCTGGCGACGCTGTTGCTGATCCCGGTATGGGCGATCGATAGGCGCCCGGCGGTGGACCAGGAGCCATTGCGCAACGGCTGGGTCGCGCCTTCGGTGCCGAGCCCGGCGAGGCCGTTGATCTCGACGCGAAAGGCCCCCGGCATCAGCGCATAGGTGGACGGCATCAGGGTGTAGGTGCCCGCCGCCAGCCCCGGAACCCCGGCGCCGATGGTGATCTGCTGGCCGATCAGCGGGTCCACCGCGCCACCCTCCGGTGCCACCGGCGCATAGCCCGGCTGCGCCCCGGGCACTATGGCGTAGATCGGGTTGCTGCCCAGGCCCGGGAGGATGAAGCTGCCGTTGGCGCCGATCTGCACCAGCGGGCTGTAGCGCGCATCGGTGGAGCCGCCGCGCCCGGAAATGAACCCGGCGCCCAGCAGTTCGCCACCACCGGACAGGTCCACGGTGGCATCGGGCTGTACCTGCACCGACTTGCCGCCCAGGATCACCCCGACGCTCAGGTCGCTGTTCTCATTCACCAGGGCGCCCTGGCCGAGGAAGGTCACGGTCTTGCCGTTGTACTTGTAGACCTGGCCATCGACGGTGCCGCCGTAAGGCAGTACCAGGCCCTTGCCGCTGACCGAAGTCAGGCTGCCGGGCAGCAGCTCGACCTTGCTAGCGCCCAGGTTGCCGATCTCGATCAGCCCCAGGGGCGCACGGACCACCCCGCCCTGCTGGATGTTGGCCGCGCCCAGCTGCAAGCGGCCGAAGGCCGAGTACGGCACAGGCGCCTCGCCCTGGCCGGTGCGGCCGATGGTCAGGGTGCGCGTGGGGTCGAAGTTGATGCTGGTGCCGGAAATATCGTTGAGGTAGCCGGCAATCACCCGGGCCCCGACCTCGGTACCCGGGTACAACTGCGCGGCCCGCAGGGTCATGTCGCCCTGGGTCAGCAACTGGGTGCTGATGCCCTTGGCGATCACATCGGCCCCGGCCCCGGCGAGAAAGCGCAGGTCGCCCTGGCTGGTCAGTTGCACATGGTCGAACCCGCGGCGCTCGACGCTCAGCAGGCTGTTGTCGGCCTGGCGCAACGTGCCCTTGCTGCCGAACACCACGTTGCCACGCACATCGATCAGGTTGCCGCTGGCATTGAACTGCGCCTGGGTGGCCTGTTGCGACGGCGTGCCGGTGGAGACCGGACGCACGTACTGGTCCTTGGCTTCCAGCGGCGCGAGGATGCCCGCCAGCAGCAGGTAGGGTGCCGACAGGTCGACCCGGCTATTGGCCGCGGCGCTTTCGCTGAGGTTCAGGGCACCGCTGTACAGGCGCAGGCTCTGGCCCATGTTCAGCGACACATCGCCATCGAAGCTCAACAGGCCGTTGCTCAGCAGTGCCAGGTTGTCGAAGCCGCCGGCGGTGACCTGATCCACCCCTAGGCGGCCGTGGCCATACTCCAGGCTGGCGGCCGCGGCGTCGGCGCTACCGGGCAATGCACTGCCCTGATGGATCTGGCTGAGCACCAGCTCCCGGGCCTTGAGCACCCGGTCACTGACCGCGTTCTTGATGTAGTACGGGCTTTCCAGGGCCAGCGACAAGGTGCCCCCTGCAGCGCCAGCGCCTCCGGCCCGGGCGACGAAGCTGCCGTCCAGGTACAGGCCGTTGTTGGACGCGAAGCTGATGCTGCCACCGTTGCTGGCCACCTGCACCCGGCCCTGGCCGGGAATGTCCAGGGCCGCCTGGGCGCCGGAAGCGTCGAGACGCGCCCCCTCGCGCACCACCACAAACAGGTCGCTGGCCTTGGCGATACCGGTGGCCAGGTCGATCTCGCCGCCGATGGCGATCTTGCCGCCATTGCGCACCTGGCCGTAACGGCGGCCACGGTTGTCCACGGCGCTCACCGCCCGCGCCGCCACATCAATCACCGCCTGCTCGCCGACCCAGATCGAGCGCCCGTGACCGGCGGCATTGGCGGCCTCGGAACTGGCCACCGTCAGGCCGCCCAGACTGACGCTGCCGCCCCAGGCATTGAGCGTGCCGTTCAGGGTCAACTGGCCAACGCTGCGCAGGTTGATGGCCTGCCCCGGGTCGACACTGATCACCGCGCCCTGCCCCACGCTCAGCGCCGTGGTGGCCAACTGGGCGGCCGTGGAGTACTGGTTGCCGGCGCTCAGGGTCAGGCCGGCGCCACGGCGCTGGGTCAGCACGCCCCTGGTTGCATCCTGCTGGTACAGCTGCGGCAACCAGCGCTCCAGCACCGTGGCCGGGTCGCTGCCAGTGGCACTGCTGCTGGCCTGGGCCCCGAAGCGGTGGACCGGCATGTTGACCTCGACCTGCGCGCCCTCGGCCACGGTCAGCCCTTCGTTGCCGGTGATGTCGTAGGCACCGAAGCCCTTGTTGAAGAAATCCCCGGCCAGTTGCAGGGTGCCGGCCTCGGGGGCCGGATCATGGGCGCCAATCAGCACCTTGTGCGCCTGCAGGGCCAGGGTGCCGCCGCCGTTGACCCCATACCCGCGCAGCTCGCCATCGAGGTCAAGCTTGCCGTCGGCGGCCAGGGTCACGTCGCCGCCCTTGCCACCGCTGGTCTTGCCGTCATAGGCAATGCTGGCGCCGGAGCTGGCATCCACCAGGGTGCCGTTGGCCAGGTTGAGGTCGCCGCTGCTGCGCAGCGACACCTTGCCCCCGTTGATAAAGGCCAGGCCGCTGCTGTCCGAGGGGTCCAGGGCCAGGTTGTTCCAGCGCCCGCTGGCATCCAGCTTGACCCCGCTGGCTACATCGACCCGGGCCTGGGCGCCGCCGGTGGGCGCGAGGATCACATCGCCGACCACGAAGTTGCGGTTCACATCCACCTGGTTCAGCACGTTGCCGGCGTTGATGCTGCCACCGTGGGCGGTGAGGTTGGCGTTGATCTTGACCTCTGGCCCGAACAGGGTGATGTCGCCGCCATCGGCCACCTTCAGCGCGCCGTTGACCTGGACCTGCTGCCTGGCGCCGACCTTGATCGCCCCCAGCTGGAAGCCGTTGAGCTGGTCGCTGTCCAGCACCAGCTGGCCCTGGCGGTTGGCCGGCAGGGCTGTGGCGAGGTCCAGGCCGTCTGCGATCTTCTGCTGGTTGGCCTCGATCAGCACCTTGTCCACGCTGGGGCTCAGGGCGTAGCGCAGGGTGCCGCTGGCCTTGTTGTAGATCGGCGTGTAGTTGCCAATGATCAGTTGCGCGCGCTGGGCCGCGGCCTTGTGCGATTGCTGGTAGCCGTCGAGGTTGATGTTCGGCGCCTGGGTCTGGCGGTCGCCCTTGAACACTTCGCTTACCAGCTGGCCTTCGAGCACGGCGTTGCTGGTGCCGATCACCAGCTTGCCGGCGTCGCGGCCGACGCTGTAGCCGGCCTCGTAGCGGCGCTGCTGGGCGATCAGCGGGTTGTAGTAGTAATCGGTGCGGCCCCAGCGCGGGCTGCTGTCCACATAGCCCTTGTAGATGCCGGTGTAGAGCAGGTCCCCCGGCGCCCTGGAGAGCTCGTACAAGCGCCCGTCGGCGCCCTTGAGCCAGGTCTGCTGGATGTAGCCGCCCTGCACATCGACGGTGCCGCCGGAGAGGTTCAACTGGGCGCCGGACTGGGTCACCACGTCCTTGCCGGTGAAGGTCAGGGTACCGCCCTGGGCCATCCACTCGCCGACGTTGTGGCCCTGGGTGCCCAGGTAGCCGCCCACTTCCAGCAGGCCGCCGGCGGTGTACCAGCGATCGGTGGCGTAGCCGTTGGTGCCTGCCGGGACGAACACCAGCTCGCGCAGGTCGACCCAGACGTCGTTGTTGATCAACTGGCCGCTGTCGCGGTTGCCCGCCGAATCGCGCTGCTCGTTGCCCTGGACGTTGATCTTGATGTTGTTGGACTCCATCGCCACCTTGACCCCGACGGCGCCGGCCACATCGATCACCGCGCCATCGCGCACCAGGCTGCGCTGCCCGGCACTGACCGCCACCTGGCCACCGGTGGCCAGGGTGATGGAGCCGTCCTGGAAATCCACGGTGCCGCCGCTGACGATCTCCACCCGGGACTGGTCGCTGCGGTCGGCCACGCTGCTGAGGTTGTTGAACTGGCCGGTGATCAGGTTGGTCGGGGTGCCGTCGAGGTTGATCAGGCCGTTGTTGCGCTGGCTGTCCAGAGCGTTGCTGCCACTGCTGTCCAGAAGGATTGCGGTGGTGCTGCCCTGCCCCAGGGTCACGCTGCCGGTGCTGTCGCTGGCGGAGTTGAGCAAATGGATGGTGCCGCGGGTGTCCACCGAAGTGCTGGCCAGGGCCACGCCGTTCTGCGCCACCTGGTGCCCGGTGAGGGTGATGTCGCCCGTGGAGGCCATGATCAGGCCGCTGTTGCTGACCTTGCCGGCGCTGCTGCCGGCCTTCAGCGAAGTGGCAACTTCATTGCCCCGGGTGGTGGAGTGCTGGTTGCCGCTGGTGCCGACCCCGCGGCGGATGTAGAAGCTGTCGCCGGCCGCCAGGGTGGTCTGGCCCTTGGCAGTGACGATGGTGCCGGCGTTCTCCACTTCCGAGCCCAGCAGCAAGGCATAGCCGCCGGATTCGGTGGAGGTGGCCGCCGGGTGGGTCTGGATCAGCGCGCCGCGCTGCACCTGGACCTTGCCCAGGGCATCGCTGAAGGTCGGCTGGGTGCCGTTGGCGTCCACATAGAGCCCGCGCTGGGTGAACTGCTCGTCGCTGATGGTGGCCGCGGCCGCCACCAGGTTGCGCACATTGACCTGGCTGGTGCCGCTGAAGATCACCCCGTTGCGGTTCATGATCATCACCGTACCGGCGCCCTTGATCTGGCCCTGGATTTCGCTGGGCCGTCCATTGGGGTCGTTGACCTTGTTCAACAGCGCCCAGTTGGACTGCTGCTGGAAATCGACGGTGGTGTTGCGCCCGACGTTGAAGGTCTCCCAGTTGAGAATGGCCTTGTCGGCGGTCTGCTCGATGGTCACCGTGGTCTTGCCGCCGGACTGGCTCTGCACCGGCCCTTTGGCATTGAGCCAGCCCTGGGTCAGGCTGTTGTCGACCTTCAGCCCGCCTTCGCCGAGGCCATCGGGAATGGTGCTCACCGTGCCGAATGCGGCCTGGCGTGCGGCAGCCTGGGCCGCTTGCTGGGCGGCGATGGCGGCAACGCTGGAATTGAGGTTGCTCAGGGAGCGCTGCAACTGCTGGTTGGCGCGGGTCTGCTGGGACAGCGGCGGGATCCCCGGTACCTGGCCGTTGGTGCGCGCGGCGGTGGCGGCCTGGGACGCGCCCTTGTCGGCGAACCAGCCGGAACTGAAGGCCGTGGCGCCATGGGCACTGCCCGCCACCATCAGCAGGGCGATGGCCTGGGCCAGGGGCTTGAGCCGCAGGATCGGCAACTCGCCATCAGGGCGCAGCGCGGGGGATTTGACCGGTGGTTTGCAGCGAACCATTACTACTCATCCTTTGTTATGACGCCCACGGGAGCGCGACGCTTGTAGGGCCCAGGGCGCGCGTCACTGCTTTAGGGGATAGGCCGTTGGCGCGAGGCGCGACCGAACGGATGTCACGGAAAATTCATCTTTGGGGTGCAGGGTGTCGCCCCTGCCCCTGCGTGCCACGGCGGCAGGCAGGGGCAAGCGGCGCTGGCCGGCTAGAAAGGTCGGCCGATGGCGTTGCAGATATTGGGGTTGCCGATACTGCGCAGGCTGGCGGGCGTCACGAAGGCGTTCCGTATCGCGGCCTTCCAGATCGCCGGCAAGGGTTGCAGGTTGTTGTTGAGCAGTGCCGCATCGTTAGTGACCAGCGAACCGTACTGGCGGGCAAAGAACGCCCGCACCTGGGCGGTTTGCGTCGCATCGGCGTAGCACTGGCTGAAAATCGCGGTGCTAAAGCCCAGGATCGGATACCCGACGCTGGGAAATGGCACCACCGAGGGGTCATTGCCATCGAACGAAGCGGCGAACACCGGTACCCACCTGATGGGGTCGCTGAACGGGCCGGTCGATAGGTTCGCCGTCGGCGGGCTGATCAGGCTGATGGCGTTGACGATGTTCGCCGGTGTCGGGGCTATCCCCCCTACCCGCGCTACCTTGCTGCCATCTTCCAGCCCGGCAAGGGTGCTGGATGCGTGGCTGGAACCGATGAAGGTCACACTCCCCGGGGTTGCATTGAGCACTTCCATGATCTGGGGGCTGCCCTGCGCGCTCTTGGCGGTCTGTGGCACCGAGGCTGGATAAGCGTTGGCGAAGAACCGGGTCACCGCGAAAGGCCCGGCCGGTTCAGAGCACTTGGCATTGAGAAAACGGGTAAACAGCTCGGTGGTGCCACTGGGCCCTTGCGGGTAGACCACCGTCAGCGGTCCGTAAGTGCCTGCACCGCTCGACAGGTACTCCCAACGGTCCAGCCGGCCCGAGAAGATCCCGCACACGTCATTGACGCTCAGGTCCAGGTTGCCAATGCCGGCCTTGTTGAAGCGGATCGCCACCGCCGTGGCGGCGACGGGCACCTGGATCAACGGCCCCCAGCTCGCGCCATGGGCCATGGAGTAGCCGTCGAGTTCGCTGCCTCTCAACTTCGATTCAGTGGCCACCCAGTGCACGTTCCGGGTAGGGGCGCCCGGAATCAGGCGGTTGTAGTCGTTGTTCAGAAAGGCTTCCTTGTCCCCGAGATCAGAGCCGATGTAGGGCGCAAAACCCGCCGTCAGTACCCCGGGCGCCAGGTAGTACGACTGCGGCAGCGTCGACCCGCCACCGTTGATATCCGCCAGGGCCAACTGGGCACATAGGGCGCTGCCCACCAGTGACGTGGCTAACCAATGCATTTTGAACATGACATGACTCCTGTCGTATCAGGACGGGCGAGCACTCGTGCCGGACCGTTGTGCCGAGCATGAAAAAAATCAGCAACGGTCGAAACCGTTGCTGATCCGGGTGCTGCAGGTATCGGACGCGAGAGTTACAGCGGACGGCCGATGGCGTTGCAGACGCTGGCGTTACCGATGCTCAGGCCGCTGGAGGCAGTGACGAACGAGTCACGTACTGCGGTTTTCCAGGCAGCTGGCAGAGGCACGAAGCGGTTGTTGTTGATGGCGGTGTCGTTGTTCACCAGGGCACCGTAGTGACGGCTGAAGAAAGCCCGTACTTGCGAAGTCTGGTTAGCGTCGGCGTAGCACTGGCTGAAGATCAGGTTGGTGAAGCCCAGGATTGGGTAACCGCTGGTTGGGTACAGGCGCAGGCTCTTGTCGCTTGGGTTGGCGTCGATGTTGGCCTGGGAAGTGAAGACAGGAACCCACAGGTTCTGGTCGCCACGAACAGTGGTATCAGGCACGGCAACCGCGGCGATAGCCGAGGAAACGTTGGCAGGCGCCGGGGAAACGCCAGCCACCTTGGCCACCTTGGTAGCGTCGTCCAGGCCGGCCAGGGTCGGCGCGGCGTAGTCCGGGCTCATGTAGGTGATGCGACCGTCGCCTGCGTTCAGCGCGTCCATGACGCCTTGGCTGGTAACAGCGGCAACCGCACCGGCAGGCAGGCCGCCCGAGTAGCTGGAAGCGAAGTTGGTGCTCACGGCGAAGGTGCCGGTCTCGGCGCACTTGGCGTTCAGGAAGCGGGTGAACAGCTCGGTGGTGCCGCTGCTTTCATTGCGGTAAACCACGGTGATGGCGCCGGTACGGCCCGAAGTCGGAAGCTGCTCCCACTTGGAAACGCGCCCCGAGAACACGCCGCACAGGTCATTGACGCTCAGGTCAACGGCGGTGGAACCAGCCTTGTTGAATGGAACGGCAACCGAAGTGGCCACCGAAGGCACCTGGATCAGCTTGCCCCAGGCCGCTTGGTGATTGTCTTCATAACCTTTGAGCTCTGCTGCGCTGAGCTTGGAATCGCTACCGGCCCAGTGCACGTTCTTGCCAGTGGTGCCGGCCACGAACTTGGTGTAGTCGTTGTTCAGGAAGGCAGCCTTGCCGTTGCCGCTGCCTACGCCGATGTAGGGAGCGAAGCCGGCGGTCAGTACGCCAGCGGTCTGGTACAGCGGTTGTGGCAGGGTTGCGCCACCGCCGTTGATATCAGCCATTGCAGCCTGTGCCGAGCACAGGGCAGCCAGGGTCAGGGATGCCGCGAGAACGTTGCGCTTAAACATGAAGAATCTCCTTTCGTCGTGTTCGTACGTTGGGTGAATAGCTCTTGCATGACGCCATGGCACTCGGGCCAGAAGCCTTGATCCAGACGGCTTGATGGGTGAGGCCATGGGGAGAGAAGTTCGCAGTTTCCGGTGACAGATAAAGGAAAAAACCTCGGGAGAAAGCGCCTGTTTTTGCAAAAGATTCTCGGGTGTTTGTCGGAGGTTTTCGCGCCTTTCCCGGGAAAATGACCGCCAGGTTGCCGGGGCTGGAAGCGGCATTGCCCTGCAAGCGCCGAGGGGGCTGGCCACCGGGTCTGAACATGACAGAACGAGGAACCCGAGGTTGGCCCGTTGCCTGGTCGGGAGTGAGGCACGCGGCGCGAAATTTTATGGCTGCCCTGCCCTGTGCTTCGCACCACCGCTTCGCTCTCGTAGGAGCCGGCTTGCCGGCGAAGAGGGCCGCCAGCCCTGCATCGCCGCTGCCGACGCCTTCGCTGGCAAGCCAGCGCCTACGGACCGGGCCGGACCGGGCCGGACGGGGTCAGGTCGGGCGGGGTTGTGCGGTTCAGGTGACCAGTTGGTTGATCTCGATGATCGGCAGCAGTACCGCCATCACGATCACCAGCACCACACCGCCCATCACCACGATCATCAAGGGTTCGAGCAAGGCGGTCATGCCCATGGCCCGACGCTCGATATCCCGCGACAGGGTCTGCGCCGCCCGTTCCAGCATCGGCGGCAAGGCGCCGGTCTTCTCGCCGCTGGCGATCAGGTGGATCAGCACCGGCGGAAAGACTTTTTCCACCCGCAGCGCCGCCGCCAGGTTGGCGCCTTCGCGCACCTTGGCCGTGGCCTCGCTCACGCTCTGGCTCAGGCGGTCGTTGGACAGGGTCTGGCGCGCCGCTTCCAGGGCCCGCAACAAAGGCACCCCGGCGCTGCCGAGGATCGCCAGGGTCGAGGCAAAACGTGCGGTGTTCAGCCCCAGGACAAAGCGCCCGATCAGCGGCAGGCGTAGGATCCGGCTGTGCCAGTTCAAGCGCGCCCGGGGGTTGCGCAGGTACACCCGCCAGCCCCAGAACCCGGCGACCATGGCGGCA
This sequence comes from Pseudomonas sp. GW823-FHT03E05, assembly GCF_058796855.1. Taxonomy (NCBI): domain Bacteria; kingdom Pseudomonadati; phylum Pseudomonadota; class Gammaproteobacteria; order Pseudomonadales; family Pseudomonadaceae; genus Pseudomonas; species Pseudomonas sp. GW823-FHT03E05. The sequence continues at coordinate 1,624,512 of NZ_JBXAJB010000001.1, forward strand.
AAGCACAGGCCGCCCCAGGCACGGATGAAATCACTGGCATTGAGCATGGCCAGGGTCAGCCCCGGCAGGTCCTGGCGCGCCTGGGAGAAGGCACTGACCACCTGAGGCACCACATAGCTGAGCAGGAAGATCACGATGCCGATGGACACCAGCCCCACCACCCCCGGGTAGATAAAGGCGGTGAGGATCTTGCCCCGCAGGCCGTTGCGCTCTTCGATGTAGTCCGCCAGCCGCTCCATGACCTGGGCCAGGTCGCCGGACTCTTCGCCGGCGGCAATCAGCGCCCGGTAGATCTCCGGAAAATCCCTGGGCCGCGCCGCCAGGGCCTCGGCCAGGCGCATGCCGCTGCGCACATCCGCGCGCACCGCGCTCAGGGTCTGGGCGATGTGCTTGCGCTCGGCCTGCTCCACCGTGGCGCTCAGCGCGGCCTCCAGCGGCAGGCTGGCCCCCAGCAGGCTGGCCAGCTGGCGGGTGGCCCAGGCCAGGTCGTTGTCCGAGAGCCTGGGGCGCAGCAGCCCCCCTGCTCCGCCGTCGCCGCCGTTGCCATCGAGCTGCACCAGCAAGGCGGTCAGGCCGCGGCTGCGCAGGCTGGCGAAGGCCGCACCCTGGCTGTCGGCTTCCAGGTGCCCGGATTCGATCTTGCCGAGGGCGTCGGCGGCTTCATAGCGATAGCGATTCATCAGGCGTCCCGTGTCACACGCAGGATTTCTTCCGGCGCGGTGGCGCCGCTGCGCACCCAGCGTTCACCGTCCTCGCGCATGCTGAACATCCCGGCCCGGCGCGCGGCGGCACGCAGGGCCTGCTCCTCCGCGCCCTGGTGGATCAGGCTGCGCACATCGTCATCGATGCAGAACAGCTCATGGATCCCGGTTCGCCCGCTGTAGCCGATGTGGTTGCAGGCCGGGCAGCCCACCGGGCGCCAGGTGCCGGGGTTGGCCGGGTCCTGCTCCTTGCACTGGCTGCACAGGCGCCGCACCAGGCGCTGGGCCAGCACCCCGAGCATCGACGAGGCCAGGAGAAACGGCTCCACCCCCATGTCGATCAGGCGGTTGACCGCCGATACCGCGTCGTTGGTGTGCAGGGTCGCCAGCACCAGGTGCCCGGTGAGCGAGGCCTGGACCGCGATCTGCGCGGTCTCCAGGTCGCGGATCTCGCCGATCATGATGATGTCCGGGTCCTGGCGCAGGATCGCCCGCAGGGCCAGGGCGAAGGTCATGTCGATCTTGGCGTTGACCTGGATCTGGCTGATGCCCGGCAGGTCGTATTCCACCGGGTCCTCGACGGTGAGGATATTGCTGGTGCTGGCATCCAGCCGGGCCAGGGCCGCGTAGAGGCTGGTGGTCTTGCCGCTGCCGGTGGGCCCGGTGACCAGGACGATGCCGTGGGGCTGGCGGATCAGGGTATCCAGGCGCGCCAGCAGGTCCGGGTCCATGCCCAGGGTCTCCAGTTGCAGGCGCCCGGCCTGCTTGTCCAGCAGGCGCATCACCACCCGCTCGCCATGCCCGGTGGGCACCGTGGACACACGGATATCGATGGGCCGCCCGGCCACCCGCAGGGCGATGCGCCCGTCCTGGGGCAGGCGTTTTTCGGCGATGTCCAGCTGGGCCATGATCTTGATCCGCGACACCAGCGCGCCGTGCAGCGCCTTGCGTGGCGACACCACGTCGCGCAGGGTGCCGTCGACCCGGTAGCGCACCACCGAATGGGTCTCGAAGGGTTCGATATGGATATCGCTGGCCTCGTCCCGCGCGGCCTGGGTGAGCAAGGCGTTGATCATGCGGATTACCGGGGCGCCGTCCTGGGTGTCCAGCAGGTCGGTGATTTCCGGCATGTCCTGCATCAGGCGGTCCAGGTCCACCTCGTTCTCCGCCGCCCCGACCACCGCTGCTGCGCTGCCGGTGTCGGCGTAGGCGGTGGCCAGCAGGCCGTCGAGTTCCTCGTCGCGAATCCGCTCCAGGCGCGCCGGGCCGAACTGGCGGCGGGCTTCGCTGATGGACCAGCCAGGCGTCGAGGGGCACACCAGCAGCACCGCGCCCTGCTCGGTGTGGCGCAGGAGGATGCGCTGGGACTTGGCCCAGGCGTAGGGCAACTGGGTGGTCATGGCTGTGGCTCCTTGTGGGGTGCGGCGCCATTGCGTGGGCTGCCACGGTGAAACCCGCGATGCCCGACGGCCTGGAAATGAATGGGGGTATCCCCCATAAGGCGCCGGCTTGCCAGCGCAGGCGCCAGCAAGATCAGCGCCCGATCCACGGGCCGCTTCGCCGGCAAGCCGGTGCCTACGAAGGGCTTGGCAGCCCGGATTTGGGGCCCCTTTGCCCCGTTCATTGCACCGGCACCGCGCGAATCGGCGCCCGCGGCGTCTGCGGTACGCCCTGCAGGGACACCGGCACTGCCCCGGGGATCGCCTTGCTCGCCGCCGGCAGTTGCGGCGCCTGGATATCCGGCATCACCCAACTGCGCTCCGGCTGCAACTGGCCCTGTACCCGGCGCATGAAGTCATAGCGATTGAGGGTAATGCTGCGCCCCGCGCCACTGTCGCGAATGATGTAGGGCCGCAGGAACACCATCAGGTTGGTCTTGGTCACGCTGCGCTTGTCGTTGCGAAACAGCACCCCGAGCCCGGGGATGTTCGACAGCCACGGCACTGCGTCGTTGCTCTGGCTGTAGCCGTCCTGCAGCAGGCCGCCGAGCACCATGATCTGCCCGTCATCCAGCAGGATGCTGGTGTCGATCGCCCGCTTGTTGGTCACGGTGCCGGCGTCCACCGAAGCCCGCTGGTCGACGCTGCTGACCTCCTGGTAGATATCCAGCTTCACCGTGCCGCCTTCGGAGATCTGCGGCCGCACATTGAGCTTCAGACCCACTTCTTCACGCTGCACGGTCTGGAACGGGTTGTTGCTGGTGCCGCCACCGCCGGTCACATAGCTGCCGGTGACAAAGGGAATGGTCTGGCCGACGAAGATGCTCGCCGCCTCGTTGTCCAGGGTCAACAGGTTGGGCGTCGACAACACGTTGGTGCCGCCCTTGCTCTTCAATGCCCGGGCCAGGACCTTGAGGTCCAGCACCTTGCCGATCCCCGGGATGTCCACCGTGCCGTTGACCACGCCGACGTTCAGGCCCTTGGGCAACACGTCGATGCTGGTCTTGCTCGCCGGCGTGCCCACCAGCCCGCTGCCACCGAGGTTGACCCCGCCAAAGCCGCCGCGCCCGGCGAGATTGCCGGCCTGCCACTGCACGCCGAACTCGCTGGCATCGTCTTCGCTGACTTCGACGATCAGGCTCTCGATCACCACCTGGGCGCGACGCTGGTCGAGCTGGTCGATGACCTCCCGCAGGTTGCGGTACAGCGGGTCCGGCGCCGAGATCAGCAAGGTGTTGGTGGTGGCATCGGCCTGGATGGTCACGCCACCGGCACTGAAGGCGGTGTTCTGGTCATTCTGCTGGCCCGTGCCGCCCTGGCCGGCGCTGCTGCCCTGGCCGTAGGCACCACTGCCGCTGCTGCTGTTGTTCAGGTTGCCACTGGCGGTGGGCGTGCCGCTGCTGTTCTGGCTCGCGCCCTGGGCGCCCTGGCTGTTGCCGCCCATGCCGCTGAGCATGGCCCGGGCGCCGTCGCTGCCGGCGCTGTCGCTTTCCCCGGTGAGCAGCCCGCGCAGGGCCTGGGCCAGCTTGCCGGCCTGGGCGTTGCGCAGGTACACCACGTGCAGGTTGCTGGGGTTGCTCTGGGCGTTGTCCAGTTTGTAGATCAGGTTGCGCGCCAGTTCGGTGCGCTCCGGGCTGCCGGCACGGATGATGATGGAGTTGGAGCGCGGGTCGCCGATCACGCTGATCTTCTGGGTCTGGTCGGCGCCCTGGGTTTCCAGCAGTTCGGCGACCATGGTGGCGATGTCCACGGCGATGCCGTTCTGCACCGCCACCACATCGGTGTCGATGGCGCTCGGGGTGTCGATGCCGTTGATGATCTGCGCCACCCGCTGCAGGTTCTCCGCGTAGTCGGTGACCACGATGGTGTTGTTGCCCGGGTAGGCATTGATCGGGTTGTTCGGCGAGACGATGGGCCGCAGCACCGGAATCAGGTTCACCGCATTTTCATATTGCAGGCGGAAGGTGCGGGTCAGCATGCCGTTGCCCGCCGGCTTGTCGGCGCTGTAGATCGGCCCGCCCAGCAGCTTGGCGTCGGCTTCGGGCACCACCTGGGCCACCCCGCCCACGTCCACCACGGAGAAACCCTGCATGCGCAGGGCCGCCAGCAGCATGTCGTAGGCCTGGTGCGCCGGCACCTGGCCTTCGCTGACCAGGGTCAGGTTGCCCTTGACCCGTGGGTCCACCAGGAACTGCTGGCCGGTGGAACGGGACAGCGCGCGCACCACCGCCTGGATATCGGCGTCGACGAAGTTCAACTGCACCGGCTGATCCCCCAGAGGATTGCGCGGCACGCTGGTGCTGCGCGACGTGCCCTGGGCGCGGCTGCTGCTGGTCACCGGGTGCAGGACTTTCGGCCGTTGCGCCTGTTGCGCCTGCAAGCGCTCGCGGTCCGCCAGCAGATCGCCGCTGCGCCGGGTGTCGGCCAGGGGCTGGCCCAGCTCGCTGTCCACCAGCAAGGGCGGCGGCGTGGTGGAGGTGGTGTTGCTGCAAGCCCCCAGCGCCAGCAGCAGAAAAGGTGCGGCCTTGCGACACTGGCGCACGTAGTTGGAACCTGACCACTTCATGAAGCTTCCTTAGCGCCCTGCGCCTGATCCATGCGAACGGTCCCGGACAGTGTGCCTGCCGAGTCTTGGGCGGCGGCCGCGTCTGCGCGTTGCAGACGAGCCTCCACCACCTGCAGTGAAAACTGCCGGGGAGCCCCCAGCAGCCAGCCGACCACGGCATCCGCCGGGGCCTGCTCAAAGGTCAACCGCCAGCTCTCGGGGCCGGCTTGATCCGCGTGTTGCAACTGGTAGCGGCCCTGGAGCCCGGCCGCATCCAGGGCCTGGCGCAGGGCCTGTTCCAGGCTTTCGCCCGGGGCATTGCGAGGGCCCGCCGCGACCTCGTGCAGCAGCACTTCCAGGGCCTCGGCCTGGGAGCGCAGCTTGGGTGTCTCGGCTTGCCAGTAGTCGATCTTCTTCAGCGGCGGCTGGATCAGCAGCAACCACAGCAACAGCCCCAGCAACCCCAGGGCAGTAGCCCCCAGCAAGCGCTTTTCCCGCAGGGCCATGCCGTTCCAGTGGCCCAGGGCCTGGGCCCGCAGGCGCGACCAGCGCGCCCGATACGGCGCCAGCATGGCCTTATTCATTGTCTTCCCCCGTTGCCTCGGCTGTGCTCTCTTCGGCTGGAGCCTGCCCCGGGGCCAGGCTCCAGCCATTGCCCTGGGCCTGGACGCTGTAGCCGGCCTGGATCAGGGCCCCCTGCCAGGCGCTGTCGGCGGTTTTCGGGGTGTCTGGCAACAATTGGAGCTGCAAGCGCTGCCCGGAAAACTCCAGGCTTTGCACGCTACCCACCATGAACGGCATGGCCAGCCCCGCCTGGGCCAGCAGGTGGGCGAAGCCCTGGCTCGGGTCCGCCGCAGCGCCGCTCTGGCGCGCCGCCAGTTGCTGGCGAGCCTGTTGCAACGGATTGAGCACCACCGGCAATTCGGGGAATACCTGCTTCACCCGCTGGCTCATCTGCGCCTTGAGCCGCTGCCCCTGCTCTGCCTCGCGGGCGGCGTACAGGTTCAGGCCCAGCACCCAGACCGCCACCGCCAGGGCGCAGCAGCCCAGGGCCCGGCCCCAGCCCCGGGGGGCGCGGGTGCCGGCCAGCGCGCCGCTGTGCAGGCCCCAGGAAGGCGACGTGCCGCTCCAGCGCAATTGCGCCGGCAGGGATTCTGGCGCTGGCAATGGTTGCCCCGGCAGCGCTGGCACTTCGCCGATCCAGCACAGCTCGCTGGCGCTGGCGCGCAACTGCTCCAGGGTCTCGGCCACCAGGGGCTGCACGCTGCCCTGGGTGGCGCTCTGGCGCACCAGCAACTGTTCGTCCAGCAGGCACAGGTTGACCTGCCCCGGGGGCGGCACCGCCAAGGCGTAGGGCGCCGGGTACAGGCCGGCGAGCTTCAACCCGGCCTGCTCCAGCAGCCGCCCCAGGGCCTGCAGGCGTTCCCGGGGCAGCCAGCTCAGCGCCACCTGGCCCTCTGCATCGCGGGGGCCGTGGGCCACATGCATCTGTTCACTGGAGCCGAGGATCAGCGCCTGGGCAGCGCAGGCCACCGCGGCCTTGATCCGCGCAGCGGGCAATTGCGGCAATGGGATCTGGGTCAGCAGGCTGTCCAGTGGGTGCAGGAAACACTCCACTGCGGGCGGCTTGTCACCCTTGCCCGGCAACCCCAGCTGGCCCAGGGCACAGCAACCGGTATCCGTGATCCGCCCGCCGCGATCGAGCCTTGCAAAATCCACTCGGCACTGCTGCGGCTGCTCGGTGCCGAGCAACAAGTCCAGGGGCGGCAGGCCGATGCGCAGGCGGCTCATGCGCCCACCCGCGACCAGATCACCTGGGGCATGCGGTCCTCGGGACGGTGCAGCAGCGCTTGCAGGCTGACCCGGCGCTGATCACGGCGGGCCTGGCCCTGAAGCAGGAACCACTCGCTGGTGATGCCGACCTTGATCTGGTCCACCTGCAACTGCGGCAGGCGCAGGCGATTGACGAAGTCGCCACGGTTGATGAACCAGTGCCCGGCGTCACGCTCGGCCACCAGGGCCCGGGCCCGGGACAGATCCAGGCCCGGCACCGCCGCCACCAGCACCTCGGCGCTGGCGGTGTTGCCGTTGATCCAGGTATTGCCCGGCAGGATGCTCACGTACGGCTCCAGGCGCGCCAGCAGTTCCGGGGTCACGCCCTCAAGGCCCAGCAAGTCGTCCAGGCTGCGCAGCATCGGCTGCCTGGGCGCCAGGGTCTGCGCCGCAGCGCCTGCCGAGGTCTGGCGACCGCTGTTGAAACTGCCATGGCTGCTGGTGGCGGCTGGCGCCTGCAGGCGCTGGGGGTAGGAAGCGATCACCCGCTGGCTGATGCGCCGGCCCAGGGCGCCGTCGATGCCGATCAGTTGGCACAACTGCTGGAAGCTCTGCAGTTGCCCCGCATCCACCTGCTGGTTGAACACCAGGTTGCGCAGGTTGAACTTGCCCTGCAGGTCTTGCAGGTGGCCCTGGAACCCGGCGTTGAATCCACCCAGGGCCTGGTCGCCGATGGGCCGCGCCCAGGCCTGGTCGAGGCGTGTCAACACATCACGCTGGCGCGCGTCCCAGAGCAGTTGCCGGCTGTATTCCAGGCCGCCCTGAAGCACCCCGGCAGCGACGATCCGCGCCTGTTCGGCTTCCACCGCACGGGTGAAAGAGGTTTGCCGGGCAAGCATGCCCCCGGCGATCACCGCCACCACCGCGGCGATCAGCAAGGCGCTGATGATGGCCATGCCACGCTGCTTCGCCGCACTGGGCGAATGGGCTTTCACGACCGGCCCTATAGTTGCCAGGAGCCGATATCGGCATTCACGCCGTCGCCGTCGGGCTGGCCATCGGCGCCGAGGGAAAACACATCCACTTCGCCGTTGGCACCGGGGTTGAGGTAGTGATACGGGCGGCCCCAGGGGTCATTGGGCAGACGTTCCAGGTAGGAGCGCCAGTTGCTGTCCTTGGCATTGGCCGGGCGCTCCACCAGCACCTTCAGGCCCTGGTTCATGTTCGGGTAGCTGCCGTGGTCCAGGCGATAGAGCTTGAGGGCCTGCATGAGCCCGGCGATGTCCTGCCTGGCCGCCGTGGCCCGTGCCTGGTCCGGGCGATCCAGGACCTTGGGCACCACCATGGCTGCCAGGATCCCGAGGATCACCACCACGACCATGATCTCGATCAGGGTGAAGCCACGCTGGCCGCGCAGGCCTCGGGGCGGGGATGTTACAGGCGCGATATCCATCTCGACATTCCTTGGCGTAAGTTCGATTCGTCGCGCAGTGTTGCAAGAAGATATGTCAGTGGTATTGAAAAACCTCGGGAGTTTCGGTCGCCATTCGGTCAAGCCCGCAGGCTAGTCTGCGAGGCTGTTTCCCGGTCTCGAGCGGCCCATGCAAGCCCTGCGCAAACAAGCTGGTTTCACCCTGATCGAAGTACTGGTGGCCCTGGCCATCATTGCCGTGGCGATGGCTGCGGCGGTGCGCGTGGCGGGCCTGATGACCCAGAGCAATGGCCTGCTGCGGGACAAATCCCTGGCCTTGCTGGCGGCCCAGAGCCGGGTCGCCGAAGTGCGCCTGGAAGGCCGCCTGAACAGCGGCGTGAAGAACCTCGACTGCGACCAGGGACGGCTCAAGCTGCGCTGCGAAACCCGCATCGCCCCGGGCAGTGCGCCGGGGCTGGTGCGGGTGCAGGTGCAAGTCAGCGACCGCAGCCGCGAGGCGCCGCCGCTTGCGCGCCTGGAAACCCTGGTCAGCCGGCCGCAGGTACAACGCCAGTGAGGCCTAGCGGGTCAACCGCGGCAGCTCCGGCGAGTCCGGCAACTTGCTGACCTTGATCCGCGACTGCTCGGCGCCGCGCTCGATCAGCACGCCGTCGGCCTCGATCGCAGCCAGGCGCACACCCTGGGTCAGGGTTTCCCCGGCCAGGAAGCTGCGCGGCGGGCCATCGTTCAGATGCAGGATCGCCACTGCGCCACGGGCCCCGGCCATGACCCCGGACACCTTGATCTGCACCTGGGCCGGCTGGTTGGCAAACCACTGCAGGGCCGGGTTGTCGGAACGCGCGGCCAGCACCTGGGGCGCCACCGCCGGGGTCTGGGATTCGGCCGGGGTCAGCAGCAGCGACGACCAGGTGGCGACCCCACCCAGGGCCGCCAGCAAGGCCGCGTACTGCAGCAGTCGAGGGGCATCAAGGCGCGGGGCGAATGACATGGCACGTAGCATCGGGGGGACCTCCTGTTTGTCCGTGCCCCCAGCCTACCGCTCAATTCTCACGGTTTTATTTCACCGGACGATCATCTGCGTCTAGCAGGCTGGTCCGAGGGCCAAGGAGTGCAATCCGATGCAGGCAGGCAAGCAACAAGGCTTCACCCTGATCGAGCTGATGGTGGTGCTGGTGATCATCGGCATTGCCAGCGCGGCCGTGGGCCTGAGCATCAAGCCCGACCCGCTGCAACTGCTGCGCAAGGACGCCGAGCGCCTGGCGCAACTGCTGCAAGTGGCCCAGGCCGAAGCCCGCGCCGATGGTCGGCCGATCACCTGGCGAGCCACGGCCAAGGGCTTTGCCTTCAGCCGCCACAGCGAATCCGGAGGCGGCATCGATGACTTGCGTGGCGACCCCCAACTGCGCCCCCGGGCCTGGGAAACCCCGGCGCTGCAAGTGCGCATCGAACCCAGGCAGCGCCTGGTATTGAACGCCGAATGGATCAACCCGCCGCTGCGCCTGTTGTTGTCCGACGGCCAGCACAGCCTGAGCCTGGAACGCAGCGCCGCCGGCCAACTGCGGGTGGTGACCCAGCCATGAAGCGTCGGCAGCAGGGGTTCACCCTGATCGAAGTGATGGTGGCGATCATGCTGATGGCGGTGGTCAGCCTGATTGCCTGGCGCGGCCTGGACAGCGTCACCCGCGCCGACAGCCATCTCAAGGCCAGCACCGAACAGACCGAAGAACTGCTGCGCACCCTCAACCAGCTGGAACGTGACGTGGCCCTGCGTGCCGGCACCCAGCTGCGCGAGCCGGCCCTGGGCGACAGCGAAGAAGCCGAGCCCGACAGCCCGGCCCCGCTGAGCGTGCGCAGCTCCGACAGCAAGGGCTTTCGCCTGGAGGTGATACGCAGCGCCGCCACCCCGGGGGAAGGCCTGCAACGGGTGCGCTGGTGGCTCAAGGGCGACACCCTGTACCGCGCCGTGGCCGAGCCCCGCGACCGCTACCCTTTGCCCGCGCCGCGCGACGGCGTGGCGGTGCTGAACCGGGTCAGCGACCTGCAAGTACGGGTCTGGGATGCCGACAAAGGCTGGCGCCAGCTCAGCGGCAACCGCCAGGACAGCCCCCTGGGCCTGGAGATCCGCCTGGTGCGCCAGACGCCCCAGGGCGAAGAGCGCTACCGGCAAGTGCTGGGGCCGTTGCAATAACCCTCTCCCGTAGGAGCCGGCTTGCCGGCGAACCGCGTAGCGGCCAGGCCCTGAGAATTCGGCAAATAGCGCCGGCCCCTTCGCTGGCAAGCCAGCTCCTACAGGGGGCTGTTGGTGTTTCGCGGATCAGCTCAGGAGCACCACGCCGCCGGGCAATTCGGTGCACTTGGCACCGTAGGCGTCGCGGATCAGCAAGGCCACGCCAGCCAGCTGGTTGAGGTTGAAACGCGCCTGGACCTTGCGCTTGCCCAGTTCGGCATTGAGCAGCACCAGCATTCCCGGGCGGTAGCGATTGATCTCGCTGATCACCGTGTTGAGGCTGGCGTTGTCGAACACCAGGACCTGCTCGCGCCAGGCAATCACGCTGTGGATGTCCACCAGCTGGGGCTCGCCGATGCTGCGCGGGTCGTAGGTCAGCTGGCGGCCGCTGTCCAGGCCAATGCTGCGCCCGGCCACGTCCACTTGCAGGCTGCCTTCGATGCAGGTGACGCACACCTGGTGGTCGGTGTTGCGCAGGTTGAAGCGCGCCTGGCGCGCGCTGAGCCAGCCCTCGCCGGCCTGGACCTTGAGCGGCTGCAGGCGCTGGCTGAAGACTTCCACTTCGCCTTCCAGCAGTTCGATGCCCTGCTCGCCCGCGCCCAGGTCACGCCGGCTGATGCGGGTCTGGGTGTTGAGCTCCAGGCTCACGCCCTCGGCCAGATCCACCCGGCGCTGTTCGCCGACTTCGGTGGCAAAGTCGGCGGTCAATCCGGCAAAGCCGCCCGGCACCGTGAGCCGCACCATGAACAGCGCCGCCGAGGCCGCCAGGGCGCCGCCAAGAAAGGCCCGGCGGCCAAAGTGCCGCGGCCGCGCTTGCTGTTCCAGCAGCGCCGCTGCCGGTTGCAGGCAATGCCACAGGGCCTTGGTCTGCTCGAAGGCGGCCGCGTGCTGCGGGCTTTGCCCGCACCATTGGCGCAGCGCCCGGGCATCAGCGGCGGTGGCCCGCCCCGACGTCAGAAGGACCAGCCAGTCCCGGGCTTCGCTCAGCAACTGCTGGTCCGCCGAGGCCTGGGGTGTGGAGATGCTAAAAATGTTCAAGCGCGCAGGTACTCACGGATTGATCAGGGCTCTTTGTCTAGGACGGTTTTCCGGCCCCGGGACCGAACCGCTGAATGACTTTTCTTTCCAGGCGCAGGGCGCAATGGCCGAGGGCTGCCTTGAGTTCCTTCTCCACCATCCGTGTGGAAATGCCGAAGCGCTGGGAAATTTCCAGGTGCGGCGCCTCTTCCAGGCGCGCGGCAATGAAGATCTTGCGGCGCCGCGCCGGGAGTTCGTAGAGGGCCTTGAGCAGGGTCTGGATTTCCTTCTGGCCACCCACCACCCGCGAGGGGTCCTGGGCTTCGTCGGCGATCTGCAACAGCTCCTCGACCTCATCGCCGGTGAGCAGGCGGGCATCGGACTGGCGCCGGTCGGCGGCAATGTTCAGCGCCATGCGGTACAGGTAGGCATTGGGTTGCGCCAGGTTCGGCGGCTCTTCCATGCGGTCGACCCGCAGGTAGGTTTCGTGCAGGACGTCGTTGGCCAGGTCCTCGGACCCCAGGCGCCTGCGCAAGCGCACCCGAAAATCCTCGTAGGACGTCAGGAACAGCCTGACCATCGCACTGTGTCCGGTATTTTTCATACCCCGGAAGCTCCTTCCCATTCCTTGCAGTCCATGCGTTTCCCTGTCGTGTCCGGTATCAAGAGTAAGGTCAGCGGCTGGCGCAACGAGCTCGGTGCCTGGCGCTCGACCCGGGTCTGGGCCAGGCGCTGCACCAGCGCCTCATCCCGTTGCAGGTCGCCGGTGGAACTCACCAGGCGGCTGTGTTGCACCGCTCCGTCGCCGCCGATCCACAGTTGCAGCAAGGCGCGAAAGCTCCCCGGCCGAGTCAGCGCCGAGCCGCACAGGCTGCGTTCCACCGCCCGTTGCAGGGCGCTGGCGTAGCTGCTGTTGAGCCGCGCCGCACGACTGCCCGCCGCGCCGGGCTGCACGGCCGGCTGTGTGGCCTGCGGCACCTGCAGGGTGAAAGCATCGCTGCGGGCGTAGCGGGCCATCAGGCCACTGCCGGCCAACAACCGGCTCAGGCCTTCCCGGGCGCTGTAGTGACCGTTGATCCCCACCGAGCGCCGGCCCCGGGTCAGCTCCCGGTCCACCAGCACCGCCATCCCGGTGGCGCGGCTGAACAGCTCCAGGGCATCCGCCAGGTTCTGCGCCGGTATCTCCAGTGCCAGCAGGGCCTGTGAATCCACCCGCGGCGGCCCGCCGGGAGGGCCCTGGGCCCAGCCCGCCGGCATCCACAGCAGCAGCCCGAGCGCCACCACACAGGTCGCCAAGCCCCCGTGCAATGAAGTCCATCGCCCGACCTGCGCTCTGCGTCGCTGCACTGCGGTCCAATCCCTGAAAAGCGTCATCCTGAGGCCAGTTTATGAATCTGGTGTTACGGCCACGGCAAAAAAACCATCACTTTTTCAGGCCGGGCTTTGCACTACACTCGGCCGGCATCGAAGCCCGATTCCCCGGGCCAGCCAGGAGGCCAGGATGAAACGATTAAGCCGATACAGCGCAGCCCTGTGGCTGCTCAGCGCCCTGCCCTGGACGCTGCATGCCGAAGAAGCCAGCGAGGGCTGCGTGGAAGTCAGCGTCGGCGGCTACAAGGCCCCCGACTACAACTGCCTGAGCAAACAGATGGGCAACAACCCGGACGCAGTGAAGGCGGCCCAGGCCAACCAGCAGGCCCTGGAGGACCCGGTGAACAAGCGCCCACCGAATCAGGTCGGGCTCTCGACGCCGGCGGCCACCGGCGTGCGCATGGGCAACACCTTCGGCACCTCGGTCAAGCCGCAACGGCCCTGAACGGCGCCGCGGTCGGCCGATTGCCGGGCCGCTACCCGCCACCGGGCCCGTCCCAGGGCCCGCCTGGACAGCGGCGAAGGCAGCGGGCGACGGTCGCCCCGTGGCCAATCGCGCACTGCGCCGCGCCCCCTTGATCAGCCCCTGCCCGTATACCGGGCGTTAACCCCGGGCGCGCTAGATTGCCGAGCCTTGAACCCCGGTGCCGGCAACGGCCCCGAACACGGCGCGTGGATGGCGTTCGCCTGCCGGCCACCCTATCATTGGTGTTTTTTTGCGTGTTGGACGCATGGAAGACTATAAAAAGCTGATCCTGCAGCGCCCCTGCCAAAGCATTTTCCTGATTGCCCTCGCGCTGTTCATGGCGCTGCAGTACAAACCGGCAGTCCTCAACTACACCACGCGCTTCGTCGACTTTGCCGACTACATGCTGCAGCACGGCATGACGCTGTTCCCCATTGCCGACGATCTGCAGCCCTACCCCGACTACACCATTGCCAACACGGTGCTGGTCTATCTGGCGTCGCTGCCCTTCGGCCAGCTGTCCGTGCTGTCGATGGGCCTGCCCTTCTGCATCGCTGCGTCGCTGATGCTGGTGTTCATCTACAAGCTGGGGGCCCTGCATGAGCGCAAATGGGGCCTGTGCGGCGTGCTCTTTGCGCTGTTCACCTGGGCCTTCGTGGATAGCGTCAACTCCCTGGCCCTGGACATCTACCCCGCCCTGATCACCGCGGGCTGCTTCTACCTGGCCTACTCCGCCGACCTCAAGCAGCAACGCGGACGCCTGGCGCTGGTGTTCCTCGGCCTGATCCTGGGCTTTGCCCTGCGCGGCCCGATCGGCATGATCGGCCCGGCACTGGTGGTCGGCAGCTATTACCTGCTGAGCCGGCAGTGGCGAACCCTGGTCGGGTTCTCGCTGGTGAGCGGCCTGCTGTTCGCCGCCGGGGTCGCGCTACTGGCCTGGGCCGCCCACGTGCAGGGCGGCGATGCCTTCATGCAGCAAGTGCTGGAGATGCAGGGCCTGGGCCGGATCGCCAGCGATCACTCGCCGCGCTACTACTTCTACTTCAGCGCCGGGCTGATCACCTACAGCTTCACGGCGTTCTACGCCCTCTGCGTGATGGCCAGGAGCGGCCGCCAGTGGCTCGGCGCCCCGTCGCTGTCGGCGCCGCGCCTGCTGCTGCACCTGGGCGCCTGGTTCGTGGTGCTGATTGTGTTCTTCACCATCCCCAACTCGAAGAAGGCGCGTTACGTGCTGTCCATCACCCCGGCCATTTCCCTGCTGGCGGCCTACATCTTCATCGACCCCAACGGCCTGTTCAGCGCCACCCGCAGACGCCTGCTGCGCCTGTGCCTGAACCTGCCGACCATCGGCGCGTTCCTGGCGCTGCTGGTGCTGGGCTACAACAGCTTTGCCGCCCGGCCCCTGCAGCCCGACTTCGCCGGGGTGTTTTCAAGCTTTGCCCTGCTCAGCGGCGTACGCTACTGGATCGGCCGGCAGTACACCGGGCACCGGCATTACGAGGTCATCGTCCTGGCATTCGGCGTGGCGGCCTTTCTCTTGCTGGATGGGTTCTTCTTCAACGCCATCACCTATCATCTGGAACTGGCCAAAGAACCCACTCCCAAATTCCTGCCTTACTGGTTCTGGTAAGGCGGGCGTCCACACCTGGCCCGCAGCGCCCGGCCGGAAGCAGGCAACGGCGCTCACCGGCAGCGTGCAAGATTTGGTAACACTCCCGGGCACCCCCGGCGATGAAACCGAACTGGCACAGTGCTGTCACATCGCAATCGGTAACGGCGGAGGTCGCCCTGCGGCGGCTTGCGGCCCACGCAGCACTGGCCCGACGACCTCACCGCCACAGGTTACCGGCCTGGGCCTGCCCCCCCATGCGGCAGGCCATACTCCATCAAGGCTGAAAGAGCGAACCATGAAGCAAAACATCCTCCTCGTATCCGTCTGTGCCGCCCTGCTCCAGGCCTGCACCCCGGCTTCCACCACCCCTGAAGGATCTTCTTCCATGCCCGCCAGCACTGCCTCCGTCAGCGCCCAGCCTGCGCTGTCCGCCTACTACTGGCAGCTGGTTGCGGCCCGCGATGCGGCGGGCAAGCCCGTCGCCGCCCTGGACAAGGGCATCGAGCGCCAGCTGCGCCTGACCTTCGCCGGGCAGAACCTGAGCATCAGCGGCGGCTGCAACCGCCAGTTCGGCGGCTTCCAGCATGAAAATGGCGTGCTCAAGGTACAGCCACTGGCCGCCACCCTGATGGCCTGCGAGCCGAAACTGATGGCCCTGGACGCACAAATCGCCAACCTGCTCAAGGGCGACCTGCGCACCACCTTCGGCGGCGACCAGTCGACCCCGACCCTGCAACTGGCCACCCAGGACGGCACCCTGCTCACGTTCGAAGGCCAGCCCACCCCGGAAACCCGCTACGGCAGCCAGGGCCAGACCCGCTTCCTGGAAGTGGCGGCCAAGACCGTCAAGTGCAGCCACCCGCTGATCCCCGACTTCCAGTGCCTGCAAGTGCGTGAGCGCCGCTACGACGACGCCGGCCTGCAGCTGCCGACCCAGGACACCTGGCACCCGCTGTACCAGTCCATCGAGGGCTACGAGCACCAGGACGGCGTGCGCAATGTGCTGCGGGTCAAGCAGTACGAGTGGAAGAATGCACCCGCCGATGCCCCGTCCAGCGTCTATGTGCTGGACATGGTGGTCGAGCAGGACGCCTCGGCGGCCCACTGAGCCGAGCCACCCGCCAGCCGGCACAAACCGACAGGCAATAAAAAAGCCCCGTATCGCAAGATACGGGGCTTTTTTGGTTCTGGGCGGGGTCAGGCCGTTACAGCACCGACTGACCGCTCATGGCCAGGTCCAGCAACTCGCGGTTGGCCACCGCATACATGGCGTAGTCGGTGCCGCTGGCGGCACGGATTTCCACCATCATGGCGCGCCAGCGATCGGCCATGCTCGCGTTCTGCTCCAGCCACAGGGCCACGCGGGCCTCCATGTCATCCGGCGCATCGGCCATCTGCAGGACCTTGATGGTGATCGCCCGCTGCTGCCAGTCCACGTCATCGCGGAAGGCTTCGCGCGCCGCCGCCTGCCAGTTGTTGGCCACCGGCAGATCGCTGATCTGCTGCAGGTACCACGGCAGGTCGAGGGCACTGCCCACGGCGAAGTAGGCCTTGGCCACTTCCGCCGCATCGTGGCCGGTCACATCAGCGGCCTCGATGATCGGCAGCAGGGTGTACAGGTGGGTAGTGCCTGCAACCATGCGCGCCAGCAACTCCGGCACACCGGCTTCGACATAGGCGGTGTAACGGGCTTGCCAGCCCTCGCGGGTCGGGCCTTCGAGCAGCTCGTCGAGCTTCAGGCCCAGGGCCGCCAGGTGCGGACCGAAGTGCGCAACGTCGCGCGCCGCATCCTGCTCGTTGCGCCGACTGCGCAGGAACCAGCGGGTGGCACGACGGCCCAGGCGCATCAGCTCGTCCATCAACGCCAGTTGCACTTCAGCCGAAACCTGGTGGTCCAGGGCTTCGATCTGACGGAACCAGTGCGGAAGGTGGAAGATGTCCCGCACGATCACATAGGCACCGGCGACGTTCGCCGGGCTCATGCCGGTGGACTCCTTCAGGCGCTGCACGAAGGTGATGCCCATGTGGTTGACCAGGTCGTTGGCGATCTGGGTGCTGACGATCTCGCGCTTGAGACGATGGCGACGCATGGCCTCGGAGAACTTGGCCACCAGGCTTGGCGGGAACGCGGTCTCCATATCACGGGTCAGGTAGTCGTCATCCGGCACCAGGGACTTGAGCAGGGCTTCCTTGAGGTCGATCTTGCTGTAGGAAATCAGCACCGACAGTTCCGGACGGGTCAGGCCCTTGCCGGTGGCGGCGCGCTCGGTGAGCTGCTCCTCGGTCGGCAGGTACTCGATGGCGCGGTCCAGCTTGCCACGGCCTTCCAGGTCGCTCATCAGGCGCTTGTACTCGGCGGCACGCTCGTAGGCACAGCGCGCAGCCAGGGACAGGGCCTGGGTCTGCTTGTAGTTGTTGCCCAGCACCAGGCCGCCGACTTCGTCGGTCATGCTCGCCAGCAGCTGGTTGCGCTGCTTGTCGGTCATGTCACCGGCCTGCACCACTTCGTTGAGCAGGATCTTGATGTTCACTTCGTGGTCGGAACAGTCCACGCCACCGGCGTTGTCGATGAAGTCGGTGTTGGAACCGCCGCCATTGAGGCCGAACTCCACACGACCCAGCTGGGTCATGCCCAGGTTGCCGCCCTCGCCCACCACCTTGCAGCGCAGCTCGTTACCGTTGACGCGCAGGGCGTCGTTGGCCTTGTCGCCGACATCGGCGTGGCTCTCGGTGCTGGCCTTGACGTAGGTGCCGATACCACCGTTCCACAGCAGGTCCACCGGCGCCTTGAGCAAGGCGTTGAGCAGCTCGGTGGGGGTCAGCTTGTCGGCCTGGATGTCGAAGCGCTCTTTCATCTGCGGCGAGATGGCGATGCTCTTGGCGCTACGCGAGAAGATACCGCCGCCTTCGGACATGATGCTGGTGTCGTAGTCGCTCCAGGCCGAACGCGGCAGCGCGAACATGCGCTGGCGCTCGACGAAGCTGGTGGCCGGATCCGGGTTCGGGTCGATGAAGATGTGCAGGTGGTTGAATGCCGCCACCAGTTGCAGCTTGTCGGACATCAGCAAGCCGTTGCCGAACACGTCGCCGGCCATGTCGCCGACGCCGACCACGGTGATGCTGTCTTCCTGCACGTTGATGCCGCGCTCGCGGAAGTGGCGCTGCACGCCAACCCACGCGCCCTTGGCGGTGATGCCCATCTTCTTGTGGTCGTAACCGGCCGAACCACCGGAGGCGAATGCATCACCCAGCCAGAAGCCGTAGTCGATGGCAATGCCGTTGGCGATGTCGGAGAAGGTCGCAGTGCCCTTGTCCGCCGCGACCACCAGGTAGGGGTCATCGTCGTCATGGCGCACGACGTTGGCCGGCGGCACCAGGGCGCCGTCCTTCAGGTTGTCGGTGATGTCCAGCAGGCCGGAGATGAAGATGCGGTAGCAGGCGATGCCCTCGGCCGCGATCTCGTCCCGGCTGCCGCCCAGTGGCAGGCGACGCGGCAGGAAGCCGCCCTTGGCGCCCACCGGCACGATCACCGAGTTCTTCACTTGCTGGGCTTTGACCAGGCCCAGGACTTCGGTGCGGAAGTCTTCTTCACGGTCGGACCAGCGTAGGCCGCCACGGGCAACGTTGCCGAAGCGCAGGTGCACGCCTTCGACACGCGGCGAGTAGACGAAGATTTCGAACTTGGGCACCGGCTTGGGCAGCTCGGGGATCAGGTGCGGGTTGAACTTGAAGCTGAAGTAGGACTTGTTCTGGCCGTTGGCGTCGGTCTGGTAGAAGTTGGTGCGCAGGGTGGCCTTGATCAGGTCCAGGTAGCGCCGCAGGATGCGGTCTTCGTTGAGCACCTGTACGTCGTCCAGGGCGGTGAGGATCGCCTGCTCCAGACGCTGCTGCTTGTCTTCCAGGTCGTCGCTGGTGAGCTTGCGCGCCAGGTAGAAGCGGGTCTTGAACAACCGGGTCAACTCGCGGGCGATGTCGGTGTGGTTGTTCAGGGTGCTGGCGATGTAGCCCAGGTCGAAGCCCAGGCGGATCTGCTTCAGGTAGCGGGCGTAGGCACGCAGCAGCGCCACGTCGCGCCATGGCAGGCCGGCGGTCAGCACCAGGCGGTTGAAGGCATCGTTCTCGGCATCGCCGCGCACGATATGGACGAAGGCGTCCTGCAGCGTGTCGTTGAGCTGCTGGATATCCAGGTCCAGGCCTTCGGCGGCGGTGAAGGCGAAGTCGTGGATCCAGAACTCACGGCCATTGTTGTGACGCAGGCGGTACGGGAATTCGCCCAGCACGCGCAGGCCGAGGTTTTCCAGGATCGGCAGCACGTCGGACAGCGCCAGCGGGGTGTCGGCGTGGTACAGCTTGCAGTGCAGCTCGCGCTGGCCGGAGACCTGGCCCAGGGGCTGGTAGAAGCTCATTACCAGCGGGTTGGCTTCGGTGAGGCTCAGCAGGTGCTGCATGTCCACCACCGCCGAATGGGCAGCGAAGCGCTCGCGGTAGCCGGCCGGGAAGCCTTTGGGGAAGTCCGCCAGCACATTGGTGCCGTGGGCTTCGCCGAAGCTTTCCACCACCAGGCTGGCGTAGTCGTCCTGCCAGCTGCGGCAGGCCTGCACCACTTCTTTTTCCAGCAGCAGCGGATCGATGTCGATGCGCTGTTTGGGGTCCACCCGCAGGATCAACTGCACGCGGGCCAGTACCGACTCGGAGAAGAAGGTCCAGAACTCGCAGTCGGTGGCTTGCAGGCGATCCATCAGCACTTGCTGGATCTTCTGCCGCACTTCGGTGGAATAGATGTCGCGCGGCACGTAGGCCAGGCAGTAGCAGAAGCGGCCGTAGGGGTCTTTGCGCAGGAACACGCGGATCTTGTTGCGTTCCTGGATCTGCACGATGGACATCACGGTGCTGAACAGCTCGTCCACCGGGGTCTGGAACAGATCATCGCGGGGCAGCACTTCCAGGACCTGGGCCAGTTCCTTGCCCAGGTGCGCCTTGGCCTGGAAGCCCGAGCGCTGCTCGATGGCTTCGACCTTGCGGCGGATGTAAGGAATCACCCGCACGCTTTCGCCGTACACCGAAGAGGTGTACAGGCCCATGAAGCGGCATTCCTTGATGACCTTGCCGTCGGCATCGATCTGACGGATCGAGACGAAATCCGGGTAGGCCGGACGGTGCACGCGGCTCGGGTGCGCGGCCTTGGCGAAGGACAGCGGCGTCGGTTCGCGCAGGTAGTTGACGGCGTAGTCTTCGATGCGCAGGTCATCGCTGGTCAGGCCGGCGCGCAGTAGCTTGGCCAGGCCGAGGAAGGAGTTCGGGTCATATTCGATATGCCCGCCGTCCTGGTCGGCGCCGACCACGAATTCTTCATAACCGAGGAAGGTGAAGTGGTTGCCCACCAGCCATTCGAGGAAGCTCTTGATCTCGGTCTTTTCTTCGGCGGCGATCGGGAACTGGCTGTTGTCGATGCTCTGGATCAGTTCCTGGACCTTGGCCTTCATCGGCTCGAAGTCGGCCACGGCGACCCGCACTTCGCCCAGTACCTGCTCCAGCTCCTTGCCCAGCACGCTGAGTTCGGCGGCATTGGCGCAACGGTCGATCTCCAGGTACATCAGCGACTCTTGCTGGATGCCTTCGCCCTGGGTGCCCTTGGGCAGGATTTCCAGCAGCTCGCCCTTGCTGCCACGACGTACGCTGAGCACGGTGGTCTGCAGGGTGTGGATGCTGTAGCCGCGACGGTTGAGCTCGGTGCGTACCGAGTCCACCAAAAACGGCAGGTCGTGGTGCAGGACTTCCACAGCAGTGTGGGTCGACTGCCAGCCATGGCGTTCGTAATCGGGGTTGTAGACGCGGACCTGCGGTTGCCCGTGGTCGAAGCGCTCAAGCAGGCGCCAGGCAGAAAGGGTGCAGCCCGCCAGGTCGGACATGCGACGCTGGGTGAGTTCGTCCAGGGAAATGATGCCGAAGAATTGTTCAGCGAACAGCGCCACTTGTGGCAGTGCCTGTTCACTGATGTGCTGCGCCAGTGCCGCTTGCAGTTGGTGCTGGAAGTCGGCTTTGCTGGCTGCGGTGAAGAACGCCATCTGTGGTACTCCGCTTGGGCTTGTTATTGATGGAAGCGTCGCGTGCAAACCCCTCGCGGGGCGGTGCTGCATCCTGCTCCTGGTCTCGGGCAGAGGTAGCAGGATGACAGGTGGGTGAAGCTGGACGAGACGCACAGGTCACATTCACCTTCCGGGGATGGGCATCTGCAAAAACGACTGACGCTAGCCGGGAAACCGAGCGCAATGCCTTTACAGGTGACCATCACAAATCAGACGCAACCTATTGCACTAAGAACAAATTGTCCGCTGCGCAGCTTAACGAGTGCGATGTGACAACTGCTTGCGATGCTGCGACATATTCGGTCAACGGCACGCAGCAGAACGCTCGCGCTTTGAGCAACACTAGCAGCCGCGGTGGAAAAACCGGTTTTTTTCCCCGGATTCACGGTACTTGCGTACCAAAAGTGACTGCCGCAGCGATTGTGTTCACGACCTGTTCTCTGACAGACAAGCCAGCAGAAATTCCATCGGGCTGGCAGAATTGTTTCCTTTCTGCCCGCCCGGCCACTCTCTCAGGAATGCCCCCATGCACATGACCACCGCCCACCTGATCGCCAACCCCTGCGACGACGAAGAAGACAACATGGCCATGCTCTGCTGCCACAGCACCCAGGGCGAGATGTTCCTGATGAGCCGCTACCCGGACGAAGACGAACTGGAGATCACCCTCGACGGCGAGCCCTCGACCCTCGATGGCGTCAAGGTGACCCTGAGCCCCACCACCCTGCTGATCGAAATCGCCGCGGCCGACGCCGACGCCCTGAACGGCGCCGACCACCTGGAGATCCGCCACAGCACCGCTGCCTCGGACCTGGCCGAAGTGGAGGAAACCCTGCAGAACATCCTCAAGGGCACCGGCACCTACATCAGCCAGCTGTCCTGACCCGCCGCCCTTCCCGGTAGGAGCTGGCTTGCCAGCGAAGGCGTCTTCGGCCCCGCCGCAAACCTTGCCGCCCCCTTCGCCGGCAAGCCGGCTCCTACCAGAACCCCAGCACCGCGCCCGAGCGTAGGAGCTGGCTTGCCAGCGAAGGCGTCTTCGGCTGCACCGCAAACCCTGCCGGCCTCTTCGCCGGCAAGCCGGCTCCTACCAGAACCCCAACACCGCGCCCGAGCGTAGGAGCTGGCTTGCCAGCGAAGGCGTCTTCGGCCCCGCCGCAAACCTTGCCGGCCTCTTCGCCGGCAAGCCGGCTCCTACCGGGGTGCACGTGGTGCTGAATAAAACACGGATTTTTTTCGACTAATTCGCCAAATCAGGTTTTCCCCGTTAGTCGCCGACCCCCGCTATGGATTAAAGTATCGCCCCCAGCCCCGACGTTCCCTCAACGCCCGGGGCGCACCCTCTCCAGGAACAGTCACCGATGGAACATCGTGAAGCGCTTTTGGCGCTGCGAACCTTTCTTTCAACGCAGATTCTCGGCCAGGAAAAACTCATCGAGCGCTTGCTCATCGCCCTGCTCGCCGACGGCCACATGCTGGTCGAGGGCGCTCCGGGGCTGGCCAAGACCAAGGCCATCAAGGAGTTGGCCGAAGGCATTGAAGCGCAATTCCATCGGATCCAGTTCACCCCCGACCTGCTGCCCGCCGACATCACCGGCACCGAGATCTATCGCCCGGAAACCGGCAGCTTCGTGTTCCAGCAAGGCCCGATCTTCCACAACCTGGTGCTGGCCGACGAAATCAACCGCGCTCCGGCCAAGGTCCAGTCGGCCCTGCTCGAAGCCATGGCCGAGCGCCAGGTCAGCGTCGGACGCAGCACCTATGAACTGTCGCCGCTGTTCCTGGTGATGGCGACCCAGAACCCCATCGAGCAGGAAGGCACCTACCCGCTGCCCGAAGCCCAGCTCGACCGCTTCCTGATGCACGTCAAGATCGGCTTCCCGGACGCCGCGGTGGAGCGGCGGATCCTCCAGCAGGCCCGTGGCGAAGCCCTGAACGGCGAAACCAAGCCCGAGCGCCGGGTCAGCCAGCAGGCGATCTTTGCCGCACGCAAGGAAATCCTCGGCCTGTACATGGCCGATGCGGTGGAGGAATACCTGGTGCAACTGGTGATGGCCACCCGCACCCCGGCCAAGTTCGACCCGGAGATGGCCGAGTGGATCGCCTACGGCGCCAGCCCCCGCGGTTCCATCGCCCTGGACCGCTGCGCCCGGGCCCACGCCTGGCTCGCCGGCCGCGACTTCGTCAGCCCCGAAGACATCCAGGCCGTGCTGTTCGACGTACTGCGCCACCGCATCATCCTGTCCTTCGAGGCTGAAGCGGCCGGCATCGACCAGGACCGTGTGGTACAGCGCATCCTCGACGTCGTTGCCGTCGCCTGAAGCCCATGACCCAGCCCGTTGCCGAACCCGGCATTCGCATCACCCTCGGCGAGCTGATCGAGATGCGCCATCGCGTGCGCGAGGTGCAGCTGTTCTCCACCCCCAGCCAGCGCAGCCCGCTGATCGGCCTGCACCACTCCAAGCTGCGCGGGCGCGGCGTGGACTTCGACCAGGTGCGGGTCTACCAGGCCGGCGACGACGTGCGCACCATCGACTGGCGGGTTACCGCGCGCACCCAGGAACCGCACACCAAGCTGTTCCACGAAGAGCGCGAGCGGCCGATCTTCATCATGGTGGAACAGAGCCGCCAGCTGTTCTTCGGCTCGGGGCTGATGTTCAAGTCGGTGCTCGCCGCCCAGGCCGCGAGCCTGATCGGCTGGGCCGCCCTGGGCCATAACGACCGGGTCGGCGGGCTGGTCTACGGCGACGACGAGCACTACGAGATCAAGCCGCGGCGCAGCAAGCAGAGCCTGTTGCAGCTGCTCAACCGCCTGGTGCGGGTCAACCAGTCGCTGCACAGCGAAGCCCGGCCCCAGCGCGACGCCCTGGGCACCGCGCTGCTGCGCGGGCGCGAAGTCCTGCGCCCCGGCAGCCTGGTGATCGTGATCTGCGACGAACGCGCCCTGAGCGACGCCGCCGAGCAGCAACTGAGCCTGCTGTCGCGCCATTGCGACCTGCTGTTGATGCCCCTTTCCGACCCGCTGGACCACGCCCTGCCCGCCGCCGGCCTGCTGCGCTTTGCCGAACGCGGCGCCCAGCTGGAACTGGACACCCTGAACTACGACCTGCGCCAGGCCTACCGCGCCATGAGCGAAGCGCGCATCGCCCGCTGGGAACGCCTGGCGCAAAAGCTGCGGGTGCTGCTGATGCCCCTGAGCACCCAGAGCGAGATGGTCGAGCAGCTGCGCGAGT
Organism: Pseudomonas sp. GW823-FHT03E05; assembly: GCF_058796855.1. Classification (NCBI taxonomy): domain Bacteria; kingdom Pseudomonadati; phylum Pseudomonadota; class Gammaproteobacteria; order Pseudomonadales; family Pseudomonadaceae; genus Pseudomonas; species Pseudomonas sp. GW823-FHT03E05. The sequence goes on from NZ_JBXAJB010000001.1 coordinate 1,648,411, forward strand.
ACCTCAACCCGCAGCGCCCCGGAGCCGGCCGATGAGCAGCCTGGAACAACTGCAACCGCTGCTGCCGCCGCCCGCCGTCAGCCTGTGGCCGCCGGCCCCGGGCTGGTGGCTGCTGGCGATCCTGCTGCCGCTGCTGGGCCTGGCCCTCTGGCACTGGCGCCACCTGTGGCCGCGCAAGGCCGTGCGCGCCCGCAGCGAGCAGCCCCTGGACCCGGTGCGCCTGGCCGCCCTGGCAGAACTGGCGCTGCTGCCCAAGCCCTATGACGGTGCCCCCGCCGGCGCCTGGCTGCAGGCCTTGAATGCCCTGCTCAAGCGCCTGTGCCGCAACCATTACCCCTACAGCCAGAGCCACACCCTGAACGGGCGCAAATGGCTGGCGTTCCTCGACAACCGTTGCCCGGCCGCCGGCCTGACCCGCTGGATGGTGCTGGTGGAAGGCGCCTACAAGCCCGAATGCAAGCTCGACGACAAAGCCATCGCCGGCCTGACCCAGGCGGTGGACACCTGGATTCGCAAGCATGTTTGAGTTCGCCTGGCCCTGGGTCTTCGTCCTGCTGCCGCTGCCCTGGCTGCTGCGCCTGGTGCTGCCGGTGGCCGACAGCGGCGAGCCGGCGCTGAAAGTCAGTTTTCTCAGTGACCTGGAAGGCCTGTCCAAGCGCCGGGCCCGCGCCCACCTCCCGGCCTGGCGCCAGCAGGTGCGTTTCATCCTGCTCTGGCTCCTGCTGCTGTTGGCCGCCGCGCGCCCGCAATGGCTGGGCGACCCCTTGCCGGTGGCCGCCAGCGGCCGCGACCTGCTGGTGGCGGTGGACGTTTCCGGCTCCATGGATTTCCCCGACATGCAATGGCAGGACGAGGACGTCAGCCGCCTGAACCTGGTCAAGCACCTGCTGGGGGACTTTCTCGAACACCGCGAAGGCGACCGGGTGGGCCTGATCCTGTTCGGCAGCAAGGCCTACCTGCAGGCGCCCCTGACCTTCGACCGGCACACGGTGCGGGTCTGGCTGGATGAAGCGAAGATCGGCATCGCCGGCAAGAACACCGCCATCGGCGATGCCATCGGCCTGGCCCTCAAGCGCCTGCGCCAGCGCCCGGCCCAGAGCCGGGTGCTGATCCTGGTCACCGACGGCGCCAACAACGGCGGCGAGATCGCCCCCATCACCGCCGCCCGGCTGGCCGCCGAGGAAGGGGTGAAGATCTACCCCATCGGCATCGGCGCCGACCCGGAACAGAGCGCCACCCTCGGCGTGCTGGGCATCAACCCGAGCCTGGACCTGGACGAACCGGCCCTCAAGGAGCTGGCGCAAGTCACTGGCGGGCGCTATTTCCGCGCCCGGGACGGCCAGGAGCTGCAAGCGATCAAGCAAACCCTCGACCAACTGGAACCGGTGGCCCAGCAACCGACCCAGGCACGCCAGGCCCAGGCCCTGTACCACTGGCCCCTGGCCACGGCGTTGCTGCTCAGCGTGCTGCTGGTGCTGCGCGAGCGCTGGCCGCAGAACCCGCTGCAACGCTTCTTCACCCAGTCGAACTTCCTGCTGCCTGCCCATGACTGGCGCCAGCGGCTCAAGCGCCTGCGCTTGCGGAGGCGTCGATGATCAGCCTCTGGCCCCATTGGTTCCGCCCCGGCTGGTTGCTGGTACTGCCCCTGCTGGCGCTGCTGCTGTGGAAGCTCTGGCACCGGCAGAAACGCGCCGGGCGCTGGCAGATGATCCTGCCCCCGGCCTTTCACGCCGCCCTGCTCAGCGGCGGCAATGGCCGCGAAAGCAAGCTGCCCTGGGTGGCCCTGGGCCTGGCCTGGCTGCTGGCGGTGCTGGCCCTGCTGGGCCCCAGCTGGCAGCGGGTGGAACAGACCAGCCAGAAACCCGCCGACCCGCTGGTGGTGCTGCTGGAGCTGACCCCGCAGATGCTCGCCAACGACGTGCCGCCCGATCGCCTGGAGCAGGCCCGGCACAAGCTGCTGGACCTGTTGCAACTGCGCAGCGACGCGCAGACCGCCATCGTGGTCTACGCCGGCAGCGCCCACACCCTGGTGCCGCTGTCCGATGACCTGGCCACCAGCCGCAACCTGCTGGACGCCCTCAAGCCGTCGATCATGCCCCAGGCCGGCCAGCGCGCCGACCTGGCCCTGCTCAAGGCCCTGAAGCTGCTGGACCAGGGGGCCCTGGGCCAGGGCCGGGTGCTACTGATGGCCTCCTCCCTCAACGAAGAGGAACGCCAGGGCATCCGCCAGGCGCTCAAGGGCGACGCCCCGCAGTTGCTGATGCTCGGCTTCGGCAGCCGCGACGGTGCCCCGGTGGCCCAGGAAGACGGCAGCTACCTCAAGGACGACCAGGGCGCGATCCTGGTATCGCGCCTGGACAGCCCGGACCTCAAGCACTTCATCGGCGACGTGGGCGGGCGCTACCGCCAGGCGCGCCTGGACGACAGCGACCTGCGCGGCCTGGGCCTGCTGGGCGGCCCGCAAGGCCTGCGCAGCGACGGCCAGACCCTGCGCCTGGATACCTGGGCCGACCAGGGCTACTGGCTGCTGCTGCCGCTGTTGCTGCTGGCCGCCTGCGCCGGGCGCCGGGGCTGGCTGTTCTGCCTGCCCCTGCTGCTGTTCGCCGTGCCGCAACCGAGCTACGCCTTCGACTTCAATGACCTGTGGCTGCGCCCCGACCAGCAGGGCCAGCGGCTTCTGCAACAGCAGCGCCCGGCGGAGGCCGCGCGGCATTTCCAGGACCCGCAATGGCAAGGCGTGGCCTTGTACGAAGCCGGCAACTACACTGCCGCCGCCGAGCGTTTCGCCGAGGGCAACGACGCCCGCGCCCACTACAATCGCGGTAACGCTCTGGCCCGCAGCGGCGAGCTGGAAGCCGCCATCGACGCCTACGAGCAGGCCCTGGAACGCCAGCCGGACCTGCAACCGGCGTTGCAGAACAAGGCCCTGGTGGAGAGCCTGCTGCAACAGCAACAGGCCCAGGCGCAAACACCGCCACCGGCGAAGAAGCCGGACACCCCCGAAGGCGACGACACCCGCCCGGGCCCCAGCGGCGCGGCCACCCAGCCACCACCGGGCAGCGATGGCCCGCAGGACCCGGCGCAGACGCCGGCCAACGAAGGCGACACGCCGCCGCCGGATCCACAGGCCGCCGGCCACAGCGAAGTGCCCGGCAGCGAGCTGGACGACCAGCACACCACCACCCCGCTGCGCCCGGTGGAGGACAGCCTGGACGCTGAACACCAGCAGGCGCTGGAACAATGGCTGCGCAAGATCCCCGACGACCCGGGTGAATTGCTCAGGCGCAAATTCTGGTACGAACAGCAACAACATCAGGATCAGGGAAAAACTCGATGACCCGCTGCACCGCCCTACTGCTTGCCCTCGCGTTCTGCACTGGCCAGTCCCAGGCTGCCGGCCTGCTCGCCAGCCTGGACCGCAGCCAGGTCAATTCCGGGGAAACCGTCGAGCTGACCCTGGAGTCCACCGATGTCACCCAGTTCGGCAAGCCGGACCTGGCGCCCCTGGAGGCACAATTCGAGGTGCGCGGCACACGCCAGGTCAACCAGCTCAACGGCCTGGGGGACAACCACGCCAGTACCCGCTGGATCGTCACCCTGCTGCCGCGCCACACCGGCACCCTGGAAATCGCCCCGCTGCAACTGGGCAGCCTGCAGAGCCAGCCCCTGAGCCTGCAGGTCAACACCAGCCCGGCCCAGGACCAGAACGCCCGCCTGGAACCGGTGTTCATCGAAGCCGAGCTCGACCAGCCCAGCGTCTATGTCCAGGCCCAGGCCCTGCTGACCCTGCACATCTACCACTCGGTGCCGCTGTTCGACGACAGCAGCCTGAGCCCGCTGCTGCTGAGCGACACCCGGGTGGAACAGCTGGGCGAGCCGCGCACCTACGAAAAGCTCATCAATGGCGTGCGCCACGGGGTGATCGAGATGCGCTACGCGCTCTATCCCCAGCGCAGCGGGCCGTTGCAGATTCCCGCGCTGACCTTCAGCGCCACCCTGGCCAACCCGGACCCGGGCCAGGAAACCAGCTCGCAGACGCCCCGGGCCGGCAAGCTGATCCACGTCAGCTCCAGTGACATCAGCCTGCAGGTCAAGGCCAAGCCCGCCACCTACCCGGCCGACGCGCCCTGGCTGCCGGCCCGCAGCCTGAGCCTGAGCGAAAGCTGGAACCCGGAGCCCGAGCACCCTCAGGTCGGAGACTCCCTGACCCGCAGCCTGACCCTGCGCGCCGAAGGCCTGTCCAGCGCCCAGCTGCCGCCGCTGCCCCTGGCCGACGTCAATGGCCTGCGCAGCTACCCGGACCAGCCGCAGTTGAGCAACCAGCACGTTGAACAGGGCCTTCTGGGCATTCGCGAAGACCGCCAGGCGCTGGTGCCCACCCGCCCCGGCAACGTCGAACTGCCCGCCATTGAAGTGACCTGGTGGAACACCGTCGAAGACCGCCTGGAAAGCACCAGCCTGCCGTCGCGGGCCCTGCAGGTGGCGAACAACCCGAGCCTGGTGGTGGACACCCCGGCAGGCAACGCCCCGGCCGGGCCCGACAGCGGCAACCTGTGGCTGTGGCAACTGAGCACCCTGCTGCTGGCTTGCACCACCCTGCTGGGCTTCGGCCTGTGGTGGCGCGCCCGCTGGCAGCCGGCGGTGCTGCGCGCCACCCAGACCGGCCCCAGCCCGCGCTCGCTGCTGGACGACCTCAAGCGTGCCTGCCAGGCCAACGACCCCCAGGCTACCCGCCAGGCCCTGGACGCCTGGGCCCGGCAACAGCCCGAAACCCTGGCCGAAATGGCCGCGCGCTTCGTGCCGCTGTCCGACGCCCTGGACGGCCTCAACGGCGCGCTCTACAGCGAGACCGGCCAGTACTGGCAGGGCGAGGAATTGTGGCGAGCGATACGCGCCATCCCGATCGACGAACGGGTCCAGGACCCGGTGGCGGACACCACCAGCCTGCCGCCGCTGTACCCCAAGTAGCCGGCGCTTCGCGCAGCCCCCCGTAGGAGCCGGCTTGCCGGCGACCTCCCGCGCAGGAGCCGGCTTGCCGGCGAAAAGCCCCGTAAGCCATGCCGCGCCTGGGCGGGCCTGTTCGCTGGGGAGCCAGCTCCTGCAGCGCGTGCCCCCCACATTCAGCAGTGGCAACAGTGCACCAGAACGCAAAAAGCCCTGCACCCGACGACAAGCCAGGTGCGCCTGGCTGCGCGTAGCTTAAGGCCGTGGGCGCAACAGCCGTCGCGCCCCACCCCGAGAACAACAAGAACTCAGGTGAGCCATGAGCACAGTAGATCCGATCACCCTCGCCGTGGTGCGAGGGGCGCTGGAAACCGCCCAGCGTGAAATGACCCTGACCCTGGAGAAAACCGGCCGCTCCAGCGTCTTCAACCTGGCCCACGACTACTCCAATGCCTTGTTCGACCACCTCCCGGAAATGGTCCTCCAGGGCCAGGACATCCCGATCCACCTCGGCTCGCTGATCCCGGCGATGAAATGCGTGGCCGGATTCTTCGGCGACGACATCCATGAAGGGGACGTGATCTACCACAACGACCCGGCCTACCAGGGCAGCCATATCCTCGACTGCTGCATGTACAAACCGGTGTTCTACCGGGGCGAGCTGGTGTTCTGGGCGGTGTGCAAGGGCCACCTCACCGACATCGGCGGCCCGGTGCCCGCCGGCTACAACCCGGACGCCAGGGAGATCTATGCCGAGGGCCTGCGGATTCCGCCGGTCAAGCTCTGGTCCCGGGGCCAGCGCCGCGAGGATGTGATCAACCTGCTGCTGACCAACATGCGCGCCCGGGTCTACCAGGAAGGCGACCTGAATGCCCAGTACGGCGCCTGCAGCGTCGGCGAGCGGCACCTGCTGCAACTCCTGGAGCGCTACGGCGTGGAACAGGTGCGCGCCTGCATCGGCGAGCTCAAGGACATGGCCGACCGGCACATGCGCGCCCTGCTGCGCGAGGTGCCGGATGGCCTCTACCACGGCAGCGCGGTGCTGGAGGATTCGGGCCACGGCCTGGGCCAGCTGACCATCACCGCCCAGGTGCAGATCAGCGGCGATCAGGCCCGGGTGCGCATCGACAGCCCGCCCCAGGTGCCCTACTTCATCAATTCCTACGCCGGCAACTCGGTGTCCGGGGTGTACCTGGGGCTGATGATGTTCGCCCAGGTGCCGCCGCCCTATAACGAGGGCCTGTACCGCTGCATCAGCGTCGACCTGGGGGAGCCCGGAACCCTGTGCAACGCCAGCGAACCCGCGCCCCACGTCAACAGCACCACCACCCCCATGGAAACCCTCGCCGACGCGGTGCGCCAGGCCCTGGAGCAGGCCGCGCCGGAACGGGTCACCGCGTCCTGGGGCCATGCCAGCGGGATCAACATCGCCGGCCACGACCCGCGCAACGACAACGCCGAATACGTGACCATGGTCCTGGCCTCGATCATCTCCGGGGCCGGGGCCAACCAGGCCATGGACGGCTGGCCGGCCTGCGGCCCGTTGTGCTGCTTTGGCGCGCTGATGTCCGGCGACATCGAACTGCTGGAATACGCCTACCCGATCCTCATCCACCGCTACAGCCTGATCACCGACAGCGGCGGCGCCGGGCAGTTTCGCGGCGGCTCGGGCACCTGCATCGAGATCGAACCCTTGCAGCACCCGATGACCGTGGTGGGTTTCGGCGAAGGCCGGCAACTGCCCACCGCCGGCGCCGCGGGGGCGCGCAACGGCCTGCTGGCGCCCAAGCTCGGGCGCCTGACCCATCGCCGTGCCGACGGCCAGGAACACACCTACCAGCACAACGCCCAGTTGACCGCACAACCCGGAGAGCGGGTGATCAACCTCAACCCCGGCGGTGGCGGCTATGGCGACCCCTTCCTGCGGCCCCTGGAGCGAGTGGCCGAAGACCTGCGCAATGGCCTGGTCTCCCTCGAAGGCGCGCGCCTGGACTACGGCGTGGTGTTCGACGCCGAGCAGCGCCTGGACCACGACGCCACCCGCGCCCTGCGCGCCCGCCCCTGAACCCACGGAGCATCCCCCCATGAGCAAACACTATCGCCTGGGCATCGACGCCGGCGGCACCTTCACCGATTTCATCCTCGCCGACCAGCTCGGCAACGTGCAGCTGTTCAAGGCCCCCTCGACCCCGCAGGACGGCACCCTGGCCATCCGCAACGGCCTGGCGCAGATGGCCGACGCCCTGGGGCGCAGCCCGGCGCAGATCATCGGCGACTGCGATCTGTGCATCAACGGCACCACCGTGGCCCTCAACGCCCTGATCGAGAAGACCGGGGCCAAGGTCGGCCTGCTGTGTACCGACGGCCACGAAGACAGCCTGGAAATCCGCCTGGGGCACAAGGAAGACGGCCACCGCTACGACGCCAGCTACCCCCAGGCCCACATGCTGGTGCCGCGCCACCTGCGCCGGCCCATCGGCGGGCGCATGCGCAGCGACGGCCAGGAGCACGCGCCCCTGGACGAAACGGCGATCCTGCGGGCCATCGAGTACTTTCGCGAGCAGGAGGTGCAGGCGGTGGCCATCTCCTTTGTCTGGTCGGTGCGCAACCCGGCCCACGAGCAGCGCGCCGCACAGCTGGTGCGCGCGGCCCTGCCCGGGGTCTTCGTCTGCACCGGCAATGAAGTGTTCCCGCAGATCCGTGAATACACCCGCACCTCCAGCACCGTGGTCAACGCCTACCTGAGCCCGGTGATGCAACGCTACGTGGAGCGCATCGACAGCCTGTTCGAAGAACTGGGCGCACAGCAGCCGACCCGCTACTTCCAGTCCAACGGCGGCCTGGCCCCCGGCGCGATCATGAGCACCCGGGCTGTCAATGCGATCAATTCCGGCCCGGCCTCGGCGCCCCAGGCCGGGCTGTGCGTGGCCCGGCCATTCGGCATCGACAACGTGATCACCGTGGACATGGGCGGCACCTCCTTCGACATCACCCTGAGCCAGGGTGGGCGCACCAACTTCAGCAAGGACAGCGACTTTCTGCGCTACCGCATCGGCGTGCCGATGATCCAGGTGGAAACCCTCGGCGCCGGTGGCGGCTCCATCGCCCACCTGGACCCCTTCGGCATGCTCCAGGTCGGCCCGCGCAGCGCCGGAGCCAACCCCGGGCCGGTGTGCTACGGCAAGGGCGGCAGCGAGCCGACGGTGACCGACGCCAACCTGGCGCTGGGCTACCTGGCGGACGGCGCCTTGCTCGGCGGCAGCATCCGCCTGTCACGCCAGGCGGCGCTGCAGGCCATCGCCAGCCGGATCGCCGAGCCCCTGGGCATCAGCATCGAGCGCGCGGCGCTGGGAATCATCACCCTGGTCAACCTGAACATGGTCAGCGGCATCCGCCGGGTATCGGTGGAGCGCGGCTACGATCCCCGCCAGTTCGCCCTGATCGGCGCCGGCGGCGCGGCGGGCATGCACGTGATCCGCCTGGCCGAGGAAATCGGCAGCCAGGTGGTGCTGATTCCCAAGGTGGCCTCGGGGCTGTGCGCCTTCGGGCAGATCCTCTCGGACATCCGCTACGACCAGCTGACCACCCTGCCCATGCGCCTGGACGACCAGCACGTGGACCTGGCGCTGCTCAACCGGACCCTGGCCCGGCTGCGCGAACAGGGCCTGGAGAACCTGCGCCAGGACGGCTTCAGCAACGGCAACCGGGTCGATACCCAGTACCACCTGGAAATCCGCTACCTGGGGCAGATCCACGAATGCAGCGTCGAGCTGGCCAGCAACGAGCTGGACCCGGCCGGCCTCGGCGCCCTGCGCGAGGCCTTCCACAGCCGGCACAAGGCGCTGTTCTCCTACAGCGAGCCGCAGAGCCCGATCGAGCTGGTGAACCTTGAATGCTCGGTGATCGCCAGGCTGCAGCACCCACCGATGCCGGAGTTGCCGATCCCCGAGCAGCAGGTGCCGGCAACGCCTCGGGAACAGCGCTCGATGCTGTTCGACGAAGCCGGCGGCTGGCAACCGACGCCGGTCTACCAGGGCGAACAGCTGCAGGCCGGGCAGACCCTCACCGGCCCCTGCGTGATCGAGGAAGCCACCACCAACATCGTGGTGCCGCCGGGCTGGCAGGCGACGCTCGCGCCCTCGGCCTGCTACCGGCTGACGCCTGCCGATTGACCGACCCGCGCTTTTGCCCAAAGATCACCGGCACCGTGGCTGACCACCCGGTGCTGTCCTGACTAAAAAACACAAGAAAGCAGGAGTGATGATGGTTCAGCAGCTATCCACCCGTTACTGGCCCGAGCACCAATGCCAGCCCCGCTGGGCCGAAGCCATTGGCAACGCCTACTTTCCCCTGTCCCTTGAATTCAGCAGCGACCGCCCCTTCCAGGGCAACCTGCGGATCTGGGAAACCCCCAGCAGTGCCCTGGCCCTGTCGCGCCTGCGTTCCAGCCGCCTGGGCTATTCCCGGAGCAAGGCCCAGGTCAGCAACGACACCCAGGCCTGCTACCTGGTGACCATTCCCCGGCGCCACGAGGTGCTGTTCGAACAGGACGGCCGCGAGCTGCATTGCCGCCCCGGCAGCTTCATCTTCGAGCGGGGCGATGCGCCCTACCGCTTCCGCTACGCCAGCGACAACGACCTCTGGGTGTTCAAGCTGCCGGAGCAGGCCCTGCACGGCCAGTTGCGCGGCGCCGAGCGCTACACCCGTTTCTGTTTCGATGCCCGGCGCGGCCTGGGGCGGATCTTCGCCGACCAGTTGGCCATGTGCGCCGCGCGCTTCGACGAATGCGCCCCGGCGGCGCGGCATATGCTGCTGGAACAGGCCCTGGCGACCCTGCTGCTGACCCTGCGCCAGGACGAACGGGTGCTCAGCAGTGAAAGCTCCAGCCTCGCCGCCCTGCACCTGCAACGCATCGAAAGCTACGTGGAGCAGCACCTGGGCTCGGCGGAGCTCAACCCCAGGCAGATCGCCAGCGCCTGTGGCATTTCCCTGCGCTATCTGCACAAGCTCTTTGCCGACAGCCCCTTCAGCCTGGGCGAATGGATTCGTCAGCAGCGCCTTTGCGCCGTGCACCGCCAACTGCGCGACGCCCACTGCCGCCTGTCGATCGGCGAGCTGGCCGCGCGCTGGGGGTTTGCCGACCAGGCCCAGTTCGCCCGGCACTTTCGCCAGCGGTTCGGCTGCACCGCCAGCGAAGTGCGCGCCGGCCAGGGCACTGTCGTACCGCGTCACTGAACGCCGGCCCCACTTGGCGGCGCCGGGGCATTTGCCACGGCTCGGGCATGAACACGCATTTGCCAGTAAACTCTCTGCCCTTTCGCCGCGGTCACCCTTATGTGCGGCCAAGCCTTTTGCATGCGGAGCCTGCCTTGCGTCTGTTTCACACCTCCGACTGGCACCTGGGCCAGAACCTCCACGGCCAGGAACGCGACTTCGAACACGCCTGTTTCCTGGAGTGGCTGCTGCGCCAGCTCAAGCACGAACAGCCCGATGTGCTGCTGATCGCCGGCGATATCTTCGACACAGTCAACCCGCCGGTCAGCGCCCAGGAGCGGCTCTACGACTTCATCGTCAGCGCCCACGAGCAGCAGCCGGCCCTGACCGTCGTGATGATCGCCGGCAACCACGACTCCGGCTCGCGCATCGAGCTGCCGGCGCCCCTGATGCGCCGCCTGCGCACCCACGCCCTGGGCCGGGTGCTGTGGCTGGACGACGGCCAGCTGGACGCCGAGCGCCTGCTGCTGCCGCTGCCCGACGCCAGCGGCCAGGTCGCCGCCTGGTGCCTGGCCCTGCCGTTCCTGCGGCCGGCGGAAGTCACCGGCCGCCAGCTGGGCGACGACTACCTCAAGGGCATTGCCCAGGTCCACGAATGGCTGATCGCCGCGGCCAACGCCAAGCGCCAGCCGGGCCAGGCCCTGGTCGCCGTCAGCCATGCGCACATGGCCGGCGGCTCGGTCTCGGAAGATTCCGAACGCAGCCTGATCATCGGCAACGCCGAGGCCCTGCCCGCCAGCCTGTTCGGCCCGGACATCAGCTACGTGGCCCTGGGCCACCTGCACAAGCCGCAGAAGGTCAACGGCGAGGAGCGCATCCGCTACAGCGGCTCGCCGATCCCGCTGTCGTTCTCCGAGATCGGCTATCAGCACCAGATCCTCGACGTGCGCCTGGACGGCGAGACCCTGGTCAGCGTCGAACCGCGGCTGATTCCCCGCGCGGTGAACCTGCAACGCCTGGGCCCGGCGCCCCTGGGGGAACTCCTGACCCAGCTCGGCGAGCTGCCGGACATCGACCTGTTGGCCGAGGAGCAGCGCCAGCCCTGGCTGGAAGTGCGGGTGCGCCTGGACGAGCCCCAGCCGGACCTGCGCCAGCAAGTGGAAAGCGCCCTGCAAGGCAAGGCCGTGCGCCTGGTGCGGATCGCCGCCGAATACGCCGGCAAGGGCGCAGGCGACGGTGAAGAGGCCAGTGCCGAGCTGATCGAGCTGGACCAGCTGACCCCCGAAGAACTGTTCCGCCGCGCCTGGCGCGACGCTTACGCCAACGAGGTGGACGAAGCCACCCTCAAGGATTTCGCCCTGCTGTTGCAGGACGTCCAGCAAGAAGGTGAACAGCCATGAAGATCCTGGCCATCCGCCTGAAGAACCTGGCCTCCCTGGCCGGCCCCTTCGAGATCGACTTCACCGCCGAGCCCCTGGCCAGCGCCGGGCTGTTCGCCATTACCGGGCCCACCGGCGCTGGCAAGAGCACCCTGCTGGATGCCCTGTGCCTGGCGCTGTTCGGCGCGGTGCCGCGGCTGAACAATATCGGCCGCGAGACCAAGGTCCCCGAGGTCGACAGCGAGATCCTCACCAGCGACCCGCGCACCCTGCTGCGCCGCGGCACCGGCAGCGGCTATGCCGAGGTGGATTTTGTCGGCATCGACGGCCGTCGCTACCGCGCCCGCTGGGAAACCAACCGCGCCCGCGACAAAGCCACCGGCAAGCTGCAAGGCAGCCGGCAGAACCTCACCGACCTTGACAGCGAACAGCTGCTGAGCAACCAGAGCAAGAGCGAATACAAGCAACTGATCGAGGCCCGCCTGGGGCTCAACTTCGAACAGTTCACCCGGGCGGTGATGCTGGCCCAGAGCGAGTTCAGCGCCTTTCTCAAGGCCGACGACAAGGAACGCAGCGAGCTGCTGGAAAAGCTCACCAACACTGCGGTCTACAGCCAGTTGGGGCGCCGCGCCTACAGCAAGAGCAAGGAGGCCGAAGACGCCCACAAGGAGCTCAAGGCCCAGGCCAGCGGCATCAGCCCGCTGGAGCCCGAGGCCCGGGCCGAGCTTGAACAGCAGTTGAGCCAGGCCCAGCAACAGCTCAAGGAGCAACAGGCCCAGCTCAGGCAGTTGGAAGCCCAGCACGTCTGGCTCAAGGAACTACGCCAGTGGCAGGAAGCCCGGCAGAGCGCCGCCGAACAACTGCAAGCGGCCGAACAGGACGCCCTGGCCCTGGCCCCGGAGCGCCTGCGCCTGCAACGCCTGGAACAACTGGCGCCGCAGCGGCACCAGTTCCTGCGCCAGGCAGAGCTGGGCGCCAGCCTGCTGCCGTTGCGCCAGCAGATCCAGCAGCAGGTCGAACAGCAAGGCGCCCTGCAACAACAGCAGGAACGCCTGCAACAGCAACTGCAGGACGCCGGCACGGCCCTGTCCCAGGCCCAGGAACAGCACAGCACCAGCGCCCCGTTGCTGCGCGAAGCCTTTGCCGAACAGGCCAACCTGGAGCGCCTGGGGCAGAGCCTGGCCCAGGCCGAGGCCCAACGCAGCCGCGCCGAGCAGGCCAGCACCGAGGGCCAGCAAGGCATCCAGCAACTGCTGGAAAAACAGCGCCTGGTGGGCGAACGCCTGGAGCGGATCGCCGGGCAACTGGCCCACAGCGTCGCCCTCGCCCCCTTGAGCGACGCCTGGAACGCCTACCGCGAACGCCTGCAACAGCTGATGCTGATCGGCAATCGCCTGCACCAGGGCCAGGCCGAACTGCCGGCCCTGGAACAGCGCGCCAGCAGCGCCGCCCAGCAACTGAGCGAGCAACGCACGCAGCTCGAACTGCTCTACAGCGAAGCCGGGGCCGAGCCCCAGGCGGTGGCCGAGCAGATCCAGTTGCTCGGCACCCTGCTCCAGGACAACCGCAAGCAGCAGCGCGCCGTCGAAGAGCTGGCCCGGCTCTGGGCCCAGCAACGCGAACTGGACCAGCGCGGCCAGGCCCTGCAGGACAGGCAGCAGGCGGTGGCCGCCCAGCGCGAGGAACTGAACAAGGTCGGCCTGCAGGCCAAGGCCGAGCTGGTGGTGGCCGAGCAGACCCTGAGCGTCACCCAGGCCCTGCTGGAGCGCCAGCGGCTGGCCCGCAGCGCCAGCGTCGAGGAATTGCGCGGGCAATTGCAGAGCGACCAGCCGTGCCCGGTGTGCGGCAGCGTCGAGCACCCCTACCACCAGCCTGAAGCCTTGCTGCAGAGCCTCGGGCGCCACGACGAGAACGAAGAAGCCAGCGCCCGCAAGACGGTGGACAGCCTCAAGGAACAGCTCAACGAACTGCGGGCCCAGGTCCAGGGGCTGATCGCCCAGCAGAAGGAATTCCTCCAGCAGCAGGAACAACTGGCGAGCCAGCAGCAGGCCCTGGCCCCAAGCCTGCAAGCCCACCCCTTGAGCGCCAGCCTCCTGGACCAGGACCCGCCCAAGCGCGACGCCTGGCTGCAACAGCAACTCGACCAGCTGCAGCAGAGCATCACCCAGGACGAAAACCGCCAGGGCGCCCTGCTGACCCTGCAAAAAGATGCCGCGCGCCTGCAAAACCAGCTGCAGGCGGCAATCGACGCCAGCCAGCAGGCCGCCCAGCACCTGGACAAGCAACAGCAGCAACTGAGCGCCGACCGCCAGCGCCTGGACGAGGAACTGGCCAGCTTCAGCCACCTGCTGCCGGCAGAGGTCCTCGACGGCCTGCGCCGCGACCCGGCCAGCACCTTCATGCAGCTCGACCAGCAGGTGCTGCAACGCATCGAGCAACTGCGCGAGCAGCAGGAAGAGGCCGAAGAACAGCAACAGCGCCAGCTGACCCTGGAAAAGGAACAGGACCGCCAGTTGACCCGCCAGCAGCAACTGGCCGAGGCCCAACAGCAGTTCGACACCCTGCACCAGCAGCAACAGGCCTGCCAGCACAGGCTCGCCGAACTGCTGGGCCAGCAACCCAGCGCCGAGCACTGGCAGCAGCACCTGGAGCAAGCCGTGGACCAGGCCCGCAGCGCCCAGGCCCTGGCCCAGCAACAGCAGCAGGCACTGCACCAGCAAGCGATCGAGTTGGGCGCCGAGCTCAAGGCCCGGGAAGAACGCCTGCAAGCCCTGGAAAGCGAACAACAGCAGCTGGCCGCCAGCATCGAGCAGTGGCGCGCCGGGCACCCGGAACTGGATGACGCCGGCCTGCAACAGTTGCTGGAGCTGGACGAAGAACAGGTGCAGCAACTGCGCCAGCGCCTGCAAGACAACGACAAGGCCATCGAGCAGGCCAAGGTCCTGCTGCAGGAACGCCAGCAGCGCCTGGAACAGCATCAGGCCCAGCACAACGGCAACCTGGAGACCGAACAACTGGCCCAGGCCCTGGAACAGCTGCAGCAACAGGCCCAGGCCAGCGAACAACAGGTGGCGGACCTGCGTGCACGGCAAAGCGAGGACCAGCGCCGCCAGGCCGCCAACCAGGCCCTCAACCAACGCCTTGAACAGGCCTACGCCCAGTGGCAGCGCTGGGCCCGGCTCAGCGCCCTGATCGGCTCGGCCGAAGGCGACAAGTTCCGCAAGATCGCCCAGGCCTACAACCTCGACCTGCTGGTGCACCACGCCAATGCCCAACTGCGCCAACTGGTGCGCCGCTACCGCCTCAAGCGCGGTGGCAGCATGCTCGGCCTGCTGGTGCTGGACACCGAAATGGGCGACGAACTGCGCTCGGTGCACTCGCTGTCCGGCGGCGAAACCTTCCTGGTGTCCCTGGCCCTGGCCCTGGGGCTGGCCTCCATGGCTTCCAGCACCCTGAAGATCGAATCGCTGTTCATCGACGAAGGCTTCGGCAGCCTCGACCCCGAGTCCCTGCAACTGGCCATGGATGCCCTCGACGGCCTGCAGGCCCAGGGCCGCAAGGTGGCGGTGATCTCCCACGTACAGGAAATGCACGAACGGATTCCGGTACAGATCAAGGTCAGCCGCCAGGGCAATGGCCTGAGCACCCTGGAGGTGAAATGAGCACGCTGCAAACGCCGGGGGCGACCCTCTACTCCTTTCGCCGCTGCCCCTACGCCATGCGTGCGCGGCTGGCCCTGCGCTATGCCGGGGTGCCAATGCGGATTGTCGAAGTCAGCCTCAAGGCCAAGCCGGCCGAGATGCTCGCGCTGTCGGCCAAGGGCACGGTGCCGGTGCTGGCACTGGAGGATCGGGTGATCGATGAAAGCCTGGAGATCATGCACTGGGCCCTGGCCCAGCATGACCCCGAGGATTGGCGGCTCACGGCGGACCCGACGGCCCAGGCGCAGATGGCGGCGCTGATTGCCGAGAATGACCAGGTGTTCAAGGTGCACCTCAATCGCTACAAGTACGCCGAGCGCTACCCCGAGGCGCCCATGGAGCACTACCGGGCCCAGGGCGAGGCGTTTCTGGCGCGCCTCGATAGCCTGTTGCAGCAGCGCCGCTATCTGCTGGCGGCGCATCCGAGCCTGGCGGACATGGCGCTGCTGCCGTTTGTTCGCCAGTTTGCCCATGTGGACCGGGAGTGGTTTGCCCAGACGCCTTATCGCTCCTTGCAGGAGTGGTTGCAGGAGCAACTCGAATCAGAGTTGTTCCTGGCAGTCATGGCCAAACAATAACCTTCACAAGATGCGCGCATCGGCAGCCTCAAATAGATTGAGCTGCCGAAATAACCGGCTTTCAGAATCTTCCTAAAGACTTCATCCGCAACTAATAACTAAACTAACCCGACACATCAAATTCATATCCAACACAGCAATTAGTTAAACGCCCAGTTACTACCCGCATGTAAGCAAGACAACTTCGACTCACGCCATTGCGCCCCGCCCGGCCCTAAACCCCAAGCCATCCGGGCGTCACACCCTCATCGCTGCGTAAACCAAGCCTTTACCTCGGCAGTAGCCTGTTCGCCCATAAAAAAATTCCATTACTCAGGCCGCTGTAATCATTTACTTTATCGCCAGGTTCATTACATTGAAATCGCCTTTTGCAACAGCCGCACTAACACTGATCTATGGAATGATTTATTCAGCACAGTCCTGTGCCGACATTACTATCGACCTGAGTTCTTTAGGCGTTGATGACTCCGTCGCCTACGGTGTATCGGCTGACGGCCGTTTCATCGTCGGCACTGAGTTCACGAGCGGCAATCAATATGCGTTCAAGTACAGCGATGCGACCGGCATGGTCAATCTGGGCACACTGGGTGGCAATCAATCCCATGCCAAGGCCGTATCCGCTGACGGCAAGGTGGTCGTGGGGTTCGCCGCCCTCTCCAGTAACCACACTCACGCCTTCAAGCACACCGATGCAACCGGCATGGTCGACCTGGGCACGTTGAGTGGAGAGGGGATGTCAGAGGCGACAGGCGTATCGGCTGACGGCGCGGTTGTCGTAGGCTATTCGTCTGCAACCAATAGCTACTATCGTGCGTTCAAACACACCGACGCGAAGGGCATGATCGATCTGGGCACCCTGAAGGCGGACAACAGCGGCGTCTCCTTTGCCACCGCCGTGTCCGCGAACGGCAGCATCGTCGTGGGATACGCGAATATCGACTCCAGCACAGGCCTGAAACACGCCTTCAAGCACACCGACGCGAGCGGCATGATCGATCTGGGCACCCTGGGAGGGCAGACCTCACTGGCATTCGGCATCTCCGCTGACGGCCATGTTGTCGTGGGAACGGCCCAGACAGCTACAGGCGACACTCAAGCGTTCAAACACTCTGACACCACCGGCATGGTCGGCCTGGGCTCATGGGGTGGCCCTTCCTTTGCTTATGGCGCTTCTGCCGACGGTCGCGTCGTCGTGGGTACAGCTGCGACGGCCACTGGCGATCCCCATGCATTCCGGCACACCGATGCCAGCGGCATGGTCGACCTGGGCACCCTGGGTGGTGGAACGTCATCGGCGACCGGCGTCTCCGCTGACGGCAATGTTGTCGTGGGTATCAGCATTACGGGCGAAGGTGCCACGCACGCCGCGCTATGGAAAATCACCGAAACAGGTTCCCACCTTGTCGACCTGGACAACACCCGCACCGCCATGGCCAAGAACGCCAATCGGGCCTGGGGGATGCTCGATTTGCGCAGCGAACAACTGGCTCGATTGATGAGCCAGGAATGCCAGATCGACAGTGGCTCGTTCTGTATCGGTGTGGGCCCAAGCTACAGCCGCAACAGCGTGGCCAGGCAGACCAGCATGAGCCTGACCTTGGGGGTTCGTCCCACCGAGCATCTGCGCCTTGGCGTCACCCTGGATCAGGACCTCGATCGGCAACTGCCGGACAACTACACCAAGGCAGGGTCGGCAGCACCGGCGGTCGCCCTCTTCGCCGCCGTTGATGAAACAGGCCACGGGCTGGGTTGGCAGGGCCGTGTGGCCGCAGCCTATGTGTCTTCCAAGGTCGACATCACACGCGAACAACTGGCTTACACCGAGGCCGGCCAAGGACGTTCGAGCCTGCGCGGCAAGTCCTTGAGCATCGAAGGCGCCTACGGCGTGATGCTCAATGCAATGACCCTGACGCCGTATCTGGGCCTCAGCCAGACTCAGGTCAGCCGCCAGGGCTATCGTGAAAACAGCGGCGCGGTGTTTGCAGCCAGCTACGCGAAAATGGGCCGCACGACCACCAGCCTGAACCTCGGTGTGCGGGGCGCCAAAAAGCTCACCCGGCAGCTGGAACTCAGTGCCAACCTGGAGCTGACCCAGGACCTGCGCAACAAGCGCGATGCCTTTCACGCCCAAATGGAGTACCTGGGGCGCTACACCTACCAGGCCGGAAAACAGCACGACGCTCGCCTGGGGGCCGGCACGGGAGTGAGCTATGCCCTGAACGAACACAGCGCCGTGCATACGGGCGTGTTCTGGGCGCAGCAACCAGGTGGCAGTGATGTGACCGGTATTCAGACAGCCTTCACTTATCAGTTCTGATAGCAGCCTGCCCCACCGGCCGGAGTTCGAGGCCGGCCGGGGATGCGGGTGCACGTTCGCCATTGGGCGGGCCCGGGAGCCAAGCACCATGCTAAGGTTTGGCCACTTCCACTCTCGCGAAAATGCCCATGTCCGTCGTCATCCGCACCCACCCCCGCTTGACCATCGGCGTCCTGATCGGCTGCGCCATTGGTCTGCTCGCTCCTGCCCAGAGCCTGACCGGCAAGATCCTCATTGGCTGGAACGCCGCTGTCTGGAGCTACCTGGCACTGATGTTCTGGCTCACCGTTCGGGCCCGGGCCGATGAGGTCAGGCGCATCGCCGAAGCCGAGGATGAAAACGCCGGCCTGGTGCTGTTGATCGTCTGTGTGGCGGCCATTGCCAGCCTGGTGGCGATCACCCTGGAGCTGGTGGGCAGCAAGGACCTGGACAGCACCCAGCGCCTGGTCCACTACGGCTTCACCGGGCTGACGGTGATCGGCTCGTGGCTGCTGGTGGGGGTGATCTTCAGCCTGCACTACGCGCGCCTTTACTACACCTGGGACGGCAAGGAACCGGCGCTGCGCTTTGCCGAAGGCCCGACCAACCCGGACTACTGGGACTTCCTGTATTTCTCCTTCACCATCGGCGTGGCGGTGCAAACCTCGGACGTCGGCGTGGCCACCCGCGAGCTGCGCAAGATCGTCCTCGCCCAATCGCTGATCGGCTTTCTGTTCAACACCGCGATCCTCGGTTTCTCGATCAATATCGCCGCCGGGCTGTTCAGTTGAGGCTGCACAAAACTTCTAGACCCCAGCCCTGGCACCGGCGTTAACTGCCAGGGTTGCCGCCACGCCCCACGGACCGCCCCATGACCACGCCCAACTGGATCGACCTGGCCCAGGATGCCGACACCGGCATCGAGACCCTGCGGGCCCATTTCACCGGCCACGCCTATGACCCGCACTGGCACGACAGCTACCTGGTGGGCGTCACCGAGCAAGGGGTGCAGCAGTTCAACTGCCGCCGGGCCCGGCACCAGAGCACGCCGGGCAAGGTGTTCCTGCTGGAACCGGGGGAAATCCACGACGGCGAGGCCCCCACCGAGGGCGGCTTTACCTACCGCATGCTGTACCTCGACCCGCAGTGGCTGGAGCGCGAACTGGGGGCGCTGTTCGCCGAGGCGCCGGCCAATGCCCAACTGGCATTCGGCAGTACCCTGGCCAGCGATCCGCGCCTGGCCCGGGCCACCAGCGCGGCCTTTCACAGCCTGCACCATGGCGAGTTGCGCATCGTCCGCCAGAGTGCCCTGGACCAGTTGCTGGAACAATTGACCGGGCACTTGCACTGGCGCCGGCGCTACACCCAGGACCCGCGCCTGCCGCTGGTGGCGCAACGGGCCCGGGACTACCTGCATGCACACCTGGCCCAGGACCTGAGCCTGGAAGCCCTGAGCCAGGCCTGCGGGGTCGACCGCTTTCGCCTCAGCCGCGCCTTCAAGGCCGCCTTCGGCCTGCCACCCCATGCCTACCTGGTGCAACTGCGCCTGAGCCGGGCACGCCGCCTGCTGGCCGGAGGCGCAGCGCCGGCCGAGGTCGCCACGGCCCTGGGCTTTGCCGACCAGAGCCACCTGGGGCGCTGGTTCATGCGTGCCTACGGGCTGAGCCCGGCGCTGTATCGCAAGCGCTGCACAAAGCTTCCAGACGCCTGAAAGCAACTGGGCCAGGATCAACTGCCGATCACTTCCCAAAGTTGCCCGCCATGCCCCTGTCTCTCTCGACCCTGCTGCCCTTTGTGCTGTTTGCCTTCGTCGCCTCCATCACCCCGGGGCCGACCAATATCCTGGTGCTGAACAACAGCGCCCGCCATGGCCTGCGGGCGGCGCCGCCGATCATCCTCGGCGCGGCGCTGGCCGCGGCCGGGATCGTGCTGCTGGTGGGCGCCGGCCTGGGCGACTGGCTCGCCGGCAGGCCCAAGGTGCAGCAGGCCATGCAGTGGCTCGGGCTGCTGTGGCTCAGCTACCTGGCCTGGCAGATCTGGCAGGCCCCGGCCAGCGCCCTGGATGCCAGTGCCGGGCAGCCGCGCCGCCTGGGGCTGGCCGGCGCCGCCGCGTTGCAACTGGTGAACCCCAAGACCTGGATGATGGCCCTGGCGGTGGTCAGCGTGTTCGCCGGTACCGAGGCCGACCGACAGTGGCGGGCGCTGTGGCTGTCCCTGGTGTTTTTCCTCATCGCCCTGCCGTGCCTGGGCGCCTGGGCACTGCTGGGGGCCGGTTCGGCGCGCTGGCTGCGCTCGCCGCGGGCGCTGCAGGCATTCAATCGGGGCATGGCCCTGCTGTTGCTGGCATCCACCTGGATGAGCCTGTGGGCCTGAGGTCGCCACAGTGCAACGGGCGGTCGCTCCAGTGCCTTTGGCTCGGCACCGGGGCGCTGTAGGGTGGCGCACACGGCGCAACAAGACGCCGCCCCGAACAAAAACCACTGCCCCACGAGAGCCTCCGATGAAAACACCGTTCAAGCGTTGTTTCCTGGCCTGTTGCGCCAGCGCCCTGCTGAGTGCCCCGACCTGGGCCGCCGAGCCCGCCGCCTGCAAGACCGTGCGCATGGGCGTGGTCAACTGGACCGACGTGATCGCCACCAGCGCCATGGCCGACGTGCTGCTCGGCGGCCTGGGCTACGACAGCAAGCAGACCAGCGCGGTGCAGCAGATCATCTTCGCCGGCATTCGCGACCGGCGCCTGGACATCTTCCTCGGCTACTGGAAACCGGCCATGGACCAGAACATCGCGCCCTTCCTGGCCGCCGGGCAGGTCAGGGTCATGGCCCAGCCCAGCCTGGCCGATGCCCAGGCGACCCTGGCAGTGCCGGACTACGTGGCGCAAGCGGGCCTGAAGACCTTCGCCGACATCGCCCGCTTCAAGGAGCAGCTGGGGGGCAAGATCTACGGCATCGAACCCGGCAGCGGCGCCAATACCACGATCAAGACCATGATCGACACCGACCATTTCGGCCTCAAGGGCTTCAAGCTGATCGAGTCCGGCGAGGCCGGGATGCTGGCAGCGGTGCAGCGGGCGATCAACCGCAAGGAGTTCGTGGTGTTCGTCGGCTGGACCCCGCACCCGATGAACATCAACCTGGCCATCACCTACCTCACCGGCAGCGAGGACGTGTACGGGCCCAACGAAGGCGCGGCCACGGTGTCCACGGTGACCGCCCCGGACTATGCCGAGCGCTGCCCCAACGTTGACCGGCTGCTGAAGAACCTGAGCTTCACCGCAGCCCAGGAAAGCCAGCTGATGGTGCCCATCATGCAGCGCCAATCGCCCCAGGAGGTGGCCCGGCAATGGTTGCGCGAGCATCCCGAGGACCTGCAGCGCTGGCTGGCGGGGGTGACCACCTTCGACGGCGGCGATGGCGTGGCAGCGGTCAAAGCGAGCCTGTAGCCACCCTCTGCAGGAACCGGCTTGCCGGCGCAGGCGGTCTCACGGGCCCTTCGCCGGCAAGCCGGCTCCCACCCTCCAGGACTGTCCATGAACCATTACCCGCTTTCTGCCGAGCTGGCGGCCTTTGTCCAGCGAACCCTGAGCTACACCAGCGTCGACAGCAGCTTCCAGGGCCTGCGCGACAGCTACGAGCGCATGTGCCGGGCCTTCACCCCGCCTCGCCCGGCCGGGCTGGCGGTACAGGAGCTGCAACTTTCCGGGGTGCCACTGCGCCTGTATCACCCCGAGCGCCCGGCTGCACCTTCGGGCTGGCCCTGGCTGTTGTACCTGCACGGCGGCGGCTGGGTGCTGGGGGGCCTGGACTCCCACGAGTTCATCACCGCCCGCTTGGCCAGCGAGCTGGGAATACTGGTGATCGCCGTGGACTACCGGCTGGCCCCGGAGCACCCGTTCCCCGCCGCCTTCGACGATTGCCTGGGGGTCTGGCGGGCCCTGGAACAAGGGCTGCTGCCCCTGCCACTGGACCCGCAGCGCCGGGTGCTGATGGGCGACAGCGCCGGCGGCAACCTGGCGGCGGCGCTGTGCCTGGCCCTGCGCGATGCCGGCGAACCCGGGCCGGCGGCCCAGGTGCTGGTCTACCCCGGCCTGGGTGGCGCCGCCAACCTGCCCTCGCGCAGCCAGTGCGCCGACGCGCCCTTGCTCAGCAGCAGCGACCTGGATTGTTTCCAGGCCCTGTACCTGCCCGGCCCGCAGCAGCGCTCGGCCTATGCCCGGCCGCTACTGGCGCAACAGTTCGCCGGCTTGCCCGCGGCCTTTATCGCCCTGGCACAGTTCGACCCGCTGCGCGATGACGGCGAGCGTTATCACCAGCACTTGCTCGCAGCCGGTGGGCAAAGCCAGCTGTACCCGGGCCTGGGGCTGGTGCACGGCTGCCTGCGTGCCAGGGGCCTGGCCCCTGAAGTGGACGCCCTGTACAGCGCCCTGCTGGCCTACCTGGAACAGCACCTGGGCCGCCCCTGAACGCGACCGTTGGTCAGCCACCGACCTGCGTGGATGCTATTTCCTGCCTCTGCACTATTGACGGCCGAAGCGCTTTTGCGGTTTCCTGAAACCGGTTTCAGCGCAACTGGAACCCATAATTCCAAAAACAAGGTCGTCGCCCGTGAATCAGTTTTCCGCCGCCCAGCGCAGCCGCGTCACCATGCTCGATGTCGCCCGCCGCGCCGGGGTCTCCAAGGCCAGCGTGTCGCGCTTTATCGGCGAGGACCGGGCCCTGCTCTCCGATGCCATTGCCCTGCGCATCGATCAGGCCATCAGCGAACTGGGCTACCGCCCGAACCAGATGGCCCGCGGCCTCAAGCGCGGGCGCACCCGCCTGATCGGCATGCTGGTGGCCGATATCCGCAACCCCTATTCGATTGCCGTGATGCATGGCGTGGAAACCGCCTGCCGCCAGCACGGCTACAGTCTGGTGGTGTGCAACACCGACCGCGACGACGAACAGGAAGCCAGGCACCTGGCCAACCTGCGGGCCTACAACATCGAAGGCCTGATCGTGAACACCCTGGGCCACCACCTGGAACAGTTGCAGCAATTGCAGGAAGAGATGCCCATGGTCCTGGTGGACCGCAAGCTCTCGCAGTTGCAGGCCGACCTGGTGGGCCTGGACAACCCGGCGGCGGTGCGCAGCGCCCTCGACCACCTGCAGCAGCAGGGCTATCGCGACCTGCTGCTGGTCAGCGAACCCCATGACGGCACCAGCTCGCGGCTGGAGCGCAGCGCCAGTTTCCAGGCCGAGATCGAGCGCCGTCCGGCCTTGCGCGGCCAACTGCTGGAAACCGGCAGCCACCTGACCAGCCAGTTGCAAGCCTTTCTCGCCGCCCCCGGCCCCGGGCCCAAGGCGCTGTTCTGCGCCAACGGCGTGGCGACCCTGGCCGCCACCCGTGCCCTGCGTGAGCTGGAGTGTCCGCTGTTCGAAGGCGTGGGCCTGATCGCCCTCGACGACCTGGACTGGTACCCCCTGGTGGGCAATGGCATCACGGCCCTGGCCCAGCCCACCGAAGCCATAGGCACCAGTGCCTTCGAATGCCTGCTCAAGCGCCTGCGGGGCGACGATGCCCCGGCGCGGGTGGTGGATTTTCCGGCGCAGTTGATCGTGCGCGGCTCCACCCGGTTGTAACAGTGGGGGCAAGACCCACCACTTTTTTCTCGAACAAAAATGAAACCGGTTTCAGAGGTCAGGAACATGCAGCAATCCCCCGTCTCCATCAGTTTGTCCAGCTACGGCGCAGACCTTGTGCGCGCACAAGGTCAGGCGCATTTCATTCCCCTGGTGGCCGCCGCCGGCGCGTCCTGCATCGAATGGCGCGAAGAACTGCTGACCCATGAGCAGCCCGCCGAGCTGGCCCGCAGCGCTGCGGAGCACGGCCTGGAAAGCGTGTTTTCCTCGCCCCTGGAGCTGTGGCAGGCCGAGCGCAGCGAGCCCAACCCGCAACTGAGCGCCACCTTGCAACGGGCCCGAGAGTTCGGCGCCAAGCGGCTCAAGGTGTCCCTCGGGCACTTTCGCGAACACCACGACCTGCGCAGCCTGGCCAGCCTGCTGTTTCGCCAGCCCCTGGCCCTGCTGGTGGAGAACGACCAGACCGCCCACGGCGGGCGCATCGAGCCGTTCCAGCGCTTTTTCAGCGCGGTAGAGGCGCTGAACCTGCCGCTGCGCATGACCTTCGACATCGGCAACTGGCAATGGCAGGAGCAATCGGCGCTCAACGCCGCGCGCCTGCTGGGCCGGCACGTGGCCTACGTGCACTGCAAGGCGGTGCGCCTGCGGGTCGACGGCAAGCTGGTGGCCATACCGCCCGGCGCCCCGGAGCTGCATCAATGGGAACAACTGCTGCGGCACATGACTCAAGGTATTACCCGGGCCGTGGAATACCCCTTGCAAGGCACCGACCTGCTGCAAGTGACCACCGAGCAGGTCAGCCTGCTGGCCCACCTTGGCCAATCGCGCCTGGAGCATGCAGATGCCTGATATCGATATCCTCTCGTTCGGCGAAACCATGGCGATGTTCGTTGCCGAACACGGCGGCGACCTGGCCCAGGTCCAGCACTTCCACAAGCGCATCGCCGGGGCCGACAGCAACGTGGCCATCGGCCTGGCACGCCTGGGCTTCAAGGTGGCCTGGCTGAGCCGGGTAGGCAACGACTCCCTGGGGCGCTTCGTGCTCGACACCCTGCGCGCCGAAGGCCTGGACTGCCGTTTCGTGCGCTGCGACCCGATCCATCCCACCGGCTTTCAGCTCAAGTCCCGGGAAGACGGCGGCGACGACCCGCGGGTCGAGTATTTCCGCCGCGGTTCGGCGGCCAGCCACCTGGCCATAGGCGACCTCGACCCGGCCCTGCTGCGGGCCCGCCACTTGCATGCCACCGGCATTCCCCCGGCGCTCTCGGACTCGGCCCGGGAGCTGTCCGGCCACCTGATGCACACCCAGCGCAGCGCCGGGCACAGCGTGTCGTTCGACCCCAACCTGCGCCCCGCCCTGTGGCCCAGCGAAGCGCTGATGATCCGCGAGATCAACCGCCTGGCGGCGCTGGCCCATTGGGTACTGCCGGGGCTCGCCGAAGGCCGCCTGCTCACCGGCCGCGACGACCCGGCGGACATCGCCGCCTTCTACCTGGACCAGGGCGCCGAAGCCGTGGTGATCAAGCTCGGCGCCCACGGCGCCTACTACCGCACCCAGCTGGATGCCGGCTTCGTCGAGGGCGTGCCGGTGGCCCAGGTGGTGGACACCGTAGGCGCCGGCGACGGCTTTGCCGTGGGCCTGATCAGCGCCCTGCTGGAAAGCCGCGGCATCCTCGAAGCGGTGCAGCGGGCCAACTGGATCGGCAGCCGCGCGGTGCAGAGCCGTGGCGATATGGAAGGCCTGCCCCTGCGCCACGAACTACCGGAGCACACACCCAGCCTGAAAACCGCCAGCGCCCTGTAGGCGCTGGCTTGCCAGCGAAGACGCCCGCCCGGCGACACATGCCTCAAGGGCCCCTTCGCCGGCCAGCCGGCTCCTGCAGTGACCGAACACCACGAACCACCTGCTGCGACAAAAACAACAAGCTCAGGAGAACTTTCATGGACACGCTCAAACTCGCCACCCGCCGCTGGTGGTACATCATGCCCATCGTCTTCATCACCTACAGCCTGGCCTACCTGGACCGCGCCAACTACGGTTTCGCCGCGGCCTCGGGCATGGCCGACGACCTGCAGATCACCCCCGGCCTGTCCTCGCTGCTGGGGGCGCTGTTCTTCCTCGGCTATTTCTTCTTCCAGGTGCCCGGGGCGATCTACGCGCAAAAGCGCAGCGTGAAGAAGCTGATCTTCGTCAGCCTGATCCTCTGGGGCGGCCTGGCCACCCTCACCGGGATAGTCGCCAACGCCTACATGCTGATCGGCATCCGCTTCCTGCTGGGGGTGGTAGAGGCCGCGGTGATGCCGGCGATGCTGGTGTACCTGTGCCACTGGTTCACCCGCGCCGAACGCTCCCGGGCCAACACCTTCCTGATCCTCGGCAACCCGGTGACCATGCTCTGGATGTCGGTGGTCTCCGGCTACCTGGTGCAGCACTTCAGCTGGCGCTGGATGTTCATCATCGAAGGCCTGCCGGCGGTGATCTGGGCCTTTATCTGGTGGCGCCTGGCCGATGACCGGCCCAGCCAGGCGCAGTGGCTGAGCCAGGACGAAAAACGCGACCTGGAAAGTGCCCTGGCCGCCGAACAGCAAGGGATCAAGGCAGTGAAGAACTACGCCGAGGCGTTCCGCTCGCCCAGGGTGATCATCCTCGCCCTGCAATTCTTCTGCTGGAGCATCGGGGTCTACGGCTTTGTCCTGTGGCTGCCGTCGATCCTCAAGCACGGCGCGCAGATGGACATGGTGGAAGCCGGCTGGCTCTCGGCGCTGCCTTACCTGGCGGCGGTGATCGCCATGCTGGCGGTGTCCTGGGGCTCGGACCGCACCCAGAAGCGCAAGCGCTTCGTCTGGCCGCCGCTGCTGGTGGCGGCCATCGCTTTCTACGGTTCCTACCTGCTGGGGGCCGAGCACTTCTGGTGGTCCTACAGCCTGCTGGTGATCGCCGGGGCCTGCATGTACGCGCCCTACGGGCCGTTCTTCGCCATCGTCCCGGAGATCCTTCCGGCCAACGTCGCCGGTGGCGCCATGGCCCTGATCAACAGCATGGGCGCCCTGGGCTCTTTCGGCGGTTCCTACCTGGTGGGCTACCTGAACAGCGCCACCGGCTCCCCCGGCGCCTCCTACCTGCTGATGAGCGGCGCGCTGCTGCTCTCGGTACTGCTGACCCTGTTGCTCAAACCCGGTGCCGACCAGCCGCAGGCCAAGGCCCTGCCCCTGCGCCGGCGCCTGGCCCACCCTTGAAACGGTCTAGAGAACCCCATGAAAAAACACCTGGTGCTGTACAAGAAACTCTCCCCAACGCTGATGGCCCGCCTGCAGGAGCAGGCGCAGGTGACCCTGATCGAAACACTCGACGCGGCGGGGCTGAATGCCCTGCGCCAGGCGCTGCCGAGCGCCGACGGGCTGCTGGGCGCCAGCCTGCGCCTGGACGCCGAACTGCTGGACCTGGCGCCCCGGTTGCGGGCGGTGGCCAGCGTTTCGGTGGGGGTCGACAACTATGACATCGACTACCTGACCCAGCGCCGCATCCTGCTCAGCAACACCCCCGACGTGCTCACCGAGACCACCGCCGACACCGGCTTCGCGCTGATCCTGGCGACCGCCCGGCGGGTGGTGGAACTGGCCAACCTGGTGCGCGCCGGGCAATGGCAGCGCAACATCGGGCCGGCGCACTTTGGCACGGATGTCCACGGCAAGACCCTGGGCATCATCGGCATGGGGCGCATCGGCGAAGCCTTGGCCCAGCGCGGGCATTTCGGCTTCGGCATGCCGCTGATCTACCACAGCACCCGGCCCAAGCCCGCGGTGGAGCAACGCTTCAATGCCCAGTACCGAAGCCTGGAGCAACTGCTTGAGGAAGCCGACTTCATCTGCCTGACCCTGCCCCTGACCGAACGCACCCAGGGCCTGATCGGCGCCCGGGAGTTCGCCCTGATGCGCCCCGAAAGCATCTTCATCAATATTTCCCGGGGCAAGGTGGTGGATGAAGCGGCGCTGATAGAAGCCCTGCAACAACGGCGGATTCGCGGCGCCGGGCTGGACGTCTTCGAACGCGAGCCGCTGGACCACGACTCCCCGCTGCTGCAACTGCCCAACGTCGTGGCCACCCCGCACATCGGCTCGGCCACCCACGAAACCCGCGAAGCCATGGCCCGCTGCGCAGTGGACAACCTGCTGGCGGCCCTGGCCGGCCAGCGCCCACCGAACCTGGTCAACCCCGCGGCGTGGACCAGCCCGCGCCCCTAACGGCCAGCCCGCGCAGCGCCCCCGAAGAACTCCCTATCGCCGGGAATGCTCGTGTAGGAGCTGGCTTGCCAGCGAAGGCGGCCGCAAGAGCAGCACACGGCTCAAGGGCCTGTTCGCCGGCAAGCCGGCTCCTACGGAGGAAGGCGTATCGGCGGTGGGGATTTCAGGCCGGCAAGGGGTACAGGGCTTCATCGAACTGGTCCAGGCGCGGGAAAACCAGGGGCTGGTCGTCCGCCAGGTGCTGCAGGCGCTGGCGGTAGCTGTGCAGGAAGGCTTCACGAGCCTCCTGGCTGATGTAGGGCACGTGCCAGGCCACGAAGGGTTCCAGCACGTCATAGCCGACATAGGCCAAAGTGCCGCGCAGCAGCGGGCGCAGCATGTCTTGCAGCGGGCCGTGAATCGCGCCTTCGCCGAACATGTGCTCGCGCCCGCCCAGGGTCAGGGTCACCAGGGCTTTCTTGCCCGCCAGCCCGCCCTGGTCATAGAACCGCTTGCCGCCATAACACACCCCCGACACCAGCACCCGGTCGATCCAGCCCTTGAGCATGGCCGGCACCGAGAACCAGAACACCGGGAAGTTGAGGATCAACAGGTCGGCCCACAGCAGCTTGTCCAGCTCGGCCTGGATATCCGCGGCAATGCTCTGGTTCTTCACCCCCAGGCGCTGTTCCAGGGCATACACCAGGTAATCCGGGTTGTCCCGGGAGGCAAAATCCGCGGCGCTGGCCACCGGGTTCCAGTTCATGGCGTACAGGTCGCTGACCTGCACCTGGTGCCCCTGGGCCTCCAGGGTGCTGCGGGCCTGGTCACGCAAGGCGGCGGTGAAGGACTGCGGTTCGGGGTGGGCGTGGACGATCAACACATTCATGAAGCTTCCTCAGACAGGTTGCACAGTAACAGGGGCATCGCGTTCGGCCAGGCACTGCCGGGCGCACAAGGCGATGCGCCGGCAGGCTTCGCGCAGGTCATCCGCTTGCAGCACCAGCCCCAGGCGGATATGCCCGGCGGCGCTGGGGCCGAAGGCTTCGCCGGCCAGCACCGAGACGCCCTGCTCATCCAGCAGGCGCTCGCTGAAGGCCTGGGCGCTGAGCCCGGTGGCGCGGATATCGACCATGACGAACATGCCGCCATCGGGTTTCAACGGCCGGGCACCGGGGCAATCGGCCAGGCAGTCGCACACCAGGTCCCGGCGCTGGCGATAGGCCTGGGCCATCTCTTGCAGCTGCGGCAAGGGCTGTTCCAGGGCCACCACGGCGGCGTCCTGGATGAATTCCGGTGAGCCGTAGAGCATGCACAGGGCGAGGTTTTCCAGGTGCGCGGCCAGGGCCGTCGGCGCCACTACCCAGCCCAGGCGCCAGCCAGTCATGGCATGGGACTTGGACAGGCTGTTGAGGGTCGCGGTGCGCTCGGCCATGCCCGGAAGGCTGGCCGGGCTGACATGCTCGCCCTCGTACAGCAGCTCGCTGTAGACCTCGTCGCAGATCAGCCACAGGTCATGTTCGATGCACAGCGCCGCCAGGGCCTCCCAGGTGGCCCGGGGAATGCTCGCGCCGGTGGGGTTGTGCGGGCTGTTGAGCACCAGGGCCCGGGTCTTGCCGGTGATGCGCGCGGCCACCGCCTCGGGCTGCACCCGAAAGCCGTCCTCGGCCCGCACCGGCAGCGGCACCACCCGGGCGTTGCAGGCACCGAACACCGCTTCATAGGTGACGTACATCGGCTCAGCCACTATCACTTCGTCACCCGGGTCCAGCAGGCACTGGGCCACGCTGTACAGGGCGCACTGGGCACCGGCCAGCACCACCACTTGCTCGGCATCCACCACTTGCCCGCTACGCTGCTGATGGCGGCGGGCGATGGCCTCGCGCAAGGCGCGCTTGCCGCGCACATCGGCGTAATGGGTGTGGCCGGCCTGCAGGCTGTCGATGGCCGCCTGGACGATGGGCTGGGGGGTGTCGAAATCCGGGTCGCCCACCGACAGCAACCAGACTTCCTCGCCACGTTCACGCTTGGCCAGGGCCCGGTAATGAATGTCCCAGGCGGCGGCGCCGTCTCCGGCAATACGTTGGGTCAGTCGAGAAAAGCGCATGCACAAGCTCCAGGAAAAAGGGATGGTCAGCGCGCGCAGGCGTGCTTGAGTTCGATCAGGGTCACGCCGTTGCGGGCAAAGCCCTCGCGCAGTTCCTGTTGCAACTCATCGAGGCTGGCGGGCTGGCTGACGCTGCAACCAAAGGCCCGGGCCAGGGCGGCAAAATCCGGATTGCGCGGCAGCACGCCAATGGGCTCGATGTTCAGGTCCAGCATGTCATCGCGGATCTGCCCCAGGGCATCGTTGTTCCACAGCAGCACCACCAGCGGGCTGCGCAGTTCCTCCACCGCCGTGGCCAACTCCTGCACGGTGTAGAGAAAACCACCATCGCCCACCAGCACCAGCCCAGGCCGCTCGGGGGCACCGAGCTTGGCGCCGATGCCGGCCGGCAAGCCGTAGCCGAGGGTGCCGTAGCCGGTGGGGTGCAGCCAACTGCGGGTGGCCCGGGTCGGGTACAGGTAGTTGCCGCTGTAGGCCAGCTGGGTCATGTCGCTGGCGATAAAGCCGTGCTCCGGCAGCTCGGCGGCAATGCGTTGCAGGATCGAGCGGTGAATCTGCTGCAAGGGCCCCTGCCCGTTCTGCACCGCCTGGCGCAGATCGGCCACCGCATGAATCGCCGCCGTGGCAGGCGTGACCTGTTGCTCCAAGGCCAGCAGCAGTGCGTCCAGGGTGGCGCGGGCATCGCCGTGCAAGGCCACCGAACACGGGTAGAAGTCATTGAACTTGCGCGGGTCGATATCCAGGCGCAGCAGCTCGCCGTTCAGCGGCAGGCGCTCGCGCCAGTAGTCGGTGTCGGCCATTTCGGTGCCCACCGCCAGCACCACGTCGGCCTGAGCGATCAACTGCCAGCCGGGCTCCACGCACAAGGTCGCCCCGGCGTTCAGTGGCGCTTCATCCGGCAGCAGGCCCTTGCCGGCGACGCTGCTGAAGAACACCGCCCCCAGGCGCGTGCTCAGGGTCCGCAGTTGCTCGGCGGCGTGCAGCGCGCCGCCACCGGCAATGATCATCGGCCGCTTGGCCTTGCGCAGTTTGTCCGCCGCTTGCTGGATATCTGCCGCCGCAGCCGGGCCGCGAGCGGGGCGTCGCCGCACTTCACCGGTCCAGTCCCGGGCCACCTTGGCTGCCAGCACATCCAGGGGCACGCTGATGTGCACCGGGCGCGGGCGCTCGCTGTCGAACACGGCAAAGGCCCGGGCGATCAGCTCCGGCAAATCTTCCGGGCTCAGGGCCAGGGCCGAAAAGGCGGTGATAGGCGCGGTAATCGCCCGCTGGTCCTGGGTTTCGTGCAGCGAGCCGCAGCCCTTGCCCAGGCTGGCGCTGTGGTTGACGCTGGAAATCACCAGCAGCGGGATCGAGTCGGCATAGGCCTGGCCAATCGGCGTGGCGACGTTGGTCACCCCCGGGCCGCTGATAACGAAGCACACCCCGGGCTTGCCGCTGACCCGGGCGTAACCGTCGGCCATGAAGCCCGCGCCCTGCTCGTGGCGGGTCAGCACATGGCGGATGCCGCTGCCGGGCAGGCCGCGATACAGCTCCAGGGTGTGCACCCCGGGAATGCCGAACACCGTGTCGACGCCGTAGCCGGCCAGCAGGCGCACCAGGGCCTGGCCACCGGTCAAGGTCTGATCGTGCATGTCTCTCTCCTCAAGCCTGGCCAAGGCGAATCAACGCATCGACCGCGACGGTGCCCTGGGCACCGACCAACAATGGGTTCACATCCAGTTCCAGCAGTTGCCCGGCATGTTCGCAGGCGTAGTCCGCCACCGCGCCGATGGCCGCCACCAGGGCCTCAAGATCGGCCTCGGGGCGCCCGCGAAAGCCTTGCAGCAAGGTAGCGCTGCGCAGGCTGAGCAAGGCCTGGCGGATCGCCCCTTCGGTGGTGGGCAGCAGCAGGCTGCGGCTGTCCTTGAGCAGTTCCACCAGCACCCCGCCGGCGCCGATCACCAGGGCCAGGCCGAAGTCGTTCTCACGCTTGATGCCGACAATCAGCTCCGCCAGGGGCGCCGCGGCCATGGGCTCCAGCAGGATCTGTTCAAAGGCCAGCCCCGGCGCATGCTCGGCAATCCGCGTGCGCATCAGCCGCAATGCGGCGCTCAGGGCTTCAGGGTCCTTGAGATTGAGGGCCACCGCCCCGGCCTCGGTCTTGTGCGGCAGCTCGGCGCTCACCGCCTTGAGCACCAGCGGGTAGCCAATGCCCGCCGCCGCGCTCAGGGCCTGCCCGGGGGTGGTCAACACACCATCGGGGGTGCAAAGGCCAAAAGCGCGCAAGGCCTGCTTGGACTGCCACTCGTCCAGCAGCACAGCGCTACCGTCCAGAGCCTGCGGGCACAGCGGCACCAGGGCCGACTCCCCCAGGGCCAGCAACGCCGGGCGTCGCTGTTGATAGGCGACGATCCGCCCCCAGGCCGCCAGGCCATCCTCCACCCCTTGCAAGGCGGGAATGCCGTGGCCGTGCAAACGCTCGCGGGCACTGGCGGGCAGCAGCTCGGGAAAGGCCGAAGTGACAAAACCGCGCTTGCCGTGGCGCTGCAACGCGGCGCAGAACAGCTCCAGCAGCAGGTCGCATTCCTTGCGCTCGCCGGTAAATTCGGCCGGGTAATCCAGCACCAGCATGGCGCTGTCGGCCTCGGTACGCAGGGCCGTGTCGAGCATGGCTTGCAGGGCCTGGGCGTCGCCCCAGATGGCGGTGGTGAAATCCAGCGGGTTCACCAGGTTGGCGTAGCCCGGCAGCACCTGGGCCAGCTCGGCGCATTGCCCGGCATCCAGCTTGGGCAACTGCAGGCCGTTGCGCTCGGCGTAGTCGGCGATCAGCCCGGCATCGCCCCCGGAACAGGCCAGGGCCATCAGCTGCGGGCCAGCCGGCAACTGCCCGCAGGAGGCGGCCTTCAAGGTTTCGACAAAACTCACCGGGCCGCTGACCCGGATCACCCCCAGGCGCTGGAACAGCGCGTCGTACAGCGCGTCCGATCCCGACAGCGAACTGGTGTGACTCAAGGCCAGCTCGGCACCGATCTGCGACACCCCGGTCTTCAGGGCGATGATGGGTATGCCCTTCTCCAGGGCTTTATGCGCCGCCCGGGCAAAACCCGGCACGTTCTTCAGGCCTTCCAGGTGCAGGCCGATGGCAGTGACCCGCGGCTCGTCCAGCAGCACGTCCATCAGTTCGGCAATGCCCAGCTGCGCCTGATTGCCCACCGACGCCATGTAGGCCACCGGCAGCGAGCGATCGCTCATGGACAGGTTGTAGGCAAAGTTGCCGCTCTGGGTCAGCACCGCCACACCGCGTTCCACGGGTTGACCGCCATGGGCCACCGGCCACAGCGCGGCGCTGTGCAGGTAGTCCAGCAGGCCGTAGCAGTTGGGGCCCAGCAGCGCCATGTCGCCGGCCGCCTGCAGCAGTTGCCGTTGCAGGGCCTGGCCCTGGGCGCCGGTTTCGGCAAAGCCCGAGGCGTAACAGATCGCCCCGCCGGCGCCCTTGGCCGCCAGCGCCGCGACGCAGGTCAGGGTCAGCTCGCGGTTGGTGGCGACGAACACCGCATCCGGGCCGCAGGGCAGCTGTTCGATGCTGGCCACGCACGGCACGCCATCGAGCTCGGCATGCTGCGGGTTGACCAGCCACATGGGCCCGGCAAAACCGCCTTCGGCGCAGCGCCTGAGGGCCCGGGCCATGCTACGCCCGCCCACGAAAGCCAGGTGCCGCGGGGCCAGCAGGCGCTTGAGATTGTCACGCAAAGTCTGGGACATGACGGCAATTCTCCAGGGCGCTCAGCGCATCAGCGGCCGCAGCAGTTCACGGGAAATGATGTGGCGCTGGATCTCCGAAGTGCCTTCCCAGATCCGCTCGATCCGCGCGTTGCGCCAGATGCGCTCCACCGGGCCTTCGTCCATCAGGCCCATGCCGCCGTAGATCTGCACCGCCTCGTCGGCCACCCGGCCCAGCACTTCACTGGCGAACAGCTTGGCCATGCCGGCCTCGCCATCGGTCATGCTGCCCTGGTCCATCTTCCAGGCGGTGTGCAGGGTCAACAGCTCGGCGGCGCGGATCTGCGTGGCCATGTCCGCCAGCTTGAACGACACCCCCTGGTAACTGCCGATGGCCTGGCCGAACTGTTTGCGGTCCGCGGCCCATTGCAAGGAGGCATCCAGGGCGCGCTGGGCCTGCCCCACGCAGTTGGCGGCGACCATCACTCGCCCGGCGGTGAGCCAGGCGTTGGCCACTTCCCAACCCTTGCCCACCTCCCCCAGCACCTTGCTGGCCGGTACCCGGCAGTCATCGAAGAACATCTCGAAGGTGTGGTAGCCGCGGTTGCTCACGCACTTGGGGCCACGGCGGATGGTCAGGCCCGGGGTGTCGCGATCCACCAGGAACGAAGTCACCGCGTTGCGCTGGCGGCCGTTGTGCTCATAGGTGCCGGTGACCGCAAAGACAATGGCGAAATCCGCATGCCCGGCGTGGCTGATGAAGTGCTTGCTGCCGTTGAGCACGAAGTCACCGCCGTCGCGCACGGCGCGGGTCTTGATCGCATTGGCGTCGGAGCCGGCCCCGGGTTCGGTCAGGGCGAAGCAGTCGACCTTGCGCCCCTGCACACAGGGCAGCAGGTAGTCGCCGATCTGCGAGCCGGTGCAGGCCATGAGGATTTTCGACGGCCGGGCAACGAACACATGCAGGGCCCAGGAACACTTGGCCAGCTCGCGCTCGATCAGCGCCTGGGACAGGTAGTCCAGGCCGCCGCCACCCACTTCTTCCGGCATGTTGAAGGCATAGAAGCCAGCGGCGATGGCCTTGCTGCGGATTTCCCCGGCGAGGTCGGCGCTGACCTCATCGGCGCGGTCCACCGCCTCTTCGTGGGGCAGCAACTCCTTGCTGACAAAACTGCGAACCGCGTCCACCAACATTTCTTGTTCTTGGCTGAGTTGGAAATTCATGGCGCTACCTGTGAGTGATTGACGGTGCAAAAAAACCAGTGATCTGGCAGGACGATCTGGCGAAAAACACCTTCCCGTAGGAGCCAGCTTGCTGGCGAACAGGCCCTTGAATCAGGCGCTGTTCTTGCGGGCGCCTTCGCCGGCAAGCCGGCTCCTACAAAATAGGCGCATGGCCCAGGGGCCCTTTCGCCGGCAAACCGAGCGCCGCCCGGCCGCCCCTACAGCCCTTGGAAACGTGGCGGGCGTTTTTCGCTGACGGCACGCAGGGCTTCGGCGCCGTCGGCGCTGCGCCCGCAGAGCAGGCCGGCGGCCAGTTCGGCGGCCAGTTGCTGCGCCAGGCTGCGGTCGGCGCCCTGGCGGATCAGCTTCTTGGTCTGGGCAAAGGCGAAGGTCGGGCCCGTGGCCAGGCGCGCCGCCAGCTCGCTGACGCTGCCGATCAGTTGTTCGTCGGCGCACACCTCGCCGACCAAACCGGCGGCCAGGGCCCGTTCGGCGCTCCACAGCTCATCGAGGAACAGCAGGCGCTTGGCCTGTTCGCTGCCGATCAAGCGCGGCAGGTGCCAGCTGGCCCCGGCGTCCGGCGAGTAGGCCATGCTGGTGTAGCCGGCCTTGAAGCGCGCCGACTGCCCCGCCACCCGCAGGTCGCAGCACAGCGCCAGGTCCATGCCACCGCCCACCGCCGTGCCGTTGATGGCGGCGATGGTGGGTTTGTCCAGGCTGTGCAGGCAGGTCATCAGGGCGTGGGCGGTTTCGGTCCAGCCGTAGCTTTCCAGGGCGCCCCGGGCCTCGGCTTCGGCCCATTCCGCCAGATCGGCCCCGGCGCAGAAACTGCGGCCGCTGCCGGTCAGCACCAGCACCCGTACCGCCGGGTCACTGTTGCAGTGCTCCAGCAAGGCATGCAGTTGCTTGAGGGTGGGGATGTCCAGGGCGTTGCGTTGCTCCGGGCGATTGAGGGTGATCCAGGCTACGCCGGCTTCGACCCGGCTGAGCAGCGACGATGAAGGGGTCATGTGCGTCCTCGAATTATTGTGGTTGGCGTGAGGGAGGTGACGTGAGGGCCATACTAAACGAGTGTTCAACAAGGCGGCAATTGGTTGATCGAGGCCTGTCCTCATTCCGGAAAACACACATAACTCATTGTTTTAAATAAACATTAATCAGAATCAATCGTTGCTTCGGGCGCCTCTGTTACAACTTCGAACAACCGCCTACAACCTCCCGCGCGGGCTCTGTAGCCGCTGCCGAGCCTGCGAGGCTGCGCAAAGGACCGCAGGGCCTTGCTTGGCGGTCCTCAGGCAGACCCTGGGCGCCTTCAAGACCGCCGCGTCTCCTACGTCGGCATGCCGCCCAAGCCGCTCGCAGCCTGCGGCAGCGGCTACAGGGAGTTGCGGTGGTTGCCCCCGTGGGCGCAGGCCCTGGCGATGCAAGGCTTGCGGGCCTCTTCGCCGGCAAGCCGGCTCCTACGAAAAGCGCGTAAAACGCGCTTGGCTTTTGATCTTGCTCTTGATCTTGATCTTGATCTTCAGGCCCCTTCCCAGCCGGCCGAGCGTAGGCGTTGCGTAGGGGGCAGCTCGGCAGGGATGCCGAGCTAGCCGCCACCCGGCCATGGATGGCCGGTTGGCGGCGGCCCCCGGAGCAATGCCGGAGAGAGGGAACCCCGAGCCCTAGCGAGGGGCCCATGGAGGGGCAAGCGTTTTTGCTTACTTTTTTGGCGTTTGAAAAAAGTGAGTCGCTGTAAGAGCGAAACCGCCAGTGGCCGCACCCGCAGCAACGGATATGTACCCCGTCAACCTCGCTGTAAAGGCGAAACCACCAGCGGCCATGACCGCAGGAATGAATATCTACCCCGTCCCTCTAGCCGCAAACGCCGGCAAAGGCGTCCGCCCAGGCGCTGCATGTCTCCCGGGCCCCTTCGCCGGCAAGCCGGCTCCTACACAGCGGCTGCAGGTTGCAGTTGGCGTCTACGTTGCATCAGGTAGTAGGCGCCATAGCACAGAGCGATAAAGCCCGACCCCCAATACAGCGACGGGCGCTGGGTTTCGTCGAGGGCCAGAAACACAAACAACGAGCTGCACAGCACGATGCACAGCAATGGCACCAGGGGAAACCAGGGCGCGCGGTACTTGAGCTGCTCCAGTTGCCCGCCTTCGCGCAGGAACTGGCGACGGAAGCGGTACTGGGCCAGGGCGATGACGATCCAGGTCACGGTGCCGGCCATGCCGCTCACCGCCATCAGCACCATGAACAGGGTGTCGGCGGCGATGAAGCTGGTCATCAGCGAGATCAGGGCAAAACACAGAGTGATGAACAGGGCGCGCAGGGGGACGCCTTGTTTGCTCAGGGGCGACAGGGCCTTGGGCGCCATGCCGGATTTGGACATGGCCCAGAGGATGCGCGTGGAGGCATACAAACCGGAGTTGCCCACCGAAAGAATCGCCGTGAGGATCACGAAGTTCATCAGGTCGGCGGCGTAGGGAATGCCCACCATGTCGAACACCTGGACGAAGGGGCTTTCCACCAGCCCGGCCTGCTGCCAGGGAATGATCGCCGCCAGCACCATCACTGCCAGGACGTAGAAGATCAGCACGCGAAACACCACGTTGCGCACGGCACGCGGAATGCTTTTTTCCGGCTGGTCGGTTTCACCGGCGGCCACGCCCATGATCTCGCAGCCCTGGAAGGCGTAGACCACGGTCATCATCACCGCGAACACCGCCGGCAGGCCGTTGGGGAACAGGGAGTCGCCCTTGAGGTTGTCGAACATCGGCGCCGGGGCGCCGCTGGGCAGGTCGATGACGCCGAAGATCACCAGCGCGCCCACCACGATAAAGCTCAGGATCGCCAGCACCTTGACCCCGGCGAACCAGTATTCGGCCTCGCCAAAGGCCCGGGTGGCCAGGGCGTTGATGCCGAACAGCAAGGCCACGAACAGCGCCGACCAGTACCAGATCGGCACCCCGGGGAACCAGCGCTGCATCAGCATGCCGGCGGCGGTGAACTCCAGGCCCACGGTGGTGGCCCAGCTCATCCAGTAGACCCAGCCGATCATGAAGCCGGTGGCCGGGCCGATGTACTTGGTGGCGTGGGCCTGGAACGAGCCGGACACCGGCATCTGCACCGACAGCTCGCCCAGGCAGACCATTACCAGGTACATCAGGAAGCCGGCCACCAGGTAGGAGAGGATCGCCCCCCAGGGCCCGCCCTGGTTGATGGTGACCCCGGAGCCCATGAACAGCCCGGTGCCGATCACGCCGCCCAGGGACAGCATGAAAATGTGCCGGCTCTTCAGCGAGCGCGTCAGTTGGATGCCTTTGCGTTCAGTACTGGTCGTCATGGTGCACCTCAGCAGTCGGTGAGGCGCAGGGCGCGGGGCGATGGGACGGGACGTGGGGTACAAGCAGCTTGCAGGCAGTTCATTATTATTATCTCCAATAAGCTTCGAAGGCCGCGGCGGGCGCGGCTCAAGCGATTATTGGAAAGCCATGTAAGTTCGGGTTGAAGCAAAAGATCGAAGATGTAAAAAGTCGTAAGGATTTTGTACGTCAGGCCGCCAGCAAGCGCTGCAGCAAGGTCCGAGACTTTTGCCAGGGCTGCTGCAGCCTCGCCGCCAGGGACGCCAGAGCCGGGCGATCCGCCTGCTGCGCCGCCTCCTCCAACTCCCGCAGCACCCGGGCCAGCGCGCAAAACCCCAGGGAGTCGGCACTGCCCGCCAGCCGATGGGCCAGGTGCAGGACCTCGGTGCAGTCTTCGGCGGCCAGGGCGTCGGCCAACAGTGGTTGTTGCTGATCCAGTGCATCGGCCAGGATCTGGAGCAGGTCCTGCAACTTCTGCTCGCCCAACAGACTGCGATGAGTGTCCAGCAAGCCCTGGTCGAGCAAGCCTTGCGGGGCCTGCAACGGCGGTGGCTGCAACTGCCCGGCCAGCGCCTGACGCAGGCTGGCCAACTGCAACGGCTTGCCGAGAATGCCTTGCATCCCGGCCTGCAGATAACTGCGCACCACAGACGGCTGGACGCTGGCGGTCAGGGCGAAGATCCGCACCTGCCGATTGGGCCCGGGACGGCGGCGGATGTCCCGGCACAACTCGACCCCGCTGATACCCGGCAAGTGCACATCCAGCAGCAACAGGTCGAAGGCTTGCTGCCGGCACAGGGCCAGGGCCGTTTCACCGTCTTGCGCCAGCCACACCTGATGGCCGTCACGCTGCAGCAGGCCGCTGGCCACTTCGCGGTTGAGGGCCACGTCTTCGACCACCAGGATCTTCAAACCCTGCGCCGGCACCTGAAGCTGTGGCGACGGCAAAGGCTCTTGACCCACCCCCAGCACCAGCTCGAACCAGAAACAACTGCCCTGCCCCAGCTCGCTGTCGACGCCGATGCGTCCGTCCAGTTGCTGCAGCAGGTGCTTGCAGATGGCCAATCCCAGGCCAGTGCCGCCATAGCGGCGGCTGACTTCATCACTGGCCTGGACGAAACGCTCGAAGATCTTTTCGCGCATCGACGCGGCAATGCCGATGCCGTTGTCGCGCACGCAGCAGCGCAGGCGCTGGCCACCGGCGGTGCTGTCGAGCACTTGCACCTCGACCCGCACCCAGCCGTCTTCGGTAAAACGAATGGCGTTGGCCAGCAGGTTGCTCAGCACCTGGCGCAGGTACTGCTCGGCGCCCTGCTGGCGCGGTGCCAGTTGTTCGTCGATGTGCAATTCCAGGCGGGTGCGGTTGGCCTCGGCCCGGGGCTGCAACAAGGTGGTGACTTCTTCCAGCAACTGACGCAGGGAGAAATCCCGCACTTCCGGGCGGCTTTCGCCCTCCTCCAACCGGGCAAAGGACAGCACTTCGTTGAGGATGCTCAGTAGCCCCTCCCCGGCCTGGTGCAGGGCCTGCAAGCGCTGGCGATCCTGGCTGCCCAGGGGCGCCGAACGCAGCAGTTCGGCCATGCCGAGGATGCCATTCAAGGGGGTGCGCAGTTCATGGCTCATGGTCGCCAGAAAGCGCGACTTGGCGAGGTTCGCGGCTTCGGCCTCGTCCTTGGCGTGCATCAGGCTGGCGGTGCGGCGCTGGACCATTTTCTGCAATTCATCGCGCTTGTCCTGCAGGGCCAGGCGGTCGGCTTCGCGGCGCTGCACATCATCGAGCACCGCCCGGCGCATGTCGTCCAGGGCTCGGGCCACGGTGTCGATCTCGTCGCCATCCGGGCGCTGGCGCTTGTCCAGGTGCAAGGGCTCGTGCAGCTCGCCGGCCGCCACGCGCCGGGCGAAATCGGCCATCACTTGCAGGTGCCGGGTCACCAGGCGGTAGAACAGCCCGGACAAGGCCACCGCCAAGCCGCAGAGAAACACGCTCATCCACAACAGGCTGGCCAGCCCGGTGGCGTACAGGCGCCGATACACTGCCCCCAGATCAGTGCTGACCTGCAACTCGCCTAACTGGCGCAAGGGCCCGGACGGCGGCTGGTAGCTCAGGGGGAAACGCTCCACCCGCAGCGGCCCGATCAGCTCGGCGCTGCCCTGCTGCAAGTCGAAGTCGTTGCTGATCAGGTGCACCCGGGCCACATCGGAAAAGTCCACCAGCCCCTGCAACTGCACGGTCAGCTGCTCCTGGTTGAGGTCCCACAGGTTGCGTTCCAGGCTGCCCAGGTAACCGGCGCGGATCAGCTCCATGCGGCTGTCGATGTCGCGCATTTCCCGGCGGTATTCGAAGTACAGCTGCACGCTGCTGGCGAGCACGGTGAAGCACAGGCTGAACAGCAGGATAAACAGCAACAGGCGGCGCAACAGGCCGCTGGGCCGCAGCGCAATCATGGCCGGCCCTCGACCTGGGCCTTGAGCATGGCGCGGTAGCCGTCCTGGCTCTGCGCCAGCCAGCGCTGCACCGCGCCGCTGTCCACCTGGCGCTGCAACTGGGTGTCGATCTCGGCCATGCGCGGCGCCAGGGGCGAATGGCGCGACACCGCCAGGCGCAGGTAGTCGACGCTCACCGCCTGGGGCAAGGCGATGATGTCCTGGGCCCCCGGCAATTGCTCGATGAACAACTGCCCGGTGCGGCGTTCATGGGGGATGAAATCGATGCGCTGGCGGATCAGCTTGCCGAAATTCTGCTGGCTGCTGGAGACCCATTCGATATTGCCGTGCTGCACCACCTCGCGGTCGAAATCCTGGCCGTAGCTCTCGCCGAACAGCAGGCCGCCGCGGTAGGCGGTCAGGTCCTGCAAGTGGGTAAAACTCGGCAGGTTGCGGCGGTTGACGAACAGCGCCACCTCCTCACGCAGCACCGGCACCCGGGAAAACAACAGGTCCTGCTGGCGCTGGCCGGTGCTGTAGGCCAGTACCACATCCACCCGGCCGGCCGCGGCGTCCAGCAGGCAGCGCTTCCAGTTGCCCAGCACCACCACCTGCACCTGATAGCCCAGGTCCCCCAGCACCTGGCGCACCACCGTCGGTGCCAGGCCACGCACCTGGCTGCCGTCGCTCCAGGAAATCGGCGGGTACACCGGGTAGTCGCAATAACGCAGCACGGGCTGGGGCTCGGCCCAGGTCGCGCCGGCCAGCGGGATCAGGCACAGGCCCAGGCACAGCACCAGCGCGCGACGCAGCAATTCAGGCCGCCACGCTGGCGGTGAACAGGTAACCGGCGCCGTGGATGGTGATGATCAGCTCCGGCTCGGCCGGATCGTCGTGCAGCTTGCGCCGCAGGCGGCCCACCAGCACGTCGATGGAACGGTCGCTGGGCACCCATTCGCGGTTGCGGATCTGGTCCATCAACTGGTCGCGGCTCAGGGTATGGCCGCTGTTGCGCAGGAACACGCTGAGCAATTGGTATTCGCCGTGGGTCAGCAGGGTTTCAGCGCCCCGCGGGTCGATCAGCCGGCGGCGGTCGGTGTCCAGGGCCCAGTCGGCGAACTGCTTGACCGGGCTCGGGCTGTTGGCCGGGGCCTGGGGCGGGCTGGCCTGGCGCACCCGACGGATCAGGTTCTTGGCCCGGGACACCAGCTCGCGGGGGTTGAGGGGTTTGATCACGTAGTCGTCGGCGCCGCATTCCAGGCCGACGATGCGGTCGATGTCGTCGTTGCGCCCGGTGATCAGGATGATCCCCACCTCCGAGCGCACCCGCAGCTCCCGGGTCAGGGTCAGGCCGTCCTTGCCCGGCAGGCGGATATCCAGCATCAGCAGGTCCACCGTGTGCTGGCCGAGAAAGCTCTCCGCCTGCTCCGCGGTGGCGGCGCAATGCACGTCGTAGCCTTCCTGAGAGAGATAAGCCTGAAGCAGCTCGCGAATCAGCGGATCGTCGTCGACGATCAATACCCGAGGAGTCATCGCCTGTGTTCCTGATTATTTTTATTAGAGAAACCACCTACAGCGCAGCAGCCTAGCCATTACTGAACAACCGATCAACAGCCCTATGTCGGCACAGCGAAACCTCGCCCGCCGCTGGCCAGCAGCCCCTCGACCCAGGCCTCGCAGATCTGCACGCCCTGCTGCGGGCTGAAGGTCCCCGGGTTGAGCCCGGATTCCAGCCACAGGCCGTCGAGCAAGGCGCTGAGGCTGATGGCCGCCAGATCGGCGTCGAAGCCTTTCCAGCCCTGAAGGCCGGCCAACTGGCCCAGCAGGCCGGCCAGCTCGTTGCGGTATTCACCATAGGAATGTTCGTGGGCCAGGTTGATCGCCTCGGCGGTCTTCACCGCGCCCCAGAAGGCCAGCCAGGCATCCAGCAGCCGCGGGTCCAGCAGTTCGGCGCAGAACGAGGCGCGAAAGAACGCCGACAGCCGCTGCCGGGGGTCGGGCGCGGCCTGCTCCATGGCCTCGCGCAGCAGGCTCATGACCCGCCCGGTGATGGCGCGATAGGCCTCGGCCACCAGCTCGTCCTTGCCGGAGTAGTGATGGCTGATCAGCCCTACCGAAACCCCGGCCTCGGCGGAGATCTTGCGGATCGACGCGCCCTGGAAACCGTGGAGCTTGAGGCAGGTCAGCGTCGCCTCGATCAGCTCGGCCTTGCGCAGGTCGGGTTCCAGGCGGGAAAAGCGCGCTTCCTGGCTCATGGGGCGGGTTCCTTGGGCAGTGGCGGGAAGTTGAAACTGAACGACTGTACAACAGGCCTTCCGTGGCTATCCAGCGTTTGTGTGGCCGCCCGAGCCGTACCGCTTCCTGTGGCCGCTGCCGAAGGCTGCGAACGGTCTGGGCGGCATTCCGTCGTAGGGACGCAACGATCTTCAAGGCGACACAGGTTCGGCGGCAGATCGTCAAGCAAGGCCCTGCGGGCCTTTTCGCAGCCTCGCCATGGCTCGGCAGCGGCTACAGGTAGATACAAACCCACGTGGGGTCAGGCGCGGTAGTCGGGGGCGATGCGCTCCAGCAGGCGCAACAACGCTGCCCAGGCCAGTTGCATGGCGTCCGGG
Source organism: Pseudomonas sp. GW823-FHT03E05 (assembly GCF_058796855.1). Lineage (NCBI taxonomy): Bacteria > Pseudomonadati > Pseudomonadota > Gammaproteobacteria > Pseudomonadales > Pseudomonadaceae > Pseudomonas > Pseudomonas sp. GW823-FHT03E05. The sequence goes on from NZ_JBXAJB010000001.1 coordinate 1,691,787, forward strand.
TCGTTGAGTTCGCCTTCCTGCAGCGGCCGGCCCGGGTCGTTGAACTGGCGTTCGGTGTGGGCGCAGACCGCGTCCGGTGGTAGCACGATCTCCCCTGCTGCCTGGGCCGCCAGCTGGATCTCGCAGGCCTTCTCCAGGTAGTACATGCGCAAAAACGCCTGGCTCACGGTTTCGCCCACGGTGAGCAGGCCATGGTTGCGCAGCATCAGCACGCTCTTGTCGCCGAGATCGGCCACCAGACGTTGCTGCTCGCTCAGGTCCAGGGCCACGCCTTCGTAGTCGTGGTAGGCCACGCGGCCATAGAACTCCATGGAAATCTGGTTCACCGGCAGCAAGCCGCATTTGAGCGCCGCCACCGCGCATCCGGCCTTGGTGTGGGTGTGCAGCACGCACTGGGCGTCTTCCCGGGCGCCGTGAATGGCGCTGTGGATCACGAACCCCGCCGGGTTCACCGGGTACGGCGACGGCTCCACGGCTTCGCCATTGAGGTCGATCTTCACCAGGTTGGAGGCGGTGATTTCATCGAACATCAAGCCGTAGGGGTTGATCAGGAAGTGATGCTCGGGCCCGGGCAGGCGCACCGAGATATGGGTGAAGATCAGGTCGGTCATGCGAAAGTGCGCGATCAGCCGGTAACAGGCCGCCAGCTCTTCGCGCAGGCGCTGTTCAGTGGCGCTGCGCTCGGTCAGGGCGTGGGGGCTGGGAGCGATATTGTTCATTGTTGGAGTCCTCCAGGCAGGTGGGCGGGCAAACGGGGCCGGTAAAAAGAGCCCGCAAACAATAGGACCGGACGCCCGCAGGCGTCCAGCCCGTTGCGCTTACTTGCTGGCCCAGGCGTTGAAGCGCTCTTCCAGCTCTTCGCCATGATCAACCCAGAACCCGACGTCCATCGCCAGTGCACCCTTGAGGTTCTGTTCCGAGGTCGGCACCCACTGCGCCAGCGCCGGGTCGAGCTTGGCCGCGGCCAGGGTGTTGGTGGGGCCATAGGGGATCTGCTTGACGTAGTTGACTTGGGCTTCAGGGGTGTTGGCGAAGGCGATGAAGCGCTTGGCCTGATCCACGTGTTTCGAGCCCTTGATGATCGCCCAGTAGTCCATGCCGTACAGGCTGCCGGGCCACACCACCGCCAGCGGCGCGCCGGCCTGGGCGGCCACGGCGATGCGGCCGCTGTAGGTGGAAGTCATCACCACATCACCGGCGGCCAGCCACTGCCCCGGCTGGGCCCCGGCCTCCCACCACTGGATGTAGGGCTTGAGTTCGCTGAGCTTGGCAAAGGCCCGGTCCACCCCCTCGGGCGTGGCCAGGACCTTGTACACGTCCTCGACCTTGACCCCGTCCGCCATCAGGGCGAATTCCAGGTTGTACACCGCGCGTTTGCGCAGGCCGCGCTTGCCGGGGAACTGTTTGACGTCCCAGAAATCCGCCCAGGATGTCGGGGCCTTGGCCAGCTTGTTGCGGTCGTAGGCAATGGCCACGCTCCACACCAGGACCGCCGAGCCGCAGGGCTGGGCGGCATCGGGAATCAGCTGCTCGGCACGGCCCAGGGCCTTCCAGTCCAGGGGCTCGTACATGCCTTCGTCGCAGCCGCGCATCAGGTCCGGGCCTTCGATCTGCACCACGTCCCAGTCGACGTTGCCGGTGTCGACCATGACCTTGATCCGGGCCATTTCGCCGTTGTATTCGCTCTGGATCAGCTTGCTGCCATCGGCCTTGCTGAAGGGTTGGAACAACGCCACATCCTGGGCTTTTTGTCCGGCTCCGCCGTACGCCACGACCACCATGTCGGGGGCTGCCTGGGCCTTGTTCTGAATCAGCGGCTGGCCCAGGGTCAGACCCAGGGCGAGGCTCAGGGCCAGGAAAGAACAACCGTGCTTGCGGGTGAGCGCTTTCATCTGTGAATCCTCTTCGCGGTGCCACACCGGCAGGCGCCGGCACAGCCCTTTTTTATTGTTGTGAGGTTGGCCCCGGGAGCGGGCGCAGATCGAAGCTACTGCAAGCACTAGTAAAAAAACAAGTTGATTTTTTACTGGCGGTAAATTTTGATAGGCCAACAATAACAACGCCAAGGCCCCGCCCCCTGCCCTTGGCCCGCCTGGAGTCACCGCAATGACCAGCGCCTTCCCGCACCTGTTCGAACCCTTGCAGATCCGTGGCAAACGCCTGAAGAACCGCATCATGTCCAGCGGCCACGACACCTCGATGCCCACCGACAACCTGGTCAACGAACAGCTGATTGCCTACCACCGCGCCCGGGCCGAAGGCGGCGTGGGCCTGATCGTGCTGCAGGTGGCCGGGGTCCACGACAGTGCGCGCTACACCAGCCACGTGCTGATGGCCACCGACGACGCCTGCATCGACGGCTACCGGCGCCTGGCCGAAACCTGCCACGCCCACGGCACGGTGGTGCTGTCGCAGATCTTCCACCCGGGGCGGGAAATCATGGAGTCCGCCGACGGCCTGCTGGCGGTGGCCTACGCCCCTTCGGCGGTGCCCAACGAACGCTTCCGGGTCATGCCCCGGGCCCTGGACCAGGACATGATCGACGAGATCATCCAGGGCTACGCCGACGCCGCCCGGCGCCTGCATCAGGCCGGGCTGGACGGCGTGGAACTGGTGGCCAGCCACGGCTACCTGCCGGCGCAGTTCATCAACCCGCGGGTCAACCGCCGCACCGATGGCTACAACGGCGAGCTGGAACAGCGCCTGCGCTTTATCCGGGAAATCCTCGACGCCATGCGCGCCAGCACCGATGCCGACTTCATCATCGGCCTGCGGATTTCCGCCGATGAACGCGACCCTGAAGGCCTCACCGAAGACGAATCCCTGGCCGCCGTGCAATTGCTGCAAGGGCAACTGGACTACGTGCACATAGTCGCTGGCACCTCCGCCTCCCTCGGTGGCGCGGTGCACATAGTCCCGCCCATGGCGGTGGAAGCGGCTTATCTGGCCCGGGAAGCTGGCACCTTCAAGGCCAAACTGTCGATCCCGCTGTTCGTCACCGGGCGCATCAACCAGCCCCAGGAAGCCGAAGCGATCATCGCCAAGGGCCAGGCCGACGTGTGCGGCATGACCCGTGCGCTGATCTGCGACCCGCAGATGCCCAACAAGAGCGACAGCGGCCGAGCCGAAGACGTGCGCGCCTGCATCGCCTGCAATCAGGCGTGCATCGGCCACTTCCACAAGGGCCTGCCGATCTCCTGCATCCAGCACCCGGAAACCGGCCGCGAGCTGCTCTACGGCCAGCCCAAGCCCAGCGCCCGCGGCAAACGCGTCCTGGTGGTGGGCGGCGGCCCGGCCGGGATGAAAGCCGCCGCCGTCGCCGCCCAACGCGGCCACCGCGTGACCCTCTACGAAGCCAGCGCGCAACTGGGCGGCCAGATCCAACTGGCGCAGCTGCTGCCCCGGCGCAGCGAATTCGGCGGCGCCAGCACCAACCTGCAACGGGAAATGCAACTGGCCGGCGTCGAAGTGGTGCGCAACACCCGAGTCGACCGCGCCCTGATCGAGCGCGAAAACCCCGACCACGTAATCATCGCCACCGGCGCCCAGCCCTACTGGCCGAACTTCGAACGCGGCGGCGACCTGCAAGTGGTGGACGCCTGGCAAGTACTGCGCGACGAAGTGCAACTGGGCCGCAGCGTCGTGGTGGCCGACTGGCGCTGCGACTGGATCGGCCCCGGCATCGCCGAGCGCCTGGTCCGCGCCGGGCACCAAGTGCAACTGGCGGTCAACGGCACCCACTGCGGCGAAAGCCTGCCGCTGTACGTGCGCGACCAGATGGCCGGCGAACTGCACAAACTGGCGATCCCGATCATCCCCTACGCCCGCCTCTACGGCTGCGACGACAGCACCGTCTACCTGCAACACACCGCCAGCGGCGAACCCATGCTGCTGGAAAACGTCGACAGCCTGGTCCTGTGCCAAGGCCACCAATCCGTGGACGACCTCGGCCAACAACTCAAAGGCCTGGTGCCCTTCCAACGCATCGGCGACTGCCTGGCACCGCGCACCGTGGAAGAAGCCATCCACGAAGGCTTGAAAGTCGCCTGGGCGCTTTGAGGCTGCTTTATACTCCAGGGCTTTTGCAGGACGGGTGCCCGGACGCGCCCGTTCCCCTGGTCCGGAGCCCGCCATGAACCAAAGCAGCAAGACGCCGCCCGCGAGCCGCCCTCCCGCACCGGAGCCCGGCAGCGACAACCAAGCCCCTGGCGGCCCACAGTTTCTTGGCACCCGCATCCGCGGCCTGCGCAAACGCCGCGGCCTGACCCTGAGCGAACTGGCGCAACAGAGCGAACTCACCGCCGGCTACATCAGCCAACTGGAACGCAACCTCGCCTACCCCTCCATCCCCGCCCTGTTCAACATCGCCCGCAGCCTGGGCGTGACCATCCAATGGTTCTTCGCCAGCGAAACCCAAACCGCACCCGAGGATCAGGGCTACGTGGTGCGCAAGAAACAGCGGCTGCAGGTGAATTATGAGAACGGGATTATCGATCAACTGCTGACCCCACAGCCGACCCGGCAGCTGGAGTTTTTGCACTCGCGCTTTCCGCCGGGGACCTACAGCAAGGAGAGTTATAGCCATGAGGGCGAGGAAGCCGGGTATGTGCTGTCGGGGAGCTTTGAGCTGTGGGTGGGGGAACGGTATTTCCAGCTGAGTGAGGGGGATAGCTTTAGCTTTTCCAGCCAGGAACCGCATAAGTATGGGAATCCTGGGGAGGAGGATGCGGTGGTGTTGTGGGTGATAACGCCGCCGACGTTTTGAGGGGAAAACGGCAGCTATCGACCCAAAGCGGACTCTCGTTCAATAAGCGCTGCGATGGGATAAGCCAGACAGCGAGTGAGATTTCGTTGGGCTCTTGGAAATGGGAACGACGCGCCTTTGCAACATGCGGAATAAGGTCTTTAAGCTTGGTCTTGAGGCCTTCTAGCTTTGGGGGCAGCGCTTCGAGATCATCGGAGTGGAATCCGCGTTAGGGAACCCTGACTCCACAATCTGGGGGCAGGGCTCGCCCAAAAGCAGAACAACGGCCTTGTTAGCGATTACTTTGAACCGTCGTCCTCAAATCTCTTCTTGATGAGATCCTTCACAACAGGGCCGAGCGCGTCGGTAATGACCTTGATTTCGGCCTTCGCCTTCGCATCTTTACCGGACAACGTGCCTGTCTCCGCCACTGCAAACTTCACGTACAACGGAGTGATTTCGCGGACCTTATGACCTTTCCCGTCATCTGTGCCAGCAGTACTGTCGAAGGGGTAGGTGACAGGTTTCGTCGCGTTTGATCCGCCGTATCCAAATGACTTGACCATCAGAGGCGGATTGCTCCCTGTTTCGCCTACCGTAACTCCCGAGACACTGATTGCATCTGGCGTTGATTCTTTAAGCTCTCCATCAACGTAATAGGAGATTGCACCGGCAGCGGAGAGGCCGATCTTGCCCAGCCCCTTCCCCTCGTCTTTGGTCAGTGCTGCGCTAGTTCTTGAGGCAGCGAGCAATGGCACAAACTGAACGGCTTTCAGCTTGTCCTTCTTCGGGTCGAACTCAGTAAGTTTGAGCAGCAATACCATCTGAGGGATAGGTACGCTTTCCGTTTGCTTACCTTTGGTCTCTGTCATGGTGTATCTGTATCTGACTAGGGCAAGGCATCGATAACTCTTCAACTCATCTGAAGTCGTAGTCCATGCTGCATTCCAGGTACTGCTTGACCGCTCTTGAATCTTCTCGACTTTGTCATTTACCGCCATGACACCCAAATCCCATGCGGCACCGCCGATAGCGGTTAGCACCGCCGCCCCTGCCGAGCCAATCAATTCCTGCCGGCCCGCGATGACACAAACCTTCCGGTAGTTCTCAGCAATCGAATCATTGTCGAACAGCGTATTCCACCCCTCATCCGTAGCTACAGGCACTACAGCGCTGTATTCCGCGTCTGTTGCGGAAGGCTCTATTTTTGATGAGGTAATGATTGACCACGATTCACAACCTGTTAATGCCAAAGCAAATACTGCTACTCCTACAGTTTTGAGGCGTTTCATATATGACGCTCCATGTTGTCAGCTTGGCTTGTGTAGCAATGTGCTATTGCCAATCCGGGTATAGCCAACCGTAGGAGTACCTGCAACGCAAAAACTAACGCGTTGGGTCCTGTCTGGGGAACATAATACTCGCGTGCTTCGTGCAAACGTCCTCCACTGGTGCGTAAAGGCCGTTGACTCCGGTTAGTGCCCCATTACATCCACCGCCTAGCCATCCATCACGTCGCCAAAGACTTTCGCAGCTACTAGCCCGCCCAATGTCCTCTTCTGGCCGAAAGCAGCCTCAACAACTAAAAAATGCCACTTATCAGCTAACTGGAGCGCGACCTCCCTCCCCGCACAGCCCTATTTAACTTCGCCCGCAGCCTGAGCGTGACCATCCAATGGCTCTTCGTCAGCGAAACCCAGACCGCGCCCGAGGATCAAAGCTATGTCGTGCGCAAGAAACAGCGGCTGCAGGTGAATTATGAGAACGGGATTATTGATCAGCTGTTGACCCCGCAACCGACCCGGCAGCTGGAGTTTCTGCACTCGCGGTTTCCGCCGGGGACCTACAGCAAGGAGAGTTACAGCCATGAGGGTGAGGAAGCCGGGTATGTGCTGTCGGGGAGCTTTGAGCTGTGGGTGGGGGAACGGTATTTTCAGTTGAGTGAGGGGGATAGCTTTAGCTTCTCCAGTCAGGAACCGCATAAGTATGGGAACCCTGGGGAGGAGGATGCGGTGGTGTTGTGGGTGATAACGCCGCCGACGTTTTGAGGGGGAAACGGCAGCTATCGATCAACAGCTGCGAGTCCCGAAAAGCTGCTTTCGACCTGATCTCTGAAGCGATTACTGACCAAGCCTGATCCTTACATACGCAATGCTGTCTCTGTGGGAGCCGGCTTGCTCGCGAAGCCAGCATAGTGTTGGATGGCAAGGGCTTAACCAGTGTTCGCGGTAGTGCGGTATTCCGGCAAGACCGCTCCCATAGGGGTCGCGAATACATTCGGTAACCTTCGATCGGCCAGCTTGCGATTTGGCTACAAGCAGCTTCGGGTCGATTGCTACCATCAACGATTGACGGCCTCTGACCCAGTGCTTATGCGCTTTGAGTAGGACTAGTCCACTGCCCGATAAAGTTGCCAACTCTCCGCTCAATGTCACTCTCAACTGTCCGCAGCCGCAGAATAGGAATGCCACTTCTAGCCAAAATTTCATTTTTCATAGCGTCCCGAGCTGCCTGCACGGGTCGGTCGTGGTACCCGCCATCGACCTCAATCACCCCTATCGGTTTCTTGCCCACTTTGAAATAGATCACGAAATCGCAACTGGCACGCCGCATGAACGCCCGCTGGGGCTCCGTCCAGTCCAGCTTACCCGGCGATGCAAGCTTATCCAGCTTGATCTGTGTGTGGTACTTCAATGCCTGGCACTCCGGGGCTGACAACGCTTCGCGCAGCAACTGTGCCACGATCTGTTCGGACTTGTAGCGTGAGTCCTCGGACCGCAGTCGGGCGTCCAAGCGTGCCAGAGACTGGTCGTACTCGCGGTATAGCAAGTCGAATGCCGACACCACCGGCGCGTGCACGATCTGCTCGTCCTGTGCGTAATAGCTGATGTAGCGGATCAGCGCAGCGATGTGGCCATTATTGTCAGTGAACACCTCGTCGCCGGTCACCAGGGTGAAGCGATGTTTGGCCCGCGAAACTGCCACGTTGATCATGCGTGGGTCGTCGACGAAATCCAGGCGTGTTTGCGCCTGGTTGTAGCGTTTCTTGTCCAGCACGGTAGAGAAGACGATCTCGTCGCATTCGCGCCCCTGAAACTTGTGCACGGTGTCCTTGACGAAATCCGTTGGCAAGTGCGTATCGGAAAGGTTGACTTGCGCCCGGAACGGGGCGATGTAACCGCGGCCTTCGCCGTCCATTCCGACAGGCTGCCCCTCGTCCTCAAGCATCTTCAGCAGGGAGTCCAATTCCCGAAGGTTGGTATTCTTCCTGGCGTGATTACCCTTGGCTGTCACCACTAGGCGCAGGGGCGCTTCTCCCTTGTCCTCGGTCATCGCCACCAGTGCGTTGTCGTAGAACTGCTGGTTGCAGAACTGGATGATCCTGGGGTGGCAGCGGTAATGCTCTTTCAGCAGGGTTCTGGGCAGCGCGTCCTGGAACACGGCAATGCACGAATCCAGCAGGCTGTAGCGCTCGCAATCGTAGGTCTCGGCGGGTGCTTGAAGTCCCAGTGCCACAGGGATATGCGGCAACTGGCGGTTGTCTCCGACGACGATCAGGTTCTTTGCGCAGCCCAGTGGCAGGATGCCCGGCACGATGTCCTGCAAAGAGGCTTCGTCGATGATCACGTAGTCGAGGACAGCGCCCGGCGCGATCGAATTGACAATGGAGTGCGTGCCGCTGCCCAGAATAGGGAAGCGCTGCACGAAGGCATCGAAATGCCTGCAGTAAGTTTTGACTTCAAAGTTGTCCAACGGCGGTACCTGAAGTTGCAGATGCTGCTTCAGATGGTGCATCGATGCTGTTGTCAGCTCATTTAGCAGGGCCGTGAAATTAGCGCGTTCCAGCGATTCACGGCAAGTTCTCAGCTCAGCTTCCTTGTCCCGTAGCGACTTGTCGTAGTAATGCATCTGCAGTGCATGGAAAACGGCCATGCGCGCCTCACCCTCGGCGAATGGCTTGGTGCGAAAGATTCTGAATTTGAACAGTAGCTCGATGCGGTCTTTTAGATGAATGCGCTGCTCGCCGAGGTAAGCCAGGTAGGCCATGAGGTCCGCAGTCTTACGCGGTGTCAGGCCGTACTTGTCGAGCGAGCCTGTGGCCTGCACATCGCTTTCGGCCTGCCACTGCTGCAGGTAGCGCCGCTCGATGACCAGCTCGTCCAGCTCGATTTGCAGTTGTGCCGCCCTGTTGTGGTCTTGCAGGTGTTGCTTCAAACGGGTCAGCAAGGCCTGGATCTCATCCAGAGACGGTGCCGGCTCGGGGGCGCTTGATGGCCAAGCAGGCAGGTCGGCGAAGAAGGCTTTACGTTTTTCCTGATTGCCAAGCTTGGCGACCAAGTGGCCCAGGCCGTATCTGTCCAGCTTTTCGTAGACGTTTTCCACGGCCGCATTGTTGTTGGACAGCACCGCTACCGTCTGCCCACGTAACAGAATATTGGCGAGGATGTTGAGGATCGTCTGGGTCTTGCCGGTCCCTGGCGGGCCTTCGATCACACTGATTTGCGCGCTGAACGCCCGCTCGACCGCCTGAAGCTGACTCTCGTTAAGCCCGAACGGATAAATGAGCCCCTGACCCGGCGCCAACGTGCCGTTGCGCCCCATACAGTAGGCTTGCAAGGCGGTGCCAGCAATGGCTGGCAGCTTTCCGAGCTGACGCACCACATTATCGGCGATTTCACGGTCAATCTTCGACTCGGCGTGATCCCGTCGGGCATTCGCCACGCTAGTGAAATAGCGGAAGACCGGCGTTTCCTTCATCGATGTCGGGGCGGTAAAGCCGATACCGTCCATCTTGTAGACATATGGCTTTGGGGCACCCGGGTAGTGCACGACGGCATATCTCTCGCCATAAATCGTCGCTTTGGCAATGGGTGTAACAATCGTGCTGCTGGGCTTGTGCAGCAATACATTGGTCAACTCACGGGATGGCAAAACTTGGCAGTTACTGAGAGGACGGGTGTATTTTTTCTTGGAAGGGAAATGACAGGTCAGTTCCAGGGTTTCGTACTTGTCACTCCAGCGAATCGCCCAGTCGCTGATCTTTGCGGTCTTGTCCTCACCATCCACCTGAATCGAAGCCATATTCCATATCCCTATGCGTATGACATCCGGTGTTTCCTTGCGCCGAATGCTACTTTCTCCAAGAAGAGTCATATTGCCATCATTGCGTACAGGATCGATAGCCGGCTCATGCGTTTAGCCATCTGCCGTGCTTCCGGTCGATAGCTGTCCTTCGCGGAGGGCAGCTATCGGCCAGGAGCGGACAGCGCTTACCTAGAGCTTTGCACGGTAAAAATACTCTAGTAGCCTGCCGAACAAACTTCGCTCCTGGCCCTCAACATATGCTCCCTTCCGACATCGAAGAATGGCTCCAATCTAACTCTTCCTCTGGCTATAGAGCACATTTGCTAGCTCACCAAGCTGACGTCTCGTTTTACGTCACCACGTTGGAAATCGAGGGTACTGAGCTAGCCGATCTTTATTTTCGTCACGGCGCAATGCCTGTTCGGGGATGGTATGAGTTGATCGAAATAGATCAGGTTGAGCAGATGACTACCTATGCGATCAACGAGCTTGGAGTACCAGTTGGTTATCTGGCTCTTACCGGAGTAGTGGGGCAAGGCATCGTGCTCTACAATCGCTCATCCCAAGCTGTGTTTGATGTAGAGTTCGGTCAGTTCGACCTTCTTCTAAAGGGCGAATTAGCACCTATCGCAACTACCTTTAGTGGCTTCCTCCGGTGGTGTCGTGACCGCGATCAGGACGACTAAAGCAATGGGGAGCGGAAATAGTTTTTCGTCCGCTTCTGGCCGATAGCGGTCCCTCAATTCATAAAGACGCCGCTTATCAACTAGCGGTAAGCGGCGTTTCTATCTAGTACGGTGTGGCCCTAACTCAGCCCCCCCTCTCTTTCCCTCAACCCCAACCCCGCATCATCAATCACCGCCTTCCCCATCTCCGCCAAAAAGTACGCAGCCCAGGCATACCGCTCCCCCTGCTCTTCCATAGCCGCATCCAACGCTAACTTCTTGGCGTAGTACAACAACGTCGAAGCCTGCTCCAACGCCTGCTGCAAAGGCACATCCGCATTGACGCGAAACAACGTTAGTTCAGGATCGGCACATTGGCCAAAGGTGACAAAACCTTGGGTTTTGATGGAGTTTGAATGGCTCATTGGGCACCTCCCGCCAGGGTCTGGCAGCAGAGGCTATTGAGCGAAGAAAGCGGAAAGGAACAGCAGCAAATTACGTACAGATTACCGGCAGACATGATTGAAACTCCCTGATCAACAATGTGCCTGCATCTGATCGGGTTCTCAGGCCCGGTCGCTGATTTTGCAGCGACCGCAGCAGACTATGAGGTCTGCTCAGGGTCCGGCAACCGCTAAACCGTAGCCGGTTATGTCACTCGGATTAGCGAGCCGTTATGCTCTCCCCCACCCCGGATAAGGACATCTGCCCCTCATGATCGACCGCGAACATCTCCAGCAAAACGGTTACCAATTGCTGCGTCAGGCGCTGCCCGCCGACTGGCTGGATGAGCTGCGGGCCACGTTCGAGGCGGGGGTGATTGGGCCTGAGCGATGGCCGGTGCCTCGGGGCCACGATTGGCGTCATGCGCTGGTGGATCTGGATGCACGGGTGCAGGCGGTGTGTCGTTTGCCGGCGCTGTTGGCGGTGGCCGGGGAGTTGATCGGGGAAGGCTTTTTTCTGGCTCAGGTGGAGGGCCGGGAGCCGTTGGCGGGGGGCGGTCATCAGGTATTGCACCGGGATCTGTCGGAGCAGCGCCTCGGCGACCGGGTCACGGCGCTGGTCTATCTCGATGACTATGGGCCGGCCAATGGCGCGACGCGCATAGTGCCCGGCAGTCATCGCCCCGGGGAGCGGTTGGCGCCCTTTGATTTCAGTGATGAATCCCGGGTGGTGCAGTTGGCGGGGAATGCGGGGGACGTGCTGCTGTTCGATGCCGATCTGGTGCATGGGGCCAGTCTGAACCCCAGTGGTGCGCGCCGTCGCAGCTTGCTGGTCAGCTATTGCGCCCTGGGGCTGTATGAGTCCCATCTGCAGACGCTGGGCCTGCGTGCTATCCGCATGGACACCCGCGAGCGTTTCGAACCGGCGGATTTTGCCTGAGTAGGCTCGGGCGCCAGGGGTGCGTCAGCCGCAGCGTGGCGCTCATTCAGTCGGCCAGGCGGCTGGCCAGACGTTGCAGTGCCTGGGCCAGTTCCAGGGCCTGTTCTGCCGTCAGTTCCACCGGGTCGTTGTGCGGGCTGATGGCCTTGAGATGAATGGCACTGCCCTGCTCTATCCATAGGCGCACGTCGCCGTCGCTGCTCTCGAAATAATCCGTTGTGCTGTCAACCGACATGTTCATTCACCTTGTGCGTGGGCGCTGGCCAGTTCCAGCAGGCGGGTGAAGTGGGCGATGGCGAAATACAGGTCATCGCGGGTGTCGCCGTCCCAGTCTTCCACCGCTTCCCTGGCGGCCTTGAGTGAGGCGATGCGGGTTTTGATCTCGGCGATTTCCTCGGCGCCGCACTGGGTGGCGATGGCCTCCCAGCGTTCCTGGGGAATGTTTTGCTGGACCGAAAGCCCGGCTTGCGCTTGGGCAATCAGTGCGGTGAGTTGGCTCATAGGGGTATTCATCCTGAAAATGCAGCCTTTGAATCGGGGCGCGGCTTGTGCGTTAGGCGCTTTGAGGCGGGTCACTTTATCGGGTTTAAGCCCAAACAACGACCTCAAGAATGGAGCCAAGCCCATGTCCGCCATACCACTGGAGAACTCGTAGCCGGCGTCTCCCCCCAGGGTGCCGACAAGGTCACATGTCGCTAAGCGTCCCGTGAACACAGCATGCTGTTCTCAACGACAAGGGCAAGGATGTCCGAGCAATGACCATGACAATGCTTGGCGCTCATAGCCGGGCAATGCTGACCGGCTATGAGCGGATAGAGAACCTCAACGGCTCGCTTTTAGCGTTTCAAGCATCGCCTCGGCGGCCAGGCTGTGGACTTTGCGGGTTGGGTGCCACTCATCCCAGTAGTAATGGCTATCCGGATCCGCACACACGGGTTTGACGTCCGGGTAGGTGGCTTGGCACGGGGTATCCAGATCCTTCAGACCCGCCACCTCGGGTGCCGCACGAAGCTTGTTGCTGAAGGCCAGGTGGTCGAAGTAGCCAATGCTCACGTGATGGGCGTTAGCCAGTGTTGTCAGCACGGCGGGCAGTTTTTGTTCGAGTATCTGCTGGTATTGCGTTGCGTTCTTGACTTGATTGCCCTGCACCACAGCCGGCACATGGCTCAAATCCGTGGTCCCCACCACCATCAGGTGCTTCGCCCCTGCGGCGATCAGCGTCTCGGTGCTCTTCTGTATGTTCGCCACGCTGTTCTGGCCAAGCACGTCGATCGTTTCCGGGTGCGCGAAGTCGGCCCATTCAAAAAAGTCGTTGGCTGAGATGAAAATGAAATACAGCGCATCCGGATCAGCCTTGTGTGTTTTAGCGGCCTTCAGGTGATCGGCGATTTGCCCGAAAACCCCAGTGTCGCGAGAGGGCTGCATCCAGGCGTAGTAGTTGCCGTTGCCGCTTTTGGCGCCGCCAATGGCGTAGTCGGTCAAGGGAATTTTCAAGGCCTGCGCCAAGTGCTCGACCGCGGTGGGACCATTGCTCCAGCGTCCCTGCCAATACAACGAACCAGGCAGTTCCTGTGCATCTTTGACCTTCTGCGCGGCCATGGTTCGGGTGAAGGTTTCACCCGCGCCATTGTCAGAGTAGCTGTCACCGAACGCATAGAGATGATCGTAGCCAGGGCCGCCAAAGGCGGTTGCGGCAGTCATTGTCAATAGAGCGGCCAAGCAAGCGCGTCGAATCATTGAAAGTCTCCCGGGTGGTGCTCTTAGACTACCGGTGGCGACGCTTTGCCTCGCCACGCTTGCGACCTGTATTTAGCCGAGGGCGCAAAGAGTGTGCTGTTCGCGACAGGTCGGTGGCGGGTGAGTCCAGCGTGTGCGCCGGTTTTTTTATCCCGCCTGTTGCCTTGGGTGCTTGGCAGCGCCGCACGGGTCGGCTTCAATAACCGCCCCTTTTCATGTTCAGGAGCTAGAAGGATGCAGCTTTATTACCGTTGGGCGGCCGCGTGGGTCATGGCGTGGGTACTGGGAACCGGGCTGGCCCAGGCCGAGGAACGGCCACAGGTGGCGGACAAGATCCTGGCCTACACCGGGCCGCACGGGGTGAAGGTCTGGACCTTGCGCATCGGTGAGCGCAGCGCCAATCAGGCGCTGGTGCAGGTGGAAGACGCCGACCACGACTGGAACATGCGTATTCAGAAAATGAACGTGGAGCAAACCGATCGCGACACCCGTTACTTCACTCAGGTGGACGGGCAGAAGTTCGTGGTGCTGCTGCTTCAGGAAGGCTATGGCGAGTTGCATCTGCCGGGTGAGGCCAAGCCGCTGAAGGTGGGTTATGACAGCAACCTGTCCAGCTATGGCGATGCCCAGGCGTTTCTCAATGAGTACCTCAAGGCGAAGTAAAGCGTCGGGCGGCCGTGACCGCTCTGTAACAACGCCTCCCTAGGGAGGCGTTGTCGTTTTTCCCCGTGTGCATCCCTCTCAACGCAGATCAAACCGGTTCTGGTTCATGACGCTGAGGGCCCGGCCCCTTTCTTATGAACTCTGGATGATCAGGGCCCCGGCCATCAGGTCTTCGTCATCAATGCCTTGCTTCAATAGCAGGTAGCAGGCTCCACCGACCAAAATGCCCTTGTGCTCTTGAGCGGCGCTGTTCAGCCGGGAGTTGTTGATCTGCAGCACATAGTTCAAGCCTGGGCGTGTCTCTTGACCCTGAATCCAGGCGGGTATTCCGGCGATCTTGGCCAGGCCGTTTTCGTCGCTGTCCTGCCCCGGGTTTTCAACCACTTCGATTCGCCGCGCCGGGGTGATGGGCTGTCCGTAACCATCCACCTGTCGCGCCGCGGGTCTGTAGGCCAGCACCTTGCTGCCCTCTTGCATGGCTTGATCGATGTAGGTATCGCTGACGATCGAGTAAGGCGTAAGGGGCTGGGGTGCGCCTGCGCTAGCCTTCCGCGCCGGGCGGATGGCCAAAGTGGGCCTTGTAGGCGTGGTTGAAATTGGCCGGGTTGGCGTAGCCCAGGCGGTAGGCTATCTGCGCCACGTGCCATTTGCGCTGGCGCAACAGGGTGCGTGCCAGCTCCATGCGTTGGCGCCGCACATACTGCAGCATCGACTGGCCGAATACCTGGGCAAAGGCGCGGCGCAGGGTGGTCTCTCCTACCCCCAGTTGCTGGGCCAACGCCTGGCTGCCGGGCGGGTCCAGCAGGTGGGCGTCGAGCTGGCGACGGGCTTCGTGGGCCAGGTCCAGTTGCCCCCGCACCGTGGGCGCCGCAGGGCGCTGGCCCTGGAGGTGCACCGCCAGCTCCACCAGCACCGCCAGGCTCAGGCTTTCCTGGTGCAGGCGTTGCAGGGCGCCCTGGTACGGCGCTTGGTAGAGCCGCTCCAGCAAGCTGCCCAACGCCCGGCAGCGTTGAAACTGGCGAAAGCGGATGCCGTCGTCCAGCAGGCCGAGCAAGGGCTGCAGCGTCGGGTCTTCCTCGGCCAGTTCCCGCAGATAGCTACCGGCGATACGCAGGCCGGCCATGCGCGCGTGGCTGCCGGCGGGCATCTGGTCCAGCGCTTCCATGGTTTCGCTCAGGCCCAGTGCCTGGGGCGCGCCGGGGGTGTAGTGGTGGAGCTGGCCGTCGATCCGGTGCTGCCATTGCCCGGCCAGCACCTGGACGATGCACAGGCTGTCGGGCAATACCTTGTGGATGCGCAGCGGATCGGGGAATTGCAGGTTGCAGTCGAAGTACTGCAAGTGTGGGCGCACGGTGCGGGCGCGGTAGTGGCCGACGGCGCTGCCCATCACCCGCCGGGCACTGGGGTCGAACACCCCGGCGCGGGCCAGGCCAACCGGCCGGTCGAAGCAGAATTGTGTATCGAGGTAGGGGTTCCAGCATTCCATCGGCAAAGCGGGTCCATGGGGGTGGTTGCTACGGCGGCCAATGGTAACTCACTCACACTTTGCGCAGCGGTGGTTGTGAGCGTCGGAATTTTTCTTGTGAATGACGGCCAAAGCGCTTGGCAGGGCAGCAGGTGCCGACTTCAATGAACGGCTTTTTCAGATGTCAGGAGTGTGAACAATGCAGCTTTATTGCAGATGGGCGGCCGTGTGGGCCATGGCGCTGGCCTTGGTAACCGGCCTGGCCCAAGCCGATGAACGGCCCCCGGTGGCGGATAAGCTGGCGGCCTATGTCGGCCAGCAGGGGGTGAAGGTCTGGACCTTGCGCATCGGTGAGCGCAGTGAGCATCAGGCCCTGGTGCAGGTGGAGGACGTGGATCACGACTGGAACCTGCGCATCCAGAAAATGGCCGTGGAAAAGACCGCCAGGGATACCCGCTACGCCACGACCGTCGACGGGCAGAAATTCGTGGTACTGGTGCTCCAGGAGGGTTGGGGCGAGCTGTACCTGCCGGGTGAAGCCGCGCCGGTGCGGGTGCGCTATGACGAGAACCTGTCGAGCCAGGGCGATGCCCAGGCGTTCCTTACCGACTATCTCAAGGCCCGGTAAGCCCTGGGGGAGCGCCGGCACCCAGACGCTCGGCCGCTTTGTTTTCTGTGAATCAAGGACTTGTTTATGACTTCATCGCTGCAACCCGATGCATCCCGCGACGCTCAGCGCGAACAGGTGATCGCCCAGCTCCAACAGGTGATCCAGCGTGTGCCCGAGCAGAGCGAATTCACCAACACGCGCCGCTATCAATTGCTGGGCCCGCTGTTCACGCTGATTTCGCTGGGCATGCTGGCCTGGGGTATCCAGCAGGGCAAGACCGGCATGTTGCTCTGCGGGCTGTTTCTGTCCGCGTTGTTCGCCCTGGTGACCTGGCAGCATCGCCACGCCGGCCAGCATGCCTTCATGCGGTTGACCCGGCGCCAGCTGTTCGTGGATTCCCTGAGTGCACCGGTCAACCTGACGGACGTGGTGGATGTCCATGTCAAGGATGAGGGGCTGCTGACCCTGCAGCAGCTGACCCTGCGCCCGGGCAGCGCGCTGCCGACCCACAGGCCCGTGCGCCAGTTGTTCGGCAACCAGGCCATGGCGCTCAAGAGCCCCGAACCTCACATTCGCATTCATTCCGCCGGGTTGATGAGCGGGGGGCGCAAACTGGCCATCGATGACATTGCCGCGCTGTTGGACGCCTACTGCCAGGCGGCCAATGCACAGCAACAGCTGGATGAGTTGCAAGGCCGTGGATAACGCCGAAAAAGAAGCCTTGTTGCTGCAACTGCAGGCCGATGCCGACGGCCCCCGGCGCCGCTGCGAGATTCGCGAGCGCTCCCTTGGGCAAGCGGTCATGCTGGCCCTGCTCTCGCTGCTGCTGGTGCTGTTGGGCGGCTGGCTGGCCAGCCTGCCTTCGGCCTGGCAGTTGCGCTCTGCCCAGCTGTGGTTCTGGCTGCCCGGGGCGCTGATGCTGGGCGCCGGGCTTGTGGGCCTGGCGGCGGCCGAAGCCCTGCGTCGGCGGCATGGCCAGCAGGTGCTGGCGCTGACCCCCGACACCCTGCAGTTCGCCAATGCGCCCGCCCCCACTCCCTGGGTGTGTTTCGATGGTTTCGAACTGGAGCAGCGCTACCTGAGCCTGGGGCTGGTGTTCTCGGTGATCGCCGGTAGCCGTGCGCCGGCCCTGGCACCAGCCTGCTTCAAGTCCCTGGCCGCGCCCCATGCCTGGCCGGTGGCCGCGGGCATGCGCGTGCGGTTGTGGCTGTTCAACCCGATGCTCGATGGCCAGCGCCTGGATTTCCAAGCCCTGACCGACCTGCTCTACGCCTACCTGAATGCGGCCCAGGCCCGCAGCACCCTGGGCCAACTGTTCCCGGAGGTGCAACGGGTGGGGGCAACGCAGTAGCCGGGCCAGTAAAAACGCCTCCCTAGGGAGGCGTTGTCGTATTACCCGGTTTGCTCCCGTTTTAGCGCAGATCGAACCGATCCAGGTTCATCACCTTGTCCCAGGCCGCCACAAAGTCCTTCACGAACTGCTCACCCGCATCCGCCGCCGCATACACCTCGGCCAGGGCCCGCAGTTGCGAGTTGGAACCCAGCAGCAGGTCGACCCGAGTACCGCTCCATTTGTATTGGCCCGTGGCGCGGTCGCTGCCTTCGTACTGGTCGCGGGCCTCGGACAGGGGTTTCCATTGGGTGCCCATGTCCAGCAGGTTGACGAAGAAGTCGTTGCTCAGGGTGCCCGGGCGCGAGGTGAAGACGCCGTGGGGCGATTGCCCGACGTTGGCCCCCAGCACTCGCAGGCCGCCCAGCAGTACGGTGAGTTGCGGGGCGCTGAGGGTCAGCAGTTGCGCTCTGTCCACCAGCAGGGCTTCGGCGGTGACGCCGCTGACGGGTTTGAGGTAGTTGCGGAATCCGTCTGCCACCGGTTCCAGCACGGCGAAGGATTCGACGTCAGTCTGTTCCTGGCTGGCGTCCATGCGCCCCGGGGCGAAGGGCACGCTGATGCTGTAGCCGGCATTTTTCGCTGCCAGTTCCACCGCCGCGCAACCGCCGAGGACGATCAGGTCCGCCAGGGACACGCGCTTGCCAGTGCTTTGCGCGCTGTTGAAGGCGCTCTGCACCGCTTCCAGGCCTTGCAGCACCTGGGCCAGTTGCTGCGGTTGGTTGACCTCCCAATCCTTCTGCGGGGCCAGGCGAATCCGTGCGCCGTTGGCGCCGCCGCGTTTGTCCGAGCCGCGGAAGGTCGAGGCCGAGGCCCAGGCGGTGGACACCAGTTGCGCCACGGACAGGCCGGAATTGAGGATCTGGCCCTTGAGCTGCTGGATGTCCTGGGCGTCGATCAGCGGGTGGTTCACGGCGGGAATCGGGTCTTGCCAGATCAGCTCCTCGGCCGGCACTTCCGGGCCCAAGTAGCGGGCGCGCGGGCCCATGTCGCGGTGGGTGAGTTTGAACCAGGCCCGGGAGAAGGCTTCGGCCAGTTGCTCGGGGTGCTGGTGGAAGCGCCGGGAGATCGCCTCGTAGGCCGGGTCGAAGCGCAGCGACAGGTCGGTGGTGAGCATCGACGGCGTGCGGCGTTTATTCGGGTCGTGGGGGTCGGGCACGCTGTCGGCCCCGGCGCCGGCTTTGGGCCGCCATTGGTGGGCGCCGGCGGGGCTGGTGGTCAACTCCCATTCGAAGCCGAACAGGTGGTCGAAGAAGTCGTTGCTCCAGCGGGTCGGGGTGGTGGTCCAGGTCACTTCCAGGCCGCTGGTGATGGCGTCGCCACCGACGCCTGTGCCGAAGCTGCTTTTCCAGCCCAGGCCCTGCTCTTCCAGGCCGGCGGCTTCCGGTTCCGGGCCGACGTGGCTCGCCGGGCCGGCGCCGTGGGTCTTGCCGAAGGTGTGGCCGCCGGCGATCAGGGCCACGGTTTCTTCGTCGTCCATGGCCATGCGGGCGAAGGTTTCGCGGATGTCCCGGGCCGCCGCCAGCGGGTCGGGGTTGCCGTTGGGGCCTTCCGGGTTGACGTAGATCAGGCCCATTTGCACCGCCCCCAGGGGGTTCTCCAGCTCGCGGTCGCCGCTGTAGCGCTGGTCGTCGAGCCAGGTGGTTTCGCTGCCCCAGTAGACGTTGTCTTCCGGCTCCCAGACGTCCTGGCGGCCACCGGCAAAGCCGAAGGTTTTAAAACCCATGGATTCCAGGGCGACGTTGCCGGTGAGGATGATCAGGTCGGCCCAGGAAATCTTGCGCCCGTACTTCTGCTTGATCGGCCAGATCAGCCTCCGCGCCTTGTCCAGGCTGACGTTGTCCGGCCAGCTGTTGAGCGGGGCGAAGCGCTGCTGCCCGCCCCCGGCACCACCCCGGCCATCGGCGATGCGGTAGGTGCCGGCGCTGTGCCAGGCCATGCGGATGAACAGCGGGCCGTAATGGCCAAAATCCGCCGGCCACCAGGGTTGGGAATCGGTCATCAACGCCTGCAGGTCGCGCTTCACTGCGGCCAGGTCCAGGGTGTTGAATTCGGCGGCGTAGTTGAAATCTTCCGCCATGGGGTCGGACAGGTGCGAGTGCTGGTGAAGGATCTTCAGGTTCAGTTGGCCGGGCCACCAGTCACGGTTGCTGGTGCCTTCGCCGGCGGTGTGTTTGAACGGACACTTGGATTCGTTGGACATGGGACTCTCCTTCGGTCATCCCTACCCGGCTGCTCGATATGGGCCCGAGGCTGGACGTGCGTATGAAAAGCGTAGTGAACGGCAAGCGAAGGTAAAAATAGACCCGCTTGATGACCCTGGCAGAAAAAAACCATGACGCCTGCAAGGTTTCTGCGCGGGGCGCCCTGCCCCCTGGGAACCTCCCTGGATCTGGCGAGCGGCGCCCGGGCTTGTTTAGCGCAGCCGATGCTGAACCGCGGCCTGAGCCTGGGCGTCCAGGCGGCGCTGGGTGTCGGCATCGATCTGCTGGCGCAGGGCCTGGAACAGTGGGCTGGCGTCGGTGTAGCGGCGGCCGTAGCCGAGATTGAAGCGGTAGTCGAAACCCGCCGGGTTCTGGCCCTGGGTGTGTTGCAGCAGGGTTTCCAGCTTGTCCAGGGCCTTGACCGCGCGCGCCTCGTTGCTGGCGGTGCCTTCGTATTCGTCCCACAGCTCCAGCAGGTGCTCGCGGGCCGGGGCGTCCAGGGCTCGGGCCAGCAGTTGCAGGTCCGCGCGCTCCTGCTGGCTCTTGTCCGGGTGGGCGGCCTGGGCCACCGCCGGGATGTCGCCGTGAATGGCCTCCCCCAGGTCGTGGACGATGCACAGTTTCAGCACCCGCAGCAGGTCCAGATCCCCCAGTTGGTCTTCGAACAGCAGCGCCATCAGGCACAGGCGCCAGCTGTGCTCGGCGGTGCTTTCCTGGCGGCCGCTGGAGGTGTGGGCGCTGCGCAGCACGTCCTTGAGTTTTTCCGCTTCACGGAGGAATTCAAGGCGGCCGCTGAGAAGTTCGGAGGTCATGGACAAGCCTGCTGCAAGTGAACGAGGCCCGCGCCGTGGGGCGGCGGGCGATGGCTTACC
This sequence comes from Pseudomonas sp. GW823-FHT03E05, assembly GCF_058796855.1. Taxonomy (NCBI): domain Bacteria; kingdom Pseudomonadati; phylum Pseudomonadota; class Gammaproteobacteria; order Pseudomonadales; family Pseudomonadaceae; genus Pseudomonas; species Pseudomonas sp. GW823-FHT03E05. The sequence continues at coordinate 1,712,605 of NZ_JBXAJB010000001.1, forward strand.
AGACTAGTCAGCGGCCGGAGCCCGGTCCACGGATAAAATATGCGTGGCGTGCCTCGACAAGCGCTTCAGAGGGTTTCCACCAGCCGCACAGCGTTGCCGTCGGACAGGTTGAGGCGGGTCCAGCGGCACTGGCTGGGGGCGATGGGCACGATGGCCGAATCGTTGTGGCCGCTGAAGAATTCCAGGGACGGCGGCGCCAGCACTTCGCGCCAGCCCAGGTCATCCAGGGCGGCTTCCTTGCGCACGATTTCCTCGGTGCAGAAGCCCCACAGGGATTGCCCCAGCAGCTCACTCAAGGGCACGCCGAACTGCCCGGCGCGGGTGGCGGAACAGGCCAGCAGGCGGTGGGTCAGGTCGCACACCAGGTGCACGGCGCGCGGGCTGTCATTCACCAGCCGCGCCAGGGCCTGATCGGCGGCGGCGCTGAGGTTGGCCGCCAGCAGTTGCTCCAAGCGCGCACGCTCTGCCGGTTCCATGGCTTGCCGGCCGTTTTCCCAACGGGAAATGCTCGACTGCGCCACGCCGAACAGCTCTGCGGCGTGCTGCTGCTTGACCCGGTGCAACAGGCGCCAGCGCCTGAGGGCCAGGCCCAGATGGGGGGAGGTGAACGGGGCTGCGGGCATGGAATGAGTGATAGGGGTAAAGGGGCCGACAGTTTCGCAGCCCCGGCGCTTGACGGGCAACTGGCGCTGACCCACGCCATTCGCCCGGCCCGCCACAAGTTGCTGGACAGTGCAGTAAAAGCCCCGAAAAATCAGCGTCTTTGCCCTGCCCTCTACGGGCCGGGCGTCTGTGCCAAGGAGTTCGGCCCAATGCTCAATGTCCTGTTTGTCTGCAGCCAGAACAAGCTGCGCAGCCCCACCGCCGAGCAGCTGTTCGCCGACTGGCCGGGGATCGAGACCGCTTCGGCGGGGCTCAACCACGATGCCGAAGTGCCCCTGGGCCCGGAGCTGGTGCAATGGGCCGGGCTGATTGTGGTGATGGAAACCCGGCACCGGGAAAAACTGCGCAAGCGCTTCAAGGCGCAGTTGAACAACCAGCAGATTGTCTGCCTGAACATTCCCGATGATTACGAGTTCATGGACCCGGAGCTGATCCAGTTGCTGCAGCAGAAGGTGCCGCAGTTTCTTCCCGATGGCGGCGAGGCTCGCTGATATGCCCCTGATATTCAGGGCCCCACCTGAGCTGCGGGTGGAGCTGGACATCCTTGGCTACCAGTTCCCTGGCAGCCACGATCACCTGGACGCCAACTGGCTGATGGTGCAGGGCCGCATCGAGCATCCCCAGGGCGACTGGCGTTTCAAGGATGCCTGCCTGAGGACTCATGAGCTCGATCAATTGGCCCAGTGGCTACAGGCCCTAGATCAGCCCGAAGGCCCTCCCCGGCCCTGCTGGTTCACCGAGCCCTGCCTGGCGTTTCACTACCTGGGCGGCCCCGAGCCGCAGATCCAGATCCACTTTTGCCTTGAAGCCGCACCGCCCTGGCTGAACCCGGAGCAACGGCTGGACGGCTGCCAAGTGACGCTGCCCCTGGCCTGCAATGCCGTGCCTCGGCTGCTGGCAGGGCTGGATGCCCTGCGCCGGGATTTCCCCCAGCGCTGAACCACAGCCGCCCGTCTGTAGCCGCTGCCGCAGGCTGCGATAGGCACCGAAGGGGCCTAGGCGCCAGGGGGATCGCCTGCGAGCCTGCGGCTCGTGCGCAGCCTTCGGCAGCGGCTACAAGAAGCGGGGCACGCGCAGGGTTGGACTCTGTGTGGCCGCGAAGGAGCCTCGGTGGTGGTGGTGGTGGTTAGACGGAGCCGAGGGCGGCGATCAACGCTGGGGAGGCGTTGTACAGCGGCGTGCTGCCCTGCAACAGGATCTGCGCGCTGCGCCGGTAGGCGGCGCCATCGATCAGCAGCTCCCCACCGGCCAGCCGGGCATTGATCAGGGTCTCCAGCACTCCGGCGGGGTTTTCAATTGCCAGCGGGTACTCGCCCGGCTCCTCGCCTAGCACCGGCGCCCGCGCCAACAAGGCATGGGCCACGGTGCCCTCGGCCAGGCAGGCCGCCGCCAGGCAGCAACCGCCGGACACCGCCAGGGACGGGTGGGCGTTCTGCGGGGTGAAGTAGCGGGTGGCAATATCCCCACCCTCCCGCGCCGGGCTGACGATGCAGATCTTCGGGATGGTTTCGCTGCGCCGCAGGTCGTCGGCGCTCATCAGGCTGCCATCGCGCTTGCGCAGGCCCATGCGCAACCCGCCCAGCACCATCAGTTCCAGCAGGCGCGCCTTGAATTGCGGGTCGGCGTCCAGCTGGGCCGGGGTTTCCTCGCCGGTCTTGCCCAGGTCCGCCGCGCGCAGGATGACCATGGGCACCGCCACGTCGATGCAGGTGGCGGCGATGCCGTCCAGCAGGTCCACCCGTTTGCCGGTGGGGAACAGCGCGCCGGTCTTGGCCCCCACCGGCTTGTCGAGAAACAGGTCGACCCCGGGAAACACCCCGTTGACCCCGGGAATCCGCGTGTCGCTCAGCAGCCGGCCATTGGCGAAGCCCAGGCGCGCATACATCGTGGTCTGGGTGTTGCTGTTGTAGATCTCGATCTGCCCACCGCCCTCCCCGGGCTCCAGCCAGCCGCGCTGCAGGGCGTACAACGGCAGGGCCGCGGACATGTTGCCGCAGTTGACGCTCCAGTCGATGGCGCTCTTGCCCGCCGCCAGTTGCGCCAGGGTGCTGACCATGCGCGTCTCGCCGGGGCGGCGCTCGACGATGAACACCTTGTTGCTGGTGGGCCCGCCGCGCCCCAGGCCGGTGATCTGGCTGTTGCCCGGCCACTCGCCCTGCAGCGGCACGCCCATCAGGTGGCGCAGCAACTCTTCCACCAGCGCTTCGTCCCGGGGCAGCGCTTCGCGGGCCAGGATCAGCCCGGTGGAGGTGCCGCCACGGGCGTGGCACACGGGGAATTCAGGGATGGCAGCAGGCTTGGGCAGATCAGGCATGGCGGGCGCCTCCAGGGTGGGCGAATGGAGCAGCCCCTTGTCGCACGGGCAACGGGCGGCAGCGCAGCATGATAAACCGTCGCGGCCGATCCCGGGGCCTGTCGCTTGGCGATCCGGGGTCGCCCGATTGGACATCGTGCCCGGGGCCGATCACGACCTGGGCCTGAGCCATGCCGCCCAGGCGGCGCTATGGGCCGATCAGCACCTGGGCCTTGGCACGGGTGCTACAGGCCTGTAGCCCGAAGCGGCCAGGACGCCCTCGCGGCGCTTTTTTGACCGGCCCATTTGACTAACAGTCTTGAGCTTCTAGATTCCACTGGCGACCTCATGGAAGTGCATTTCGCCCGGTGCCCGACAGCTGTTGCGCCGCGCCCGGATGCTCGGTGGCCGCACGCTGCACAGCCGATGACACCCGGGCCTGGATCGCCAGGCCCATAGCGCGACAACAGGGAGCCGGACATGAACGAAAACATCGTGGATATCCTTGTCACCATTGACGTGGACACCATTCTGGAAAGCAACGGCAAGACCTTCGACGGCGGCAACACGCTGACCTTGAGCCAGCACAGCGCCACCCCCACCCAGCTCTACAACTACTACAGCAACGGCCAGCGCCTGTCCGACCAGGTGGTCTACATGGTGGCCCGCCGCGACAACACCGACGGGCCGGACGGCGGCTCCGAACTGGCGGTCAACCTGCGTCAGGGGGACATTGTCCGCTGGCGCGCCACCAGCCTGTCCAAGGGCATGTACAACGCGGTGCTGCTGTACCAGTACACCCAGACCAACCCGATACCGAGTGCCGGCAATCCGCCCTATCTGACCGACGTCACGCCGGTGGTCCTGGACAGCACGCCGCTGCCCATCATCGACAAGGACAACCCGGCCGGGCAGCCCATCGCGCAAAGCGTGCAGAACTACTACTGGCAGGCCAACGCCACCCGGGTCGGCTCGCGCATTACCTACACCTGGGCCTTCATGATCCTGGACAGCAACAACAAGGTGATCGCCTACTGCTCCTGGGACCCGTACTTCTCCATCCACTGATGGCCATGGCCTCTCCCCGTTGCGGGGAGAGGCTTGCTCCAGGCTTCAGGCGCGCCGGGCCAGCAACAGCACCGAGGCCGCCGCCGACAGCAACGCCGCGCAGCAACGATTGAACAGGCGCTTGCCCGCAGGCTCGCTGAACCAGCGGCGCATGTGCAGGCCCATCAGCGCATAGGCGCTGATGGCGATCCACTCCAGCAGCAGGAACAACAGCCCCAGCACCAGGAACTGCGAACCCACTGGCGCCCCGGGCTCGACGAACTGCGGCAGAAACGCGGTGAAGATCAGGATCGCCTTGGGATTGCCGATGGCCACCAGAAATTCCTGCCGGCTGAGGGCCAGCAGCCCGGACACCCGGCTGCGCTCCGCACTCTGCACCTGGGGGTCCGCGGTCCACAGCTGATAGGCCAGGTACAGCAGGTAGCCCGCGCCGAGAATCTTGATCCCGTAGAACAACAGCTCCGAGGCTTGCAGCACCACCGCCAGGCCGGCGGCGGCCAGGGCGATCATCAGGGCGAACGCTGCCAGGCGGCCGATGCCCGCCAGGCACGAGGTGCGAAAACCGTAGGTGCTGGCATTGCGCACCGACAGCAGGTTGTTCGGCCCGGGGGCCATGTTCAGGGCGAAACAGGCCGGGAGAAATAGCGCCAGGGTGGCGAGGTTCATAGGCACTCCAGAATCGGCAAGGCGTCGTTGTTGACCGGCAAGGAACATAAAACGCCTGGGCCCCGGGACACAAGCCAGCCCCGGCGATTACGCCCCGGCCAGGCGCAAGGCATAGGCGCGGATGTCCTGCGGCCAGTCCTCGATGCACTGTTGCAGGCGCGCCAGGTCCGCGGCGAACAGCGCCCGGGTGGCTTCTTCATAACCGGGAAGATCGCCGCCCATGGCCAGCATGAACTGGTAGGCCGCCTCTTGCGCGGCCCGCTGGCGCTGCGGTTCGGCGCCATGGCGCCGGGCTTCGTCCACCAGCCGGCGCAGCACCGCCGAGGCGCCACCGGGCTGCTCGGCCAGCCAGTCCCACTGGCGCGGCAACAGGGTCACTTCCCGAGCGATGACCCCCAGCTTGGGTCGCCCCCGCCCCCGGGGCGCAGCCTCTTCGCCCTCGACCGGCGCAGCAGCAGGCTGGCGCGGGCGATAGCGCCCGTTGCCCGGCGCCGGCGTGGCGGCCAGGCGCTGGCGCACTTCGTCCGGGGTGCCCCGCAGGTCGAGGTCGATGACCCGGCCGCTGGCATCGTCGAACACCAGCAACGGCTGCGGCGCCGCCTCTTCGCTGGCACGCTTGACCGCCAGCGCGACCTCCAGCAACGGGCCGGCCGCCAGCACCTGCTGGGCCTGAAACGCAGTGACGGGTTGGGTAAGTGAGTCGGACATGGTTATGGCCTCAAGGAAACGAGGCTGCATATTACCCGGGTATTAATAAGACAAGCAATAATACCCGGGTAATATTTAAGACTGCCGCTGTGGGGCCGGCTCGCTGTCGGCGGGCATCTCGATGCCCCAGTCGCCGTCCAGGTACCAGTCCTCCCCGAGCATTTCCGCCGGGTGCATGGTGCGATCGGAACCATTGCCGCAGGCCAGGGCATTGGCCGCGCAGTAGCGGTCGCAGCCCCAGCAGATCCGCTCGGGGTGTTTGGGGCGCAGGGGAAAGGGCTTGGCCATGGCGGCTCCCGGAACCTGGATGAAGGAGCCTGCACCTTAGAACCTGCGGGGCCTTCGAGCCTTGATCCCGATCACAATGGCAGGGTGCGGTCCTGGATCACCTGCTTCATCACCAGGGTCGAGGTCAGGCGCTGGACATTGGGCAAGGTCGACAGGCGCTCGTCATACAACCGCTGGAACGCCGGCAGGTCGCGGGTGATCACCTGCAGCAGGTAATCGGGTTCGCCAAACAGCCGCTGCGCCTCGACGATCTGGACAATGCCCTGCAAGGCAGTTTCGAAGGCCGCCACGGCCTGGTGATCGCCCTCGCGCAGGGTGACGAACACCATGGCCGAGAAATTCAACCCCAGGGCGCTGGGCGCCAGTTGTGCGCGATAGCCCAGGATCACCCCGGACTGCTCCAGCGCCCGTACCCGGCGATGGCAAGGGGACAGGCTGAGACCGACCCGCTCGGCCAGGTCGGTGACCGAAAGGCGGCCGTCAGCTTGCAGTTCGGCAAGAATCTTCTGATCAATCCGATCCATCTGAATAATTCTCCCCATTCGAAGGTTTTCAGTTGGAATATTAGAGAAAAAATCCCCCTCGATCTTCACTATTCTTTCTTCACACCTTGAAGCCCCTGTTCACCGCAGCTGTGCGGCGGTCGAGCCCCTGATGCCCGTGAGAAAGCCCCATGCCCTACCCCCTTGCCAAGCCGCACCCTGCGCTGCCTAGCGCGACCGCCTGCCCCGCCCACGCTACCTGCAGCCAGCCGAGGTAAGCCAGCATGGAACCGAGCATGTTGGCCGCGTTCTGGGCAGTGTCGCTGCTGTTCGTGATCACCCCCGGCGCCGACTGGGCCTATGCCATCTCTGCCGGGCTCAACGGCCGGGTGGTGATTCCCGCGGTATCCGGGCTGCTGAGCGGCCACCTGCTGGCGACCCTGGTGGTGGCCGCCGGGGTCGGCGGGCTGGTGGCGCGTTACCCCCTGGCCCTTGCGGGCCTGACCGTGGCCGGTGCCGGCTACCTGCTGTGGCTGGGCGTCGGCCTGCTGCGCCACCCGTCCACGCCACAGGCCGGCGCAGGCCAGGCCGATGCTTCCTGGGCACGCTGGTCGTTCAAGGGCCTGTGTGTCAGCGGCCTCAATCCCAAGGTCTTCCTGCTGTTCCTGGCCCTGCTGCCACAGTTCACCAGCCCCGCGGCCGCCTGGCCGGTGTCGCTGCAGATCCTCGCCCTGGGGCTGCTGCATGCCTTCAGTTGCGCGGTGATCTACCTGTTGGTGGGCTTCGGCTCGCGCACGGTTCTACAGGCGCGGCCGGTGGCGGCGCTGTGGGTCAGTCGCCTGTCGGGCGGGTTGATGGTCCTGATTGCGCTAGTGTTGCTGGCGGAACAACTCCTGGCTTGAGGAAGACCCATGCACAGCTTCAGACAACGGGCGGCTCGCGGGCTGCAAAGCGGTGACAGCTTCAGCCTGTCGCGATGCTTCACTCCCCAGGACATCCAGCGCTTTGCCGAGATTTCCCGGGACTACAACCCGGTGCACTACCACCCGCCCTTCGCCGAGGCCCGAGGGTTTCGCGAACCGGTGGCCCATGGCCTGCTGACCGCCAGCCTGGTGACCGAGATCGGCGGGCAGATCGGCTGGCTGGCCTCGGCGATGAGCTTCCAGTTCCGCCGCCCGGACTATGCGGGGGATACCGTGACCTGCCGCTGGCTGATCACCGAGGTGGATGCCCGGGAGCGGGCCACGGCGGTCATCACCCTGAGCAACGAAGATGGCGTGATCGTGCTCGAAGGCGAAACCCGCGGCGTGCTTCCCGGCGAACAGGAACGGCAGTTACTGAGCCAGATGCTCGCCGAAGGCGACCCGGGCAACCCCTTGGCTCGGTAGACCTCAAGACCTGCGACGCACCCAAAGCCCCCGTCGCTGGCAAGCCAGCGCCTACGCAAAGCCCCACCACTACCCCACCTCGTATGAGCCGGCTTGCCGGCGAAGAGGCCCTCAAGACCTGCGACGCCCCCGAAGACGCCTTCGCTGGCAAGCCAGCTCCTACACAAAGCCCCGCCACTACCCCACCTCGTAGGAGCCGGCTTGCCGGCGAAGAGGCCCTCAAGCCCTGCGGCGAACCCGAAGACGCCTTCGCTGGCAAGCCAGCTCCTACACAAAGCCCCGCCACCACGCCATCTCGTTGGGGCTGGCCGGGCACAGAATTTTCTCTGACAGCGGCTACGGGATCGCTATGATGGATCACCATGAACCCCAGCCCCGCGATCCGCCAACCCTGTCCACCCGGCGCCTGCATTTGCGAGCGCGAGCAGTTGCTGGACACCCCCGGAGCCGACCTGCGCATCCTCAATCTCACGCGCCAGGAGGAAAAACGCCTGCTCGAACGCCTGGAAAACCTCAAGGACCTGGCGGACCTGGAACACATGCAGCGGCGGATGTACGAACAACTGGGCATCCGCGTCCAGATCAGCCCCAGTGACAACGTGGTCCGCAGCATGCGCGGCATCGCCATTTCCCTGGGCGAGTTGCCCGGCCTGTGCCGCAAGACCCGGCAATCGATCCCGGCCGCCATCCGCCGGGCCATGGAGCAGCGCCCGGAAATCGCCTACCGCCTGCTGGACTCCCAGGACCTGTTGCGCGGCACCTGAGGGCCGCGCACTCAAGCGCCGCCCATACCGTTCAAGGCTTGCAGCCCGGGGCCTGAACCCGGAAACTTGCCGCTGCTTTTTCCAGGACTTCTCTCATGCAAAACACCCCATTGAACGCCGCCGACTTCGAAACCCTCGAAGACACCCTGCTCAAGTACGGCGACGACCACTCGGTACTCAACCCCTGCGAGCTGGACGGCTATTTCACCGCGCTGGTGTCGGGCCCGACCCAGGTGGATATCGCCGAATGGTTCCCGGCGATCTGGGGCGGCGAGAACCCCAATTGGGAAACTCCGCAAGAGTGCCGGCAGTTCATCGACCTGTGCGTGCGCCACATCAACACCCTGGCCGAACAACTGGCCAGTGATGCCCAGGGTTTCCATGCACGTTTCGAAACCACCGAACACCAGGGCCAGGACCTGTTGCTGGCCGAAGAATGGTGCTTTGGCTACCTGCGTGGCGTGGCCGTGGGCAACTGGCCGCAGATGCCGGCACCACAGACCGGCCTGTTGCAGACGATCATCGACTGTGCCGAACAGGACAACTTCGAACTGCCGGCCGACCTGGATCTGGAGCAGCATCGCCAGCAGGTAGCGGCCATCGAACCGGCGGCGCGGGCGCTGCATGCCTATTGGACGGCGCAGCGCTGAGGCTGACGCCAGCAGAAGCACCGCGGGGGCCCTAAGGGGCAAAAAAAGGCAGATTTCCCGCTCGGGGAAGTCTGCCAGCCAAGGACGGATAATGCCCATGTTCAAATGCATCAAGAGACTTTTCAGCCGGAATGCACCAGCGCAGCCGCAGCCGCAGGACATTCCCGCACCCGCCGCCCCTCCGACATTGGAGGAATATCTGTCCGGCTTGCCAACTTGCGATCATGAGCCCGACGAGGACTTCTACTACCGAACAGAAGCGGCTGACCAATGGACGCGATACTTCTCAAGCGAATTCACCATACCCTGCCGCAACCAGGGAGGAGGTCATTCCCAAGACCTGACGATGAACGAAGCGCTGAAAAATTACGCAGCCGTCCATGGTCTGGTGTACGTGTTCTACTACTACAGCCCATTCCCCTATGCACAAACGAAGATTGCCTCGCACCATAAGGAGTGCATTGAGGCTGCCTCAGGGCTGATCTCGCCTTACAAACATTGGATGCTCCTGTGCTTTCTGGCTCGCTATAAAAAAGACACCGCGGCGTTGACAGGGCGAACAAGCTTTGCCGATGGGACCCAAAACGATCAAGAGTGTCGATACATCATTTGCGATCCCCCCTGCCTGACCATTCCACGACAGGACATCCAACTTCACTTGAATGGTCATTGGTACTCATTGCCGGCCATCACCGATTTAACTCTAGGCCAGCTCATGGTGACTTGGCGCGATGATGCAACCTTCTGCGCTTCACGAGCCGCTTCACTACTCCTGGCCGTGAAAGTCTGATCAAAGGTCCATTCCCGTTTTAAGCAGGCATGGTGTGCGCCATGCCTGCAAAGCTGGGTGCGCTTCAACAGGGTAGTAGTAAGGCCCTCAGATCATTGGGTAGGCGCATATTCCTCAATCAGTTTCCACAGCAAACGGCCCATCGGTAGGCGGTAGATATCGCTGTGGGCCCCTCCTCCGGATCCCGGCGAGTTGAATTCGGTAATACCGTTAGAAGCGTCGATATAGGCCACTTTTCTGTCCGGGCCGGTGCTCTTGAACGGCTCGGCGCAGCCTTGCTGACCGTGCTTGCAGACTTCGAACCGACCTCCTGGAACTGCGGATGTGTCAGAAGCCGTCATGCACTCGAATATGCGCTGGTACTGGGGGTCGGTCGTATCGCAGGCCTTGTGGTATGAGCCGATCGATCCGGCAGGATCGGTCCAGACGATAAAGGGGGCGCCGGTCGCCGAATCGTTGGTGGCTGCAGTCAGCACCACCTTGGTCTTTTGAAGATGCCCGTAGTCCCGATAGGGAGCGCCTTCACGTCCGAGGTCCGGGGCAAAACGGTTGATGCTCATCGCCCCTTGCAAGCCAACGGCCAGATCAACCGGGCTGGTGACCATCGGCTGATCGGAGAACTGACTGCCAAGAGGCACCAGGGCCGGTGAACTGAACACCGCGCGAGTCATGGCGCGCGCCCCGAAACTGTGGCCTAGCGCAACAACCCTGGCCTTGCTGCCAGAGGCCGCCAGGCTGCGCGGAATGGTTTCGTTGAGCATCTTGTTCAGCCAGGACAAGCCTACTTCGTCCGCATCATTGGCCTTATTTGAATAGCTGAATACGTTGCCGAAGGAGTTGGACCAATAAGACGGCCAGGTCACGCCAATGACCAAGGGGCGGAAGTGACCAGTCACCTGATCATCGACCAGCGGTTTGATTGCCAGCGTCCTGTCGATCGGACTTTCTTGCTGTCCCTTGGCCGCTTCCAAAGAAGCGGCCATCAAGTTACCAGCCAAGTCATTGAAATTTCGTATTGCTTCTTGTTGGGCAGTGTTCCAGCCCATGACAATCACCAGAACATGGGTGTAACTACCTTGCCGAAGGTCCTGGGTCAAATTATTTTCCAGCGATAGCAGCGCATACTTTCCATAATCGTAAAACTGATAGGCATGGGCATCCACCTTGTCTAGGTTGGTGGATATTGAGCAGGCATGCCAGTCACTTATTTTCGCCAGATCATAGTTCTTTTTGACGAGTGATAATTGCTTTGCCGCGTAAGCGTTATATACAAAGCAATGATTCTTTGAAAGATAAGGATCACTTGCCCCGGCGGTGTCCTTGGCTATCGAGTTTTTTATGATGTGCGAAATGAACATCGCCTTAGAGTCACTTTCCTGAAATCTCCTGATCTGACTTGGTGTTCCCCAGCGGCTTGGTTCTTCCGCGCTGATGTATTGGCCGCTCCGTACGAAGCTGACCTGGGGATAAGCCTTGGGGCCGCCGACGATGGCCTGTGGGCTTTTTTCAATGGCCACGACATACCCTGGGTAATGCAAGGCGGTTCCGGATGGAAAATACAGGCTGGAATGGAAGTTTTTTGCATTGGTGCTATCCAGTTGCAATGCCGACTCATAAGGCTCCATGACCGACCCGGGTCCGGAACAACCAGCAACTCCTACTCCCAAGGCAATCAGGCTTAACCATTTGAGACGCATCATAACTAACTCCCTGGATCACTCCTGACCCTTATACTGACCTTCGCGCCGTAGACACATTAGTTAGAGGCAACGTGGACATCTTGCCTAGTCACAACACCACTATAGTCAGCAAGCGGCATTCAGCCAGCATCTCGATATATAAATATTAAGACTTACCTCTAAAGCCTTTTCCACATGAGATCAACTTTACTTCAACACTCCGACCTGCCCTCACTCGCTAGCACAAATCAAATTTAAATCCAGCCACTACTTGAAAAAACCTATTCGATAGCGAACTTATAGTTAGGCGACAATCAACTTTTACTTAATAAACACAAAAATAATCAATTACTACAAGATCAACTACGCCGGGCTCTGGCCAGTGCAGTGGCATGAGAATATTGGTTCCGCTGCTGGCCCGGCCCATGAGAAACGCCGCTGGCCCTACCCGGGCCAGCGGCGTTTTCATGCCTGCCATCAGGTGCTGCGCGGGGGTTACAGCAACTGGCGTTGCACCGCTTCATCCAGGGTGCTGCGGGCCAGTTGCTGGACCACGTCGCGGGTATCCGCCTGGAAAGGAATCGCCACGATCAGCAGCAGTTGCATCCAGGTACGCACCGACTCGCTCTTGCGAATCCGCCCCAGTTCCTTGCCGTCCTTGTCCTTGAACACCGTCTCCAGGGTGAAGGTGTTCTTCGCCGTGGACGGGATGATGAAGAAGGTGGCGCCGGTGATGATGGCCGAGGCCATGCTGAACTGTTCGTTGTTGTACAGGGTGGCTTCGGCGTACAGGTCCGACTCGACCTTGTCGGTGCTGACCCGGGCAAAGCGCCCGGACTGGCGGTAGGTATCGGCCACCGCCGCTTCCCAGGCGGCGGCCGGGGCGCCGGCGGCAGCATTGGCCGGGCCGCCATTGACCTGGTTCATCGCGGTGGTGCGCACGAAGGCCGTGGGTTTGTGTTGCTCCGCCTGGGCGGTGGGTGGCCAGGCCGTGACCGGTGCCAGTTCGTGTTGCGAATAGGACACGCAGCCGCTCAGCAGTACCGCGGCCAGCACCAGTAGGTGCTTGATGGAACCGAACATGTGACGCTCCTTGATCCTAGTGCGCCAACCGGGCGGTGGCGTTGTCGAGCAATTTGGCAACCAGCTCGTTGAGCTGCTTGGCGCCCTGGGTCGGGGCCCAGTATTCGCGCCCGTAGAGACCGACATTGCGCTCGAACTTGAGCTGCTCCCTGGCGCTGGCCAGTTCCTTGCCGTCGCGATCAACGATCGACAGATCACCGGCCAGGTCGAAGCTGTCGACGTAGATCGGGCCATTGACCCAGATCCACAGCGTCAGGGTCAGCAGGGCCCCCGGCACATAGCCCGGGTGCGGCCCGCGATGGCCCTTGAGGGAGGTCATGTTGAACTTCAGCACCACGTCGTTTTCCCCCAGGCGGGTAGGAAACTCGCTGAGTTGCTGGAAGTAGCCGGCGCTCTTGACGTAGGGCGTCAGCTGGGCGGTCAGGGAGCGGCTGATGGCGGTGCGGGTGGCTTCGTCGATACCGGCGGCGGAAACCTGCACATCGGCGATTTGCGCGGTGCGCGGGCTGCTGGCAGGCGCGGGATGCAGCGGTGCGCCCAGGGGGCCGGTGACGTTGTAGGACACACAGCCGGTCAGCGCCAGGGTGGCGACAAGGGCGGTGGCCCTGAGGAGGGTTCTGAACACGAAATATCCTTATTGAGGGACGGACAGCACCAACGTCTCGACCCCGGCGCCCAGAACTTTAGGAAAACCTCGCATTCGGTTGGGCGCTACAGGCCCGCTGCCGGGCCTTATTGATAGTCCTCTTCATAGGCCTGGAGCAGATTGAACAAGTGCTCCTGGGGCATCGCGCAGTCCTCCAGCGCTTCGGGCGCAACACCGTTCCACTCCTCATCGGGGTCGCTTTCGACAATCAGCAGCGGCACCTGGGCGTTGTTGCAGAAGGCGAGGATGTCGCGCAGTTCCTGCCCACGTTCCACATGGTCGTTGTGAAACAGCTTGGCGCTGTAGAAGAAGCCCTCGGCGCCACGGCGCAGATAGCCCTGGGCAACGCTCAGGGACAGGCCCAGGCGTTGATGGAGAAACTTGACCAGCGCCAGGTCAGTGCTAGGAGTCGCGGCGGCGATGCTTATTCTGGACATGGCAGGTTCCTTGATAAATCGGCGGGCAGCCCTCGCCCTGCTACTCGGGGCGCCACAGTTCGAGCCCCTCCACATGGCGCTCGATGTCGTTCATGTCGTCCTCCCCCAGGGTACGGTCGAAGGGTTCGCTGAGAATCCTGCGCACCTGGGCCAGGCGCTGGGTGACCTGCTGGTTATCGATGAAATCGGTGGTGGCGCGCTGGTAGTCGGCCACGGGTTTATCCATGTAGTAGGCGCCCATCTTGTGCAACGAGATCAAGACGAACTCCAGCTCCGCCAGGGCCTGCAGCGCCTGCTCGCCAGAGAGGGTGATGGTGCGGTTGCTTTCCAGCATCGAAACTTCCTTGGTGCTCAACAGTTGGACAGAACGCCGCCTGGGCGGCGTGCGGCGCGCGCTTCAATCAGGCAGGCCACCGCCCATGCTGATCATGGCCTGGCCGGGCTGAACAGCAGGCCCGGCTGACACCGCTCACCGACTCGGTGCCGGAGCCAGCTTGAGCCGGGTCGGATCGACCGCGCAGGCCATGTTGCGCAGCTCCCCGATCAACGATTGACGGGGAAAGGCGGCCCATTGCGCAAGATCATCCTTGCGCATGACCTCCACGCCCTGGGCGAAGGGCTCGGAGAAGTACACCCGGCCGAATTGCGCCGACTCATCCTTCTCGCAGTTGATCACCCGGGTCGCGCGGGAGCTGTAGATCGGCGGCTTGCCACCGCCCAGCGCAGCAGGCTTGGCGTAGTTGTTGACCAGATAGAACTGCCGCAGGTTCGGGTTGTTCTGGTAGAGGGCCAGCGAGTTGGCGGCAAAGTAGGTGGCCAGTTCCGGGCTTTCCAGCACCTTGAACATGCCGTCCGGACGCTGCGGCGCCGGGGCCTCCCCGGGGGTACCCGAATGCGCGCAACCGGCGAGCAAAAGCGCCGCGCTCAAGCTCGACAGCTTGTTCATCGGCCCGCTCCCTGGGCCAGGTCCGGCCGCTCCTGCTCCAGCAATGGCTGATCGACAGTGCCCTGCAGCGAGCAGAGCAAACGGGTCTTGCCGTCTTCCTGGCTGAGCATGAGGATCTTTTCCGCGGAGCCCGGCGCCGGGGCGATGCCCGAAGCGGCGGCCGGGTTGTCCTGCCAGGGGGCCGCGGCGTTGAGTTTGATCTGCGGCCGGGAGACGAAGTATTCGCCAGTCTCCTGCCAACCGGCCTGGGGCAGCGCGGCCATGACGGCCTCGCGGCTGGCATCGATTTCAAAGCCCCAGAAGTGAAAGGTGCCCTGCTCGCCCAGGTCGAACTGGCGGTCGTAGTAGGCGGTCAGGGGCAGGCCCTGATCCAGCAGCGGCCGGGAAAACGCCATCAGCGCGGTGGCGCTGTCGCGGCGCTCCGCCACCGGAATCCAGGCGATGCCCTGGCGCTGATTCTCCGCCAGTTTCACCACCTGCCCGAGCTCGGCGCGCTGCTGATACAGGGCCTTGAAAAAACTCGGCTGGCACTCCAGCAGGCTCTGGCTGAGGCTCGCTGCCTGGGCAGCGCCGGCACTCAAGCCCAGGAGCAAGGCCAACAGCGGTGAGGTGGAAAGGCGGGGCAAGGTGCGCGTCCGTTGCATGGTCTGGAGCATCCTGAGCAGGCGAAAAAAAACGCGACTCTACTCCCGCCGGCACCGCCGAGACAAATCCGCCTGCAGGCACCAGGCCTGCATGGCAGAGCGGCGCCGCAGCCGGTTCAGAGGAAAATACCGCCCTTGAGGTACAAGGCGCCGTAGCCGCTGATGATCACCCGCCCGTTGTCCAGCACCTGGCACTGCAACTGGCCCTTGCGCGCCCCGCCCTGCTGCGCCCGCAACTGACGCTTGCCCAGGCGCGCGGCCCAGTAAGGCGCCAGGGAGGTATGGGCGGAACCGGTGACCGGGTCTTCATTGACCCCGACCCGCGGGCCGAACCAGCGCGAGACGAAATCGAATGCCCGGGACGGCGCCGTCACGGCGATGCCGCGCACATCGAAGGCGGCCAGTGCGGCGAAATCGGGCTTGAGCGCCTCCACCAGAGATTCGTCGTCCACCACCAGCAGGTAATCGTCGGTGCGGTACAGGGCCTCGGCCGCCGGCAACCCCAGGGCTTGCAGCAGGGCCGGGGGAATCGCCACGGCTTCGGGCTGCTTGGCGGGAAAGTCCATGGACAGCAGGCCGCCCTCGCGGCTCACCCGCAACTCGCCGCTGCGGGTGGCAAAGCGCAGCACGTCGCGGCGCTCGCCCAACTGCTCGAACAGCACCCAGGCCGCCGCCAGGGTGGCGTGCCCGCACAGGTCGACCTCCACCGTGGGGGTGAACCAGCGCAGTTCGAAGACTTCGCCCCGGGGCACGAAATAGGCGGTTTCCGACAGGTTGTTCTCCAGGGCGATGCGCTGCAGGACCTCGTCCGGCAACCAGGCATCCAGGGGGCACACCGCCGCCGGGTTGCCACCGAAGACGTGGGAGGTAAAGGCATCCACTTGAAAGATATCGAGCTGCATCGCGGTCATTCCTCGGCGCCTTGGGCGCGGATCTGTTCCAGGTAGTTGTAGATGGTGTAGCGGGTCACCCCCAGGGCCGCGGCGGCCTTTTCGATCCCGCCCTTGACGATGAACACCCCGCGCTCCTGCATCTGGCGCACGGCGTCGAGCTTGTGTTGCTTGCTCATGCGCGCCCCGTTTCCCGGGCAGGCGCCCTGGATGATCTGGGCCAGCAACTGTTCCATGTCGGGGGCTTCGTCGCGGCGCGGCGCAGGCGCGCTGCCCAGGCCCAGCAACTGCCCGAGGCAGGCATGAGCGGCGGCGATACCACTCAGGTCGCTGTTGCTGCACAGGCTGGCGAAGGGCTGCCCGCTGCTGTCGCGAAAGATCACCGTGGAACTGCGCAGCTCGCGGCCGTCGGGGGCCAGGGTCGGGTAGTTCTCCAGCACCAGCGGGGTCGCCGCGGAGCGGTCTTGCAGGGCGCGTCGCACCGCGGCAAAACCCAGGTCCTGGCGCGGCCCGACCAGCACCGGGTCGCCTACCCGGCGCCCGGTGACATGACCATTGGCGATGGCGACGATCGAGCACTCGGGACGGTCAAGGTCATGCAGGACAATCTCCACGTGCCGGCCGACCACGCTGCCCAGCATCTGCAAAGTGCTGTGCAGCACCTGCAGCACCAGCTGACGTTCGACAAGCAGGGAAGCGCAAGATCGGTTCATGGGTGACTACCAAGGTGAACGGCCAGGAAAAATATCAACACTTTGTTGAATATTCAACTTCTTGTTCGATTGATCCCGGTCATGCCCGCCCATCATGGCAATTGCATAGCCAAGGGCATTGCTGCAATATTCGCAAATGTAAAACGTTCTCATTAAATATCCCCATTCAAGTGCTCTGCCCCATGACCCCCAACCTGCTTCTCGTGGAAGACGACGCCCGACTGCGCGACGACCTGGACCTGCATTTCCGCCAGCGCGGCTTTACCGTCACCACCTGCACCGACGGCCGCCAGGGGCTGGCCGTGGTGCGCGCCGGCCACTTCGACCTGGTGCTGCTGGACATCATGCTGCCGGGCATGGACGGCCTGGCCCTGCTGGAAACCCTGCGCCAGGAACAGGGCACGCCGGTGATGCTGATGTCGGCCCTGGGCGCCGAGCAGGACCGCATCACCGGCTTTACCCGAGGCGCCGACGACTACCTGCCCAAGCCCTTCAGCCTGGCCGAACTGGACGCCCGCGCCGACGCCCTGCTGCGGCGTATGGCCCGGGTGCAACAGCTGCAGGCCACGCGCCAGGACCCGCACCTGAGCTTCGACGACCAGGCCCAGGACATACTGCACCAGGGCCGCGCAGCGGGCCTGACCGGCTCGGAATACCGGCTGCTGGCGACCCTGCGCGAGCACCCCGGGGAAACCCTGAGCAAGCCGTTTCTCTATCAGCACGTGCTGCACCGCATCTACACGAGGCTCGATCGCGGCCTGGATGTACACGTGTGCAACCTGCGGCGCAAACTCGCCGACCTTGGGGTGCAGCACCTGCAGATCCAGGCGGTGCGCGGCGCGGGCTACATCCTGGTGGAAGCGGAACGCCACTGATGCGCCGTCACCCCCTGCTGTGGAAACTGGCGCTGTTGCAGATCGGCTTCTGCCTGCTGCTGACCTGGATCATCTGGACCTGGGGCCTGTCGGCCGAGCGCAGCACCTATTTTCTCGACCCCGCCGACCGCCAGTACCTGGCCAGCTACGCCCAGCAGGCCGAGCACGCCTGGCGCCAGGGCGGCGTGGCCGCGGTCGATGAGTTCCAGCGACAACTGGCAACCCGGGAAGACACCTGGGTCGCGGTGATCGGCGATCGCCTGCAGAGCCTGGGCAGCACGCCGCTGACCGCCGAGGAAGCCAGCCACCTGACCTTCATGCGCAAGCTCGACTGGCCCATGAGCCGGCGCCTGCAGGACGAGTTGCCCTACGTCAGCATCGAATTCCCCGAGCACCCGGAGCAAGGCCGGCTGGTGCTGCAACTGCCCGAGCGCCTGCTGCCCAGCGGCCTGACGCCCTGGACCCACGTGCTCAGCCATGGCGTGGTGCCGACCCTGCTGGCCGCCCTGCTCGGCCTGTTGCTCTACCGCCACCTGGTGCTGCCGTTGAACCGCCTGCGCGACCGCGCCGATGCCTTGCGCGCCGACGACCTGGAAAGCCAGGGGCTGGGCACGCCCCTGGTGAACCGCCACGACGAACTGGGAGAACTGGCCCTGGCCTTCGAGCACATGGCCGAGCGCCTGCGCCAGAGCCTGGCCCAGCAGCGCCTGCTGCTGCGCACGCTGTCCCACGAGCTGCGCACGCCCCTGGCGCGGTTGCGCATCGCCCATGACAGCCGGTTGCCGCCGGAGCAGTTGCGCCAGCGCCTGGACCGGGAAATCGCCGACATGCAGCGCCTGCTGGAAGACACCCTGGACCTGGCCTGGCTCGACACCGAGCGCCCGCAACTGCCTACCGAAGCGGTGCAGGTGCTGTCGATCTGGGAAGCCCTGCGCCAGGACGCCTGCTTCGAAAGCGCCTGGGACGCCGAGAGCCTGCCCTGCCTGCTGGACGCCGAGTGCCGGGTCCAGGTGCACCTGGACAGCATCGCCCAGGCCCTGGAGAACCTGCTGCGCAACGCGATCCGCTACTCCCCCGCCGGCGGCCGGGTGAGCCTGCGCGGCTGGCGCGAAGGCGCCTATTGGCACCTGTGCCTGGAAGACCAGGGACCAGGGGTTGCCGAACAGGACCTGCAACGCATCTTCCAGCCCTACCAGCGCCTGGACTCGGCCCAGGGCGACGGCTTCGGCCTGGGCCTGGCCATTGCCCGGCGCGCCGTGGAGCTGCACCAGGGGCGGATCTGGGCCAGCAACGGCCACCCCGGGCTGTGCATGCACCTGCTGCTACCCGCCGCCTAGGCCCGGCACAAGCGCGCCCGGCCCCCTGACAAAACCTCGCCCCGACCTGGAAGTGTTTAGAAAGTTAATGCGCTTTACTCGCAAATAGCAGTCATTATCATTCGTGATCTTCTGTTTCTGCCTCTGTCCCGGAGATCACCGATGTCCATGCGCTCGATGCGTCCTTTCGCCCCTTTCCTGCTGTCCACCTGCTGCCTGCTCAGCCAGGCCGTGCAGGCCGCCAACGAAGGCTCGACCCAGCCGGTCCTGGAACTGGAACCGCAGAGCGTGGTGGCCACCGCCAAGGAAGAAACCAAGCAGGCACCGGGGGTCTCGGTGATCACCGCCGAGGACATCCAGAAGCGCCCGCCGGCCAACGACTTGTCGCAGATCATCCGCACCATGCCCGGGGTCAACCTCACCGGTAACTCCACCAGTGGCCAGCGCGGCAACAACCGGCAGATCGACATCCGCGGCATGGGCCCGGAAAACACCCTGATCCTGGTGGACGGCAAGCCGGTGGGCAGCCGCAACTCGGTGCGCTACGGCTGGCGCGGCGAGCGTGACAGCCGCGGCGACACCAACTGGGTACCGGCCGACCAGGTCGAACGCATCGAAGTGATCCGCGGCCCGGCGGCGGCCCGCTACGGCAACGGCGCCGCTGGCGGGGTGATCAACATCATCACCAAGCAGGCCGGCATCCAGACCCACGGCAATGCCACGATCTACAGCTCGTTCCCGACCCACAAGGACGAAGGGGCCACCCAACGCATGAGCTTCGGTCTCAACGGCCCGCTGACCGACAGCTTGAGCTACCGGGTCTACGGCAACGTGGCCAAGACCGATTCCGACGACGCCGACATCAACGCCGGCCATGAATCCCTGCGCACCGGCAACCAGGTCGGCACCCTGCCCGCCGGCCGCGAAGGGGTACGCAACAAGGACCTCAACGGCCTCTTGAGCTGGCACCTGACCCCGGACCAGAGCCTGGACTTCGAAGCCGGCTTCAGCCGCCAGGGCAACATCTACACCGGCGATACCCAGAACACCAACAGCAACAGCACGGTGAAAAACCTGCTGGGCCACGAGACCAACCGCAGCTACCGCGAGACCTATTCGGTGACCCATCGTGGCGAATGGGACTTCGGCAGTTCCATGGCCTACCTGCAATACGAAAAGACCCGCAACACGCGGATCAACGAAGGCCTGGCCGGCGGCACCGAAGGCATCTTCAGCAACAGCGAGTTCTACACCGCGGTGCTGCGCGACCTGACCGCCCATGGCGAGGTCAACCTGCCCCTGCGCGCCGGCTTCGAGCAGACCCTAACCCTGGGCAGCGAATGGTCCCAGCAAAAGCTCGACGACCCCAGCGCCAACACCCAGAGCACCAGTGAAGGCGGCGCCGTGGGCGGCCTGAGCTCAAGCAACCGCAGCACCCAGTCCAGCGCGCAGATCTTCTCGCTGTTTGCCGAAGACAACATCGAACTGCAGCCGGGCACCATGCTCACCCCGGGCCTGCGTTTGGATCACCACAGCATCGTCGGCGACAACTGGAGCCCATCGCTCAACCTGTCCCACGCCCTGAGCGACACCCTGACCCTCAAGGCCGGCATCGCCCGGGCCTACAAGGCGCCGAACCTGTACCAGCTGAACTCCGACTACCTGCTCTACAGCCGCGGCCAGGGCTGCTATGGCCAGAGCACCAGCTGCTACCTGCAGGGCAACGACAAGCTCAAGGCGGAAACCAGCGTCAACAAGGAACTGGGCCTGGAATACAAGGCCGACGGCTGGGTGGCCGGCCTGACCTACTTCCGCAACGACTACAAGAACAAGGTGGAATCCGGCCTGGCGCCGGTGAGCCATGCCAGCGGCGGCAGCGGCGCTTACCGCAACTCGGCGATCTACCAGTGGGAAAACGTGCCCAAGGCCCTGGTGGAAGGCCTGGAAGGCACCCTGACCATTCCGTTGGCCAGCCAGCTGACCTGGAACAACAACTTCACCTACATGCTGCAATCGAAGAACAAGGAAACCGGCGACTACCTCTCGGTGACCCCGCGCTACACCCTCAACTCGATGCTCGACTGGCAGGCCACCCAGGACCTGTCGCTGCAGGCGACCGTGGCCTGGTACGGCCAGCAGACGCCGAAGAAGTACGACTACCACGGCGACCGCGTCACCGGCAGCGCCACCCAGCAACTGGCGCCGTACGCCATTGCCGGGGTCAGCGGCACCTACGCCCTGACCCGCAACCTGAGCCTGACCGCCGGGGTCGACAACCTGTTCGACAAACGCCTGTTCCGTGAAGGCAATGCCCAGGGCGTGAACAACATCGCCGGGGCCGGCGCCGCCACCTACAACGAACCCGGGCGCACCCTGTACACCAGCCTGACCGCTTCGTTCTGAGCCATTACCAAGAGCCATCACCAAGAGCCTGTCGAGAACGCCTGATGAGAACTTTTTTCCTGCCCCTGGCCCTGGCCTGGGGCCTTGCGGGAGCGGCCCTGGCCGCCCCCGCCCCGGACCAGCCCATGGACCGCAGCCTGCTGCAACGCCAGGACCTGCCCTACCGCTTCACTAGCCTGCAACTGGATTCCGCCGACGGCCAGCGGCACTACCAACTGTGGATCGGCAAACCGTTGCAGGCGCCGCCGCCACAGGGCTACCCGGTGCTGTGGATGCTCGATGGCAACGCCGCCATCGGCGCCCTCGACCCCGAGCAGCTCAAGCGCCTGGACCAGGGCCAGGCGCCGCTGCTGGTGGCAGTGGGTTACCAGACCCCGCTGCGTATCGAGCGCAACGCCCGCACCTATGACTACACCCCGCAGCAACCGGGCCAGGCGCAGCAGCAAGACCCGCTGACCGGGCAACCCAGCGGCGGCGCGCAAGCCTTCCTGCAACTGCTGCGCGAACGCATGCGCCCGGCCGTGGCGGCCCAGGCACCGATAGATACCGCGCAACAGACCCTGTGGGGCCACTCCTATGGCGGCCTGCTGGTGCTGCAGGCGCTGTTCAGCCAGCCCCAGGCGTTTCGCCACTACGCTGCCGCGAGCCCTTCGCTGTGGTGGGGCGACGGCCTGATCCTGCCCCAGGCCCAGGGCCTGGCCGAGCGCCTGCAGGGCCATCATGCGCAATTGCTGCTGATGCGCGGCGGCGCCGAGCCGGGCAACCCGCGCCAGCCAGCAGGGCCCGAGGCCGACCAGCGCGCCCGACAGTTGCAGGCGCAACTGGCCCAGGTGCCGGGGTTGGCCCTGGACTACCACAGTTTTGAAACACTCAGCCATGGCCAAACCCTGGCGGCCTCGTTGCACTACGTGCTGGAGCGGCTCTACCTATCGGCGGCCAAGGACTGAAAACCCTGCGCCCGGGTGCAAGGCCCGGGCCGCGAGTTCCAGCGCAAGAGACAGGGTGCAAGCCTTGGGGCGGCGGGCTAATCTGCCGCTCGCCCCGCCACTTGTTCCGGATCACCAATGCCCACCTGCCCCGCCACTCGTTTTCTTGCCGCACTGGATGCCGACTGGGCCGCGCTGATCGCCGCCGTCGGCCCCTGCCTGCACCAGCCCCGCCCGGAGCGCGAGCCTTATCAGGCGCTGGTGCGCGCGGTGGCCTACCAGCAACTGCATGCCCGCGCGGGCGACGCGATACTCGGCCGCCTGCGCGCTTTGTTTCCCGGGCAGGCCTTCCCCACGCCCGGGCAACTGGCCGCTGCCAGCCTGGAGAGCCTGCGCGGCTGCGGCTTTTCCGCACGCAAGGTAGCGACCCTGCAGGGCATCGCCCAGGCCACCCTGGACGGCCGCGTCCCCGATGCCGCCAGCGCCCGTGGCCTGGATGACGAACAGTTGATAGAGCGCCTGATCCAGCTGCCCGGCATTGGCCGCTGGACCGTGGAGATGCTGCTGATCTACAGCCTTGAGCGCGAGGACATACTGCCCGTGGACGACTTTGGCGTGCGCGAAGGTTATCGCCGCCTGAAAGACCTGGAGAAACAGCCCAGCCCCCGGCAGCTACGCCAGATCGGCCAGGCCTGGAGCCCCTGGCGCACCACTGCTGCCTGGTACCTGTGGCGCGTGCCGACGGCCTGAACACCGCGCACTTGACCCGGTGCGGACTGGCCGCTGCGCGGTTCGCCGGCAGGCCGGCTCCTATGGGGATATGCCCGCCTGTAGGAGCTGGCTTGCCAGCGAAAGCGCCCGCAAGATCGCCCCATTCCCTCGCCATCAACCGCGCCCAATGGCCGCTGCGCGGTTCGCCGGCAGGCCGGCTCCTACGGGGTTATGCCCGCCTGTAGGAGCTGGCTTGCCAGCGATGGGGGCGCTACATGCCCAGCCAGTTGGGCAAGGCCAGGGAGATCAGCGGCACGTAGGTCACCAGGATCAGGAACAGCAGCAGGATCATCAGCCACGGCATCGCCGCGCGGATGGTCTGGCCCAGGGTCAGGCCGGTCACCGCCGAGGTCACGAACAGGTTCAGGCCCACCGGCGGGTGCACCAGGCCGATCTCCATGTTGACCACCATGACGATGCCCAGGTGAATCGGGTCGATCCCCAGCTTCATGGCAATCGGGAAGAAGATCGGCGCCAGGATCAGCACGATCGCCGAGGGCTCCATGAAGCTGCCCGCCACCAGCAGCACCACGTTGACCATCAGCAGAAAACCGATCGGCGTCAGGCCTTCGGAAATCACCCAGGCGGTGATTTCCTGGGGGATCTGTTCGGTGGTCAGCACATGGGCGAAGAGCATGGCGTTGGCGATGATGAACATCAGCATGATCGACAGCCGGCCCGACTCCAGCAGCACCTTGGGGCAGTCCCGCAGCTTCATGTCGCGGTACACGAACAGGGCGACGAAGGCCGAGTACACCGCCGCCACCGCCGCCGCCTCAGTGGGCGTGAACATGCCGCTGTAGATGCCGCCAAGAATGATCACCAGCAACAACAGGCCCCAGAACGCCCGGCGCGCAGCACTCAGCCACTGGCCAAAGGTGGCCCGTGGCTGGGCCGGCAGCTTTTTCACCCGGGCCACGATGTAGATCGCCACCATCAACAGCAGGCCCAGCAGCAAGCCGGGCACCACGCCGGCCATGAACAGCTTGCCCACCGAAGTCTCGGTGGCCGCCGAGTACACCACCATGACGATCGACGGCGGAATCAGGATGCCCAGGGTCCCGGCGTTGCAGATGATCCCGGCGCCGAACTCCTTGGGATAGCCGGAGCGCACCATGCCCGCCACGGCAATCGAGCCTACCGCCGCCACGGTGGCCGGTGAGGAACCGGACAGCGCGGCGAACAGCATGCAGGCCAGCACCGCGGCAATTGCCAGGCCGCCACGGATGTGGCCGACGCAGGCGTTGGCGAAGTCGATCAGGCGCTGGGCCACGCCGCCGGTGGTCATGAAGGCCCCGGACAAGAGGAAGAACGGAATCGCCAGGAAGGTGTAGGCGTCGGAGGTCTCGAACAGCTTGATCGCCAGGGAGCTCAGGGAGTCCTGGCTGAACATCAGGATCGACACCGCCCCCGACAGGCCCAGGGCAATGGCGATGGGCACGCCGAGGAACATGAACACGAACAGCAGCAGAAACAGACAGAGCACGGCCATCAGTGACGCTCCTCATGGCTGCCCGCCAGCTTGCTGGCCTCGCCCGCCTCGTCGGCCAGGCCCAGGCCGAACTGCCGTCGGGTGAAGATGCGGTAGAAGATTTCCAGGTAGCGGATCAGCACCAGGGCGAAGCCGATGGGCACGATTACCACGATATGGCTGACCTGGATGCCGAAGCGGTCCAGGTCTTCGGCACCGATATGGGCGGCCATGATCGCGCTCAGCCACTTGAAGCTGGCGACCATGAACAGCCCGGCGTACACCAGGCAGCACAGGCAGG
The DNA here is from genome assembly GCF_058796855.1 of Pseudomonas sp. GW823-FHT03E05. Taxonomy (NCBI): domain Bacteria; kingdom Pseudomonadati; phylum Pseudomonadota; class Gammaproteobacteria; order Pseudomonadales; family Pseudomonadaceae; genus Pseudomonas; species Pseudomonas sp. GW823-FHT03E05. The sequence continues at coordinate 1,737,466 of NZ_JBXAJB010000001.1, forward strand.
CGAGCAGCGCCAGGTAGCGCTGCACCGGGCGCGGGGTCAGGCGCACCAGGGCGTCCACCCCCAGGTGCCCGGCGGTGCGCACGCCATAGGAGATGCCGAAGAAGATCAGCCAGCCGAACATCGCCTTGGTCAGGGCCACGCTCCAGGTCATGTCCTGGGCCAGGCCCATGGTGGCGTCGCCCAGAGCGTTGAAGAAGGCGCTGCTGGCGGTCCATTTGTCGGCCAGGGCGAAGAACAGGGTGTAGATGTTGTTGAGCATCACGTAGACGAAGGTCACCAGGGTCATGGTCGCCAGCAGCAGGGCAATCAGGCCCTCCTCCAGGTGCTCCCAGATACGTCTCAGGGACTGCATAGAGATACCTCGCGAAACGGGCAGTGGCCGTCCGCCGCGGACGGCCGGGAGGGCGTATCAGTGGCGCTGGTTGGCGGCGTCGGCGGCCTTGATCAGGTCGGCGCCGATCTCGTCCTCGAACTTGCTCCACACCGGGCGCATGGTGTCGCGCCAGGCCTGGCGCTGCTCGGGGGTCAGTTCGATGATTTCGCTGGTCCTGGCCTCGACGATCTTCTGCCGGGCGCTCTGGTTCAGGGCCTCGGCCTGTTTGTTCACCTCCACCGAGACCTCGGCCATGATGGCTTCCAGCTCGCCGCGCACGTCCGCCGGGAGGCCGTTCCAGAAGCTCGCGTTGGTGATCACCATGTAGTCGATCAGGCCGTGGTTGGACTCGGTGAAGTACTTCTGCACCTCGTTGACCTTCTGGCTTTCATAGTTCGACCAGGTGTTCTCGGTGCCGTTGACGGTGCCGGTCTGCAGGCCCTGGTAGACCTCGGCGAAACTCATCTTGCGCGGGTTGGCGCGCATCGCCTTGAACTGCTCTTCGAGCACGCTGGAGGCCTGCACGCGGAACTTCAGGCCACGGGCGTCCTTGGGTTCGTGCAGGGGCTTGTTGGCCGACAACTGCTTCAGGCCGTTGTGCCAGTAGGCCAGGCCGAGAATGCCCTTGCCCTGCATCGAGGTCAGCAACTGCTTGCCCTCGGCGGCCTGGAAGCGGTCCACCGCCGCCAGGTCGTCGAACAGGAACGGCAGGTCGTAGATCTGGATCTTTTTCGTGTACTGCTCGAATTTGGCCAGGGACGGCGCCAGCATCTGCACATCCCCCAGCAGCAGCGCCTCCATTTCCTTGCCATCGCCGAACAGCGACGAGTTGGGGTAGACCTCGACCTTGACCCGCCCCGGCAGGCGCTCCTCGGCGAGCTTCTTGAACAGCAGCGCGCCCTGGCCCTTGGGGGTGTTCTCGGCCACCACGTGGGCGAACTTGATGATGATCGGGTTGCCGGTGGATTCGGCGGCCTGGGCCACCCCGGCAGCGAGCAATGCGGCGGCACAGAACAGCGCTCTTGAGAGCTTGAACATGGACTTCACCTTTTTATTGTTGTGATTGAGGGAAGAGTGCCTAAGGCATGGCGTATAGAGAATTTCGAATTTTTGATACCCGCGTTCACCCCCGCCGAACGCTCCGTAGGAGCCGGCTTGCCGGCGAAAGGGCCCCCGAGCCCTGCGCCGCCCCCGCCAACGCCTTCGCTGGCAAGCCAACTGCTACAACGGGCAGTACCTGCGCAGTCGGCGCCGCCCACCACCCCGTAGGAGCCGGCTTGCCGGCGAAAGGGCCCCCGAGCCCTGCGCCGCCCCCGCCAGCGTCTTCGCTGGCAAGCCAGCTCCTGCAACGGGCAGTGCCTGCGCAATCGGCGCCGCCCACCTCCCCGTAGGAGCCGGCTTGCCGGCGAAAGGGCCCCCTAGCCCTGCGCCGCCCCCGCCAGCGCCTGCAAGGGGCAATTGAACCGCGGGCGCGTAACCCCTAAAGTCACGCCTCCCGATATCACTCTGAGATCGTCGATGACCGCCCTTCGCTTGACCACCCTGCATACCACCCAAGCGGTGCTGGACGCCTTCCGTGACAGCGACGTACCCGCCCAGGTGCTGCTGGAGGGCAGCGGCATCCAGCTGGCGGACCTGGAGCTGCCCAACAGCCTGATCAATATCAGCCAGGAAATGCGCGTGTTCAGCAACGCCGTGCAGTTTCGCCAGGACCTGGGGCTGGTGCTGGGGCGCAACCTGCACATTTCCGCCTACGGCATGTTCGGCCTGACCCTGCTGACCAGCGCCACCCTGCGCGAAGGCTGGTCCCTGGCGCTGCGCTACCCCTTGCTGCTGGGCACCTTCTTCCGCCTCGACCTTGAGGTCCGCGACGGCCTGGCCTGGCTCACCGCCGACCAGTACAGCGAAAGCGAACTTGAGGTGTTCAACACCGATTTCTGCATGTCGTCCTACCGGGTCACCTGCCAGGACCTGCTGGGTTGCTCCCTGCCCCTGCGCCAGGTGCAACTGATGCATGGCCCCCAGCCCTATATGGACAGCTACGAGCAGGCCTTCAATTGCCCGGTGCAATTCAATGCCGCGCGCAATGCCATCGGCTTCGACCTGGAGTGGCTGGACCGGCGCCTGCCCCTGGCGGACCTGGTGACCCAGAACGACATGCTGCAACGCTGCATCCGCCTCAACGAGGAGCTCAGCGCGCGGCCGACCTGGATCGACCAGGTGCGGCGCATCCTCAATGAACAGCTGCACGCGGTGCCGGATTTCGACAGCCTGGCGCGCCAGGTGCACTGCTCCCCCAGCACCCTGCGCCGGCGCCTGCGAGCCCAGGACACCAGCTATCAGCAGTTGCTGGACGAGTTGCGCTACGCCCGCGCCCAGCAGTTGCTGGGCCAGCACAGCCTGCCCATCTACCGCATCGCCGAAGCCCTGGGCTTCAAGGAAACCGCAAGTTTCCGCCACGCCTTCCAACGCTGGAGCGGCGTCGCTCCCGGGCGCTTCCGCCAGCTGGCCGGCCAGCTCGGGCCGCTCTCGGACTGCGCCGAAGATTGACGCTAAATATCCCCTATTGACCGTTGCAAGCATTCTCTCTGCGACCTATCCGACGAAAAATGTCCGCCTCGGATGGTTCCGCTCATTTCGGACATGGAGTTGTCATATGAAATCGTTGCACACCGCCCTCTCCCGCCTCGCCACGGCCTGCACCCTCGGTGCCCTGGCCCTGGCCGCCTCTGTCACCGCCCAGGCCGCCCCCGAGCGCACGGTGAACATCTTCAACTGGTCGGAGTACATCGCTCCCAACACCATCAAGGATTTCCAGGCCCAGAGCGGGATCAAGGTCAAGTACGACATCTTCGAAAGCAACGAAGTGCTCGAAGCCAAGCTGCTGACCGGCAACAGCGGCTATGACGTGGTGGTGCCCTCCAGCGGTTTCGTCAGCAAGCAGATCAGCGCCGGCGCCTTCCAGCCCCTGGACCGCGGGCAGTTGCCGAACTGGAAGAACCTCGACCCGGCCGTGATGAAGCTGCTGGAGCAGAGCGACCCGGGCAACCGCTACGTGATCCCCTACATGTGGGGCACCAACCTGATCGGCTACAACCGCGACAAGGTCCAGGAGCTGCTAGGCAGCGACGCGCCGGTCAACAGCTGGGACCTGGTGTTCAAGGAAGAGAACCTGAAGAAGCTCAGCCAGTGCGGCGTGACCTTCCTCGACTCGCCCACCGAAATGCTGCCCCTGGCCCTGCACTACCTGGGCCTGGACCCCAACAGCCAGAACCCCGAGGACTACCGCAAGGCCGAGGCCATGCTGCTCAAGCTGCGTCCCTACGTGCGCTACTTCCATAGCGCCAAGTGGATGGGCGATATCGCCAACGGCAACATCTGTGTGGCCGTGGGCTACTCCGGCGGCTTCCTGCAGGCGGCCAACCGCGCCAACGAAGCCAAGAACGGCGTGCACATCGAAATGCGCATTCCCAAGGAAGGCACCCTGGTGTGGATCGACACCGTGGCCATTCCCGCCGGCGCCAAGCACGTGGACACCGCCCACGCCTTCCTTAATTACCTGATGGAACCCAAGGTCATTGCCTCCATCAGCAACTACGTCGGCTACCCCAACGGCGTGACCGATTCCAAGCCGTTCATCCAGCAGTCGCTGCTGGACAACCCGGACCTGTTCCCCAGCGCCGAGACCATGACCCGCCTCTACCCTCTGGCCCCGCTGCCGGCCAAGGCCGAGCGCACCCGGACCCGGACCTGGGTCAAGGTCACCAGTGGCCGCTGAGTCATTCACTGCGAAGGCCCGCCAGGACGCCGCCAACGGCGTCCATGCCGCCTTTCCACGCCGTGGCGCAGCCCGCGCCCGGCGTGCTTGAACGAAGAGCCGAATATGCCGTTGCCCACTTCCAGCCAAGCGGCCCTGCCGCACCTGTCGATCGAGGCGCTGCTGCAGGGGTTCGCCACCTTGCAGTTCACCCCGGTGGACGTGCTGCAGGCCGTGCTGGCGCAGATCGAGCGCCACGAGCCACAGCTCAACGCCCTCTGCGAACGCCAGGACCCGGCCTCGCTGCGCGCTGCCCAGGCGTCCACCGCGCGCTGGGCCGCCGGGCAACCCATGGGCCGGCTGGATGGCATTCCGATCCTGGTCAAGGACAACAACGACGTACAGGGCTGGCAGACCCGCAGTGGTTCCCGGGCCCTGGCCAACCGCCCGGCCATGACCCGGGACTCCAGCCTGGTGGCACGCCTGCGTGAAGCCGGGGCGATCTTCATCGCCAAGACCACCCTGCCGGAACTGGGCAGCACGCCCCTGACCGACAGCCCGTTGACCGGCATCACCCGCAACCCGTGGAACCTGGCCCTGCATGCCGGTGGCAGCAGTGGCGGCAGTACTGCGGGGGTCGCAGCCGGTTATGCCCCGGCCGCGACAGGCAACGATGCCGCCGGTTCGATCCGTACCCCGTCGAGCTTTTGCGGCGTGGTCGGGTTCAAGCCCAGCCATGGCCTGGTGTCCGCCTGCCCGAGCATCGACCCGGGCGGCATGGCCGCCGAAGGCCCGATTGCCCGCCACGTGCGCGACATTGCCCTGTTGATGGAGCTCATGGCCGTGCACGAGCCCGGCGAGCCCTTTGCCTGGCCCCATGGGCCCAGGGATTTCCTCAGTTCCATCGAGGACGGCGTCGCCGGCCTGCGCATCGCCTTCAGCGCCGACCTGGGCTACGCCGCCCATGTCGACCCGCAGATCGCCGCAGCCTGCCTGAACGCTGCCAGGCTGTTGCAGGAAGCCGGCGCCACCCTGGTCCTGGCCTCGCCGGACATCGGCAACCCGGCGCCGAACTACCTGCGGGCCTGGCCGGTGGAAGTGGCCTGCGCCGTGGCCCAGGAAATACCCGCCGAGGACCGCCATCTGGTGGGGGACTTTCTCCAGCAGGCCCAGGTCCGCGCGCGCCAGCTCAATGCCCTGGACTACGCCTGTGCGGTGGAGGAGCGCCATCAGGTGGCGCAGAAGCTTCACGCTTTCCTGGGTGAGTACGACCTGCTGCTGACCCCTGCCGCGGTGGTCGAACCCTTCGCCGTGGAACGCCTGCTGCCGCCGAACTGGCCGGAACAGATCAGCGCCATGTGGCAGCCCACCACCTTCCCGTTCAATTTCAGCCGCCAGCCAGCGTTGAGCCTGCCTTGCGCCCTGAGCGAGGCGGGCCTGCCCATCGGCCTGCAGATCGTCGCCCGCTTCGGCCGCGACGCCCTGGTACTGAGGGCCGCACGGGCCCTGGAAAAACGGCTGCCCGAGGGGGTGTTCCGCCACCCCGCCGGGCTGCACGACGCCCCCCAGGCGTCACCCGCAAACCGCTAGACCCGCACAGAAGACAATGCCGACGCCGGCCACGGCGAAGGCTCACGGACAAGGAGGTGGACCATGGATTCTTCAAGCAGTTGGTATCAAGACACCCAATTCGACCACGACATCTACGTGATGATCATTCGTGAACCGAGCTCTCCCAGCCTTGATCCCCATCAGTCCGGTTCCAGCTACAGCTACGTCGGCCGCCTCACCGGCCACGGCCAGCACCCGTGCTTTTCCGTGCACTTCGCCTGCCCGCCCTACGGCAACGACTACGCCAGCACTGAAGCCGCGCTGCAGGCCGGCCTGGCCCATGGCCGGGCGCTGATCGAGCACTGGCGCACCCGTGGGCGCAAGCCACCGGCACGCACCGCCGAAGTGGCGCTGTCCAGCTACAGCAACTGACGCACCAGGGCCCCTGGCTGGCGGGAGGGCAGCGGCTGTCGTAGGCTGCCCTGCCGTCCGTCCATGCGCCATCACCTGGAGTGTCGATCCATGCCCTATATCAACCTGCAGATCACCAAGGGCGCCACGCGCCAGCAGAAGGCCCAACTGGTCAAGGAATTCACCGAATCCCTGGTGCGGGTACTGGGCAAGAAGCCCGAGCATACCCACATCGTGATCCAGGAAATCGACGGTAGCGATTGGGGGTTTGCCGGCGAGCTCAGCGACGACGACCAAGCCTGAGCCGCTGCTGGGCGCAGGTATCACGAACTCAGTCGCGCGCCAGTGAGTTCAGGTAGTCCGTGGCCTGGCGGTACTTCTCCAGGCGCCGCAGGTCTTCGGCACCCGGCTCGGGGATGCGCGACAGGTCGCTGTTTTCCGCCAGATCCGCCAGCTTCACTTGCCGCGCCAGGGGGTTCGCGCCTGCGCGGCGGATGAACGCCGGGTAGTCCTCGCCGGCAACCTTGGTCAGCGCCAGCAGTGCCGCCAGCACCTCTTCGCTGAAGCCCTCGCCCCGCAACTGCTCCGGGGTGATGGGGCAGTCTTCCAGGACATCGTGCAGCACCGCGACAATCCGCGCCTCGGGGTGTGTCAGGCGCAGCATCACGCGCAAGGGATGCAGGATGTAGGGCGCGCCGCCCTTGTCGACTTGCCCGGCATGGGCCTGGGCGGCCAGCGCGATGGCCCGCTCCAGGCTGCTCATCGGACGCTACCGCAGGTGAATGGGGCTGAGCCGTGCATGGTGCCACCTCGATAAAAAGACCGCGCCATTCTACCTGCGCCGCGGCCCAGGCGCAGGGTCAGGCCATCGCCAGCAAGCGCTGGGCCCGCAGCAGCACCGGGGCATCGACCATCTGCCCATCCACCTGGTAGGCCCCGGCACCCTCGCGCCCGCCTTCCACCACCCGTTGGGCCCAGGCCAATTCCTCGGCGCTGGGCGCCAGGGCCTGGTGGATCACCGGCACCTGGGCCGGGTGGATGCACAGCGCACCGGCAAAGCCCATGGCGTAGGCGTGGCGGACCGAGGCGGCCAGGCCCTGGCTGTCGGCGATGCCGGGAAACACCCCGTCCAGCGGCGCCTGCAGCCCCGCCGCCCGGGAGTGCAGGATCAGCGCCAGTCGCGCCTGGTCCAGGGCGAACTGAGCCGCCGCCGAGCCGCTGCTGAGGTTGAGGTCCAGGGCCAGGTCCAGGCCGCCGAACGACAGGCGCTGGACCCCGGGGGCGCTGGCGATCTCGCCCAGGGCCAGCAAGCCCCGGGCACTTTCGATGATCGGCCAGACCAGGCGGCCGCTGGCGGCCACCCGCGCCACTTGGGCTGCGCTCTCGACTTTCGGCAGGAGAATGCCCACCACACCGGCATGGGCCTGGCAGAACGCCAGGTCGGCCAGGTGCTGGGGGTGCTCGGGTGCGTTGATTCGCACCCAGGCCCGCACCTGGGGCTGCGCCAGCAGGAAGCGCCCCAGGTGCTCTCGCGCCTGCACCTTGAGGGGTTCCTCGACGGCGTCCTCGAAATCGACGATCACCGCATCGGCGCCACAGGCCAGGGCCTTGGCGAAACGCTCGGGGCGGCTGCCGGGGACGAACAGCGCGGAGCGGACAATGGGGTTGGACATGTTCGGATCCTTGTTATTGGAAGACCAATGGCGGCCAGGCTTGCTGCCCGGCCCCTACGGCAAGAGCCTGGTGTTGCCCTGCCCTCCGTAGGAGCCGGCTTGCCGGCGAAGGCGATCTCGCGGCCTCTACGCTGGCAAGCCGGCTCCTACGGGGAGGTTGGGGTTCAGATGACTCCACGGGCCTGCAGTTGCTCGATGCCTTGCGGGCTCAGGCCCAGCTCGGCGAGTATCGCTGCGCTGTGCTGGCCCAGCGCCGGGACTGCGTCCATGCGCGGCGCATAGGCGCTGTTGCGCGCCGGTGGCAACAGCGCCGGCAGGCGGCCCGCCGGGCTGTCCACCTGGCGCCAGGCGTCCCGGGCCGCCAGTTGCGGGTGCTGCCACACGCCCTGCATGTCGTTGACCCGGGCATTGGCGATCTGCGCCTGCTCCAGCCGCTCGATCACCTGGGCGACGCTGAGCCGGGCAAAGCGCTCGACGATGATCTGGCGCAGCGCCTCGCGGTTGGCCGAACGCTTGAAGTTGGCGCCAAAGCGCTCGTCCGTGGCCAGTTCGGGCAGCTCCAGCACCTTGTCGCAGAAGGCCGCCCATTCCCGTTCGTTCTGCAGGCCGAGCATCACCGTGCCGCCGTCACCCGCGGGAAACGGCCCGTAGGGGTAGATGGTGGAATGGGCCGCGCCGGCCCGGGGTGGCGGTTCGGCGCCTTCGAAGGCGTAGTACAGGGGGTAGCCCATCCACTCCACCAGGCTTTCCAGCATGCTGATGTCGATACGGCTGCCCAGGCCGGTGCGCCCACGCAGCAGCAAGGCCGAAAGAATGCCGCTGTAGGCGTACATGCCGGCGGCAATGTCGGCGATCGAGCAACCGGCCTTGGCCATCTGCTCCGGTTCGGGGCCGCCGGTCACCGATACAAAGCCGCCTTCGCTCTGGATCAGCAGGTCGTAGGCCTTTTTCCGCTCATAGGGGCCGCCTTCGCCGTAGCCGGAAATATCGCAGACGATCAGCCGTGGAAAGCGCTCATGCAGCGCCTCGAACGACAGCCCCATGCGCGCCGCCGCCCCCGGTGCCAGGTTCTGCACCAGCACGTCGGCCCCGGCCAGCAGGCTGTCCAGCAGGCCCTCGGCTTCGGGCTGCTTGAGGTCCAGGCTCAGGCTTTCCTTGGAGCGGTTGGTCCACACGAAGTGCGAGGCCAGGCCCTTGACCCGCTGGTCGTAGCCCCGGGCGAAATCGCCGCTGCCGGGGCGCTCGACCTTGATCACTCGGGCGCCCAGGTCCGCCAGCTGGCGGGTGCAGAACGGCGCGGCAATGGCGTGTTCCAGGCTGACCACGGTGATGCCGTCCAGGGGCCGTGGCTGTGCTGTGTTGTCAGTCATGTTCGGTCCTCGCCCTGTTCGATGTCGGGCATTCAGAGCAGTGAGTTGAGATCGGCAGCGTCCCGCAGGGCCCAGACCCGACGGATCAAGGCATTGCCCTGCTCCGGGGTGCGGGCGCCGGAGAACTGCAGCAGGCGCTGGAACTTGTCTTCCAGCTCGGCCCGGGACAGGCCATTGCCCGGGTCACCCTTGGGCTCATCGATGGCGCCGTGCAGGGTGCGGCCGTCCACGCACTGCACCTCGACCCGGCCCAGCCAGCGCGCTGGATAGGCCGCATCGACTTCAGGGTCCAGCTGCATGCCGACCTTGTCGCGAAACGCCGCGACCCGGGGGTCGTTCAGCCCATGACGCTGGAACTCCGGCAACCCGGCCTTGCCGTGCACGGCGATCAGGCCGAGCACGGTGCCCATGGAGAACTTGGCCTGGTGCACGGTCTGCGGCACCTGGACCCGGCCCAGCACATCGATGGCACCCTGGTGCACCCGGGTCAGCACCCGGGCAATCTGCCCGTGTTCCAGGCCTTCGCGCTGCATCACCTCAAGCAAGGCATCGGCGGCGGGATGGGTGTGGCGGCACGAGGCGTGGAACTTGAACGAGGTTTCCAGCAGCGCCCAGCGGCTGCCCAGGCGGGCACTGAGCAATGCCGGTTCGGCATCCCGGGACATGCCGGCGGCCATGCCCTGCTCGCCTTCGAGGATATTGCGCGCGCCGCTCAGGCCGTCCCGGGTCAGGTAGGCGGCCAGCAGGCCATCGGCGGCGGCCTTGGCGGTGTGCAATTGCTTGGAGTCGGCGGCGTCGCGCAGAAACTCCCAGAGCCCGGCGGCCTGGGTCCCGGCGCTGCCCAGCAGGTTGATGAACTGCTCGCTGTCGAATTCCATCAGCTTGCCCACCGCCACCGCAGCGGCCAGGGTGCCGACGGTGGCCGTGGTGTGGAAGATCCGGTAGTGGGAACGGCCCATGAATTCGCCGATGCGGATCCCTGCCTCATAACCGGCCACCGCCGCCAGCAGCAGCTCGCGGCCGGACTTGCCCAGGTCCTGGGCCGCCGCCAGCGCCGCCGGGAACACCACGGTGGCCGGGTGCAGCACGGAGCTGTTGTGCAGGTCGTCCTGCTCCACCAGGTGCGAGGAGGCGGCGTTGACCAGGGCGGCGAAATACGCCGAGCTGCCGGCCCCATTGACCAGGATGCGCGCCGGGCCACTGGCCGGGCCCATGTGCCGGGCATAGGCCTCGAACAAGGGGATCGGGTGCGCGCCCTGGGCCGCCAGGGCCGAGCCCAGCCAGTCGAGGAACAGCTCTTGGGTGCGCAGCAGGACGCTTTCCGGCAGGTCGGCGTAGCGCAGGCCGGCAAGGAACCCGGCCAAGTCGTGGGTATGGCTCATGGGGGCTCCTTAGAAGCTGCGGGGCAGCTCCAGCAAATGCTCGGCGACGTAGGACAGGATCAGGTTGGTGGAGATCGGCGCCACCTGGTACAGCCGGGTCTCGCGGAATTTGCGCTCGACGTCGTACTCGCAGGCAAAGCCGAAGCCGCCGTGGGTCTGCAGGCAGGCGTTGGCCGCCTCCCAGGAAGCCTTGGCCGCCAGGTACTTGGCCATGTTGGCGCTGGCCCCGGCGTTGCCCCCGCTGTCGTATTCCTCGCAGGCGCGCCAGCGCATCAGGTCGGCGGCCTCGATCTCGATATGGGCCTCGGCAATCGGGAACTGCACGCCCTGGTTCTGGCCGATGGGCCGGCCGAACACCACCCGGTCGCGGGCATAGGCGCTGGCCTTGTCGATGAACCAGCGGCCATCGCCGATGCATTCGGCGGCGATCAGCGTGCGCTCGGCGTTGAGGCCGTCGAGGATGTACTTGAAGCCCTTGCCCTCCTCGCCGATCAGGCTGTCGGCGGGCAGCTCCAGATTGTCGAAGAACAGCTCGTTGGTCTCGTGGTTGACCATGTTGGCAATGGGCTGCACGGTCAGGCCGTTGCCGATGGCCTGGCGCAGGTCCACCAGGAAGATCGACATGCCTTCGGACTTCTTGCGCACCTCGGCCAGTGGCGTGGTGCGGGTCAGCAGGATCATCAGGTCGGAATGCTGAATGCGCGAGATCCACACCTTCTGCCCGTTGATCACGTACTTGTCGCCGCGGCGGATGGCAGTGGTCTTGATCTTGGTGGTGTCGGTGCCGGTGGTGGGCTCGGTGACGCCCATCGATTGCAGGCGCAGTTCGCCGCTGGCGAGCTTGGGCAGGTAGTAGCGCTTCTGCGCCTGGCTGCCGTGGCGCAGCAGGGTGAACATGTTGTACATCTGCCCGTGCACGGTGCCGGAGTTGCCGCCGCAGCGGTTCACCTCTTCGAGGATCACCGAGGCTTCGGCCAGCCCCAGGCCGGAGCCGCCGTACTCGGCAGGGATCATCGCCGCCAGCCAGCCGGCCTCGGTCAGGGCCTTGACGAAGGCTTCCGGGAAGCCCTTGCGCTCATCGATGCCGCGCCAGTAGGCGGCGTCGAATTCGGCGCACAGGGCACGCACGCCTTCACGGATGGCATTGAGTTCTTCAGTGTCATGGGGGGTCATCAATCGGCACTCCGCCTTTGCTTATTGTTGGAATTCAGTCGAACTGCACTTCGCCGCGCTGGGCCAGCCCGGAGCCGTCGCCGGCCCACAGTTCGGCGTGGCCAGGGGCGCTGATGCGCCCGCCGACCTCGAAAGGCTGCGGGGCAATCAAGGGCCGCAGGCCGCGGTAGGCGAAATGGCGCAGGCGCGCCTCGGGGTGGGCCCGGCAGAAGGCCCCCAGGCTCAGGGTGGCGATCAGCGGGCCGTGCACCACCAGCCCCGGGTAGCCCTCGGTGGCGGTGACGTAGGGATAGTCGTAGTGGATGCGATGGCCGTTGAAGGTCACCGCGCTGTAGCGAAACAGCAGGGTCGGCGTGGGCTCCACCGGCTCGCGCCAGTCGCCTTCGGGCAGCAGCTCGCCACTGCTCATTTTCGGCGGGGACGCTTCGCGGTAGACGATGTCTTGTTCTTCGCGCAGCGCCAGTTGGCCGTCCTGAAAATATTCGTGGCACAGGGTGACGAACAGCAGCTTGCCGGTGCGCCCGGCCTTTTCCTCGACCTGGAGGATGGTACTGGTGCAACTGGCCTCGGCGCCGGCCCGCAGCGGCCGGTGAAACGCCAGGCGGCCACCGGCCCACATGCGGTTGCGGTTGGCCGCCGGCGGCAGGAAACCGCCCCGCGCCGGATGCCCGTCGCCGCCCAGGGCCGAGGCCGGCTGTGGCTGCTGGAAGAAACACCAGTGCCACAACGGCGGCAGGGCCTCGCCCGGGGCCGGGGCGGGCTGGCCGAACGTGGCGGCGATGCGGGCCAGCAGGTTATGGCTGAGGTGGTCGTCGATCCGCTGGCTGCGGCCGATCCAGGCGCTGGGGTCGGTGGCACTCATGGTGGCAGGGTCCTGTGGCACGAAGGTGATGGCGGCCATCATGCAAGGGGCTGGCGCGTATGGAGAATTTGCATTTCTATAAACCGGCGTTCGTTTATGCTGAACGCCATTCGCCCCTACCCCTGCCTTCAGGAGCCCGGACATGCATTTCGATCTGGCGGACCTGCGCCTGTTTATCCATATTGCCGAATCCCCCAGCCTGACCCAGGGCGCGCGCCGCGCCTTCCTCTCGCCAGCGGCCGCCAGCGCGCGGATCAAGGCCCTGGAAGGCCAGCTCGAAACCCGCCTGCTGTACCGCGACAGCCGTGGCGTGGAAGTCACCCCCGCCGGCGAACGGCTGCTGCAGCACGCGCGGCTGATCATGCGCCAGGTGGATTACCTGAAAAGCGAATTCACCCAGTACGGCGGTGATTCCTCCGGGCACATCCGCATCTTCGCCAACACCACGGCGGTCACCGAATTCTTGCCGGAAGTGCTGGCGAAATTTCTCTCGGTACGCCCGGGAGTCACGGTGGACCTGCAGGAGCGCCTGTCCCGGGACATCGTTCGCGGTGTGCTGGACGGCACCAGCGACATGGGCATCATCGCCGGCCCGGTGGAAGCCAGCGGCCTGCAGGTGCTGCACTTCAGCACCGACCACCTGGTGCTGATGGTGCCCGTGGGCCACCCGCTGTCGGGGCAGGCTTCGGTGACCCTGGAACAGACCCTGGCCTACCAGCACATCGGCCTGCATGAAGGCAGCACCCTCTTGACCTTCCTGCGCGAGCACGTGGAGCGCCTGGGCAAGCAACTCTCGCTGCGCATCCAGGTGTCGAGCTTCGAAGCGATCTGCCGCATGGTGGAAGCCGGGGTCGGCATCGGCATCATTCCCGAGTCCGCGGCCTTGCGGCACAGCCGCACCATGCAGCTGGTGACGGTGAAGCTGGATGAAAGCTGGGCCGTGCGCGAACGCAGCATCATCGTCCGCGAACTGGAGGCCCTGCCCGGCAGCGTGCGGGCGCTGATCGCGACGCTGATGCCGGCCAGCCAGAAACCTTCTATTGCGGGCAACCCTGGCTGATCCAGGCACTCAGTTCGTCGATCTGGGCCTGAGGCAGAAAGGGGCCACCGGGGGGCATCTGGCCAAAATCCCCATCCGGCCCCCAGGGGGTGCCCGGGGTTCCGCTCAGGGCATAAATCAGGTTGGAATGCGCGCCATCGCCTTTGACCAGGATAGGTACCGCCTGCCCTGTTTCCGGGTTTTGGATACCCGGCACATTACCGGTCACGAACGACTGGTAGGAGGTCTGCCAGAAGGCCCCGTGAGGCGCTCCGGAGATCGGCAGGTTGTTCTGCGCAACGAAGGCATCGAGCAGGTTCTGTACATCCTTGAAGGTGTTGAGTGCCATGACTATTTCCCTGTGCTAGATGGGGTGAACAATTGCAGATAACGCTGGCTGGCCGCTGCCGCCGACTCAGCCCCTGCCGTCTCGGGAGCCCGAACGTTGCCGCCTTTGAGGATGAAACTGAAATCGAAGCCGGCCACCTGGGCATTGCCATGGCAACCCATGCAGCCTCCCATGTTCACCCCATGCACAGCGGCGGAACCGGCGGATTGGGCAAACACGTTCGGAGGGGGTGGCGCACCTGCGGCCTGGAAGGAAGTCGGAGCACCGTTAGCAGCAATCCGGCCCCTGAATTGCTGCAGGGTATAGTCCGTTTCAACCATGATATTGGCCTGGTAGTACACCGCGGCAGAGTGGCTGGGATCGGTTTTCGATAGCTGCGTGGTGTCGAACGGCTGGGCCTGGACCGAGACCAGCTTGTAGTACTGCCAGGGCGAATTCTTGACATTCTTGGCCTGGCTATAGCTCTGGATAGCCTGATGCGCCGCCTGATTGACCTGAATCACGTCAGCCGCAATCGGCTCATAGCGCTGGTTGATGCAGATCGGGCCGCCCGCCGGAGTCCCGCCTTTGGCAATCTCGCGCAGATACAGTTGCTTGCCGGGCTTGCAGAAGGCCCCCAGGGCCTTGACTTGAGGGTTGTTGGGGTCGTCCTGGTAACTCAGCCCGGGATTGGTGGGCATGGGGCCCGGCGCTGGATTGATGATGCGGCCGTTCTCATCCTCAAGCGGCTTGCCACTGGGCAGCAGGATGTTGTCGGCCTGTTCGAAGGTCGCGTAGATAAAACTCGGGGCCGTGGGGGTCTTTTGGATGATGTGCAACGCCACCATCGCCCATTGCGCCTCGAAATAGCAGGTGCCCTTGCCCGGTGGTTGCTCGTAGAAGCGCACCGTCTGCCTGTGGAATCGCGAGGGGTCCTCGCCGGGGCCCAGCTGGCGCCAGGCGGACTTGACCTCAATGGTGCCGTTGGGAAAGTTGACCCGCGGCGCGCTGGGGAAAGTCGGAGGTGTCTGCTTGACCGCGTTGAAGAAGTTCCGCGCGGCTTGTGCCAGCGCGGGGTTGGCGTACCAGAACTGGTTGGCGGCGACGTAGGTGTATTGCACCTGATTGGCCTTGGCCAGGAAGCGCACCAGCTGGGGGTTGGAATTGCCTCCGGTGGGAGTCGCCGGAACAACACCGGCATACATCTGGTCGAGGCCGATCTGGGTGCTTTCGTCGAGGTTGATCCAGGCCGGCAGTTTGGGTGCGATCTGGCCAGAGCAGGCAGGCACGGCAAAACTGTAGTCATAGGTTGGCGCAGTGCCATAACCATAACTGGGAGCGCCATCAGGCTTGTAGCCCGGGGGGCCGACGTTGGCACTGCCCTTGCCCGGAAAGATCTCAACCTTGCTTCGGTACGTATGCCACACCAGAGGCACGCCCTGGCTGCCGAAAGGCTGGCGGATATCGGGCACATCGCGCTGCCCGCCCAGGGCCGGCCAGTTGAGAGCGATGAACTCCTGCCAGGCGAAGGCCGCAGCCTGTGCCAACGTTGCCTGGGATGCCCCCCCGGGTATATCGGCGGGTACCTCGGGCGATACGGTTATCGACACCGGGGCGGCGTTCGAAACGCCGCCCAGAAGCGCCAGACCAACACTGATAGCAATGTAGGAAACCTGCCGCTGCAAACGATTCTTGTCTTGTTGATGCTCCATATCCTGACTCCTCCCTTGGCTGTTCGAGAGCGTAGATCAGCGCTCTCACGGCAACGCGCCAGGAAAAAGAACATTAGGCGCTAGCATTAATAGCCAAATGCCTGTACGCCAGCAGCGGTGGCGGCTTGAACGGGTCGTGACCGGTGATCGCCCTGGCCGGCAGCGCAAGCAGAGACATTGATGCCGATCAAGTGCCCGCCTCGCCAGCGGAGTAAACCTGAAGCCAATCAGGGCTGTGTGCGCAGCCCGCCCTTTGGCTCCGCGGAGACTTGACCATGCCCAGCACCGCTCTCGATACCCTCGCCCACCCACCGTTCCCGGCGCAGCAAGGCCAATACTGGATCGACGCCCTGAACGATGGCAGCCATGTGCTGATCCGCCCGCTGCGGCCCCAGGACCGGGAGCGGGAAAAGGCCTTTATCGAAAACCTCTCCCCGGCCACCCGGCACCAGCGCTTTCTCGGTGAGATCAAGGAAGTGGGCGAGCAACTGCTCAATCAACTGATGGATGTCGGCACGCCGCAGCGGGTGGCTTATGTGGCCCTGGTCCACGACAACGGCGAACTGCGGGAAGTGGGGATCAGCCGCTACGCCCAGGTAGACGAGCAGCCCTCGCATTGCGAGTTCGCCGTGACCATCGCCGATGAGTGGCAAGGCAAGGGCCTCGGCGCGCTATTGATGCAGCACCTGATCGACGAAGCCCGCAACAACGGTTTCCAGCAGATGTACTCGGTGGATTCCGCCGCCAACTACAGCATGCGCCGCCTGGCAAAACAGCTGGGCATGCGCAGCGCCATCGACCCCGATGACGCCACCCAGGTGATCCACAGCCTGGCGCTGTAACGCCAGAGCGCTCCGCGCCTCGGCCCGAGGCGCGGCCGCATTGCCCGCAGAACCGCCCCGCCGCCGATACTGAAGTCAAGCCACAGCCGACAGGTGCTCGTAGAGAATTCCCGAGCCGACGATGATCAGCACCACCCCGCCCAGCACTTCGGCGCGCTGGCCCATCACCGTGCCAATGGCGCGGCCCAGCATCACTCCCAGGGTGACCATGGTCATGGTGGCCAGGCCGATGGCGCTGGCCGCGACCCAGATGTTGACGTTGACGAACGCCAGCCCCACCCCCACCGCCAGGGCATCGATGCTGGTGGCCAAGCCGGTCACCGCCAGCAGCCAGAAGCCGTGCTGGCGCGGTTTTTCTTCCTCGGCCTCAGCCTGCTGGCGGGTGCCGTTGTAGATCATGTGCAGGCCCAGCAACAGCAGCAGGCTGAAGGCGATCCAGTGGTCCCAGTTGGCCACCCATTGAGTCGCGGCCTGGCCGATGAACCAGCCCACCACCGGGGTGATGGCTTCAATGACGCCGAAGATCAGGCCGATGCGCAAAGCTTCCAGCAGGCGCGGCTTGAGCATGGCCGAACCCTTGCCCACCGCGGCGGCGAAGGCATCGGTGGACATGGCGAAGGCGAGAAAGATGATCGAGGCTGGGTTCACGTTGAGTCTTCCGGTCGGGCTTGAGTCCACGACATGCCCACGCGCCCGACTTCAGCGCAGGTATGTCGATGGTCTCACCAACCGAAACGGTGCCCGTACCACGGCAGGTTGCCGAGAATGTTGATACGGGCGCCACCGCAGGGCGCGGTGGCAGGCTACTCCCCAAAGAGGCGCGCAGCTTAGCCGGGCACATGTGAAAATTTCATCAGCACCGCGCCACGACAGCTGCTCGCACAGCGGCTAGCCTGTGCAATCCACCCGTTGATTCGTGGAGGTACCCCATGCAACTCCAGGGCTCCTGCCATTGCGGCGCCGTGCACTTCAGCCTGTCCAGCCGCCATCCCTATCCCTACCAGCGCTGCTACTGCTCGATCTGCCGCAAGACCCAGGGCGGTGGCGGCTACGCCATCAACCTGGGGGGCGATGCGGCCAGCCTCAAGGTACGCGGGCGCAAGCACATCGTCATCTACCATGCCCGGCTCAAGCCCGCCGGTGCCGCCCGGGCCCACAGCAGCAGCGCCGAACGGCACTTCTGCGGGCGCTGCGGCTCCGGGCTGTGGCTGTTCAGCCCGCAATGGCCGGAGCTGATCCACCCTTTTGCCTCGGCCATCGACACCCCGTTGCCGGTGCCGCCGCAACACACCCACCTGATGCTCGACTCCAGGGCGCCCTGGGTCGAGGTCGATGCCGGGGCGCACGACCTGCAGTTCGCCGAATACCCCGAGGAATCGATTGCCCAGTGGCACCAGCGCCTGGGGCTGGAGGCCTGAGCGCAACCGGGGCTTAACAGTCTTTGACAGTTTCCCGACAAAGCTGTCAAAGACTGCCACGCCCCCCTTCCCTAGCATCCGCTGATCCAATTGGCCCTCGGGTGCTGCATGTCCCGCAAACTTCTCGGCCTGCCGCTGGTGGGCCTGCTCTTGAGCAACCTCGGCTGCAACGGCCAGCCTCCGGCGCCGCCACCCATCGCGCCCGGCGATTACGCCAGCATCATCGGCTACCTGAAGCAGTACATCCCGCAACAGATGGCCGAACATCAGGTGCCCGGGCTATCCATCGCCCTGGTGGACGGCCAGCAACTGATCTGGGCCCGGGGCTTTGGCTTCGCCGACCAGGCCCGGGGCCTGCAAGTGACCGAAAACACCGCGTTTCGCGCCGGTGCCCTGTCGCAATTGCTGACTGCCACGGCGGTGATGCAACTGGTGGAACAAGGGCGCCTGCAACTGGACGCGCCGCTGCAGAACACCCTCAGGGAGTTCTACGTCCGCTCGCGCTTCCACGAGGACCAGAACGCCGCCGACCGGGCCGTGACTCTGCGCCGCCTGCTCAGCCACCAGGGCGGCATTCCCAGCGAGTACCTGCGCGACGCACGCACCCCCAACGCCCTCGACGAACTGCCGGGAAAGCTCAGCGGGTTGTGGCTGAGCAACGCTCCGGGAACCCAGACCGCCTACTCCAACCTCGGTTATGCCCTGCTCGGGGCAGCGGTGGAGCGCAGCAGCGGCGTGGATTTCGAACAGCAGTTGCAGAAGAGCCTGCTGCGCCCACTGGGCATGAGCCAGTCGAGCTTTGTCGGGGACAGCCGCGCCCAGCCCTACCGGGCAAGAGGCTATGAAGACGGTGTCAGCAGCGATGCGCTGGTCCGCGACCTTTCCGCCCAGGGCCTGTGGAGCAGCCCGCGGGACCTGAGCCGCTATGTGCGCATGCTGTTCGCCCAGGGCCGGTACCAGGACCGCCAACTGCTCTCGGCGGCATCCATCGACGAAATGGTGCGCACGCAGAACGCCGGCAACCCGCTGGATTTCGACTGCCAGGTAGGCCTTGGCTGGTTCCTGTCGCCCTGCGGCGAGGAATGGGTCCGGCCAGATATGCGCACCTGGCAGCAAAGCGGTTTCGGCGAGGGCTTTCATGCCCGGATCAGCGTGCTGCCCGAGCAGCAGCTGGCGGTGATCGTGATGAGCAATTCCGACAGCGGCGAGGCCCTGGCCCAGCCCCTGGTGCCCCAGGTACTGCGCATGCTGCTGCAGGCCCACGGCGCCCCGCCACCGCCACCGCCACCGGCCACGGCCCCCCGGGCCCAGCAACGTCGGGTTCCGCAAGCGGCGGATCGCCGGCACCTGGCGGGCTTCTATGCCACCCGCTGGGGTGTGCTGCGGATCCGCGACCAGCACCAGCGCCTGTACGCCGAGCTGGCCGGCGAGCGCTACGAACTGCTGCGGGACGAACAGGGCTGGCTAAGGGTGCGCAAGAAGCGCCTCGGGCTCTGGCCCCAGGACCTGGGCCCGCTGGGGCAGCTGCAACTGGACGTGATGCAGGTCCAGGGCCATCGGGTGTTCACCGCCAAGAGCCACGGCCAGTTGCTGGCGGTGGGAGAACGGATCGAGCCGGTGCCCCTGACGGACAACTGGCTGGCCACGATCGGCACCTACCAGGCTCTGAGCGACGACCCCGGCGAACCGCCCATCAACGGCATGGACATCGCCCTGGAGGACGGCTTCCTGATGATCCGCAGCCTGCAGCAAGGCCGTCCCCTTACCGACTACATCCTCGCCCCGGTGGACAACGCCCACGCGGTGATCGCCGGCAACGGCCCGGGCCTGGGCGACACCGTGCGCCGCCAGGTCAACGGCGTGAACGTCCTGGGCTACTCATTCAAACGCACCTATAACGCCAACCACCTGAGGTTCTGACCCTTCATGAAAACCCTGAAACACTCCACCACCGCCGCCTTGTGGGCCGGCACCCTGGGCCTGAGCACGGTCTGCGGCACGCTGCACGCCGAAGACTGGAAGTACGGCGTGCACGCCGGGGTGGCCAGCGTGCCGCGCTACAGCGGCAGTGACGAACGCGCCCTGGCGCCGATTCTCGGCGGCGAGATCATCAGCCCCTGGGGCGTGTTCCTCAATACCGACCAGGGCCTGGGCTGGGGCAACGAATGGGGCGACCTGTCGTTCAGTACCTGGGTCGGCCCGAGCGAATCACGGCGCGACAAGAACCACCTGGGCCAGGGCTCCAAGCGCCTCAAGGGCATGGGCGAAATAAAGACCCGGGCACAGTTTGGCGCGCACCTGGGCTATGACCTGGGGCCGTTCGAACTGGGCGCCACCCTGACCCACGCGGTGAAGAAGAACGATAACCGCGACACCGGCTCGGCCTACAGCGCACTGGAACTGAGCATTGGCAGCAACCTCTACCAGGGCCGCTTCGGCAGCCTGGATGCCAGCCTCAACAGCCTGTTCGGCAACGCCGACTACATGCAGACCTGGTACGGGGTGAGCGACACCCAGGCGGCCCACAGCCGCTTCGGCGCCTACCGGGCCAAGGGTGGACGGGTCAGCAGCGGTGCCGACCTGGCCTGGACCCTGCCCCTCAATGAGCAGACCAAGGTCTCGACCCTGCTGTCGATGAAGTACCTGAGCAAGGAAGCCGGCGACAGCCCGATCGTCGACCGGCGCATGCAGACCAGCATCGCCACTCAACTTGAGTACAGCTTCTAAGAAAGGGAACGCGCGGCCCGTGATCACGGGCCGCGTTGCTGCTCAGGTTCAGGGCTGCGCGCGAACCTCAGTCGAGGTGGGCCCAGGTCATGCGGAACGAGGCACCGCCCCACTCCGAATCCGCCACTTCGACCTTGCCGCCGTGCCATTGCGAGACCCGCCGCACCAGCGCCAGGCCCAGGCCGAAACCGCCGGTACGCCGGTCACGGCTGGCGTCGAGACGGGAAAACGGCTCGAAGATCTTCTCCCGGCCATCCACCGGCACCCCGGGACCATCATCGTTGACCCGCACTTCGTAGCCATGCTCCAGGCGCACCAGGGACACCTCGACCCGGCGGTCGGCGTAGCGGATGGCGTTGCGCAGCAGGTTGATCACTGCCCGGGCCATGAAGCGCGGTTCGATGCGCACGTACTCCACCTGGCAGGAACGGATCAGCAGTTGCACCCCGGCCGCCTCGGCCTCCAGGGCCACGCTGCCGACCACGCTGTCGAGCCAGCTCTGGGCCTGGATGTTTTCCCGGTTGATGGTGGCCGCGCCATGTTCCAGGCTGGCGTAGCTGAGGAGTTCGGAGACCATTTCCTCCAGCTCGCCGAGGTCGGCATACATGTCGGCGATCAACTCGCGGTTTTCATCCGGATCTGGTTGTTGCTGCAACTGGTCCAGCTCGAAGGACAGCCGGGCGATGGGCGTGCGCAGTTCGTGGGACACTGCGTTGGTCAACTCGCGCTGATTGGCGATCAGCCCCTCGATGCGCGCCGCCATGCGGTTGAAGTGCTGGGCCAGGTCGCGGATGTTGGAACGCCGCGACAGGTGCAGCCGGGTGCCCAGGTCGTTGTCGCCAAAACGTTCGGCGGCCAGGCGCAGGCGCTCCAGGTCGCGCCAGTGCGGGCGCACCCAGAAGTACAGGACGATGGCCAGCAGCGCGCCGAGCAAGGCATAGGCGGCGATGTTGTAGAGCAGGGTCAGGGGCGGGTCTTCCGGCAGCTTGATGCTCAACAGTTGCTTGCCACCGTCGATGCTGCCGATGAATTCGGTGAACTCCTCGCGCACCACCAACTGGTTGGAATCCAGCAGGGCCTGTTCGCGCACGCTCAGGTCCAGGTCGTCGGCCTGCACCAGTTTGAGCAGCAGCCCGTAGTGCGGCTTGAGCTGCTCCAGCTGCTGTTGACGCCCGGCCTCGTCGAACGGCCGCAACTGTTCGCTCAGGCTGTAGGCCGGCCCGCGCACCGCATCGCGGTTGTAGGACTCGATCAGGTCGGCGGCCAGGTAGTTGATGAAGATGTGTTGCACCGCGGTCATGGCCCCGGCGAAGCCCAGGGCCAGGAACAGGTAGAGCCCCAGAAACAGACGCAGCATTCAAACCTCCCAGGCGAACGGATTGAACAGGTAGCCCTTGCCCCACACGGTCTTGATGCACACCGGCTCGCGCGGGTTGTCCTTGAGCTTGCCCCGCAGCTTGCTGATGTAGACGTCGACACTGCGGTTGAGGCCGTCGAACTCGATGCCGCGCATGCGGTTGAGGATGTCGTCCCGGGACAGGGTCTTGCCCGGCGCGCTGGCCAGCAGCCAGAGCAGCTCGAATTCCATGGTGGTCAGTTCCACCGGCTCGCCCGCCAGGCGCACCTCGCGGCTGTTGCGGTCGATGCTCAGCACGCCGAATGCCAGGGCCCCGCGCAGGGTGGTGGTTTCCGGCACCTGGCGCCGTTGCAGGGCCCGCAGGCGCGCCAGCAGCACCGCCGGTTTTATAGGCTTGATCACGTAGTCATCGGCGCCGGATTCCAGGCCGAGAATGTGGTCCAGGTCGTCTTCCTTGGCGGTGAGGATGACGATGGGGGTGTCCGCCACGGCGCGGATCTCCCGGCACACGTGCAGGCCGCTCTGGCCGGGCAGCATCAGGTCGAGCACCACCAGTTTCGGTTTGAATTCGAGAAATGCCGCCAGGGCGGTATCGCCGCGGTGGACCGTCAGCACTTCAAAGCCGTGCTGGGACAGAAAATGCGCGATCAGCCCGGCGAGCTTCTCGTCATCTTCCACCAGCAACACCTTGCCAAGACCCAGGTTTTCCATATTTGCCAATCTGTGAACGCACAATTTGTGCGCGCGCATTATAGGGGGCAAGAGGTTAAGGAAAGGATAACGCAAGCCACAAAACCCGGGACTTGCAGCGGTTTTGCGCGATATTTCATTCTTTTAAGAGTTTTTAACAATTTGCCCCTGCTTTTACACAAGGGCAGTCGTTCACCAGGCCGGCACGCCACTGTGAAAACGGAACTCCGGATCCGGCGATTCGATCAGCTCCTGCTCCGCCGCCCGCACCCGGTCGATGACCTGGGCGATGTCCTTGGCGTCGCCATACTGATAGGCCAGCTTCAGGTAGCCCTGGTAGTGCCGGGCCTCGCTTTTGAGCAGGCCGAAGTAGAACTTGCCCAGTTCCTCGTCCAGGTGCGGCACCAGGGCTTCGAAACGCTCGCAGCTGCGGGCCTCGATAAAGGCGCCCACCACCAGGGTGTCCACCAGCTTCACCGGCTCGTGGCTGCGCACCACCTTGCGCAGGCCCGAGGCATAGCGCCCGGCATGCAACTGGCGCAGCTCGACCTTGCGCTTCTTCATCAGGCGCAGGACCTGCTCGTGGTGCACCAGTTCTTCCCGGGCCAGGCGCGACATCATGTTGATCAGGTCGACATGGGCGTGGTACTTGGCGATCAGGCTCAAGGCGGTGCTGGCGGCCTTGAACTCGCAGTTCTTGTGGTCGATCAGCAGGGTTTCCTGGTCGGCCAGGGCCGCCTGGACCCAGGCGTCGGGCGTGCGGCAGCCAAGAAAGTCGGGAATTTCAGGAAAGTTCATCGGCGCATTTCCGAACAATCAGCCACCACCGCAAAGCGGCAGGCAGCACTATCAGTGATCGTTAACATGAGGCTCACGGGACAAAAGGCTTCATAGCGAAAGGCCGGCGATTATACCGGCCGGGCCGCAGACCACCAGCGGCCGCGATTGATATGCATCAACATCCGGCCCGGGCGCCAGCAACTATAGTTGTGCACGCTAGGGTCTGTTCCCGTTTGGTGACGAGCCGCGTTGCGGGGCCAAACGGGAACAGCCCCTAACCGTTCATCCCTTCCTGGAGATCCCGATCATGCAAAGCATCCGCAGTATCCTGGTGGTCATCGATCCCACGCCCGGCGAAAGCCTTGCCCTCAAGCGCGCCAAGCTGATTGCCGGGGTCACCCAGGCCCACCTGCACCTGCTGGTCTGCGACAGAAAGCACGAGCATTCGGCGCTGCTGAGCGTACTCAAGAGCAGCCTCACCGGCGAAGGCTACAGCGTCACCACCGAGCAGGCCTGGAACGAAAGCCTGCACGAAACCATCATCGATGTGCAGCAGGCCGAGGGCTGCGGCCTGGTGATCAAGCAGCACCTGCCGGACGCCCCGCTGAAGAAAGCCCTGCTGACCCCGGCGGACTGGAAACTGCTGCGCTACTGCCCCACCCCGGTGCTGCTGGTCAAGACCGCCACGCCCTGGGTCGGCGGAGTGGTGATGGCCGCCATCGACGTCGGCAACATGGACGGCGAGCACCGGGCCTTGCACGCCAGTATCGTCGACCACGGCTTCGATATCGCCAGCCTGGCCAAGGCCCAGTTGCATGTGATCAGCGCTCACCCGTCGCCGATGCTGTCGGCCGCCGACCCGGTGTTCCAGCTCAAGGAAACCATCGAGGCGCGCTATCGCGAGCAGTGCAAAGCGTTCCAGGCCGAGTTCGACATCGACGACGCCCACCTGCATATAGAGGAAGGCCCGGCCGATGTGCTGATTCCCCACCTGGCCCACAAGCTTGGCGCCGTGCTGACCATCATCGGCACCGTGGCCCGCACCGGGATTTCCGGGGCACTGATCGGCAACACCGCCGAAGTGGTGCTCGACTCCCTGGACAGCGACGTGCTGGTGCTCAAGCCGGCGGACATCATGGATCACCTGGAAGAGCTGGCGGCCAAGGCTTGAGCCCCCTCCCCCGCAACGCCATCGCGTAATCTGCGCCGTCCATGACGGCGCTTTCGCCGACAAGCCAGTCCTACAGAGCCCGATCAACCTCACCCCGTAGGAGCCGGCTTGCCGGCGAAGAGGCCCGCAAGCCTTGCACCGCCCTGGCGGCCGTCTTCGCTGGCAAGCCAGCTCCTACAGAGCCCGATCAACCTCACCCCGTAGGAGCCGGCTTGCCGGCGAAGAG
>NZ_JBXAJB010000002.1:0-405696 GCF_058796855.1 Pseudomonas sp. GW823-FHT03E05
GGAGCGGGAAACGAGACTCGAACTCGCGACCCCGACCTTGGCAAGGTCGTGCTCTACCAACTGAGCTATTCCCGCAATGGCGTCCCCTAGGGGACTCGAACCCCTGTTACCGCCGTGAAAGGGCGGTGTCCTAGGCCACTAGACGAAGGGGACACGCTACAGCATTCACTTCCTTCAACGTTTTGCTATTTGCTTTCCGTTGAAAGTGGCGCGCATTCTATGGATGCTTTGGAAGGCCGTCAACCCCCAGATATAATTTTATTTAAATCAATGACTTCGGAGCTGTTTTAGGCCCGCTTCAGGGTTTTCTGCCGTCCGCGCTTTGACGCCTATATTCTGGCACTCGACAAGGCGTTATAGTCCTCCACAGCCGGTGATGGCAATTTGAACCCTTGGATCCCCCGAGGCAAATGCCACCTATATAAGCAGCACAATCCATGCCCGGCTCGTCGAGCGGCGCTATGCGTCTAAATGCCAAGCCACTACACTCGCACGCGAATCCCATAACGAGGTTTTAACGGTGACACCACTCATGATCACCCTGCTGGTAATAGCCGGGATCGCACTATTGATCGCCATTGGCTACATGAACCATGTGGTGGAAAACAACAAACTGGAAAAAGCCCGCACCAAGGTCGAACTCAATGATCGCCTGCGTCGTTGCGGCGAGATCACCGAAACCTTCCCCGGCCAGTTCATGTCACCGGCCCTCAAGCTGCTGCTGACGCGCCTGGAGCTGAACGTCGTTCAGCGCATGCTCAACCTCGATAAAACCGACAGCGCCCTCAAGGCTCGCCTGGCTGAGCTCAATACCCTGGTGGGCCAGGGCGAGTCGATCCCGGTGAACAACCCACCGGCACCGATCCAGACCGAAGCCAAGGCCAAGGACGTGCGCTTCCTGCTGGAGGCCATGCACGGCCAGGTCACTCGCGCCGCCCACGACGGTTTCCTGCAGCCCAACGAAGCCAAGCGCTGGATCAAGGAGATCCGCCACATCCTGGTGCTGCTGCATATCGAGTTCTTCAACAACCTGGGCCAGTACGCCCTGCAGCAGAATCAGCCGGGCCAGGCCCGGCTGGCCTTCGAGCGTGGCGTGCAGTACCTGCGCAAGCAGCCGGACCCGGCGGTCTACAAGGAGCAACTGGAATACCTGGACAAACTCCTGGCCCGGGCCAATGCCATGGTGCTGTCGACCCTGGAACCTGCCCCGGACGAAGACAACCAGCTGACCCAGGGCCTCAAGACCGTGGAAGCCGACGCCGACTGGAAAAAGAAAGCCATCTACGACTGACAGAAAAAACCCTTGCCCGGAACACCCGGGCAAGGGTTTTAGAACGCTGCGCCCTCCCCGCCGCTACAAGCGGAAATGCCCCACCATCCCCTTCAGTTCCACGCCCAACTGCGCCAGCTCGATGCTCGACGCGGCGTTGCCCTGCATCGCCAGGGACGACTGATCGGCACTGGCGCGAATGCTGGTGACACTGCGGTTGATCTCTTCGGCCACCGAACTCTGCTGCTCGGCCGCAGCGGCGATCTGCTGGTTCATCTGCTGGATCAATGACACCGCCGCGGCAATGCTACCCAGGGCGCTTTCGGTCTGCAGGGCATCGCTGACCGCCAGCTTCACCAGCTCGCCACTGCTCTGGATCTGCTGCACCGAGGAGTCGGCCGCCGCGTGCAGAGCCGTCACCAACCGGGCGATCTCTTCGGTGGACTGCTGCGTGCGTTTCGCCAGGGCCCGCACTTCATCGGCCACCACCGCAAACCCCCGGCCCTGCTCCCCGGCCCTGGCGGCTTCGATAGCGGCGTTGAGGGCCAGCAGGTTGGTCTGCTCGGCCACGCTCTTGATCACATCCAGCACGCTACCGATGTTGTCGATTTCCGCGCTCAGGCTCTCGATACCACTGCTGGCACGGCTGGCGGAATCCGCCAGTTGCTCGATGCGCTGCATGCTCTGGCGCACCACTTGCTGGCCACTTTCGACCTTGTCGTCCGCCGCCTGGGCGGCTTGGGCGGCCTCCTCGGCATTGCGCGCCACATCGTGCACCGTGGCGGTCATCTGATTCATCGCCGTGGCCACTTGCTCGGTTTCTTCCTTCTGGGTGCTGACTTCCAGGTTGGTCTGCTCGGTCACCGTGGACAGCGACTGAGCCGAACTGGCCAGTTGCTCGATCCCCGCCTGCAGGCCACTGACAATGCCGCTCAGGCCGCTGCCCATCTGCTGCATGGCCTGCATCAACTGACCGATCTCGTCACGTCGGGTCACCTCCACGGTCGCGGTCAGATCACCGGCGGCAATCTGCTGAGCCACGTGCATCACACTGCGCAACGGGCGCACGATCAGGCGGGTGACGCTCAAGGCCGCCAACAGCCCCACCAACAGCGCCAGGGCCGAGGAGCCGATGATCAGCAGGGAGTTCTTGTCCAGTTCCCCCAGCATCGAATGCTCTTGCGCCCCGTACGCCTGATCAACCCGCGCCATCACCTGGGCGGCGCGCTCATGCAGCTGCTGATAGACCTGCTTCTCCTGGGCCAGCAACCCGGTGTACTCGTTGAGCTTCTCGCTGAAGTTGCCGATATGCCCCGAGACTTCGTTGAGCACCGTCTGATAGCCCGCATCCTTGACCGTGGCCTTCAACTGCTCGGCCTGGGCCAGGGCCTGATCGGCCTGCTCGATCTTGCCCTGCTCGGCGGGCTCCTGGTCGCCGCCCTTGCGGTTCTGATCCAGGCGCAACCGGGCCTCATTCATGGCCTGCAGCATCAGGCGTGAAACCTGGCTGATCTGATTGGCCTGCTCGATGAATTCGGCACCGTCCTTGCCCTGGGATTCCTTGAGCGTATAGGCACCGTCATCCGCCAGCCCGGCCTGCAGCACGTCCAGGTTATTGGCCACGCTGGACACCGACCAACTGGCCATTTCCAGGGCCAGGTCCTTGGCCTGGGTCAGCTCGACGAACTCGTCGAAGGCCTTGCGATAGTCCGCCAGCGCCAGCTCCACATCGCCCATCGCGGTCTGGTTGGCCGCCGACCGCACCTTGAGCTGCTGGGCCAGGGCCTGCAGGCCTTCCAGGCTTTCATGCAGGCTGTCCACGGTCTTGCTGTCGCCATGCAGAGCGTAGTCCTGCTCCTGCAGCCGCACCTTGAGCACGCCGCTATTGAGCTGGGACATCTGCTTGAGGCCATCGAAGCGCTGGCTGATGGTCTGCAGGGACCAGACACCGATCCCCGCCACCAGAGCGGTTAGGAGCAACACCAGGGCAAACCCGATACCCAGTTTCTTTGCCATGCCCAGGTTGGCAAAACGTCCACTTGCGGCCGAAGTCATGGTGCGCAGTCCCCTTCCAATCCCCAATGGCAATAGGGCCATCTTGTCTTGGCGAAGGGTCGCAACGGCATGCACCGGCGCACAAGTCTCTGACATCGGAATAATGGCAAAAAGCTACGCCGAGGTCGTTTTCAGGACACTGGAGGTCGATTCCATCGGGCCCCGGCCATCGGCATCAGATCGCGGTGGCCCCACCGTCGACCGCCAGTGCATGGCCGGTGGTAAAGGCCGCGCCATCGCTGCACAGGTAGAGCACCGCACTGGCGATCTCCTCGACCTTGCCGATGCGCCCCACCGGGTGCATGGCTGCGGCGAACTCGGCCTTCTTCGGGTCCGCCTCGTAGGCACGGCGGAACATGTCGGTGTCGATCACCGCCGGGCATACCGCGTTCACGCGGATTTTCTTCTTCGCATATTCGATGGCCGCCGACTTGGTCAGGCCGATCACCGCATGCTTGGAGGCCGCATAGATGCTCATCTTCGGCGCCGCGCCCAGGCCCGCCACCGAGGCGGTGTTGACGATCGCCCCACCGCCCTGGGCCAGCAGCAGCGGCAACTGGTACTTCATGCACAGCCAGACCCCTTTGACGTTGACCCCCATGATGGCGTCGAACTCATCCATGGAGCCCTCCGCAAGGCGGCCCTTTTCGATCTCGATACCGGCATTGTTGAAGGCGTAATCCAGGCGCCCATAGGCTTCGATGGTGCGGGCCATGAGGCTTTGCACATCAGCCTCCAGGGTAACGTTGCACGGCACGAACAGCGCCTCGCCACCGGCCTCGCGGATCAGCGCCACGGTGCCCTCGCCCCCCGCCGTGTCCAGGTCCGCCACCACCACCTTCAAGCCTTGTGCGGCAAATGCCTGGGCGGTGGCCCGGCCGATACCATTGGCCGCGCCGGTCACCAGGGCCACCTGGCCGGAAAACATCATGCTCATTGCAGGAATCCTCGATCGAATGCGGGTCAGCTACCCGGCCCAATCTAGCCACAGCCGGGGCTGGTGGCGTCAGCACTATCAAAAGCCCGGTTGGATGCTCATGCATTCTGGTGATGAATCTGCCGGGGGCTTTATCAGGGCGATCGATTGGCCTCCATTCGCTGCAGCGGCAAACCTTGCGGCACCGAGGCCAAGGGGCTATCAACTAAAGGTTCATTCATCCCACGAGTGCCTGCCATGACCGCCCTGACCAATCGCCAGTTCCTGCTCGCCAAACGCCCCATCGGACCGGCCACCCGCGATACCTTCACCTACCAGCAGGTGGCAGTTGGCGAGCCCGCCGCCGGGCAGATCCTGGTGCAGAACCAGTACCTGTCCCTGGACCCGGCCATGCGCGGCTGGATGAACGAGGGCAAATCCTACATTGCCCCGGTGGCCATCGGCGAGGTCATGCGCGCCCTGGGCGTGGGCCAGGTGATCGCCTCCAGCCACCCCGGTTTCGCGGTGGGCGACTACGTCAATGGTGCACTCGGCGTGCAGGACTACTTCCTCGGCGAGCCCCGGGGCTTCTACAAGGTCGACCCCAAGCTGGCCCCGCTGCCGCTCTACCTGTCAGCCCTGGGCATGACGGGCATGACCGCCTACTTCGCCCTGCTGGACGTGGGCGCACCCAAGGCCGGCGACACGGTGGTGCTGTCCGGGGCCGCCGGCGCGGTGGGCAGCATTGCCGGGCAGATCGCCAGGATCAAGGGCTGCCGCGTGGTGGGAATTGCCGGCGGCCAGGACAAGTGCCGGTTCCTCATCGACGGGCTGGGTTTTGACGGCGCCATCGACTACAAGAACGAAGACGTCCACGCCGGCCTCAAGCGCGAGTGCCCCAAAGGCGTCGATGTGTATTTCGACAACGTCGGTGGCGACATCCTCGATGCCGTGCTCAGCCGCCTGAACGTCAAGGCGCGGGTGGTGATCTGCGGCGCCATCAGCCAGTACAACAACAAGGAGGCGGTCAAGGGGCCGGCCAACTACCTGTCGCTGCTGGTCAACCGGGCGCGCATGGAGGGGTTCGTGGTGATGGACTATGCCGCGCAGTTCGCCGAAGCCGGGCAGGAAATGGCCGGCTGGATGGCCAAGGGGCAGCTCAAGAGCAAGGAGGATATTGTCGAGGGCCTGGAAACCTTCCCGGAAACCCTGGGCAAGCTGTTCAGCGGCGAGAACTTCGGCAAGCTGATACTGAAAGTCTGAATCCGTAGGAGCCGGCTTGTCGGCGATCCGCAACGGCGGCCGGAAAGGGCCGCCAACCGCAAAACCGCTATCGCCGGCAAGCCGGCTCCTACAAGAGGAAGCGTGTTACAGGGCCAGTTCGGCCACGACGTCGGCCAGGGCCTTGGCCGGATCTGCCGCCTGGCTGATGGGGCGACCGATCACCAGGTAATCGGAGCCGGCATCCAGGGCCTGGCGCGGGGTGAGGATCCGCCGCTGGTCGTCCTGGGCGCTGCCCGCCGGGCGAATCCCCGGGGTCACCAGTTGCAGGGACGGATGGGCGCTCTTCAGGGCCTGGGCTTCCAGGGCCGAGCACACCAGGCCGTCCATGCCGGCTTTCTGCGCCAGGGCAGCCAGGCGCAGCACCTGCTCCTGGGGCTCGATGTCCAGGCCGATACCGGCAAGGTCTTCACGCTCCATGCTGGTAAGCACGGTGACGCCGATCAGCAACGGCTTGGGGCCGCTGCGCTGGTCCAGCACTTCGCGGCAGGCAGCCATCATGCGCAGGCCGCCGGAGCAGTGCACATTGACCATCCACACGCCCATTTCCGCGGCGGCCTTGACCGCCATGGCGGTGGTGTTGGGAATATCGTGGAACTTCAGGTCCAGGAACACTTCGAAACCCTTGTCCCGCAGGGTCCCGACAATCTCGGCGGCGCAGCTGGTGAACAGCTCCTTGCCGACCTTGACCCGGCACAGTTTGGGGTCCAGTTGATCGGCCAGTTTCAGTGCGGCGTCACGGGTGGGGAAATCCAGGGCGACGATGATAGGAGTCTGGCAGGCGGACATGAAGGGGCTCTCAGGCAAGTCGAAATCGGCGCGGATTGTAGCGCAAGCCGCGCCGCTCCGGGACCCGATCAGAGGTAAATCCTCCTCAACGGTGCGCAAGAAGGCCGATTGCCCCGGCAATCGCTCCCCCATGCCACGGCATTTGTATCAACCTCGATACACTGACGACACGTCGGCAACAATCCCCGGCGCTACCCTCGCCAGCCGCAACACCTTCGAACAGCACTTCCAGCCCCCGGGCCGGACGCCTATGCTGAAGCCACAACCCCGCCGTCGCCCTCAGGCGCCGGCAGCCTACCTGGCAGACGACCGCACCCATGCAGAACACTTCAGCCCCTCTCAACGAAGACGCCAAAGCATTGGTCAGTGGCGACGACAAACGCTGGAACACCCGGGCCCTGATCGTCGACGACGACGTGCCGATCCGCGAGTTGCTGATCGACTACCTGGCGCGTTTCAACATTCACGCCAGCGGCGTCACCGACGGCGCGGCGATGCGCCAGGCCCTGCAGGCCGAGCACTTCGACGTGGTGGTGCTGGACCTGATGCTGCCCGGCGAAGACGGCCTGTCCCTGTGCCGCTGGCTGCGTACCGAATCGGACATCCCGATCCTCATGCTCACCGCCCGCTGCGAGCCCACCGATCGCATCATCGGCCTGGAGCTGGGGGCCGACGACTACATGGCCAAGCCTTTCGAGCCACGGGAACTGGTGGCCCGGATCCAGACCATCCTGCGCCGGGTGCGCGACGATCGCAGCGAGCAGCGGGCCAATATCCGCTTCGACAACTGGCGCCTGAACAGCGTGCTGCGCCAACTGATTTCCGCCGATGGCCTGGTGGTGCCGCTGTCCAACGCCGAGTTCCGCCTGCTCTGGGTGTTCATCGAGCGCCCGCGCCGGGTACTGAGCCGCGAGCAATTGCTGGACGCCGCCCGCGGCCGATCCATCGAGGCCTTTGATCGCAGCATCGACCTGCTGGTCTCGCGCCTGCGGCAAAAGCTCGGCGACGATCCGAAGTCGCCGCAACTGATCAAGACCGTGCGCGGTGAAGGCTACCTGTTCGACGCCCGGGACATCGGCTGATGCGCGGGCGGTTCGATACGCTGTTCGGCCGCCTGTTCGGCGTCCTGCTGATCGCGATCGTCCTCGCCCATCTGCTGGCGTTCTTCTGGTTTCACCACTACGGCCCGCCCCCGCCGCCGCCCCCTCCCGATTCGGCGCAGTTGATCAATGGCCAGCCGCCGCCCCCTTATCCAAGGCGCCCGCCACGGCCCTGGTTCGGCGGCCCGCTGGTGCCCCTGACGTTCCAGTTCATCTCCCTGATCATCGCTGCCTGGTACGGCGCCAAGCTGTTGTCGCGGCCGATCCAGCGCCTGAGCGCCGCCGCCGAGCGCTTGAGCGAAGACCTCGACAGCCCGCCCCTGGAAGAGGTGGGCCCAAGGGAAGCCCGGCAAGCGGCCAGCACCTTCAACCAGATGCAGAAGCGCATCCGCGAGCAGGTGCAGCAACGCGGGCGCATGCTCGGTGCCGTCTCCCACGACCTGCGCACCCCGTTATCAAGGCTGAAACTGCGCCTGGAGCAGATCGAGGACAGCAAGCTGCAAGGGCAGATGCGCCAGGACCTGGACGACATGATCAAGATGCTCGACGCCACCCTCAGCTACCTGCACGAACAACGCACCAGCGAGGCCGAGCAATGGATGGACGTGCAGGCCCTGGTGGAGTCGCTGTGCGAGAACGCCCAGGACCAGGGCGCCGACGCTCAGGCCCAGGGCCATTGCGCGCCGCTGCTGGTGCAACCCATGGCGTTGCAGTCATGCCTCAACAACCTGCTGGACAACGCCCTGCGCTACGCCGGCCAGGCAACCCTGACCCTGGAGGACGACCGCGGACAACTGCTGATCCGGGTCATCGACCACGGCCCGGGGATTGCCGCCGACAAGCGTGAAGCGGTGTTCGAGCCATTCTTTCGCCTGGAAGGCTCGCGCAACCGCAACTCCGGCGGCGTCGGCCTGGGCATGACCATCGCCCGTGAAGCGGCGGAGCGCCTGGGCGGCCAACTGATCCTCGAAGAAACCCCCGGCGGCGGCCTGACCGCGGTATTGCGTCTACCCAGGCCTTGAGCGCCTTGTGTGGCGACAGGTACAAACCGCCAATACCCAGGACAACTCCCCCCCTGAGGCTGCTTGGGCCGGTGCCCCCCCCACCGGTTCAATTCATCCGCAGGGAGTGAGCCCCATGATCGATAGCCTCAGCAGCAACTATTCGAGCTATTACAGCTCCAGCAGCACCAGCCGTGGCCAGCAATTGCACAAGGAGCTGTTCGCCAAGCTCGACAGCAACGGTGATGGCGCGGTGGATCAGGACGAGCTGAAAAACGCCCTGTCGCAGAAAAGCGACAACGGCATCCTGGTCAGCCTGAGCAAGAATTTCAGCGACCTGGACAGTGACGGCAGCGGTAGCTTGAGCAGCGATGAAATGGCCGCCATGGCCCCTCCTCCGCCCAAGGACCGCGCCCCCGATACCCAACTGGCGGATGCCCTGCTCGGCGCCCTGGACAGCGATGGCGACGGAGTCATCAGCAGTGACGAACTGAGCACTGCCCTGCAAGCCTCGGGCAACAGCTCCACCAGCAGCGACACCAGCTCGGCTCTGCTGAAGATTCTCGACAGCGACAGCAGTGGCGGCATCAGTAGCGATGAGCTCAAGGCCGCGTTGCAGGCCGGAAGCAACCAGGACAGCACCCCCCAGGACCCGCAGGCCAACCTCGCCGAAGCTCTGGGCAAGATGATCGCCAGCTTGAGCAAGCAGTATCAGTTGGGCACCAGCAGCAGCCTCGGCGGCAGCGTCAACGTCGCTGCCTGACGTCCATTGCCGCTCCCGGGGGGAGCGGCAATCGGTGGTTCAACGCGGCTCCTGGGCCCGGGCCTGGCTGGCGCTCCAGTCCAGCAACAGGCTGTAGGCCACCGCCAGCAGCGTCGGGCCGATGAACAGGCCGATAAAGCCGAAGGCGATCAGGCCACCGAACACTCCCAGCAGCACGATCACCAGCGGCAGGTTGCCGCCGCGGCTGATCAGGTACGGTTTGAGCACGTTGTCCACGCCGCTGATGATGAAAGTGCCCCAGATCCCCAGGAACACCGCCATGCCATATTCGCCTTTCCAGGCCAGCCAGGCGGTAGCCGGGATCCATACCAGGGGCGGGCCCATGGGAATCAGGCTGAGCAGGAAGGTGACGATCCCCAGCACCAACGCCCCGGGCACTCCGGCAATCAGGAAGCCGATCAGCGCCAGCAGGCCCTGAGCCGCCGCGGTGCCGATCACCCCGTTGACTACCCGTTGCACGGTGCCAGCCACCAGGTCGATGTAGTAGCCGGCGCGCTCGCCGATCAGGCGCTCCAGCAACTTGTGCACAAACAGCGCCAGGCGCGGGCCATCGCGGTAGAAGAAAAACACGAAGACGATGCTCAGGGTCAGTTCCAGAATGCCCCCGCCGATCTGCGCGCTGCGAGCCAGCAGCCAGTTGCCCACCTGCCCCAGATAGGGTTTGACCGCCAGCATCAGGGCCGCGCCCTGCTGGTCGATGCTGTTCCACAAGCCCACCAGGCGCTCGCCCACCAATGGCAGGTTGCCGAGCCACTCTGGAGCGGCGGGCAGGCCGTCGACCTGCACGTCCTTGATGAAGGCCGTGGCATCGCGCACATGGTCCGCCAGGTTGAGGCCGAGCCAGACCAGCGGCGCGGCCACCAGCACCATCCAGCCCAGGGTCAGCAGGGCCGCTGCCAGGGATTCTCGGCCATTGAGCCAGCGGGTCAGCAGGCGCATCAGCGGCCAGCTGGCAAACGCCAGCACGGCGCCCCAGAACAGCGCTGACCAGAAAGGCGCCATGACCCAGAAGCTGGCACCGAACAACACCAGGAGCAGGATCTGCACCAGCAGGCGATCGTTATTGGGCATGAAATGTCTCGCGCAAGAAGAACCAGTGAAGAGTAGGCGAACCCGCGAGCGCGGGCTGCCTGAAACAGCTTAACGCAGTAGTTCGAAATGCAGGCCTGCTGCGTCGGTGTTACCGGTTTCCATCCGCGAGGCCAGCACGCCCTGGCCAATCAGCGCCTGGCGCCAGGCTTCGGCCTGCTTGCCGGACAGGCTGATGCGCAGGGTGGTGTCCAGGTTCAGCCCGCGGGACAGCAGGTTGAGCCAGGTGGGCTGGGGCTCGGCGAGTTTCGGCAGGTCCAGCTTGCCGGTGTCCTTGAGTTGGCGCAGCAGGGTGGCCGAAGTGGGTAGCAGGTCCCCCAGCGGCGCGCTGGCGTCGAACTGCTCCACATGCAGGTAGGCCCGGCGGTTACCCCGGGTGATGCTGTACAGGGCTACCAGGGAGTTGTCCTGGGGCGCCGCCAGCCGCAGCAGCAGGTAGGCCTGCTGTTCATCGGCGCCAAACAGCTTGGCGTTGCCGAATACTTCGTTGGCCCACAGGCTGCTTTCACCGCAATCGCGGGCCTGGCACCAGAACAGCAGCTCGGCGCCCTGCTTTTGCAGCGCCTCCCTGGCCAGGATGAAGGCTTCGTTGGATGTGCGCTCGGCGGGCAACTGGTAAGTGATGGCGGTGAGCTTGCCGCGGGCATTGACCTGGCCATCGAAACGCAACTGGCCGCTGATACGGCGGATCGAACCCAGGGGGTAGACGCGCTCCTGCTCCACTTCGGGGCGGTAGTCGACGATCTGTGCATCGGTCAGACGGGGGACCAGGGGCAGGTCGTGGCTGCCCGGCAGATCGGCGGCAAGCACCAGGGTACTTGCCAGGGACAGGCCCAGAACACTGATTGAACGCATGGAAACTCTCATCGGATAAGCATGGCCTGGGCGCCCTTGACGACGCTGGCATCGTCGCTGCGTTGTGGAACCTGCAAGCCTCGCTGCACCGCAGGACGGGCCTCCAGGGCCGCCATCCAGCGTTGCAACGCCGGCAGGCCCTGCACCGAAACCCCGGACCATTCATGGCCGCGTACCCAGGGGAAGGTGGCGATGTCGGCAATGCTGTAGTCGCCGGCCAGGTACTCGGCCTGTTGCAGGCGGCTGTCGAGCACTTCGTACAGGCGCCGGGTCTCGTGCTGATAACGGTCGATGGCGCCCTGCAGCTTCTCCGGGAAATAGCGGAAGAACACGTTGGCCTGGCCCTGCATGGGCCCGACCCCGCCCATCTGGAACATCAGCCATTGCATGACCAGCGAACGGCCCTTGGGATCGGCCGGCAACAACTGGCCAGTGCGTTCGGCCAGGTACACCAGGATCGCGCCGGACTCGAACACCGGAAAATCGCCATTGTCGCGATCGACGATGGCCGGAATACGCCCATTGGGATTGATCTTCAGGAACGCTGGGGCCTTTTGCTCCTTCTTGTCGAAACTCAAGGCGTGCACCTCATAGGGCAGGCCGAGTTCCTCAAGCAGGATGGAAACCTTGTGACCATTGGGGGTCGCAGCGGTGTACAGATCTATCATGGTTGTCTCCCATTTCAACCCGCCCAGCCTCGACAGTTGATCCCGTCAAGTCAAGGAACGGCGAAAAACCGATTGAAACAGTCTGCGACAAAGGTGGCACCCGCCTCGTCGTTGAGGTGCAGGTGATGCCCGCCGGGCAACTGCTCAACGCTGAAGGGTAGACGCTGCAACAAGGCCTGGTGCTTGGCCAGCATGCCATCGGCCGCCACCACCAGTTGCGTCGGGCAGGCGACCCGCTGAACAAAGGACATGGCCTGCTCCTCTGTCAGGCGCAGCGGCGAAGCCAGGGTCAGGCGGCTGTCGCTGCGCCAGGTATAGCCCCCGGGCACCGGCATCAGGCCGCGCTGGGCCAGCAGTTCGGCCGCCTCGCGGCTGACCGCCACCAGTCCCTTCATGCGCGCCTCGATGGCCCGCTCCAGGGTGGCGTACACCGGCTTGCTCTTGTTCTGCAGATTCAGCTGTGCCTGCAACGCCATGCCCAGGCGCTCGGCGGCGTCCTCGCCATTGGCCGTCGGCGGGATCACCCCATCGATCAGGGCCAGGTGGCTGACCCGCTCCGGCATCGCCGCCGACAACACCAGCGAGACGATCGCCCCCAGGGAATGACCGATCAGGGCAAAGCGCTTCCAGCCCAGTTGCTCGGCGGCTTGCAGCACGTCATAGACGTAGTCCCACAGGGCATAGCCGGCCCCCACCGGGCGATGCCCGGAATGACCGTGGCCGGCCAGGTCCAGGGCAACGATGCGCAGGCCGGCGAGCTTGGGCGCCAGCCGGGCGAAGCTGTTGGCGTTATCCAGCCAGCCATGCAGGGCGATGACCGGCAGACCGTCCTCGGGCCCGAACAGATGGGCCGCCAGTTCGATGTGCGGCAGGCTCAGGCGGACTTCTTCGACGGCGTGGCTCATGCAGGGCTCCGTTGCCAGCGTGTGAACAGCTCCTTGAGCAGCGCCGCGGTGTCCTGGGGGCGCTCAAGGGGAAACATGTGGCCACCGGGCATGGTCAGCGACTCGCCCAGGGGCATGCGCCCGACCGCACTGGTGTGATGGCGCATCACCACCCGGCTCTGCTGTCCGCGCACCACCGCCAGCGGTACCTTGAGCTGGCGCGCACTGCCCGGGCTGGTATGAGGCACGCCGCGGTAGATGCTGATTTCCGTGGCCGGGTCAAAACGCAGGCGCAAGCGATCCCCCACCTGCTGCAGGCCGTGCTGCAGGTAAGCATCCAGGCAATCGGGATCGAAGGCCCGGAACAGCGTCTTGCGGGAGAAGTAACTGCGGGCGGCCTCGATGTCGGCAAACTCTTCGCGGCGCCCCAGGGTGCGCCCGGCCGGAGTCAGCCGGTCGATGAAGCCCAGGCGCTTGGCGGCGCGGATCACCCATTGGTCGGCCCGGGTCAGCACCGGCGAATCGAGCATCACCACCCCCCGATACAGCTCCGGGCAGCGCAGGGCCGCGTGCAGATGCAGCACACCACCCAGCGAATGCCCCACGCCCCAGACCGGCTGGGCCTGCTGTTGCAGGTGATGGATCAGTTCATCCACCAGGCTGCGCCAGTTGTCGTCCACCGGAAAGCGCGGGTCGTGGGCATGCTGCTGCAGATGAGCCACCTCGAATTCCGGCGCCAGGGCAGCAAACAACTTGCCGTACGTGCCGGAGGGAAACCCATTGGCGTGAGCGAAAAACACCTGTTGCGACATACCGACCTATCCATCCACCAAACGAACACCGATTGTCCGCAGGCCCTGGCACCAGGGCAATGACCGTAACGGACAGGAATGCTGACACCCAGGCTCAGCCTATGGCGCGTTGCCTCATTGCGCCGGCGGGTTCTGCCCGAGGGGCACCACCGCCATGGTCAGGCGCGAGACGCAACTGGCCTTGCCTTCATCACTGCTCAGGCGTATGTCCCAGACATGGGTGGTGCGCCCGATATGAATGGCCTTGGCCACCGCCGTGACCCGCCCGGTGCGCAAGCCCCTCAGGTGATTGGCATTGATCTCCAGCCCCACGCAGTAGAACTTGCTGGCGTCGATGCACAGGTAGCTGGCCATGGAGCCGACGGTTTCCGCCAGCACCACCGAGGCCCCGCCGTGCAGCAGCCCGTAGGGCTGGTGGGTGCGATGGTCGATGACCATGCTCGCGGTCAGTGACTGCTCGTCATAGGACTCGAAGCGAATATCCAGCACTTCGCCGATGGTGTTCTTCTGGATCGCGTTCAGTTGCTCGATGTTCGGAGTGGTACGCCATAGACTCATCGCCGCTTCCCTTATGGGTGGTTATTGTCGGTCAATCCTGCCACAGCACGGCTTCGCTGCGCTCGCTCCAGGCTTGAAAACTGCCGCCATAGGTGGCTTCGATCACATTGCGCTTGATCTTCAGGGTTGGAGTGAGAAAGCCGTTTTCCACCGCCCAACTGTCCTTGACCACCACCAGCCGATGCAGCCGCTCGTGCTTGTCCAGGCTGCCATTGACCTGGGCCAGCAGGCTTTCCAGGCTGCTGTGCAAGCCTTCCCTGGCACTGCCGGCGGCGGCCTGCACGCCCGCAGCCGAAAGCACGCACAGGCCCAGGGGGGCAATCAGCCCGTCGCCCACCACGCACACCTGCTCGATATGGGCATGCACCGCCAGGCGGTTCTCGATGGGCGCCGGGGCCACGTACTTGCCCTTGCTGGTCTTGAAGATCTCCTTGAGCCGGCCGGTCAGGCGCAGGTTGCCGGCGGCATCCTGCTCCCCCTTGTCGCCGGTGCGCAGGAAACCATCCTCGGTGACGGTTTCGGCGGTCTTCTGCGGGTCCTTGAAATAGCCCTGCATAGTGGCTCCGCTGCGTACCTGGACCTCCCCCGCCTCGTCGATGCGCACCTCGACTTCCGGGCAGGGCCGGCCAATCCAGCCGGGCACATGCTCACCGGAGCGGCCGATATGGGAGTAGCCGCAGCTCTCGGTCATGCCGTACACCTCCAGCACGTCCAGCCCGAGGCGTCGATACCAGTGCAACAGGGTCTGGGGCACCGGTGCCGCTCCCGACAGCGCCACCCGCAACGCGTCCAGCCCGAGCCCGCTCAGCACCTTGTGGCCGACACGCTTGCCGATAAAGGGCAGGCCCAGGAGAAAATCCAGGCGCTTGGCCGGCACCTTGCTGTAGACCCCCATCTGGAACTTGGTCCAGATCCGCGGCACGCCAAACAGCGCAGTGGGCCGGGCTCGCTGCAGGTCGGCGAGGAAGGTGTCCAGGCTTTCGGCGAAGAACACCGTCTGCCCGGTATAGATCGCCGCCATCTCGACAAACATGCGCTCGGCCACGTGGCACAGGGGCAGGTAGGACAGCAGCCGGTCCTCGGGGCCCAGGCCGAACATCTGCACACCATGGCTGGCGGCAAAGCCCAGGTTGCCGAAACTGTGCATCACGCCCTTGGGCAGCCCGGTGGTGCCGGAGGTATAGATGATGGTGGCCAGCTGATCGGCCGCAGGGCTCGGGCTACCCTCGAGCGGCGGACAGCGTTGCAGGTCCTCCCAACTGAAATCGAAAGGGCCTTCGGGGGCCAGGGGCAAGCGGATGGTGGGCAACCCGGCCTTGATCCCGAGCGCCATTTGCGGCCAGTCGTCGAGCTTGCCGATAAAGGCCAGGGCCGACTCGGAATGCTCCAGCACCTGGGCTACCGACTCGGCCGTGAGATTGGGATACAACGGCACCGAGACATGCCCGGCGATCCAGATCGCCAGGTCGGCAATGACCCAGTGCGCGGAGTTCTTGCCAATGATTGCAATGTGGCTGCCGGAAGGCAGCTGGCGCTCGCGCAGCCATTGGGCGGCACGCCGGGCCTGCTGGCCCACCTCGAACCAGCTCAGCTCCTGCACCTGCCCGCCGGCACTGGGCTGGACAAGAAAGCGCTGCTGGGGATGACGAGCCTCGCGCTCGTAGAACACTTGCAGGGGCAAACGAAAAGCAGCAGACATGACTCGCTCCTTTGTTCTTATTCTGTTCGCGACACCAACCAAGCACTTGCTTGGTGGACTATTCCACGCACAAAGGAGCGCTGCAAGTTAAGAAATGTAGCGGATCGCAACCGGGGATCGGTGGGTTCGAGGCAACAACGGCGGCCCGGGCATGCCCTGCCGCCGCGTCCATCAAGGGTGTGTCACGGCATTCAAGGTCATCAGCCCCGCCAGGGGCCAGTCGCCTTCGAGCTCCGCCAGGCTGGCGGTGTTCATCGGCTGCGGATCACGCAGGTGGCCGTGCTGCAACAGGCCGATCAGGTTGCCCACCAGGGGTTGATGGCTGACCAGCAGCAGGTTGTCGGCACTGTCCAGTTGCTCCAGCACCTGCAGCGGGTTGGCCTCGGGGGTGAGCCAGGGCACGGTGCGGATCTCGCCTTCGAACCCCAGGGCCTCGCGCACCAGCTGTGCAGTCTGCTGGGCACGTACATAAGGGCTGGCGAGGATCGCGGCGATGGGCTGGCCGATCAGGTGCGCGGCACTGCCCAGCACTTCCTCGCGACCGTGGGCCGTGAGGTTGCGCTGGGCATCGGTCGGCGCATGGGACTCGGCCTGGCCGTGACGCAACACCCACAGCTTCACAGCTTGGGCTCCTCGTCACGCATCGGGTGAGGCGCTGGCGGCACGCTATGGGGAGCTTCGCCTTCAGGCGCCCGGGGAGCGGGCCAATCGGCGAACGGCCAGGGTTTCTGTTCGGTATGGAAGCTGCCGAAACGGCCGATCTGCGCCAGGAACTGGCTCAGGCTATCGCCGAAGTTCATCAGGCCGGCATTCGGCGCGCCGTAGATCAGGCGATAGATCAACTGCACCAGCACCAGCGCGCCCAGGAGAAACTGCGCCACCTGCCACACCAGCACGAATATCAGCATCCACAGCACCCGCAGGAGGATGGACTCGTATTTGGCTTCGGAATTCGTATCGTTCATGTCTGGCTCCTGTGCTGCTCAGTTGAATCCGCTGGTAGAGATAAAGTCGACGTCGGTTTTCGGCTCGCCGCGCATCAAGAGCTCGATTACCTGGTTCAGCGTACGCCCTTCGAACAGGATCGCGTGCAGGCCGGCCACCAGCGGCATGTAGACCCCCAGCTCCTGAGCCTTGACCTTGAGCACCTTGAGGGTGTTGACGCCCTCCGCCACCTCACCCAGGCGGGTCACCGCCTCTTCCAGGCTCAGGCCCTGGCCCAGGGCAAAGCCCACCTGGTAGTTGCGGCTCTTGGGCGAGGAACAGGTGACGATCAGGTCGCCGACCCCGGCCAGGCCGAGGAAGGTCATGGGGTTGGCGCCCTGGCTCACGGCAAAGCGGGTCATTTCCGCCAGCGCCCGGGTAATCAGCATGCTCTTGGTGTTTTCCCCCATGCCCAGGGCCACCGCCATGCCGGCGATGATCGCGTAGACGTTCTTCAGCGCCCCGCCCAGTTCCACGCCGAAGCGGTCGGCACTGGCATACACACGGAAGGTGCGGCCATGCAGCGCAGCCTGGACCCGCTGACAGAGCTCTTCGTCTTCACTGGCGACCACGGTGGCGGTCAGGGCGTGCTCGGCCACTTCCCGAGCCAGGTTGGGGCCGGAAAGTACGCCGATGCGCGCTTGCGGGGCGATGTCCTGGAGGATCTCGCTCATCAGCTTGAAGGTCTGGGCCTCGATGCCCTTGGTCAGGCTGACCAGCAGCTTGCCGCGGAGCAGCTCGGCGTGGGGCGCCAGCACCGAGCGCAGGGCGCTGGAGGGCAAGGCGACAAAGCACAGGTCACTGTCATTGAGGGTGGCCAGCAGGTCGGTGACCGGCTCCACCGCCGGATGAATCTTGATGCCCTTGAGATAGCGCGGATTCTCGCGGTTGACCCGAATGGCCTCGGCCTGCTCGGGGTCGCGCATCCACTGCCGCACCCGATGACCGTTCTCGGCCAGCAGATTGGCCACGGCGGTACCAAAACTTCCGCCTCCCAGGACCGCAATAGGGCGCTGTTGTGTCATATGCAATCCGTTAATCCATAGCAGTGGCGATGGCGGCATTATACGGGGCGGTTTTCTCACCACCAGCCCCAGGGGCCATTCAGGCAACCTGTCGGGAACACGTGGAGTCATTCGGGGAATGTCGGGCTTATCGACTGGAAAACTCGACTATCTCGGTTAACATGCGCGCCTTCCATCAAGATTCAAGGCTGTGTCGTGTCCGCTGGCCCCTCACCTCTTCGTCTGTCGCTGCTGCTGGGCATGCTGTTCGGCCACTCGGTGCTGGCCGACGATCTGTTCCTGGACGGCACCGCCCTGCCCGAGGTCCTCACCGCCACCCGCCTGAAACAGTCACCTGCCGCGGTTCCCGGCAGCATGACGGTGCTCGACAACGAGTTGATCAAGGCCAGCGGCGCCCGGGACATCAGCGAACTGCTGCGCCTGGTGCCGGGGATGATGGTCGGCGCCATCAGCGGCAACCAGGCCACGGTCAACTACCACGGCACCAACGCCAGCGAAGCCCGGCGCATGCAAGTGCTGATCGACGGGCGTTCGGTGTATCGCGCCGGCCTGGCGACAGTGGACTGGAGCGATATCCCGGTGGCCATGGAAGACATCGAGCGCATCGAGGTGTTTCGCGGCCCCAATACCGTCAGCTACGGCGCCAACGCGCTGATGGCGGTGGTCAACATCATCACCCGCGCCCCGGCCAACAGCCATGGCACGCGGGTCAAGCTGACCCGGGGCCAGCGCGGCATCAGCGACTGGTACGCCAGCCAGGGTACCGGCTGGGAAAGTGGCGACCTGCGCCTGTCGCTGTCGGGGCAGGAAGATGATGGCTTCGACAAGAATCGCCTGGGGGCCGACTACCGCGACAGCAAGCGCTTGAACCGCTTCAGTCTGTCCGTGAGCCAGATGCTCAATGAACAGCAGAGCATCGACTGGCAGTTGAATGCCAAGGAAGGCGCCAACCAGCGGCCCTATACCTATCAGCCAGTATTTAAAGACTATGCCGAGAAGGGCTATAACTCTGACGTTGTTGCCAAGGACTACGCAGGATCTCTGCGCTGGAATCTGGATATCAATCCACAACACAGCCTTTATATACAGGGCTCGGCCCAACACTGGGACCGCCAGCAGACGTGGAGGGCCTGTGACGCCGCAGTTTCCTTCAGCCCTGAACTGACACGTCTGTGGCAACTCAACCCGTATTACGCCGAGCGCCTGGCGAGGAACATGCCAAGTAACTTGAGCGGCGCGCCGTCGGGAACAGCAGCGGAACGGGCACTGGCAAGCCAAATCATCGATCAATGGAACGCCGGTGGCCAAAATCCCGTCTGCGGCAACATCGACCAGAGCTCTCGGGAAACCCGCTACGACCTGGAGCTGCAGGACACCCTGAGCCTCAGCGACAACCTGCGGCTGGTCAGCGGCATGAACTATCGTTACGACCGGGCCGACTCCGAAACCTACTTCAACGGCACCCTCGACGACACCACCTGGCGCCTGTTCGGCCAGCT
The DNA here is from genome assembly GCF_058796855.1 of Pseudomonas sp. GW823-FHT03E05. Taxonomy (NCBI): domain Bacteria; kingdom Pseudomonadati; phylum Pseudomonadota; class Gammaproteobacteria; order Pseudomonadales; family Pseudomonadaceae; genus Pseudomonas; species Pseudomonas sp. GW823-FHT03E05. The sequence goes on from NZ_JBXAJB010000002.1 coordinate 19,270, forward strand.
GGAGTGGCGGGCCAGCGAACATTGGCTGATCCAGGGCGGGGCTATGTACGAAGACACCCAGCTGACCGGCAACTCCCTGACCCCGAGGATCGCGGTCAACTACCTGATCAACCCGCGCCACGGCTTGCGGGCGGTGTATTCGGAAGCCATCCGCTCCCCGGACATGTTCGAGAACAACGTCAACTGGAGCTACCGGGTCACCGGCCTGAGTACCCCGGTCTACGGCCAGAACAGCGCCCAGTACTTCGTCAAGACCCGTGGCCCCAGCAACCTCGACCAGGAGCACATGCGTTCCCGGGAACTGGGCTACAACGGTTACTTCGTCGACCAGGCGCTGAACCTCGACATCAAGCTGTTCTATGACGAAATCACCGGGATGATCAGCGAGCCGCTGCGCAACAACCAGTACATCGCCAGCAACAGCAACGCCTCGCGCTTCGCCGGTACCGAGAGCCAGCTGGACTGGCAACTGAGCCGCGCCGACCGCCTGCGCCTGACCTACGCCTACGTCCATGCCCAGGCCAGCAACCGCCTGGACCAGCGCCTGACCGCCAGCAACAGCGGCTCCGCCGGCTGGCTGCGCAATTGGGGCCAGGGCTGGTCCAGCGCGCTCTTCTACTATGGCGACAGCGCCCTCAACGGCTACCGATTCGAACGGGTCGACACCCGCATCGCCAAGCGCCTGGCCCTGGGCAGCAAGACCAGCCTGGAACTGGCCGGCACCCTGCAGCAACGGCTCGACCACCAGCCCACCACCTTCGCCGACAATCTCTACGACTCGCGCCACGTGGTCTACTTCAGCGCGGAGCTCGAGTTCTGACATGGGCCACTGTCGGCCCTGGAAGGCCCTGCGCATACATCGTCGCCTGTGCCTGCTGGTACTGGGCATGCTGCTGGGCAACCCGTTGTGGGCGGCCGATGTGCTGCTCACCGCCAGCGACGACAACAGCAGCGTGCGCACCTTCACCGAAGAACTGGCCGCCCAGCGCCCCCGGGACCAGGTGCGCTTCGTCCCCCTGGCCCAACTGCCGCCGCCGGGCCAGTTGCCCGGCAGCACGCGCCTGATCCTGCTGGACCCGCAAAGCCTCGACTGGCGCCTGCAAGATCCCTTGGGCCCGCCGACCCTGGTCCTGCGCATCAGCCGCCTGCAGGCCCAACAGCGCCTGGCGCAAAGCCCTCATCCACGGTTGAGCCTGCTGTGGAGCGATCCGCCCCTGGAGCGCCAGTTACGCCTGATCCGCAGTGTTCTGCCGCAGGTGCGCCGGGTGGGGGTGCTGTACAGCGCCGACAGCCGGTTCCTGCTCAAGGAGCTGCACCTGGCCGCGCAAACCCTGAACATGGAAATCATCGCCGAACCCTGGGACAGCACCAGCGACAGCCGCCCGCTGCAGAACCTGCTGCGCAACAGCGAAGTGCTGCTGGGCCTGGATGATCCGAAGCTGTACAACCCGAAAACCGTGAAGAACCTGCTACTGAGCAGCTACGCCCGGCAACAGGCGCTGATCGGCCCCAATGCCGGCTTCGTCCGGGCCGGCAGCCTGGCCAGCACCTACAGCGACCAGCAGGACTGGCTGCAGACCCTGGACAGCCTGCTCGACCAACCGCCGGCTCGCTGGCCCCGTGCGCTATACCCGACGGCTTTCAAAGTACTGAGCAACCCACAGGTGGCACGCTCGCTGGGCATCGAGGAAATCGACCCGCAGGCCGTTGCGCGCCAGTTGAGTGAAGGAGAGAAGCACCCATGACATTGCGTCGCCGATGGGATATCCAGACCCGCACTCAGCTCATCAGCCTGGGCCCGGCCCTGCTCCTGACCCTGCTACTGATCAGCTTTTTTACCTTCGTGCGTATCCAGGACTTGCGCCAGGAGCTCAACCACACCGGGCAACTGATCGCCAATCAACTGGCGCCAGCCACCGAGTACGGGGTGATCTCCGGCAACAACGAGGGCCTGGAGAGCCTGCTGCAGGCAACCCTGGCCACGCCCCACGTGCACTTCCTGGAGGTGCAGGACAGCGCCAACAACATCCTGGTGTACGTGGAACAGCCCTCGGCCAGCCACAACCACGCGCAGCAGATCAAGGTATTCCAGGCCCCGGTACGCCTGCAGCGCATCCAGGTGCACAACGACTTTCTGCAGAACGATCCGGCCAGCATGGCCGCCCAGGGCGATGGTTACCTGGGCCGGGTGATCGTCGGCATGTCCAACGACGCCTTCAGCCAGCGCCAGCAGGAAATCCTCCTCAAGGCCGCCATCCTCGCGCTGTTCGCCCTGCTCTTCACCTTCCTCCTGGCCCGGCGCCTGGCGGCCGGCCTGGCACAGCCGATCCGCGCCATGGGCGATGCGGTGAAGGCAATCCAGGAAGGGGATTTCAAGACCCCGCTGCCGATCGTCGACGATGGCGAGCTGGGCAACCTGGCCCGGCACATCAACAACCTCGCCGCCGGCCTGGAACTGGCCAGCCGCGAGCAGCACCAGGCCATGTCCCAGTTGATCCAGACCCGGGAAGAGGCGGAACGGGCGAACAAGGCCAAGTCGGATTTCCTGGCGATGATGAGCCACGAGCTGCGCACACCGATGAACGGTGTACTGGGCATGCTGCAACTGCTGGAAACCACCCAGATGACCCAGGAACAGAGCGAGTACGCGGCGCTGGCGTCGGAATCCACCGAACACCTGCTGAAGGTGATCAACGACATCCTCGACTTCTCCCGCATCGAACGCTCGGCCCTGGAACTGGAGCACATCCCGTTCAATCTTGCCGAACTGATCACCAGCTCGGCCCAGGCCTTCCAGCACAGCGCCCTGCAACGCGGCCTGGACTTGCAACTGCGGCTGCCGCCGGGCATGGAGTCGCTGCAGGTCAAGGGCGACCCGACGCGAATCCGGCAGATCCTGGTCAACCTGATCGGCAACGCCCTGAAGTTCACCGAGCAGGGCAGCATCACCATCGAGCCCCAGTGGCAGGCCCTGGATCACGAACTGTTGTGGTTCACCTGCGCAGTGCGCGACAGCGGTATCGGCATCAGCCCGGCCAGCCTGGAGCTGATGTTCGACGCCTTCCAGCAGGCCGACAGTTCGATTTCCCGTCGCTATGGCGGCACCGGCCTGGGCCTGCCCATCGCCCGCACCCTGGCCGAGCGCATGGGTGGCACCCTGCGGGCCCAGAGCGAGGAAGGCCGAGGCTCGGTGTTCACCCTGGAAATCCCCCTGGCGCTGTTCCAGCAGAGCCTGCCGGTACTGGCCCCGCGGGTGAGCAGCAATCAGCACTCCGGTGAAGGCCGCAACGTGCTGCTGGTGGAAGACAACCCGGTGAACCAGACCGTGATCCAGGCCATGCTGCGTAGCCTGGGGTTCACCGTGAGCATCGTCACCGACGGCGCCCAGGCGGTACGCAGTGCCGAAAGCCTGATCTTCGAGGCGATTCTGATGGATTGCCGACTGCCGCTGGTCGACGGCTATGAAGCCACCCGGCAGATCCGCCAACTGCCCGGCTGTGCCGATTTACCGATCATCGCCCTGACCGCCAACGCCTTGCAGGGCGACCGTGAAGCCTGCCTTGCAGCGGGCATGAACGACTACCTGGCCAAGCCTTTCAAGCGCGCGGATCTGCAGCAAATTCTCCAACGTTGGGTGCAATAACCGGCTATTTTCCAACAGCTACGACTGGCGTCATGGGCGAAAGTGCGGCAGTCTTAGGCACCCGACGGGGCCCTGAAAAGGCCCTCAAAAAAAATTTCAGTGCACAAGTGTACATTCATGCCCTTTGCGCTGTGACTTTCACTACAACGCAATAGTCTATGAGTAGGCTGCCGGCTCGAGGCATGAACGCTTCGATCGGCCGGGAAGATTTGCCCAACCCTGCCGCACGGGACTATTGAGGAGCTCGCATGACCAAACAAAACGCCTTTACTCGGGAAGACCTGCTGCGCTGCAGTCGCGGTGAGCTGTTCGGCCCAGGTAACGCGCAACTGCCCGCCCCCAACATGCTGATGGTGGATCGCATCACCCATATCAGCGAAGAGGGTGGCAAGTACGGTAAAGGTGAGTTGGTCGCTGAGCTGGATATCACTCCAGACCTGTGGTTCTTCGCTTGCCACTTCGAAGGCGACCCGGTGATGCCAGGCTGCCTGGGCCTGGATGCCATGTGGCAACTGGTGGGCTTCTTCCTCGGCTGGCAGGGCTTGCCGGGCCGCGGTCGCGCCCTGGGTTCGGGGGAAGTGAAATTCTTCGGCCAGGTCCTGCCGACCGCCAAGAAAGTCACCTATAACATTCACATCAAGCGCGTGCTCAAGGGCAAGCTGAACATGGCCATCGCCGATGGTTCGGTCAGCGTTGACGGCCGCGAAATCTATACCGCCGAAGGCCTCCGGGTCGGCGTGTTTACTTCAACTGACAACTTCTAAGGGTTATCCGCATGCGCCGCGTCGTTATCACAGGTCTTGGCATTGTTTCGTGCCTGGGCAATGACAAAGAGACCGTCTCCGCTAACCTGCGTGCAAGTCGCCCTGGCATCCGCTTCAACCCGGAATATGCCGAAATGGGTCTGCGTAGCCAGGTTTCCGGCTCCATTGACCTGAACCTCGAAGAGCTGATCGACCGCAAGATCTATCGCTTCGTCGGCCACGCGGCGGCTTACGCCTACCTGGCCATGAAAGACGCCATCGCCGACTCCGGCCTGAGCGAAGAACAAGTGTCCAACCCGCGCACCGGCCTGATCGCCGGTTCCGGCGGCGCCTCGACCCTGAACCAGATGGAAGCGCTGGACATCCTGCGCGAGAAAGGCGTCAAGCGCGTTGGCCCATACCGCGTTACGCGGACCATGAGCAGCACCGTTTCCGCCTGCCTGGCCACCCCGTTCAAGATCAAGGGCCTGAACTACTCCATCGCTTCTGCCTGCGCCACCAGTGCTCACTGCATCGGTACCGCCATGGAACAGATCCAGATGGGCAAGCAGGACATCGTCTTCGCCGGTGGCGGTGAAGAAGAGCATTGGACCCAGTCGTTCCTGTTCGACGCCATGGGTGCCCTGTCGACCCAGTACAACGAAACCCCGGAAAAGGCCTCCCGCGCCTACGACGCCAAGCGTGACGGTTTCGTCATCGCCGGCGGTGGCGGCATGGTGGTGGTCGAGGAACTGGAACACGCTCTGGCCCGTGGCGCCAAGATCTACGCGGAAATCGTCGGCTACGGCGCCACTTCCGATGGCTACGACATGGTGGCTCCAAGCGGCGAAGGTGCAATCCGCTGCATGGAAATGGCCATGTCCACCGTCGACACCCCTATCGACTACCTGAACACCCACGGCACTTCGACCCCGGTCGGCGACGTCGCGGAAATGAAGGGCGTGCGTGAAGTGTTCGGCGACAAGGCTCCAGCCATCAGCTCCACCAAGAGCCTGTCGGGTCACTCCCTGGGCGCTGCCGGCGTTCACGAAGCGATCTACTGCATGCTGATGATGGAAGGCAACTTCATGGCCGGTTCGGCCAACATCGACGAGCTGGATCCGGAAGTGGCCGATATGCCGATCCTGACCAAGACCCGCGAAGACGCCACCATCAACACCGTGATGAGCAACAGCTTCGGCTTCGGTGGTACCAACGCCACCCTGGTCCTGAAGCGCTGGCAGGGCAAGTAAGCCCCGCCGCTTCGCCGAATGAAAAAGCCCCGACCGGTTCGGGGCTTTTTTTCGCCTGCCAGAAGGCTCAGACCGAGAAACGCGCCACCATGCTGTTCAGGTCCACCGCCAGGCGCGACAACTCCTGGCTGGCCGCACTGGTCTGATTGGCCCCGGCGGAGGTCTGCAAGGCCAGGTCGCGGATGTTCATCAGGTTGCGGTCCACCTCCCGCGCCACCGCCGCCTGCTGCTCCGAGGCGCTGGCAATGACGATGTTGCGCTCATTGATCTGGGTGAAGGCCGATGCGATTTCCTCCAGCGCCTGCCCTGCCGCCTTGGCCACCTCCAGGGTCGAATGGGCGCGGTTGTTGCTCTGCTGCATGGAACTGACGGCCTGGTCGGTGCCCTGCTGGATACCGCCGATCATCTGCTCGATTTCCTGGGTCGACTGCTGGGTCCGATGAGCCAGGGCCCGGACTTCATCGGCCACCACTGCGAACCCGCGTCCCGCATCCCCGGCCCGTGCCGCCTCGATGGCCGCGTTCAACGCCAGCAGGTTGGTCTGCTCGGCAATGGAACGGATCACCTCCAGTACCTTGCTGATGCCATAGACCTTATGCGCCAGATCCTCCACCTGGCTGGCATTGGCCGTCACGTCCTGCGCCAGCGACTCAATCGAGAGCACCGTCTGGTGCACCTGCTCGCGCCCGTGCTGGGCGATGCGGTCGGACTCCCGCGAGGCCTCGGACGTGGCCACTGCGTTACTGGCCACCTCCTCCACCGCTGCGGTCATCTGGTTTACCGCCGTGGCCGCCTGTTCGATCTCCAGGCTCTGCTGATGCAGGCCACGGGTCGCATCCTCGGTGACACAACTGAGCTCTTCCGAGGCCGAGGCCAGCTGGCTGGATGAATCGGAGATGCGCCGGATGGTTTCCCGCAGGCTGTGCTGCATGGCCTTGAGCGCGTGCAGCAGCCGCGCCGGCTCGTCCCTGCCGGTCACCGTGATAGTGCCGGTCAGATCGCCGCCGGCCACCACTTCGGCCACATTCACCGACTGCGCCAGAGGCAGGACGATACTGCGGGTCAACAACAGGGCCAGGCCGATGGTCACCAGCGCCGCCAGGGCAATCATGCCGATCACCCATACCCGCGACTTGCTGAACACCGCCTGGGCCATATCGGTGGCATGGGTCGCGCTTTGCTTGTTCAGCTCCACCAGCTCGTGCAGGGTCGCGGCCATCTCATCGGCCAGCTGGTTCATTTCGCCATTGACCACCTTGACCGCTTCCTCCAGCTGGTTCTGGCTGGAGAGCTGCATGACCCGTTCCTGGCGTTGCAGGTACTGTTTTTCGATGGTCTTGAAGCGATCGAACAGGACCCGCTCCTGGGGCAGGAGGATCAAGGATTCGTAGCGGCTCTGGGCAACCCCCAGGACACTCTTGATCTCGTTGATCTTGTTTTCGTTCTGGGTGATCGCCTGCGGGTCGCGATTGATCAACAACCGCAGGGTCAGGGCGCGAATGCGCAGCAGGTCCTGGTTCATTTCCCCTACGGACATCACGCTGGGCAGCCAATTGCTTTCCACTTCATCGGACTGCTGGCGCATATTGCCCATCTGCATCAAGGCGAATGCCCCCAGGGCAAACACCATCAGCGCCAGCAAGCCGAAACCCAGGCTCGCCCGTAGCGCAATGTTCAGACTTCTAAGACTCATTCCTCTGGCTCCTTCCTAGAGCGCTGCAAGAACTTGCAGCAGGGTGCTCTTAGACGGTATCGGGCCATTGGAAAATTGCGTAAGACAAAAACGTGATATCAAAACGCCCTAGCACTCCAATACTTGGGCGTAAAACGATTCAGCGCACAGAAAATCGCTGTTCTGCCAACAATCGGTCGCCCTGGAAGACCATGAAACGCCACTCGCCCGGGACCACCTCATGGCTTTCGGTGAACTCATAGGCCATCACGTCCTGGGGAGCGTTGGGCACCAGTTTCTGAGTGATTTCGAACTTGTCATGGCGTACCCCGTCCGGCGTACGGATGCCCGGCGTCAGGTAAAGAAGAGTCAGGGGCTGATCTTCGGCCACCTTGCCCAGCAACTGGTAACGCATGCCGAACTTGGTCCCCAGCCTGGCGGGCACCACGGAGGTCTGCTGGATCTTCTCGTTGCTGCGGCGCAGCACCCGCTCCCCCGATTGCAGCTCGGCCTTGGGACCTTCGAACACGCCGTATTCCACCGGCCCTTCGACACGGACTTCGGCGCTGGCCAGGCCACTGAAGATCATCAGCGCCGCCAGTGCGCTTAAACGAGTGAGGTGCATATCGCGCTCCTTGATTGAGATGGCGCGAGCTTATGAAGCAGGCATGACAGGCTGATGACAGTCTGGCGCCTGCTAGGGACGATGGTTGGCGGGAAGGATGGCGAGGAAATTGTCATGGGCCACCTTGCGTGCCACCTCCTGCGGCAAGGCGTCAAGAAAGCCATCGAACCCCCGCAGCTCGCTCCCCAGTTTGTTGAAGCGCCCGACCACGTCCGAACCCAGCATGAAGCGCTCCGGGAAGCGCTCCACCAGCTGCAGCCAGGCCGGGTCGGGGTTGCCCTGCTTATCCAGCAGATAGGGTGTGAGCAGGCTCCAGGACAGGTCGATGTAGAGGTTGGGGTAGCTCTCCAGCAGCCGCGTCAGGGTCGGCAGCAGGAACTCCAGCCGGGTCTGGTGACGATGGATCTCGGCACTGGTGCCAGCATGGGCCCAGATAAAACGCGTATGGGGGTGATTGCGCAGCGGCTCTTCGATTTCCGCCAGGTACAGTGGATTGCGCTCGCGCTTGGAGGTGATGTTGGAGTGCAGCATGACCGGCAGGTCGTTCTCGGCCGCCAGGTGATAGACCTTGGTCATCGCCTCGTTATTGGCCCGCGGCGTGTCGCCGGCGGTCAGCGCGGTGAGATCGTCGTGCCGGGTGAAGACCTCGCCGATGCCCTGCCACAGCCCCGGGTCGAGATCGAGCATGCGCTGGATATGCGCCGCGGAGTTCTTGTCGTTGGGGTTGAACCCCGAAAGGAACGGATGAAAGCGCCGGCGCTGCTCGGCCGGCAGCTTTTTCACCGCGGCGGCCACCAGCACGTCGGTGGCGCTGTACCAGTAGGCCGCGGCATCGTCCCCGGCGTAGTAGCGCGGGCGCTTGGGCTCATCCTCGTGCCATTTCTTGGCCACCGGAATCCCGGCAATCATCACCTGCTCAATGCGGTTGTCATCCATGGCCTTGAGCAAGGCTTCCATGCCCGCGGTTTCCTGGAAGAAGTCCACGTAATGCAGGTGCGCGTCGCTGTACACATAGTCACGCGCCTGGGCCACCGCCAGCGGCAGCATCAGCAGCGCCCACAAACAGCTTGCTTGAACAGGGTTCCAGTGCACCGCGCCGCCTCCCATGGATCGAAGCAGGATAGACCGCGACGCCGAGCCGCAGGTTCAGAAAAAGGGGAACGCCCGCGCTTCGATATGCTCTATAACTTCAGCACCCTTACAGCCTGATCCTTATTCATCACTGCCTGAGGTTTGCCATGACCATCACCGTCAATACCGAGTCCAGCGAAGGTTTCCGCCACAGCATCCAGGTCGACGACCACCAGTTGTTCACCGACCTGCCCAAGTCCGCCGGTGGCGAAGGCACCGCCCCCGAGCCCCATGACTACTTCGATGCCGCCCTGGGCGCCTGCAAGGCCCTGACCCTCAAGCTCTACGCGCAGAAGAAGAACATCCCGCTGACCGGGGTCACCGTGGAGATCAAGCACGACAACAGCGAAGAGCAGAAGGGCAAGTACGCCCTGCATGTGAAACTGACCCTCAAGGGCGTGCTCACCGACGCCCAGCGTGATGAGCTGCACCGGGTGGCCGACCGTTGCCCGATCCACAAGCTGATGACCACCAGCGAAGTCAGCATCGAGACCCACCTCTCCGAAGGTGCCTTCAGCCAGTAGCGGCAAGGCGGGCACAAGCGGGTTATGCTCCCGGGCATAACCCGATCAGCCTGGAATCCGCCATGAACTCCCCCCTCGTGATCCGTCCCCGTGCCGAGGACGTTGAAGGCCAACCCATCCTGCGCCCCCTGCCTTCGGCCCAGTGCCGCAGTGTCGGGCCTTTCGTGTTCTTTGACCACATGCTGGAAACCCGCTACCCGCCGGGCAAGGGCATGAATATCCGCCAGCATCCGCATATCGGCCTCTCCACCCTGACCTACCTGTTCGCCGGGCAGATCCAGCACAAGGACAGCCTGGGCTCCGACCAGATCGTGGGCGCCGGGGACGTCAGCTGGATGACCGCCGGCAGCGCCATCGCCCATGTCGAGCGCACGCCAGCACTCTTGCAGGCCCAGGGGTTTGCCATGCACGGCCTGCAGGTCTGGCTGGCCTCGCCCAAAGAACAGGAGCAGGGACCTGGGCACTACAGCCATCACCCGGCCAGCAGCCTGCCGGTGAGCGACAACCTGGGGGTGAGCATTCGGATGATTGCCGGCAGCGGTTTCTGCCTGGAGTCGCCAGTGCCGGTGCTCTCCCCCACCCTGTATGCCGAGCTGCGGCTGCAGACCGCCACCAGCCTGCTGATTCCCACCGAGCATCAACAGCGTGCGCTGTATGTACTGGAGGGCGAGGCACAACTGGACGGCGAGCCATTACCCGTGCACTCGCTGGTGGTATTGCCAGAGGGGGAGAACGTCACGCTGTTCGCCGAGAGCGATTGCCACGCGGTGCTGATCGGCGGCGCCGCCCTGGACGGCCCGCGGCGGATCAACTGGAACTTCGTCGCCAGCGATCCACTGTTGATCGATGAAGCTCGCAGACGCTGGGCCGCCGGGGACTGGCCGCAGGTGCCGGGAGAAAGCGAGCGCATCGAATTGCCACCCGCCCGCCACTGATCGGTAGGGGCCGGTTTGCCGGCGAACAGGCCCGTGAGTCTGGCGTTGCTCTCACTGACGCCTTCGCTGGCAAGCCAGCTCCTACGGGATCAGGGTCAGTGGGTCAGCCGCTAAAGACTTCGTCCAGCAGGTAATGCATGGTGGCGAAGGCCCGGGCCGAGGTCTTGGCGTCGTACATCATCTTGCCCGGCAGGTTGGCGTGGGTGTCGGTGAAGGAATGCACCGCGCCACCGTAGCTGACCAGTTGCCAGTCCACTCCCGCGGCGTCCATTTCCGCTTCGAAGGCCGGCAGTTGCTCCTTGGCCACGAACGGGTCCGCCGCGCCGTGCAGTACCAGTACCGAGCCCTTGATGTTGTTGGCATCGGCAGGGTTGGGGGTGTCCAGGGTGCCGTGGAACGACACCGCCGCCTTCACCGGCGCGCCACTGCGGGCCAGTTCCAGCGCGCAGCAGCCGCCAAAGCAGAAGCCGAAGGTGGCCAGCCTGGAGGTGTCCACCGCGGCTTCGCCCTGGCTCTGCAAGGCCGCAAAGGCCGCCTGCATGCGCTTGCGCAACAACGCCCGATCATCCTTGAGCGGCATCATCGCGGCACCGGCCTGGCTCGCATCGCCGGGGCGCAGCGACTGGCCATACAGATCGGCGATCAGCACCACATAACCCTTGGCCGCCACCGCCTCGGCGATCTTCTCCGCGCCGGCGCTGACACCCATCCAGTTCGGCGCCATCAGCAACCCCGGACGCGCAGCTTTATGGGCGGCATCGAAGGCCAGGCGGCCTTCATAGGGCTGGCCATCGATCTGATAGACCACGGAACGCACTGTGATTTGACTCATGACTCATCTTCTCCAGTAGGGGGACACCAGAATGAAAAAACCCGCCGAAGCGGGTTTTTCTTGCAACGTGGTTAAACCGACAGCTCCACCAGCAGCTTGTTCAGCCGGCGCACATAGGCCGCCGGATCCTTCAAGCTGTCACCGGCCGCCAGGGCCGCCTGATCGAAGAGAATGTGCGACAGGTCGCCAAAGCGCTCTTCGCTCTGCTCGCCGTCGAGTTTCTCGATCAGCGGGTGAGTCGGGTTGAACTCGAAGATCGGCTTGGAATCCGGAACCTTCTGCCCGCTGGCTTCAAGGATCTGGCGCATTTGCAGCCCCAGGTCCTGCTCGCCAATGGCCAGGATCGCCGGCGAGTCGGTCAGGCGGTGGGAAACCCGCACTTCGCTGACACTCTCGCCCAGGGCGGTCTTGATCCGCTCCACCAAGCCTTCCTTGGTCTTGGCGACTTCCTCGGCAGCCTTCTTGTCCTCTTCGGAGTCGAGGTTGCCCAGGTCCAGGTCGCCGCGCGCCACGTCGACAAAGCTCTTGCCGTCGAACTCGTTGAGGTAGCTCATCAGCCACTCGTCGATACGGTCGGTGAGCAGCAGCACTTCGATGCCTTTCTTGCGGAAGACTTCCAGGTGCGGGCTGTTCTTCACCTGGGCGTAGGATTCGCCGGTGAGGAAGTAGATCTTGTCCTGGCCTTCCTTGGCGCGAGCCAGGTAGTCGGCCAAGGAGACATTCTGCTCGCCGTCGTCGCCCTGGGTGGAGGCGAAGCGCAGCAGGCCGGCGATCTTCTCCTTGTTGGCGAAGTCCTCGGCCGGGCCTTCCTTCATCACCTGGCCGAAGTTCTTCCAGAAGCCCTTGTATTGCTCGGGTTCGTTCTTCGCCAGTTTCTCCAGCATGTCGAGGACACGCTTGGTCAGCGCCGACTTCATCGAGTCGATGATCGGGTCTTTCTGCAGGATTTCCCGCGAGACGTTCAGCGACAGGTCGTTGGAGTCCACCACGCCCTTGATGAAGCGCAGGTACAGCGGCAGGAACGACTCGGCCTGATCCATGACGAACACGCGCTGCACGTAGAGCTTGAGGCCCTTGGGCGCTTCACGCTGGTACAGGTCGAACGGCGCGCGAGCCGGTACGTAGAGCAGCGAGCTGTACTCCAGCTTGCCTTCGACCTTGTTGTGGCTCCAGCTCAGCGGGTTTTCGAAGTCATGGGCGATGTGCTTGTAGAACTCCTGGTATTCCTCGTCCTTGATCTCGGTGCGCGGACGGGTCCACAGGGCACTGGCGCGGTTGACGGTTTCCCACTCCAGCGCAGGTTTCTCTTCGCCTTCAGCGGCAGCGGCTTCTTTGGGCAGCTCGATCGGCAGCGCGATGTGGTCGGAATACTTCTTGATGATGTTGCGCAGGCGCCAGCCATCGGCGAACTCGTCCTCACCGGATTTCAGGTGCAGGACGATGCGGGTGCCGCGCTCGGCCTTGTCGATGGTCGCAACTTCGAACTCGCCTTCGCCCTTGGACGACCAGTGCACGCCTTCGCTGGCGGGCAGACCGGCACGGCGGCTGAACACTTCAACCTGGTCGGCGACGATGAACGCGGAGTAGAAACCCACGCCGAACTGACCGATCAGGTGCGAGTCCTTCTTCTGGTCGCCGGTGAGGTTCTTCATGAAATCGGCGGTGCCGGATTTGGCGATGGTCCCCAGGTGGGTGATCACATCTTCTCGGCTCATGCCGATACCGTTGTCTTCGAGGGTGACGGTTTTCGCGTCCTTGTCGAAGCTCACACGGATTTTCAGTTCGGCGCCACCTTCCAGCAACTCGGGCTTGGACAGGGCTTCGAAGCGCAATTTGTCGACGGCGTCAGAGGCGTTCGAGATCAATTCGCGAAGGAAGATTTCCTTGTTGGAATACAGCGAATGGATCATGAGGTGCAGCAGTTGCTTCACCTCGGTCTGGAAGCCCAGGGTTTCCTTTTGAGTTTCCACACTCATGGTCATCAAACTCCAATCAGATGGCATTGGCCGCGTTCCGGGAGCGGAGGGCGGCGGGATGACATGAAAGTGGGGGTCGCTCGCTGGATTTCAAGGGCCGGTGCTCTCTTCGATCTTGAAATGTGCGCGAGCGGTGGCAATCGACTCCTCGGCAGTGCTCTGCCAGGCGGTGATGGCGACATTGGCCACCCTCCTGCCCTGCCGGCATACCTGGCAGCGGGCAAAGGTGTCGCGAAACTGCCCGGCGCGCAGGTAGTCGAGGGAAAAGTCGATGATTTTCGGCACCCCGGGCGAGCCGGTGAGAATCAGCAAATGCAAGGCGGCCGCCAGTTCCATGAAGCCGGCGATCACTCCACCGTGCAGGGCTGGAAGCAGAGGGTTGCCGATATTGTCCTTGTTGGCCGGCAGGCGAAACAGCAGTTCATCTCCCAGTTGCGTGCACTCGATGCCAATCAGCTTCGCGTAGGGGATCTGCTCCAGCAACGCGGTGTAATCGCCCTGCTGGCGAGCCTGCTCCAGGAGTCCTCGAAGGTCCGTGCTCATGCCCGCTCCCCCTTGATCGAGCTGGCCAGCCCGCGGCTGCCCTTGAGCCCCCGGCCCATGCGCATGAAAGTGCCGACGACATGAGCCACGGGACGCTCGGGATCATCCTGAAAGGCAAAGCCGCGGGTAAAGATCACATCGGTGGTGACCCGGTAACACTGGGCAAAGCCGTGCACGTCATGATGAGGGACCGCCGGATGCATATAGTCTATGCGCAGGTCCAGGGTCGGACACACTTCGAACTCCGGCAGCACGCAAAGCGTGGCCATGCCACAGGCGCTGTCCATCAGCGTGGTCAGGGCACCGCCGTGAATGATCCCGGTTTGCGGGTCACCGACAATCTGCGGACTGTAGGGCAAGGTCAGGGTCAGGCCCTCTTCAGAGGCGCTATGTACCCGGATGCCCAGCACCTGGCAGTGGCGCAAGGCGGAAAGAAAGCGCGCCGCACGCTCAGAAATAGGGTTTTGCGCCATGGGATTTATCTCTTTTTATTGTCGGGAATGTGCGTTGAATGAAGCAGGCAAAAGTTCCATGAAATGACTACTTAATATATCTGTGAGTCTCAAGGAACTTAAATCACAAGGCCATGATCGAAAGGCCAGTAGATATCTTCACTAAGGAGAAACACCCCATGCGTAAGACTTTAGCTATTGCCCTGATGCTGACCGCTTCCCTCGGTCTGGCTGCCTGCGACAAAAAATCCGAGGACAAAGCTCAAGATGCCAATCAACATGCTGAGCAAGCCCAACAGAAAATGAACGAAGCTCAGGATAAAGTGAACGACGCGGCAAAAGAAAACGCCGAAGCAGCCAAAGATCAGGCTGAATCCAACAAGGCTGCTGCTGAAGAAAGCGCCAAGGAAGCAGCTCCTAAAACCAACTAAGTCGGTTTTAGCGCAACAAAGAACAAAGCCCGCCAAGTGCGGGCTTTTTCTTGCTCGTAAAACAGTCGCTCAATACAACAGTGCTTAGTTGCCGGGCAAGCAACTAAGCGTTGAAGATCAGCCGCCTGCCCCCAGGAACAATTCGTCCTGGTGGGGCTCTGCCTGCAACGGCTGCATTGGCACCGACTCATTGCCCGGGGACTCCAGTGCATAGTGCAAGGGGCTGGAAATGGGCAGCAACCTGATGGGAAAGTCGTAGTGGGCGGTAAAAGGCGCCAGCCATTGGCGGGTCTGGTAATCCGCTGCCGCGATACTCATGAAGCAAGGGTGCGGGATGTCCTGCGGCGAACGCCCGGCCAGCAACATGACCCATTCCCAGTCCGTTGCCGCTTCGACCTTGAAGCTCCCGTCATCGGCCGTCAGGAACTGTGCGCCACACAAGGCGCCCTTGGCCCCGGCGATCGGCATGCCGCTCAATGCATCTACCACCCTGCCCCGGGCTTCGCCATTCAGATACAGGGTTTGCGCCCTGCAGCCCGACAACAGGAAAAACCCCAGGCACAGGTACTTCAGGGCACGCGAACTGCTCATTGGCCAACTCCTTTCAACCGTTCAATCGATCAGCCATCAACGCTCAGGCTGCATCTTTGGGGCTATCGACCACAGGTTGTTCTGTCGGTGTATAGACCATGACCTCAAGTACATCGGAGTGGAACTCCCGCCGATACAGGACAAACACCACACCCGCGCTCATCAGCATGAATAACCAGGGGCTGACGAACCAGGCCAGCATGGTCATGCCGAAGTAATAGGAACGCAATCCGAAGTTGAACTGGTTGGCCGCCATGGAAATTACCCGAGCCGCTCGCGATGCAAAAGCCTTGCGCTCCTGCTCGGAAACATGACGCTCGCCGATCATTGGCGCCGACCCCACCAGCACTGCGGCGAAGTTGTACTGGCGCATGCACCAGCTGAAGGTAAAGAAGGCATAGACGAACACCAGCGCCAGGCACAGCAGCTTGATTTCCGACATGCCCTGGGACGCCTGCTGGACCATGGGAATGTCCGCCAATAGCGACACTGCACGCTCCGAGGCGCCCAGCACGGTGAGGATGCCCGCCAGGATGATCAGGGTGCTGGAGGCGAAGAACGAGGCATTGCGCTCCAGGTTGCCGATCACGCTGGCATCGGCGATGCGGTTGTCCCGCAGCAGCATGCGGCGCATCCAGTCCTCGCGATACAGGTGCAGGACGCTGGCCAGGCACGCGGTGTCCCTTCCCTTCCAACTGGCGTAGCGGGTATAGCCACCCCAGCAGACGACGAACCACAGGGCGGCCAGTAGGTGGATCAGGTTGGCTTGAACGAACGACATGCAAATTCCTGTAAGGCGTTGGCAGAAGACAAAAGCAAAGGGCACTGCTTCGACGCCCCGCAGGGGAAAAAGACACCGCTGTACGCCCATAAAAAATGCCCCGCATCCATCGATGCGGGGCATTTTTTAAGGGGCTCGGGGGCCGCTTGTGGCGCCCCCGGGCCATCAACTTCAGGTCAGGCCAGGGCTTCGCTGCGCTTGCCCAGCAGGCGATCGCAGATCACTGCCACCACCAGCACGATCACCGACGGCACCAGCCACGCCAGGCCCTGCTCGCTCAGCGGCAAGTGCGACAGCTGGGTTGGCATCCAGCCGGCCAGGCCCGCGCCCTTGAGGGCATCGATCAGGCCGAACACGAAGGACACCAGCATCACCGGGCCGACGATACGGCGCTGGTCCTGCCAGAAGTCCTTGCAGAAGCTCAGGGCCACCAGGGCGATGCACGGCGGGTAAATCGCGGTCAGCACCGGGATCGAGAACGCGATCAGCTTGGTCAGGCCCAGGTTCGATACCAGCAGCGAGAACGCCGCGAGGATCACCACCAGCGTCTTGTAGGACAGCGGCAGGACACGGCTGAAGTACTCGGCGCAGGCGCAGGTCAGGCCCACGGCGGTCACCAGGCAGGCCAGGGAGATCAGCACCGCGAGGAAACCGCTGCCCAGGGAACCGAAGGTGTGCTGCACATAGGCGTGCAATACCGCGGCGCCGTTGCTGGCACCGGCGGCCACTTCATGGCTGCCCGAGCCCAGGCGGAACAGGCTGACGTAGACCAGCGCCAGGCCGACCCCGGCGATCAGGCCGGCGATCACGGCATAACGGGTAATGAGCCGAGGCGACTCGACCCCGCGGGAACGGATGGCATTGACAATGACGATGCCGAACACCAGCGCGCCCAGGGTATCCATGGTCAGGTAACCATTGATGAAGCCCTGGGAGAATGGTGCTGCAACGTACTCGGGAGTGGCGGTGCCGATGTCGCCGGCGGGCAAGGCAAAGGCCGCAATGCCCAGCACAGCCAGGGCGATGATCTTCAGCGGCGCCAGGAAGCGTCCGACGGTGTCCAGCAGCCGGCCCGGGTACAGGGAGATGAAGAACACCAGCAGGAAGTACACCGAACTGTAGAGGAACAGGGCCAGCGGGCTTTCGCCGGTCAACGGCGCCAGGCCCACTTCAAAGGACACGGTAGCGGTACGTGGCGTGGCGAACAGCGGGCCTACCGCCAGGTAGCAGACCGCTGCCAGCAGGCCACCGGCCAGCTTGCCGATAGGCGTGCTCAGCGCGTCCATGGCACCGCCGACCTTGGCCAGGGCAACCACGGTGATCACCGGCAGACCGACCGCAGTGATCAGGAAGCCCAGCGCCGCCATCCAGACATGGGGTCCGGACTGCAGGCCGACGATAGGCGGGAAAATGATGTTGCCGGCCCCGACGAACAGGGCAAAAGTCATAAAGCCGAGTGCCAGGATGTCCTGGCCTTTCAACACTTTCATTAAGGAAATACCACACTACTGAATCGGAATTTAGAGAGGGATTTCCCTTATGGGTGAGGGAAATGCTGTCAGTCCGTATAAGACTGACCCGTTTAGCGCGCAGCGACCTTGTGGGCAGCAGACGCAAAAAGAGGCGGCTAGATTACAGAATCGGTAAGACAAGCGCACTGTTCCAGGGCGAACTATCCGATATGCGACAGAATGATGTCGCATTTTTGAAATTATATTTCCCCCAGGCTCTGTGCAGGATGCAGGTCTCCTACGGCAGAAAGCACAAAGGCCACCCGAAGGTGGCCTTTGTGGTTGAAGCGTCAGCTAAGCGCGAGGCTTACTTGACAGCCCAACCGGTCAGCTCGGCCAGGGCCTTGCCGATGTCTGCCAGCGAACGCACGGTTTTCACGCCTGCGTCTTGCAGAGCAGCGAATTTCTCGTCTGCAGTGCCTTTGCCGCCAGAGATGATTGCGCCAGCATGGCCCATGCGCTTGCCCGGAGGAGCAGTCACACCAGCGATGTAGGAAACAACCGGCTTGGTCACGTGAGCCTTGATGTAGGCAGCCGCTTCTTCTTCAGCCGAACCGCCGATCTCGCCGATCATCACGATCGCTTCGGTCTTCGGGTCCTCCTGGAACAGCTTCAGGATGTCGATGAAGTTCGAACCCGGGATCGGGTCACCACCGATGCCGACACAGGTGGACTGACCGAAACCGGCGTCAGTAGTCTGCTTAACAGCTTCGTAGGTCAGGGTGCCGGAACGGGAAACGATACCGACCTTGCCTGGCAAGTGAATGTGACCTGGCATGATGCCGATCTTGCATTCGCCTGGGGTGATCACGCCTGGGCAGTTAGGGCCGATCAGGGTCACACCCAGCTCGTCGCACTTAACCTTGGCGTCCAGCATGTCCAGGGTAGGAATGCCTTCGGTGATGCAGACGATCAGCTTGATGCCGCCGAAGGCCGCTTCCAGGATCGAGTCCTTGCAGAAAGGAGCTGGAACGTAGATCACGCTGGCGGTAGCGCCGGTGGCAGCTACAGCGTCTTTCACGGTGTTGAACACTGGCAGGCCCAGGTGCTCGGTGCCGCCTTTGCCAGGAGTTACGCCGCCAACCATCTTGGTGCCGTACTCGATGGCTTGCTGGGTGTGGAAACTACCTTGCGAACCGGTAATGCCCTGGCAGATAACTTTGGTGTCTTTATTGATCAGGACGCTCATTATTTGCCCTCCGCAGCTTTGACAACTTGTTGAGCAGCGTCGGTCAGGCTGGTAGCAGCGATGATGTTCAAGCCGCTTTCTGCCAGTACTTTAGCGCCCAGTTCAGCGTTGTTGCCTTCAAGGCGAACAACAACCGGGATTTTCACGCCGACTTCTTTCACGGCGCCGATGATGCCTTCGGCAATCATGTCGCAGCGAACGATGCCGCCGAAGATGTTGACCAGTACTGCAGCGACGTTGGTGTCGGACAGGATGATCTTGAAGGCTTCGGTCACGCGCTCTTTGGTAGCACCACCACCTACGTCGAGGAAGTTGGCTGGCTTGCCGCCGTGCAGGTTGACGATGTCCATGGTACCCATGGCCAGGCCGGCACCGTTGACCATGCAGCCGATGTTGCCTTCCAGAGCTACGTAGTTCAGTTCGAACTTGGCAGCGTGGGCTTCGCGCGGATCGTCCTGGGACGGATCGTGGAAGGTTTTCAGCTTAGGCTGACGGTACATGGCGTTGGCGTCGATGTTGATCTTCGCGTCCAGGCAGTGCAGATCGCCGTCGGCCTTGATCACCAGCGGGTTCACTTCCAGCAGGGCCAGATCGTGATCCTGGAACAGTTTGGCCAGACCTACGAAGATCTTGGCGAACTGGGCAACTTGCTTGCCTTCCAGACCCAGTTGGAAAGCCAGCTCGCGACCCTGGAATGGCTGAGCGCCAACCAGTGGATCGATAGTGGCCTTGAGAATTTTTTCTGGAGTGTCGTGAGCGATTTTCTCGATGTCCACGCCACCTTCGGTGGAAGCCATGAACACGATGCGACGGCTCGAACGGTCAACGACAGCGCCCAGGTACAGCTCTTTAGCGATATCAGTGCACGATTCAACCAGGATCTTGGTGACAGGCTGGCCATTGGCGTCAGTCTGATAGGTCACCAGACGCTTGCCCAACCACTGCTGAGCGAATGCCTTAGCGTCTTCTTTGCTGCGAACCAGCTTAACGCCGCCCGCTTTACCGCGACCACCGGCGTGAACCTGGGCTTTGACAACCCACTCGGAGCCGCCGATTTTGTCGCAAGCTTCTGCTGCTTCTTCCGGGGTGTCTACCGCGTAGCCTTTGGATACTGGCAGGCCGTATTCAGCGAACAGCTGCTTACCCTGATACTCGTGAAGATTCATGCTTTTTACCGTCTTCGTTAGGTACTGCGCATTCGGCGCTGCGCTCAAGATTGAGTGCCGCACCACCTGTGACCGCTACTCTCAAAACCAGCGCCACACCTGAACCCGGAGCCTGGGCCCCGGTCCAGTGTGTGGCGCTACCCTGAGAGGTCGAGTCCAGCGGATATTCCGCGGTGAGTCTTGCGCACAAGGCTCACGACGGGCCAACCGCCGTGGTTTCTTATTATTGCTTAGCGTTTCTTGCGGTTGGCAATGTGGATGGCAGTGCCATTCACAGCCAGAGCTGCTTCGTGCAGGGCTTCGGACAGGGTCGGATGGGAGAAAACCATCATGCCCAGGTCTTCGGCGCTGGTGCCGAATTCCATGCCGATCGCACCTTGCTGAACCAGTTCCGCAGCGCTTGGGCCAATCACGTGGACGCCCAATACGCGGTCAGTCTTGGCATCGGCGATGACTTTGACGAAACCACCGGTGTCGTTGGCTGCCATGGCACGGCCGCTGGCGGCAAACGGAAAGGTGCCGACGTTAACTTCAACGCCTTCAGCTTTCAAGGCCTGCTCGGTTTTACCGACCCATGCAATTTCCGGGTGAGTATAGATAACCGAAGGGATCAGGTCATAGTTCATCTGGGCTTTGTGGCCCTTGATGCGCTCGGCAACCATGATGCCCTCTTCCGAGGCCTTGTGAGCCAGCATCATGCCGCGCACCACGTCACCGATGGCGTAGACGCCCGGTACGGTGGTAGCGCAATGATCGTCAACGTGCACGAAACCGCGCTCGTCGAGGGTCACGCCGCAATCGGCGGCCAGCAGGTCGGTGGTCACCGGGCGGCGACCAACGGCAACGATCAGCTTGTCGAAAGTGATGGTCTGCTCGCCATTGGCATCGGTGTAGGTGACCACGACTTCTTCGCCGTTGACCTTGGAGCCGGTCACGCGAGCGCCCAGCTTGATGTCCAGGCCTTGCTTGGTCAGGGTTTTCAGCGCTTCCTTGGAAACAGCGGTGTCGGCTGCCATCAGGAAGGTGTCCAGGGCTTCCAGGACAGTCACTTGCGCACCCAGGCGCGACCATACCGAACCCAGTTCCAGGCCGATGACGCCAGCGCCGATCACGCCCAGGCGTTTTGGTACGGATTGGAATTCCAGAGCGCCGGTGGAATCGACGATCACATTCTGGTCGACCGGAGCCGGTGGAATGTCGATCGGACGCGAGCCTGGAGCCAGGATCACGTTTTCGGCTTCGATCACTTCAACCGAACCGTCAGGCTTGGTGACTTCGACTTTCTTGCCGGCCAGCAGTTTGCCGTGGCCCTGGATCGAAGTGACGCCATTGGCCTTGAACAGGGTGGCAACACCGCTGGTCAGGCCTTTGACGATATTGGCCTTGCGACCCACCATGGCTGGTACGTCCATGGTCACGCCAGCGTGGTTGATACCGTGGATGGCAAAACCGTCCTGGGCTTCGTGGAATTTCCAGGAGCTGTCCAGCAGCGCCTTGGAAGGAATGCAACCGACGTTCAGGCAAGTACCACCGAGGGCCAGCTTGCCCTCTTTATCGGTGTACTTCTCGATGCAAGCGGTGGTGAAACCGAGTTGTGCGGCCTTGATTGCGGCGACATAACCGCCTGGGCCCGCGCCAATCACTACCACGTCGAATTTCTGAGTCATAAAAGGTTCCTTTTAACGGCAAGCTAGAAGCTGCAGCCGCAAGCTTGAAGCCTCTTGCCCTGGGGCGCGAAGCTTCCCGCTTGCAGCATGCAGCTGCTTTTTAGATGTCCAGGAGCAGACGAGCCGGGTCTTCCAGCAGGTTCTTGATGGTCACCAGGAACGTCACGGCTTCTTTACCGTCGATCAGGCGGTGATCGTAGGACAGCGCCAGGTACATCATCGGACGGATGACCACTTGACCGTTGATCGCCATAGGACGCTGCAGAATGTTGTGCATGCCCAGGATCGCGGCTTGTGGCGGGTTGACGATCGGGGTCGACATCATCGAACCGAAAGTACCACCGTTGGTGATGGTGAAAGTACCACCGGTCATCTCTTCCATCGACAGCTTGCCGTCACGGGCCTTCTTGCCGAAGGTGGCGATGCCGCCTTCGATTTCGGCCAGGCTCATCAGTTCGGCGTTACGCAGAACCGGAACCACCAGGCCACGGTCGCTGGAGACCGCAACACCGATGTCGGCATAGCCGTGGTAGACGATGTCGGAACCGTCGATCGAGGCGTTGACAGCCGGGAAGCGCTTCAGGGCTTCGGTGGCGGCCTTGACGAAGAACGACATGAAGCCCAGGCGTACGCCATTGTGGGACTTCTCGAACAGATCCTTGTACTTCGAACGCAGGGCCATGACTTCAGTCATGTCGACTTCGTTGAAGGTGGTCAGCATCGCCATGTTCGACTGGGCTTCAACCAGACGCTCGGCAACCTTGGCACGCAGGCGGGTCATAGGCACGCGCTTCTCGACGCGATCACCGGCAGCGAAGACCGGAGCAGCAGCGGCAGGAGCCGGAGCCTTGGCAGGCGCGGCAGCCGGAGCGGCTTTCTTCGCGGCAACAGCAGCGACCACGTCTTCCTTGGTCACACGGCCGCCTTTGCCGGTACCGGCAACGGAAGCGATGTTGATACCGTTTTCTTCAGCCAGCTTGCGCGCGGCAGGAGCAGCGATTGGATCGTCTTCGCCATCGGCAGCAGCCGGGGCAGCAGCGGCGGCGGCCGGAGCGGCGGCGGCAGCAGGAGCAGCGGCAGCAGCGCCGCCTTCAACGATGGAGCCCAGGACTTCGTCGGACAGAACGGTGTCGCCTTCGTTCTTGACGATAGCGCCCAGCACGCCGTCAGCGGTGGCCAGAACTTCCAGCACGACCTTGTCGGTCTCGATGTCAACGATCAGCTCGTCACGCTTGACGGCGTCGCCCGGTTGCTTGTGCCAGGTGGCAACGGTGCCATCGGCAACCGATTCCGGGAAAGTGGGGGCTTTGATCTCGATAGCCATTATCTGTGGTTCCTTAAATTCGGTTTCAGGTGCGCGAAGGCGTTAAACAGTAAAGGCATCTTGCAGCAGTTTTTCCTGCTGCTCAGCGTGCATCGATGCATAACCACAAGCTGGAGCAGCAGAAGCGTCACGGCCCGCGTACTCGAGTACGAGCGACTTGTTGTGACCGCTGATGATGCGACGCATGTGATGCTGGCTGCAGTACCAGGCACCCTGGTTCATCGGCTCTTCCTGACACCAAACGATGTGTTTGACGTTTTTGTACGGAGCCAGGACTTCGATCAGGTCGTCCTCAGGGAATGGGTACAGCTGCTCGATACGCACGATGGCGATGTCGTCACGACCTTCGGCACGGCGTTTTTCCAACAGGTCGTAGTAGACCTTGCCGCTACACAGAATGATGCGACCCACGTCTTTTGGATCCTGGGCATCGATTTCCGGGATAACGGTCTGGAACGAACCTTCCGCCAGATCTTCCAGGGTCGAGATGGCCAGCTTATGACGCAGCAGGGATTTCGGTGTCAGCACGACCAGCGGCTTGCGCAGCGGACGAATCACCTGGCGACGCAGCAAGTGGTAGATCTGAGCCGGCGTGGTCGGTACGCATACCTGGATGTTGTGCTCGGCGCACAGCTGCAGGTAACGCTCCAGACGAGCCGAGGAGTGCTCGGGACCCTGACCTTCATAACCGTGTGGCAGCAGCATGGTCAGACCGCAGAGACGGCCCCACTTGTGCTCGCCGCTGGTGATGAACTGGTCGATCACTACTTGTGCACCGTTGGCGAAGTCGCCGAATTGGGCTTCCCAGATCACCAGCGCGTTAGGCGTGGTGGTGGAGTAGCCGTATTCGAACGCCAGTACGGCTTCTTCGGACAGGAACGAATCGTACAGGTCGAAACGTGGCTGGCCTTCGTACAGGTGCTGCAACGGGATGTAGGTGCCGGCGTCCTTCTGGTTGTGCAACACCGCATGGCGGTGCGAGAAGGTGCCGCGGCCGATGTCCTGGCCGGTCATGCGAATCGGGTGACCTTCGAACGCCAGGGTCGCGTACGCCATGGTTTCAGCGTAACCCCAGTTGATCGGCAGGCCGCCGGCTTGCATCTTCTGACGGTCTTCGTAGATCTTCGCGACCTGACGCTGAACCACGAAGCCTTCCGGCAGCTCCAGCAGCTTGGCGGACAGTTCCTGAAGAGTCTTGAGGTCGAAGGTGGTGTCGTGACGCGCGGTCCAGGTATGGCCCAGGTACGGACGCCAGTCCACGAACAGCTCTTTGTTCGGCTCCTTGACCAGGCTCTTGACCACGTGCAGACCGTTGTCCAGCGCGTTGCGGTATTCGTCGACTTTCGCCTGAACACGCTCTGCGTCGAGCACACCGCCCTGGGTCAGGCGATCGGCATACAGTTCACGGGTGGTGCGCTGCTTGGCGATCTGCTGATACATCAGTGGCTGGGTGCCGCTTGGCTCGTCGGCCTCGTTGTGGCCGCGACGACGGTAGCAGACCAGGTCGATCACCACGTCGCGCTTGTACTGCATGCGGTAGTCGATGGCCAGCTGGGTCACGAACAACACGGCTTCCGGATCATCACCATTCACATGGAGGATCGGTGCCTGGATCATCTTCGCAACGTCGGTGGCGTACTCGGTGGAGCGCGAGTCCAGCGGGTTGCTGATGGTGAAACCGACCTGGTTGTTGATCACGATGTGCACAGTGCCGCCGGTACGGAAACCGCGGGTCTGGGACATCTGGAAGGTTTCCATCACCACGCCCTGGCCGGCGAACGCCGCGTCACCGTGGATCGAGATCGGCAGAACCTTGTCGCCGGTCTGGTCGTTGCGACGGTCCTGACGGGCGCGCACCGAACCTTCGACTACTGGAGAAACGATTTCCAGGTGGGACGGGTTGAACGCCATCGCCAGGTGAACTTCGCCACCGGTGGTCATGACGTTGGACGAGAAGCCCTGGTGGTATTTAACGTCACCGGAACCCAGCTCGACCTTCTTCTTGCCTTCGAACTCGTCGAACAGCTCGCGCGGGTTCTTGCCGAAGGTGTTGACCAGCACGTTCAGACGGCCACGGTGGGCCATGCCGATTACCACTTCCTTGGTGCCGTAGGAACCGGAACGCTGGATCAGCTCGTCGAGCATCGGAATCAGGCTCTCGCCGCCTTCCAGACCGAAACGCTTGGTGCCCGGGTATTTGGTACCCAGGTATTTTTCCAGGCCTTCAGCCGCAGTGACGCGCTCGAGCAGGTGGCTCTTGATGTCGGCGGAATAGGTCGGACGGCCGCGTACGCTTTCCAGACGCTGCTGGAACCACTGACGCTGCTCGGAATCGGTGATGTGCGTGAATTCAGCGCCAATGGTGCGGCAATATGTCTGCTGCAACGCTTCGTGAATTTCGCGTAGGCTCGCTTCCTCTTTGCCGATGAACAGGTCGCCGGCACGGAAGGTCGTATCAAGATCGGCATTGGTCAAGCCGTAATGATTGATCGACAGGTCTGCAGGTGCAGGACGCTGCCACAGCCCCAGCGGGTCCAGCTGGGCTGCCTGGTGGCCACGCATCCGATAGGCCTGGATCAATCGCAGCACTTCAACTTGCTTCTTCTCGTGCTCACTGCTCACGCTACCGGCGGATACCGGTTGGGCGCGGCGCTGGTTCTTTGCCAGCAAGACGAAATGATCGCGGATTGTCGAGTGCGAAACATCGATGGCAGTGCTGCCGTCGGTAGGCAACTTCTGAAAGTAAGTGCGCCACTCTTCTGGCACAGCGTTAGGGTCGTGCAGGTAGAGCTCGTAGAGCTCTTCCACATAGGCAGCGTTACTACCGGATAGGTAGGCGCTGTTCCACATGCGCTGCATCACGCTTTCTTGCATGCTTGGTCACCCTCGGTTAGGGGAACACCACCGGCGACGACACCGAGCAAGCTTGCAGAAGTCCGAATGCAGCGACCAAAACAAGCCACTTAGGATCACGCTGATAGTCCGGGTACCAGCCCGGATGCCCCTGCTTGTCTCATTTCTTCAAAATATAGAGCAGCCACTTTGTGAGCTGCTGCTCAGGTTAGAGCCATGACGCGGGTTGAAGCCCGCGCCGTGGCTTTTACGGGTACAGCGGTCCTACGGGTACAACAGCTGAATCACACGCCACTCTGCAGCAGCATGTTACGAATGTGACCGATGGCCTTAGTCGGGTTCAGGCCCTTCGGACAAACGTTGACGCAGTTCATGATGCCCCGGCAGCGGAATACGCTGAACGGGTCGTCCAGGGAAGCCAGACGCTCGGACGTCTTGGTGTCACGGCTGTCTGCCAGGAAGCGGTAGGCTTGCAGCAGGGCAGCTGGACCCAGGAACTTGTCCGGGTTCCACCAGAAGGACGGGCAAGAGGTCGAGCAGCAAGCGCACAGGATGCACTCGTACAGACCGTCGAGCTTCTCGCGCTCTTCCGGGGACTGCAGACGTTCGATGGCCGGAGCCGGCGTATCGTTCTGCAGGAATGGCTTCACCTTCTCGTATTGCTTGTAGAAGATGCTCATATCGACGACCAGGTCACGGATAACCGGCAGACCTGGCAGCGGGCGAACAACCAGCTTGTTCTTCTTGACCACGGCAGACAGCGGCGTGATGCACGCCAGACCGTTCTTGCCGTTGATGTTCATGCCATCGGAACCGCAAACGCCTTCACGGCAGGAACGACGGTAGGAAAAACCTTCGTCCTGCTCTTTGATCAGGGCCAGCACGTCCAGCACCATCAAGTCCTTGCCACCGGTGTCTACCTGGAAAACCTGGGTTTTCGGAGCCGAGTCGGTGTCAGGGTTGTAACGATAAACTTCAACTTGCAACATATCGATCACCCTTTAGTAAGTCCGGACTTTTGGTTCGAAAGTCGGAACAGTCTTCGGCGAGAAGTTGACCGCACGCTTGGCAACGCGCTTCTCACCCGGGAAGTACAGGGTGTGGCACAGCCAGTTTTCGTCGTCACGGTCTTCGAAGTCTTCACGGGCGTGAGCGCCGCGGGACTCTTTGCGCACTTCGGCAGCGATGGCAGTGGCTTCGGCCACTTCCAGCAGGTTCTGCAGCTCAAGTGCTTCGATACGCGCAGTGTTGAAAGCTTGAGACTTGTCGTTGATCTTGACGTTGGCGATACGCTCGCGCAGGTCAGCCAGCTGGGCGATACCCTTCTGCATGTATTCGCCGGTACGGAATACACCGAAGTAGTTCTGCATGCAGTTCTGCAGCTCGCGACGCAGGGTTGCAACGTCTTCACCGGTGGTGCGCTCGTTGAGCTTGGCCAGGCGGTTCAGGGCAACGTCGACGTCGGTGTCGCTGGCGTCGCGGTATTCGATACCGTCGGTCAGCGCTTTTTCCAGGTGCAGACCGGCTGCACGGCCGAACACCACCAGGTCCAGCAGCGAGTTGCCGCCCAGACGGTTGGCGCCGTGTACCGATACGCAAGCCACTTCACCCACTGCGAACAGGCCAGGGATGATGGTGTCTTCGCCAGCGGCGTTCTGTGTGATGGCCTGGCCATGAATGTTGGTGGCAACGCCGCCCATCATGTAGTGGCAGGTTGGAACGACCGGAACCGGAGCAACCACCGGGTCAACGTGCGCAAACGTCTTGGACAGCTCGCAGATACCTGGCAGGCGGCTGTGCAGCACTTCCTCGCCCAGGTGGTCGAGCTTGAGCATCACGTGGTCGCCGTTCGGGCCACAGCCGTTGCCGGCGATGATTTCCTTGACCATGGAGCGCGCAACAACGTCGCGGCCAGCCAGGTCTTTGGCGTTAGGAGCATAACGCTCCATGAAACGCTCGCCATGCTTGTTGATCAGGTAACCACCCTCACCACGGCAACCTTCGGTTACCAGTACACCGGCGCCGGCAATGCCGGTCGGGTGGAACTGCCACATTTCGATGTCTTGCACCGGAACGCCAGCACGCAGCGCCATACCAACGCCGTCACCGGTGTTGATCAGGGCGTTGGTGGTGGAGGCGTAGATACGACCTGCACCGCCGGTGGCCAGAACGGTGGCCTTGGAGCGGATGTAGGTGGTTTCGCCGGTTTCGATGCAGATAGCGATCACGCCGACAAAGGCGCCGTCCTGGTTCTTCACCAGATCGACCGCGTACCACTCGTTGAGGAAGGTGGTGCCGGCTTTCAGGTTGCCCTGATAAAGGGTGTGCAGCAGTGCGTGACCGGTACGGTCGGATGCTGCGCAGGTACGAGCAGCCTGGCCGCCCTTGCCGTAGTCCTTGGACTGACCGCCGAAGGGACGCTGGTAGATACGACCGGTTTCGGTACGGGAGAACGGCAGACCCATGTGGTCCAGTTCGAAGACCGCAGCCGGGCCTTCCTGACACATGTATTCGATAGCGTCCTGGTCACCGATGTAGTCGGAACCCTTGACGGTATCGTACATGTGCCAGCGCCAGTCATCGTTCGGGTCCGCCGAGGCGATCGCGCAAGTGATGCCGCCCTGGGCAGACACAGTGTGCGAACGGGTCGGGAACACCTTGGTGATCACCGCAGTCTTGTGGCCGCCCTGGGCCAGCTGCAGTGCGGCACGCATGCCGGCGCCGCCGCCGCCAATGATGATGGCGTCGAATGAAATGGTTGGAATGTTAGCCATGAATCAGATACCCCAGAGAATCTGCACACCCCAGACGAAGTAAGCGAACATCGCGACGCCGCATACTGCCTGGAAAAGGAAACGTACTGCTGTGGCCGACTTGCCCAGCGCCATCGGCGTCAGGTAGTCAGTCGAGATGGTCCACATGCCGACCCAGGCGTGAGCGCCCAGGGCCACCATGGCCAGCAGACTGAAGATACGCATCCAGTTGTTTGCGAACAGGCCATGCCACTGGGTGTAGTCAATGCCCGGATTCGCTACGAGGTATCCGATCAGGAAAATGAAATAAGCCGCGAGAACGACCGCAGACACACGCTGTGCCATCCAGTCATAAAGGCCCGAACGCGACAGGTTCGTAACGCTGGTTACCATATCCAAACTCCCGCCAGAACGATTACCACCACGGATACGGCGATAACGATTTTCGAGCCCAGCTTGCCGCCTTCCAGCGTCTCACCGATGCCCATGTCCATAATCAGATGGCGTACACCGGCCACCAAGTGATACAGCAAGGCGGACAGGAGGCCCCATGCAACGAATTTGGCCAGCGGACTGGTCAAGCACGCCTTCACCTCGGCATAGCCTTCCTCGGAGCCCAGGGATTTGCTCAATGCATAAAGCATGATGCCGATGCCCAGGAAGAGGATGATGCCGGAAACACGGTGGAGAAACGACGTAACGCCGGTGATGGGGAGTTTGATGGTCCTTAGGTCTAGGTTTACAGGTCGTTGGCTATTCACGGCTTTTTTCACACTGAAGAGCCCCTAACAATCAGGGCAAAGTTGTTGGGGAGTGCACTGGTCAGGCAACCACTACCCAGGGAGTGCGACCCCCAGCAAAGCGGGCCCAGAAGCCTACGGAGGTCGGTGGCCGAGTATAGACAGTTAGGCTACTAATGACAACGCAAAGACCTTCCCCTAATAGCTGATTGCGTTAGCGTTATAAAAGGCGTAAATGGCGCTGAATTTCGCGAAAAAATCCCTCCCAAAGCCTTCTGGGACAAGACTTTAGGCAAATTGACATTCGGATTTATCTCACTATAGTGGTGCGGGCCCTGCGTGGGGGGTCTGTCTGATGATTTCAAGCATAAATAGGAGGCCACATGGCTGACAAAAAAGCGCAGTTGATCATCGAGGGCGCAGCCCCCGTCGAGCTGCCCATTTTAACCGGCACCGTTGGTCCCGATGTAATCGATGTTCGGGGTCTGACGGCCACGGGCCGCTTCACTTTTGACCCGGGTTTCATGTCGACCGCCTCCTGCGAGTCGAAAATCACCTACATCGACGGCGACAACGGCATTCTGCTGCATCGCGGCTACCCGATCGAACAGCTGGCCGAGAAATCGGACTACCTGGAAACCTGCTACCTGCTGCTCAACGGTGAATTGCCCACCGCCGAACAGAAGGCCCAGTTCGTCAGCACCGTGAAGAACCACACCATGGTTCACGAACAGCTCAAGAGCTTCTTCAACGGTTTCCGTCGCGACGCCCACCCGATGGCGGTGATGTGCGGCGTAGTCGGTGCCCTGTCGGCGTTCTACCACGACTCCCTGGACATCAATAACCCGCAGCACCGCGAAATCTCCGCCGTGCGCCTGGTGGCCAAGATGCCGACCCTGGCAGCGATGGTCTACAAGTACTCCATGGGCCAGCCGATGATGTACCCGCGCAACGACCTGTCGTACGCGGAAAACTTCCTGCACATGATGTTCAACACCCCGTGCGAGATCAAACCGATCAGCCCGGTACTGGCCAAGGCAATGGACCGGATCTTCATCCTCCATGCCGACCACGAACAGAACGCCTCGACGTCCACCGTGCGCCTGGCGGGCTCCTCGGGTGCCAACCCGTTCGCCTGTATCGCTGCCGGTATCGCTGCACTCTGGGGCCCGGCCCACGGCGGTGCCAACGAAGCGGTACTGACCATGCTCGACGAAATTGGCGATGTCTCGAACATCGACAAGTTCATCGCCAAGGCCAAGGACAAGAACGATCCGTTCAAGCTCATGGGCTTCGGTCACCGCGTGTACAAGAACCGCGACCCGCGCGCCACCGTGATGAAACAGACCTGCGACGAAGTACTCAAGGAACTGGGCATCAACAACGATCCGCAACTCGAACTGGCCATGCGCCTGGAAGAGATCGCCCTGACCGACCCATACTTCATCGAGCGCTCGCTGTACCCGAACGTCGACTTCTACTCGGGGATCATCCTCAAGGCGATCGGCATTCCAACCAGCATGTTCACCGTGATCTTCGCCCTGGCGCGGACCGTCGGCTGGATCTCGCACTGGAAGGAAATGCTCTCCAGCCCGTACAAGATCGGCCGTCCACGCCAGCTGTACACCGGCTACGAGTCGCGTGACATCACCAAACTGGAAGACCGCAAATAAGACCTGCCTTGCGCAAACGTCTTAGCTGCACCGGATACGGCCTCTAACAGAGGTCGTATTTGTTTCTGCCCTCCCCTCGCCCCCCCCAACCCGCAGGATCCGGCCTGCCGGAGAAGAGCCCTGCTCCTCACATACGCTTGCGCTGGCAAGCCAGCTCCTATGCTCCTGCACCTGCAGTCGGGGGGCTCCGGGCAGGGCGAGCGGACAGAAAAATGCCCCGGTCTCTCGATCGGGGCATTTCGCCATTACGCAGCTTCTATATAGAAGCCGATACATTCATCTCGCTTAGTGCGACACCGCCCCACTGGCACCCAGGCCGGTCTGCGAACGCACGAACTGCGGGAAGAACAGCGCCCGCTCGTTGACCGCCGCGGTCGACTTGTCGGTGATGGAGAAGAACCAGATACCGATGAAGGCGATGATCATCGAGAACAGCGCCGGGTACTCGTACGGGAAGATCGCCTTCTCGTGATGCAGGATCTGCACCCAGATGGTCGGGCCGAGGATCATCAGCGCCACGGCACTCACCAGGCCCATCCAGCCGCCAATCATGGCGCCACGGGTGGTGAGCTTCTTCCAGTACATGGAAAGCAGCAGTACCGGGAAGTTGCAGCTGGCGGCAATGGAGAACGCCAGGCCGACCATGAACGCGATGTTCTGGCTTTCAAAGAGAATGCCCAGGCCGATGGCCAGTACGCCCAATGCCACGGTGGTGATCTTGGAAACGCGGATCTCGTCCTTCTCGTTGGCCTTGCCCTTCTTGATCACGCTGGCATACAGGTCATGGGACACCGCCGAGGCGCCAGCCAGGGTCAGGCCTGCAACGACCGCCAGGATGGTGGCGAAGGCCACGGCCGAAATGAAGCCGAGGAACACGCTGCCGCCCACTGCGTTGGCCAGGTGCACCGCCGCCATGTTGTTGCCGCCCAGCAAGGCGCCTGCGGCATCCTTGAAGTCCGGGTTGGTGCTTACCAGCAGGATCGCGCCGAAGCCGATGATGAAGGTCAGGATGTAGAAGTAGCCGATGAAGCCAGTGGCATAGAGCACGCTCTTGCGAGCTTCCTTGGCATCGCTGACGGTAAAGAAGCGCATCAGGATGTGGGGCAGGCCAGCGGTACCGAACATCAGCGCGAGGCCTAAGGAGAACGCCGAGATCGGATCTTTCACCAGGCCGCCGGGGCTCATGATCGCTTCACCCTTGGGGTGAACCTTGATCGCTTCGGAGAACAGGGTGTTGAAGTCGAAGTTGACGTGCTTCATCACCATCAGTGCCATGAAGGACGCGCCGGAGAGCAACAGCACCGCCTTGATGATCTGCACCCAGGTCGTGGCCAGCATGCCGCCGAACAGCACGTACAGGCACATCAGGATGCCCACCAGGATCACCGCCACATGGTAGTCGAGGCCGAACAGCAACTGGATGAGCTTGCCGGCACCCACCATCTGCGCGATCAGGTAGAACGCCACCACCACCAGCGAGCCACAGGCCGACAGGGTGCGGATCTGGGTCTGTCCGAGGCGGTAGGACGCCACGTCGGCAAAGGTGTACTTGCCCAGGTTGCGCAGGCGCTCGGCGATCAGGAACAGAATGATCGGCCAGCCCACCAGGAAGCCGATGGAGTAGATCAGGCCGTCATAGCCGGAAGTGAACACCAGGGCGGAAATCCCCAGGAAGGACGCCGCGGACATGTAGTCGCCAGCGATCGCCAGGCCGTTCTGGAAGCCGGTGATCTTGCCGCCCGCCGCGTAATAGTCGGCAGCCGACTTGTTGCGCTTGGAGGCCCAGTAGGTGATGCACAGGGTGGCACCGACGAAGACCACGAACATCACGATCGCCGATACGTTGAGTGGTTGCTTGTGGACTTCGCCCGTCAAGGCGTCTGCAGCCCAGAGGGCGGGAGCGAAGGCGGCAAGACCGAGTGCTGCGAATAGACGTCGGATCATTGCTGAGCCTCCTTCAGGATCGCATTGTTCAACTCGTCGAATTCGCCGTTGGCGCGTCGCACATAGATGGCCGTCAGGATGAAGGCCGAGAGAATCAAGCCGACACCGATGGGAATGCCCCAGGTGATGGATGAGGTAGGACTGAGTTTGGCGCCCAGGATCTGGGGACCATAGGCGATCAACAGGATGAAAGCCGAGTAAAGCCCAAGCATGATCGCCGAGAGAATCCAGGCGAACCGCTCTCGTTTGCTGACCAGCTCCTTGAAACGCGGGCTGTTTTGAATCGAGAGGTAAATGCTGTCGTTCATTGTTTTTATCCTCGCAGCACAGATTTTAGGTGGAACCTAATCCACTCTATGCGGCTATGGAGCAGGTTCCAGACGACCTTAGTATTAGAACGACATTAGCGTTGGCGCCGGTTTTTTCTTCAATAAATGACAAGGCCGCCCACTGTTTCCAGTGCGCGGCCTCAAGACCCTTGATCTAGACGCGCTGTGCTTATTTAGCAGTCCACTCGGCAACCCTTTCCGGGTGCTTGCTCACCCAATCCTTGGCCGCCACATCGGGTTTTGCACCCTCTTGAATGGCCAGCATGACCTCACCGATTTCATCTTTCGAGGCCCACTGGAATTTCTTCAGGAAGGCCGCCACTTCCGGCGCCTTCTTCTCCAGGCCCTTGCTGCCGATGCTGTTGACGGTTTCAGCAGCGCCGTACACGCCCTTCGGGTCTTCGAGGAAGCGCAGTTTCCACTTGGCGAACATCCAGTGCGGCACCCAGCCGGTCACGGCGATGGAATCCTGTTTTTCTTCGGCGCGGGTCAGCTCGGCGATCATTGCCGCCCCGGAACTGGCCTGCAGCTTGTAGTCCAGGCCGTAGTCCTTGATCGCCTGGTCGGTCTTGAGCATCACCCCCGAGCCGGCGTCGATGCCGACGATCTTGTTCTTGAACGTGGTATCGGTCTTGAGGTCCTCGATGGACTTGGCCTTGACGTACTCCGGCACGATCAGGCCGATCTTGGCGTCCTTGAAGTTGGGGCCGTAGTCCACCACCTTGTCCTTGTTCTTGGCCCAGTACTCGCCATGGGTCACCGGCAGCCAGGCCGAGAGCATGGCGTCGAGCTTGCCGGTGGCTACGCCCTGCCACATGATCCCGGTCGCCACCGCCTGCAGCTTGACGTCATAACCGAGCTTCTGCTTGATCACTTCCGCCGCCACATGGGTCGTCGCCACGCTGTCGGACCAGCCGTCGACATAGCCGATGCTCAGGGTCTTGCTGTCGGCACTGGCCAGAGTGGAGCTGATGGCAAGTACCAGTGCGGCACCTGCGCCTAAGAGTCGTCGCATCTTCATCGTTACTTCCCCGAAAAGTGCAGTGCCGGGCGGCTGCCAGGCACGTCAACGTATGGTTATGGTGCTCAGCGCCCCCATCACGCCTCACCGCGAACGCGTTCGATCATCAGCGGAGTACTGATGCCTGGATCATCAACCCGCCCTGTTCCGCGACCTGCTCTGTCTACGACCTCAAGGCAGCCAGCAGCGACATCAGATAGCCAGTAACCAACGGCCGGCCTCTCCCGGGCAGTGGGTCCGCCCGAACTTTGCATGTCAAAATCATGCAGCCCACCAAGCTGCGGACAAATGCGGGTAAGATGCCCGGCTTTGTTCCACGACGGCCCGATCATGCCCGCCACCCCTCGTTTCCCCGCCCTGCCCTATCTGTTCGCCTGCCTGTTCGGGCTGCTGGCCCTCTGCGGTTATTGGTACGGCCTTGGCCGGCCGGTGCACCTGCCGGATGTCGCCAGCGCCAGCCACAAGCTGCAGTGCGCTTCCTACACTCCGTTCGACAAGGACCAGTCGCCCTTCGACCAGCCGTTCAAGCTGCGCCCGCAGCGCATGGACGCCGACCTGGCCCTGCTGGCGACCCGTTTCGAATGCATCCGTACCTATTCCATGACCGGCCTGGAAGCCCTGCCGGACCTGGCGCGCAAGCACGGCCTGAAGCTGATGATCGGCGCCTGGGTCAACAGCAACCCGGTGGACACCGAGAAGGAGGTCGACCTGCTGATCGCCTCGGCCAACGCCAACCCGGACGTGGTCAGTGCGGTGATCGTCGGTAACGAAGCACTGCTGCGCAAGGAGGTCACCGGCGCGCAATTGGCGCGGCTGATCCTCAAGGTCAAGGCCGGGGTCAAGCAGCCGGTGACCTACGCCGATGTCTGGGAGTTCTGGCTCAAGCACCCGGAAATCGCCCCGGCGGTGGATTTCCTCACCATCCACCTGCTGCCGTACTGGGAAGATGATCCGTCGAACATCGACGCTGCCTTGAACCACGTGGCCGAGGTGCGCCAGGTGTTCGGCAACCGCTTCGCCCCCAAGGACGTACTGATTGGCGAGACCGGCTGGCCCAGTGAAGGCCGGCAGCGAGAAACCGCGCTGCCCAGCCGGGTCAACGAGGCCAAGTTCATCCGCGGCTTCGTCGCCCTGGCGGAACACAATGGCTGGCACTACAACCTGATCGAAGCCTTCGACCAGCCCTGGAAGCGCGCCAGCGAAGGTGCCGTCGGTGGCTACTGGGGACTGTTCGATGCTGATCGCCAGGACAAGGGCATCCTCGCCGGCCCGGTGTCCAACCTGCCGTACTGGCCGCTGTGGCTGGGCGTCGGCGGCCTGATACTGCTCGGCACCCTGGTGCTCGGCGGCCGGCCCCGCGACCACCGCGCCGCCCTGCTGCTGCCCCTGTTGGGCGCAGTGGCCGCTTGCAGCATCGGAACCTGGGGAGAACTGGCGCGGGCAACCAGCCGTTTCGCCGGTGAATGGTGCTGGGCCGCGTTGCTGCTGGGGCTCAACCTGCTGGTGCTGGCCCACGCCGCCCTGGCCCTGAGCCCTCGCCAGGGCTGGCGCCTGAAAGCCTTCGATGCACTGGAGAAACGGGCCGGCTGGCTGCTGACGGCCGCTGGCTTCGCCGCGGCGGTGATGATGCTGGAGCTGGTGTTCGACCCGCGCTACCGCAGCTTCCCCAGCGCGGCCCTGCTACTGCCGGCACTGGTCTACCTGTGCCGCCCGGTGCGAGTGCCGCGCCGGGAGATTGCCCTGCTGACCTTTATCGTCGGTGCCGGCATTGCCCCGCAGTTGTATCAGGAAGGTCTGGCCAACCAGCAGGCCTGGGGCTGGGCCCTGGTCAGCCTGCTGATGGTAGCGGCGCTTTGGCGCAACCTGCGGGCCCGCAGGGCCTGAGGCCATAGGCCATGGCCGCTGCTGCGGCTATGGCTTGCTGGCGCGCACCAGGCGCAAGCCGGCAATCACCACGGCAAATACCGCCAGGGTGGTGTTGTACAGGGCCAGGGCCGGGATGCCGATCAGCAACGCCAGTACGCCCAGCCCCCAACCGGCACGCCCGGGCATGACAAAACCCAGGAGCGCCACGGCCACCGCGCTCCAGCCCAGCACCTTGAAGTGAATCATCCAACCCAGGCTGGAGCGCAGCCCGCACTCCCAGCGGCTGGCAGCCTCGACACAGGCACCCACCCAGCGCGCGTCCTCCATGAAGCCGTAGCGCAGGCCATAACTGGCGG
This sequence comes from Pseudomonas sp. GW823-FHT03E05, assembly GCF_058796855.1. Taxonomy (NCBI): domain Bacteria; kingdom Pseudomonadati; phylum Pseudomonadota; class Gammaproteobacteria; order Pseudomonadales; family Pseudomonadaceae; genus Pseudomonas; species Pseudomonas sp. GW823-FHT03E05. The sequence continues at coordinate 55,794 of NZ_JBXAJB010000002.1, forward strand.
CCAGCCACAGCGGCAGGACCACGAGCAGCAGAATCAGGGGAAGGCGGCGGGACATGAAACACTCCGAACAGTCAAAACGGCGCCCAGCATAATCCCCCGCGAACGCTTGGCAAGCGCCAGGCGCAGATATCTGTCATGCAAATGGCGGCAAAGTGTATCGTCCGGCTACTATCACTTCCCAATAAGCCTGTCGCAGGCGTTATTTGTGCCCAACCATGGCACTTCGGCAGCAGCGCGGTGGTCATAGCCTGCGAACCTCATTCGGTACCTTCTTCTAGGGATACAGTCATGCTTCGTTCCTTGCGCTTCGCTGCCCTGTTTGGCGGCCTTATCCTGAGTGCGTCCGCGCTGGCGGTCGACGTCGACCCGGCCACCTATGGCTACCCGTTGACCAACCCCTTCGAAGCCACCATCGCCACCACGCCTCCGGAGTTGCGCCCGGAACTGCCCTCCAACGATGACATCCGCCAGTCTGACCACAGCCTGACGCTGCGTCCGGAACGGGAATTCATCCTCCCGGACAACTTCTGGGCGGTGAAGAAACTCACCTACCGCATTGCCACCCAGGACCACGCCGCGCCGCTGATCTTCCTGATCGCCGGCACCGGGGCGCGCTATGACAGCAGCCTCAACGAGTACCTGAAGAAGCTCTACTACAAAGCCGGCTACCACGTGGTGCAGCTGTCCTCGCCCACCAGCTTCGACTTCATCAGCGCCGCTTCGCGCTTTGCCACCCCGGGCGTGACCCAGGAAGACGCCGAGGACATGTACCGGGTGATGCAGGCCGTACGGGCGCAGAATCCCAAGCTGCCGATCACCGAGTTCTACCTCACCGGCTACAGTCTTGGCGCGCTGGATGCGGCCTTCGTCAGCAAGCTGGATGAAACCCGGCGCAGCTTCAATTTCAAGAAGGTCCTGCTGCTCAACCCGCCGGTCAATCTCTATACCTCGATCACCAACCTCGACAAGCTGGTGCAGACCGAGGTCAAGGGCATCAACAACAGCACTACCTTCTACGAACTGGTGCTGGGCAAGCTGACCCGCTACTTCCAGCAGAAGGGCTATATCGACCTCAACGACGCCCTGCTCTACGACTTCCAGCAATCCAAGCAGCACCTGACCAACGAGCAGATGGCGATGCTGATCGGCACCTCCTTCCGTTTCTCGGCGGCGGACATTGCCTTCACCTCGGACCTGATCAACCGCCGTGGCCTGATCACCCCGCCCAAATACCCGATCCGCGAAGGCACCAGCCTCACGCCGTTTCTCAAGCGTGCCCTGCAATGCGACTTCGACTGCTACCTGACCGAGCAGGTGATCCCCATGTGGCGCGCCCGCACCGATGGCGGCAGCCTGCTGCAACTGATCGACCAGGTCAGCCTCTACGCCCTGCAGGACTACCTCAAGGCCAGCCCGAAGATCGCCGTGATGCACAACGCCGACGACGTGATCCTCGGCCCCGGCGACCTGGGCTTCCTGCGTAAAACCTTTGGTGACCGCCTGACCGTCTACCCCCATGGCGGCCACTGCGGCAACCTCAACTACCGCGTCAACAGCGACGCCATGCTGGAGTTCTTCCGTGGCTAAACATCTCCTGCTTATCGCTGCGTTGCTCTGCGCAGGCTATGCCCAAGCCGACAACAGCAAGGCCAACATCCCCGTCACCCCCGACCCCGATGGCTTCACCGAGCCGTTGAAGAAGCTCAAGTTCAACCCGGGGCTGGACCAGCGCGAGTTCGAGCGCTCGACCTTGAACGCCCTGAATATCTACGACCCGCTGGAGTCGTGGAACCGCCGGGTCTACCACTTCAACTACCGCTTCGACCAATGGGTGTTCCTGCCGGTGGTGGACGGGTACCGCTACGTGACGCCGAGCTTCCTGCGCACCGGGGTCAGCAACTTCTTCAACAACCTGGGCGATGTGCCCAACCTGTTCAACAGCCTGCTGCAGTTCAAGGGCCAGCGCTCCATGGAAACCACCGCGCGCCTGCTGCTCAACACCACTATCGGCGTGGCCGGCCTGTGGGACCCGGCTACCAAGATGGGCCTGCCGCGCCAGAGCGAAGACTTCGGCCAGACCCTGGGCTTCTACGGCGTACCCGGCGGCGCGTACCTGGTGCTGCCGATCCTCGGCCCGTCGAACCTGCGTGATACCGCCGGGCTGGCGGTGGACTACACCGCCGAATCGGCGATCAACTTCCTCAATGTTTCGGAAGCCAGCAGCAACCACCCGGAAATCTGGGTCCTGCGCGGGGTCGACAAGCGCTACCAGACCAGCTTCCGCTATGGCCAGCTGAACTCGCCGTTCGAATACGAGAAAGTGCGCTACGTCTACACCGAGTCGCGCAAGCTGCAGATCGCCGAGTAACCCTGCCTCGCCCCGCCATCCGGCGGGGCGTCCGCTCCCCGTCAAAGCCCCTTCCTCGCCCGCTCGTTGAAAAGCCGATTGGCACACCCTGGCAAAATCGATACGATGCTAATCATTAGCTAGCTATCAATGTGTCTGAAAGATGAAACTGCCGACCTTTTTCCGCGCCGATATCTGGCAAGCCCTCTTCGCCCCTGCCCCTGCCGACCTGCTGTTCGCCGCGCGCAACCTGATTGCCGGCGGCCTGGCCTTGTACCTGGCGTTCCGCCTGGATTTCGAACAACCGCAATGGGCCCTGACCACGGTGTTCATCGTCAGCCAGTCCAGCAGCGGCATGGTCCTGGCCAAGGGCGCCTACCGCCTGTTGGGCACCCTGGTGGGGGCCGTGGTGTCGATATTGCTGATTGCTACCCTGGGCCAGGCGCCCCTGCTGTTCCTGCTGGCCATGGCCCTGTGGCTGGCCTTCTGCACCACCGGCGCCTCGCTGCTGCGCAACCACGCAGCCTACGGTTTCGTACTGGCGGGCTACACCACTGCCATCATCGCCCTGCCCGCCACCGCAGCGCCCTTGCAGGTGTTCGACCAGGCAGTGGCGCGCTGTTCGGAAATCGGCCTGGGGATCATCTGCGCCGCCGTGGCCAGCCAACTGCTCTGGCCGCGCCGGGTGGAACAGGCGCTGGCGGTCCAGGGCCGCGCCGCCTGGCTGGCCGGGCGCCAGGCCGCAGCCTCGGAGCTGCTGGGGGAAGACCAGCGCAAGGGGCTGCTGGAAGCCCTGGGGCGTATCGTCACCGTGGATGCCCAACGCGATCACGCCTGGTTCGAAGGCCCGCAGGGGCGCCGTCGCTCCCAGGCGCTGCGGGTGCTGAGCCGCGACCTGCTGGGCTTGCTCCGGTCCGCCCGCGGCGTGGCGCGGCAACGGCAGATGCTCGACGCCGCCACCGCGCAGCAACTCCAACCCTTGCTCGGCGAGACCATCCAGGCCCTGCAGGCCGAACATGACGCCGCCCTGCCACCCTTGCTACAGCGCCTGCAACAGGCACTGCAGGACCCTTCGCTGTCCGCCGAAGGCCATCTGTGCCTGGTGCAACTGGCCCAGGTACTGGAGCGGGTGGAACAGAGCGCCCTGAGTGTCAGCGCCGTGGAACAGGGCCGGGTCCCGCCCGGCGCTCCCGGCGCCCTGTCCTGGCACCGGGATATCCAGCAAGGGGTGCTGGGAGGCTTGCGCAGCGCCCTGGCCTTTCTCGCCGTCGCCGGCTTCTGGCTGCTGTCCGCCTGGCCCTCGGGGCTGGGGGCCGTCTCCATCTGTGGCGTGGTGCTGAGCCTGTTCGCCGGGCGTGAGAACCCTGCCGCGTCCTGCCTGAATTTCTTCAAGGGCATTGCCCTGTCCATTCCCGTGGCGGCCTTCGTCGGCCTTGGCCTGCTGCCGGGCTGGGACGGTTTTCCCCTGCTGTGCCTGGGGCTGGCAGTGCCGCTGTTCTGCGCTTCGCTGTGCATGAGCCGACCGAAGCTCGCGCCCGTCGCCTCGGCGTTCTGCATCTTTTTCGTCAACAACGTCGGCCCCAGCAACCTGATGAGCTACGACCTCGGAGCGTTCCTGAACAAGGCCATGGCCACCCTGATCGGTGTCGGCATCGCCGTGGTGGTGCTGCGCCTGGTCAGCCTCAACCCGGGCGAGCAGCACTACCGGCGGATGTTCAAGGCTTCGCTGTTCGATCTGGCGCAGCTCACCTCACGCCCGCCGGAGCAGGCCGAAAGCTGGTTCGGCGGGCGCATGGCCGATCGGCTGATCCGGGTGTCGCGGTATTGGCAGATGCAGCCCGAGAACCGCCGCAGTCACTGGGACAACGGCCTGCTGGGGCTGGACCTGGGAGATGAGCTGCTGCAATTGCGCAGTTGCCTGGACCCGGCCCGGGGGACCCTGGCCACGGAACGCGAGCATTATCTCGCGCACCTGGCGACGCTGCTCAGGCACGGCGGCCCCAGCGCCAACCGCAGCGAACAGCTGGATGCGGTCTCCGCGGCCCTGCTCAAGGCCCTGGATGGCGACCGCGACCTGCCCCTGCAAGCCCGGGAGATGGCCCGGGCGGCGATCCTGCAACTGCAGTTCACCTGGCGCCGCTGGTGCCGCCAGCAACAAGCGGCCGCGCTGCCGACCCCGGTGCCGGCAGCGGGCTGAGCGCCCGTCAGCCGCGCAGTGCACGCCAGGCCTTGCCCGCCAGGGTGACCGCCAGCAGCACCACGGCACCGGCAATGATCCCGGCCACGGCATTGAGCAGGGTCGGCATCAACGCCGATACCGGGCCTATGACCCCGGCGCTGCGCTCGGCCAGCCCTTCTATCAGGTGGTGCACGGCGGGCACACCGTGGGTCAGGATGCCGCCGCCGACCATGAACATCGCCGCCGTACCGATCACCGACAGGCTCTTCATCATCAGCGGCGCTGCCCGCAGGATCGCCCCACCGATGCGTTTGGCCAGGGCAGCGGGCTTGTGCACCAGCCACAGCCCCAGGTCATCGAGCTTGACGATGCCGGCCACCAGGCCGTAGACACCGACGGTCATGACAATGGCGATACCCGAGAGCACCACCACCTGCTGGGTCAGGGAGGCCCCGGCCACGGTGCCCAGGGTGATGGCGATGATTTCCGCGGAAAGGATGAAATCGGTGCGCACCGCACCCTTGATCTTGTCCTTCTCGAAAGCCACCAGATCCACCTGGGGGTCGGCCAGGGCTTGCAGGGTCTGGGTATGTTCGGCCGCCACTTCGGCGTGGTGCAGGTATTTGTGCGCCAGCTTCTCGAAGCCCTCGAAACACAGGTAGGCGCCACCCAGCATCAGCAGCGGGGTCACCAGCCACGGCGCCAGGGCGCTGATGGCCAGCGCCGCCGGCACCAGGATCAGCTTGTTGCGAAACGACCCCTTGGCCACCGCCCAGACCACCGGGATTTCCCGCTCGGCGCGGACCCCGGAGACCTGCTGGGCATTGAGCGCGAGGTCGTCGCCCAGCACACCGGCGGTCTTCTTCGCCGCCATCTTGGTCATCAAGGCCACGTCATCGAGTACCGCGGCGATGTCATCGATCAATACCAGCAAACTGCTTCCGGCCATGAACCTGGCTTCCCTGCATGGAAATAAGGCGCGCAGCATAGCGTGCCGGGCTTGTGCCACGCGAGATCCCGCGTGTCAGGGCAGGCTCGCGCCCGGCTCGTGCCAGCCGCCGCCCAGGCTCTGGAACAGGGCCACGCTGCCCAGGCTCAGTTGGCCCTGGGAATCGCGCAGGCTCTGCTCGGCCTGCAGCAGCACCAGTTGCTGGGTCAGCACGTTCTGCTCGCTGACGGTGCCGGCCCGCAGTTGGGCTTGCTGGCTGCCGAACAGTTGCCGGTTGCGCTGGTACATCTGCTGGTAGGTCGCCACTTGGCGCTGCAGGTGATTGACCGAGGACAACTGGTCCTCGACGTTCTGCAGGGCGCCAAGCACCGTGCCGCGGTAGTTGGCCACGTCCTGGTCATAGCTGGCCCGGGCCTGCTGCACCGCCGCTTCCCGGGCGCCGCCGTCGAACAGGGTTCCGGCCAGCGCCGGGCCCAGGGTCCAGATCCGGTTCGGTACCGAGAACAGCCCGCCCAGGGCGCTGCCGCGAAAGCCCACTTCGGCGGTCAGGTCCAGGGTCGGGAAGAATGCCGCCTCGGCCACACCGATCCGCGCATTGGCCGCCGCCGCGGTGCGCTCCGCCGAGACCACGTCGGGGCGGCGCAGCAACAGAGTCGAAGGCAGGCTCAGCGGCGGCTGCGGCGCATTGAAGCGGTAGTCGGCCTGCGGCGCCAGGCTGAACTGGGCCGGAGCCACGCCCAGCAGCACCGCCAGGGCATGCTCGAACTGCTCGCGGGAGATCTGCGCCGTCTGCAGGGCCGCCACCACACTGCTCAACTGATCCTGGATCAGCAGCAACTGATCGTTGGAGGCCGTGCCCTGGACGTAGGCGGCCTGGGTCATGTCCTGCAGGCGCTGGGTGATCCGCTGCTGCTCCTGGAGCAGGCGGATGTCCATATCCAGCTGACGCAGGCTCAGGTAGTTGCTCGCCACACTGGCGCTGATGGACAGCCGTACCCCCGCCAGCAGCGCATCGGAAGACTGGGCCAGGGCCTGGCTCGACTCGATGCCGCGGCGCACCTGGCCCCACAGGTCCGGTTCCCAGCTGGCCCCCAGGGTCGCGCTGACACTCTGCTCGACGCCGCCGGAACTGCTGGTGCCGGTACTCGAACCGCTACCGGCGCTGGTGCCGCCCACACCCCGCGAACCGGAAAGCCCGGCGCTAACCGTGGGAAACAGCCCCGAGCGGCTCGACGCCACCTGGGCCTGTGCCTGGCGATAGGCCGCCTCGGCAGCGACGATCGACTGGTTGGCGCTGGCCGAGCGCCAGACCAGATCGTTGAGCACCGGGTCCTGATACGCCAGCCACCACTGGCTGTCCAGGGCACCCTGGGGGTTGGCTACGGCGCGCTGCCACTGCCCGCCTTCCTTGAAGGCCATGGGCAACGGCATCTCGGGCTTCTGGTAGTCCGGCCCGACCATGCAGCCGCCAAGCAACATACACAGCAGTGCCACGGCCAGACGCCCCGGTACAGGTTGGCCACGCATAGTCATGCCTCCTTGACCACCCGGCGCAGGCGTTGGGACGCCCGGTCGAGCCACAGGTAGATAACGGGGGTGGTATACAGCGTCAGCACCTGGCTGAGCAGCAGGCCGCCGATGATCGAGATCCCCAGTGGGCGGCGCAGCTCCGAGCCGTAACCACTGCCGAGCACCAATGGCAAGGCGCCGAGTATCGCCGCCAGGGTGGTCATCATGATCGGCCGGAAGCGGATCAAGCAGGCCCGGCGGATCGCGTCCTGGGCACTGAGCCCCTGCTCCCTGGCCTCGGTGATGGCGAAGTCGATCATCATGATGGCGTTTTTCTTGACGATACCGATCAGCAGGATCACCCCCACCAGGGCGATGATCGACAGCTCGGTGCCGGTCAGCAGCAAGGCGATCAGTGCCCCGACCCCGGCCGAAGGCAGGGTCGAGAGGATGGTCAGCGGGTGCATCAGGTTCTCGTAGAGAATGCCCAGCACGAGGTACACCGAGACCAGCGCGGCAATGATCAGCAAGGGCTCGCTGGCTACCGAGGACTGGAACACCTGGGCCGTGCCGGCAAACTGCCCGACCACGCTGGCCGGCATGCGCAACTGCGCCACGGCCTGGTCCACCAGGGCCGTGGCCTGGCCGATGGACACCCCCGGCGCCAGGTTGAACGAAGCGGTCACAGCCGGAAATGTGCCCTGGTGGCTGATGGCAATGGCCGTGCGCTGCACCGACAGCTGGGCCACCGACGAAAGCGGAATCAAGGTCCGTTGCGCCTTGGCCGCCAGGTCCGGGCTTGCCGCGCCGCCCTTGCCGCTGGCCACCGCCCCGGTGGGCAGGTAGATCGAGTTCAGGGTCGAAGGATCGGTCCAGTACTGCGGAGCGATCTCCATCACCACATGGTATTGGTTGGCAGCCCGGTACAGGGTCGATACCTGGCGCTGGCCGAAGGCGTCGTACAGCGTCTGGTCGATGGCCGCCATGCTTACGCCCAGGCGCGCCGCGGTGTCGCGGTTGACCTGGACATTGGCCAGCAGGCTGTTGTCCTGCTGGTCGGTATTCAGATCCTTGAGCTGGGGCAAGCCGCGCAGCACCGCTACCACCTTGGGCACCCATTCATCGAGGTCGGCCTGGTCATCGGCGGTCAGGGTGTACTGGTACTGCGCGCCGCTCTGGCGTCCGCCCACGGTGATGTCCTGTACCGATTGCAGGTACAGACGTGTGCCGGGCATGTCGCCCAGGGTCCGACGGATCTGCGCGATCACCTGGTCGGCGCTGTCGTGGCGCTGGTTCAGGGGCTTGAGGGCAATGAACAGTTGCGCACTGTTGATCGCCCCGCCACCGCCGCCCCCACCCCCGACAAAGCCGCCGACCGTGTCGATATTGGGGTTCTGCATGACCTTGCGGTTGATCTCCATGAAATCCTTCTGCATGGCGTCGTAGGAAATGCTCTGGGCCGCCAGGATGCTGCCGGACAAGCGCCCGGTGTCCTCCTGGGGAAAGAAACCCTTGGGCACCAGCACGTAGAGCACACCGGCGAGCAGGATCACCAGCACCGTCACCAGGCCCATCAGCCGTGAATGGCCGATGACCCAGCCCAGGGTCCGGTCATAGAAGCGGTGCACCGGCGAATCCACGGTCTCGGCGCCTTCGAGTGCCTTCTGCCGGGTGCGCAGCAGCACGCTAGAGAGCATCGGCGTCACCGTCAGCGAGATCAGCATCGAGATGCCGATGGACACCGACAGCGACACCGAGAACTCGCGGAACAGACGGCCGACGATGCCCCCCATCAACAGCAGCGGAATGAACACCGCCACCAGCGACACGCTGATGCTGAGCACGGTGAAGCCCACTTCCCGGGCCCCGGCCAGCGCTGCCTGCAGCCGCGATTCGCCCCGCTCCAGGTGGCGCATGATGTTTTCCACCACGACGATGGCGTCATCCACCACGAACCCGGTGGAAATGGTCAGGGCCATCAGTGACAGGTTGTTCAGGCTGTAGCCCAGAAAATACATGGCGCCAAAGGTGCCCAGCAGCGACAGCGGCACGACGATGGCCGGCACCAGGGTGCTGCGCCAGTCGCGGAAGAAAGCGAAGGTCACCAGGGTCACCAGCACGATCGAGGCGATCAGGCTCAGTTCCACGTCCCGCAGCGAGGCACGGATGGTGGTGGTGCGGTCCATCAGGATATTCAGGCGGATCGAGGCCGGGATCGACTCCTGGAGAAACGGCAGCTCGGCCTTTACCGCATCCACCGTGTCGATGACGTTGGCCCCCGGCTGCTTGAAGATCACCAGCAGCACCGCCGGCTTGCCGTTGAACAGGCCGAAGTTGCGCAGGTCCTCGACGTCCTCGTGGACGTAGCCCAGGTCGGCGATGCGCACCAGGCTGCCGTTGTTCTGCTTGACCACCAGGTCGGCGTAGTCGGCGCTCTGGTACAGCTGGTCGTTGGCGCCGAGCACATGGTTCTGCTGGCCGAGGATGATCGAGCCCTTGGGCAGGTTGACGTTGGCTGCGGCGATCACCTGGCGCACCTGCTCCAGGCTGACCCCGTAGTGATTGAGCCGGTCCGGGTTGAGCTCGACCCGCACCGCCGGCAGGGCGCCTCCGCCGACAGTCACATCGCCGACTCCGGTGGTCTGCAACAGCCGCTGCTCCAGCAAGGTCGAGGCCACGTCGTACATCTGCCCCGGCGAGGCGCTATCGGAGGTCAGGCTGATGATCAGGATCGGCGAGTCGGCCGGGTTGACCTTGCGGTAAGTGGGGTTGCCGGAGAGGTCACTGGGCAGGTTGGTACGCGCAGCGTTGATCGCTGCCTGCACGTCCCGGGCGGCACCGTCGATGTCACGGTTGAGGTCCAATTGCAGGTTGATCCGGGTCGCCCCCAGGGTGCTCGACGAGGTCATCTGGGTAACCCCGGCGATTTGCCCGAACTGCCGTTCCAGGGGCGTGGCCACCGAGCTGGCGACGGTGTGCGGGTCGGCCCCCGGCAGAGAGGCACGCACGCTGATGGTGGGAAAGTCCACCTCCGGCAGTGGCGCCACCGGCAGCAGTTTGAAGGCCAGGACGCCGAACAGCGCCAGCCCGGCGGCGAGCAACGTGGTGGCGATGGGGCGCTGGATGAACGGCGCGCTAAGGTTCATCGCCGATCCCCTGGGGCCCTTCCCCGTCGCCCTCCCTGCCACTGCGGCGCCCTGCCAGCCGCTCGCCCAGGCCGTGCATGGCGAGGAAGATCACCGGGGTGGAAAACAGCGTCAGCAACTGGCTGAGCAACAGGCCGCCGATGATCGCGATACCCAGCGGGTGGCGCAGTTCCGAGCCGATGCCGGTGCCCAGGGCCAGGGGCACCGCGCCGAACAGCGAGGCCATGCTGGTCATCAGGATCGGCCGAAAACGCAGCTCCGCCGCCTGGCGGATCGCCGCCAGTGGCGTCAGGCCGCCCTTGCGCGCCAGCTCGAGGGCGAAGTCCACCATCATGATGCCGTTCTTCATGACGATGCCGATCAGCAGCACGATGCCGATCAGGCCGATGATGTCGAACTGGGTCCCGGTGATCAGCAGCGCCAGCAAGGCGCCCAGGGCCGCCGAGAGCAGGGTCGAGAGAATGGTCACCGGGTGCACGAAACTCTCGTAGAGAACCCCCAGCATCAGGTACACCACCACGATCGCCGCCAGCACCAGAAACACCTGGTTCGACAGCGAAGCCTCGAAGGTCGCCGCCGCCCCTTCCAGCGACGCCTGCACCGAGGCCGGCAGGCCGACCCGGGCCTCGATCTGTTGCAGCCGGGTCACCGCCGCTCCCAGGCTCTGCCCGGGGGCGAGGTTGAACGAGACATCGGCATAGGGAAACTGCCCCAGGCGGTTGATGGTCAGCGGCGCCCGCTGCACCTGCTGGGTGGCCATGCTGGACAGCGGCGCCACCCCGCCGCCGGGGATGTTCACGTAGAGCCCGGTGAGCAGGTCCGCCAGATTACGCGGTGGCCGGTCGGTGGCCATGACCACGTGATACTGGTTGAGCTGGGTATAGATGGTCGACACCTGGCGCTGGCCGAAGGCGTCGTAGAGCACATCGTCGATGGCCTGGGGAGTGATGCCCAGGCGCGAGGCGGTGGCGCGGTCGAAGTTCAGCTGGATCTGGTTGCCGAACTGCATCGCCTGACTCTGCACATCGGTGAACATCGGATCCTGCTTCAGCGCCGCCAGCATCTTGCCGGTCCACAGCTCCAGCAGGTCCGGGTCGGTGGCCTGCAGGCCCAGGCGGTAGCTGGTGGTAGACACCGTGGCATCCAGGGTCAGGTCCTGGACCCCGTGCAGGTACAGGCGTATCCCGGCGTCATCGGCGTTGGCATCGGCCAGCCGGCGGATCACCACCGCGCTGCTGTCGCGCTGCCCGTGGGGCTTGAGGTTGATCAGCAGGTTGCCCTGGTTGAGGGTGGGGTTGGTCTGGTCGATGCCGACGAAGGACGACAGGCTCTCTACCGCCGGATCCTTGAGAATACGCGCCGCCAGGCGTTGCTGCTGTTCCTGCATCTGCTGGAAGGAAATACTCGGCGCCGCCTGGGAGATGCCCTGGATCAGCCCGGTGTCCTGCTCGGGGAAAAAGCCCTTGGGCATGATCATCAGGGTCGCCAGGGTCAGCACCGCCGTGAGCATCAGCGACAGCAGGGTCAGGGTGCGGTGGGCCAGCACCCAGTCCAGGCCGCGCACATAATGCCGGTTGATACGGTCGAAGAAATCCGCGCGGCGCTCCTGGTGGCGACTCTTGAGCATGCGCGCGCACATCATTGGCGTCAGGGTCAGGGAGATCAGCGCCGAGATCACGATGGTCACCGCCACGGTCATGGCGAACTCGCGAAACAGCCGGCCCACCACATCGCCCATGAACAGCAGCGGGATCATCACCGCGATCAGCGCCACCGACAGCGAGATGATGGTGAAGCCGATCTGCTCCGCGCCCTTGAGCGCTGCCTGCAACGGTGGCTCGCCCGCCTCGATGTAGCGGGTGATGTTCTCGATCATGACGATGGCATCGTCCACCACGAAACCGATGGCGATGGTCAGGGCCATCAGGGTCAGGTTGTTCAGGGAAAAGCCCAGCGCATAGGCCACCGCCAGGGTGCCCACCAGGGTCAGGGGCACGGTCACCGCGGGAATCAGGGTGGCCGCGACGTTGCGCAGGAACAGGAAGATCACCAGCACCACCAGCAGCACCGCCACCGCCAGTTCGAACTGCACGTCGGTGACCGAAGCGCGGATGGTCTGGGTCCGGTCGGTGAGCACCTCGACCTTGAGGGTGCCCGGCAGGCCGGCCCGCAGCTTGGGCAAGAGTTGCTGGACCCGGTCCACCACGTCGATGACGTTGGCCCCGGGCTGGCGCTGGATGTTCAGAACGATGGATGGCGTGCTGTTGGTCCAGGCGGCCTGATGCGGGTTCTCCGGGCCTTGCACGGAACTGGCGATCTGCGCCAGGCGAATCGGCGCGCCGTTCTTGTAGGCGATCACCAGGTCGCGGTACTCCTGCGCCGACTGCAACTGGTCGTTGGCACCGATGGAATAGGCCTGGTAGCGCCCGTCGATATTGCCCTTGGCCTGGTTGACGTTGGCGGTACCCAGGGCCGTGCGCAGGTCATCCAGGGACAGGCCCAGGTTGTTCAGCGCCGAGGTATTGGCCTCGACCCGCACCGCCGGGCGCTGGCCGCCGCTGATGGTCACCAGGCCGACCCCGGAGATCTGCGAGATCTTCTGCGCCAGGCGGGTGTCGGCCAGGTCCTCGACCTTGGTCAGGGGCAGCACGTCGGAGGTCAGGGACAGGGTCAGCACCGGCGCGTCCGCCGGGTTGACCTTGCTGTACACCGGCGGGTAAGGCAGGTTGCTCGGCAGGAAGGTGCCCGCGGCGTTGATCGACGCCTGCACCTCCTGCTCGGCCACATCCAGGGACAGCGCCAGGTCGAATTGCAAGGTGACCACCGAAGCACCGTTGGAGCTGGTGGAACTCATGGACTTGAGCCCCGGCATCTCCCCCAGCTGGCGCTCCAGGGGTGCGGTGATCGACGAACTGATCACCTCCGGGCTGGCCCCCGGGTACTGGGTGTAGACCTGGATGGTGGGGTAATCGACTTCCGGCAGGGCCGAGACCGACAGCAGGTGATAGCCCAGCAGGCCCAGCAACAGCACCGCCACCATCAACAAGGTGGTGGCCACCGGCCGTTCGATAAAGGGGCGCGAGACGTTCATCGGCGCCGGCCTATTGAGCCACGACTTTGATGGCCGAGCCGTTGTCCAGCTTGTCCGCGCCCTCGGTAATCACCTGCTCGCCAGCCTTGACCCCGGCGTCCAGCACCGCCGTGACCTCGCCGCTGGCCGGCCCGCTCTTGATGTTGCGCAGGCTGGCCTTGGTGCTGCCGTCAACGACGAACACGAAGTCGCCCTTGCTGCCATGCTGAATGGCCCGGGTGGGCACCACCGGCACCTGCGTCAGGGTGTCGGCCCTGAGCCTGGCGTTGACGAACTGATTGGGAAACAGGGCCTTGCCCGCCCCCTCGAAGCGAGCCTTGACGTTGATGGTCCCGGTACTGGTGTTGACCTGGTTGTCCAGCGCCAGCAGGCTGCCGCTGGCCAGCAGGTTGTGCTTGTTGCGGTCATAGGCGAGTACCGGCACTGGCCCCTTGGCCATGGCCTGGCTGATCGCCCCCAGGTCATCCTCGGGCACCGCGAACACCACCTCGGCCGGCTCCATCTGGGTGATCACCACGATCCCGGTGGTGCTGGCGGTGGTCACGTAGTTGCCCGGGTCCACCAGGCGCAGCCCGGCCACGCCGTCCACCGGCGAGATGATGGTGCAGTAGCTCAACTGCACTTCCAGGTTCTGCACGCTGCCCTGGTCGGCAGCCACGGTGCCGGCCTGTTGCTGCACCGTGGAAACCTGGGTGTCGAGGGTCTGCTGGCTGACCGAACCGGCCTTGATCAGTTCGCGGTAGCGGGCCAGGTCGCGCTGGGCATTGTCCAGCACCGCCTGATCATGGGCCAGCACGCCCCGGGCCTGGGCCAGCTGCGCCTTGAGCGCGCGATCATCGATCCGCGCGATGACCTGGCCCTTGCGCACAGGCTGGCCTTCCTTGAACTCGACGCTGGAAAGAATCCCGTCCACCTGGGTGATCACCGTCACGCTGCGGGTCGGCGTCACCGTGCCCAGGGCGTCGATGTAGACCGGCACATCCTGCAACTGCACCGCCACCGCCACCACCGGCTCCCCCACGGGTGCCGGCTTGACCGGATGCCGCGGGCCGGACAGATAGAACCACAGCCCCAGGGCCAGAGCTGCCAGTGCCAAGAGGATGAGCCACAGAGAAACTTTGCCGCGTCTGCCTTTGTCCACGAGCGAGCATCCGATTCAGGCGGGTCCGGACCCGGTTGCGCAGCGCGATGAACGCCCCACCACAGGCTGATCACAGGCCGGCGAGCCAAGCACTGCCCTGAACTCTAGCAGCCGCCCTCTGGGGCGCCCGCCGATGCGTATTTTCGTTCAGCCACGGGACAGGCAAATCCGCCCAAGTGCAGGAAAACCGGGCCCGAGCCGGCATTCTTGAGCCTCGTACAAGGCCGGTGCTACCATGCGCAACCGCCCGAACAGGCAAGGAATCCCCTGGTTTATGAGCACCATCCGCGAGCGCAATAAAGAACTGATCCTGCGGGCCGCCAGTGAAGAGTTTGCCGACAAGGGCTTTGCGGCGACCAAGACCAGCGACATCGCCGCCAAGGCCGGGTTGCCCAAACCCAACGTCTACTACTACTTCAAGTCCAAGGAAAACCTCTATCGCCAGGTGCTGGAAAGCATCATCGAACCCATCCTCCAGGCCTCCACCCCGTTCAATGCCGATGGCGTGCCCAGCGAAGTGCTCAGCGGCTACATCCGCTCGAAGATCCGCATCTCCCGCGACCTGCCGTTCGCTTCCAAGGTCTTTGCCAGCGAGATCATGCATGGTGCGCCGCACCTGAGCCCGGAGCAGGTGGAACAGCTCAACGCCCAGGCCAAGCACAACATCGAGTGCATCCAGACCTGGATCGATCGCGGCCTGATCGCCCCGCTCGACCCCAACCACCTGATGTTCAGCATCTGGGCCGCGACCCAGACCTACGCCGACTTCGACTGGCAGATCTCGGTGGTCACCGGCAAGACCAAGCTCGACGAAGACGACTACGAAGCTGCGGCACAGACCATCATCCGTCTGGTGCTCAAGGGCTGTGAACTGGATCGCTGATAGCGTTTCGGTACTTTCCGGTTTGTTTCCCGGCCCGCAAGGGCGCAATAGTTTCAATCAAGATCCTGCGCGGCTTTTCGCAGCCTCGCGGGCTCGGCAGTGGCTACAGGCCGGGCCCGCGAGGTCGAGGGCTATGCGCTGACGCCGGCGTCCGCCGCCAGGCCCTGGGCTTCGATCGCGCTGATGGCGCACTGCTCATCGATGTCCGAGGTATCGCCACTGATGCCGATCGCCCCAATCACTGCCCCCGCCTGATCCCGAATCAACACCCCGCCCGGCGCAGGCACCACGCTGCCCTGCCCCAGACCGTTCAATGCGCCGATGAAGGCCGGGCGCTGCTGCGCGTCCAGGGCCAGCAGGCGCGAGCCCTTGCCCAGGGCCACCGCCCCCCAGGCCTTGCCGATGGCGATCTGCGGGCGCAGCAGGCTGGCGCCGTCCTCCCGTTGCAGGGTCACCAGGTGCCCGCCGGCATCCAGCACCGCGATGGTCAGCGGCGCCGCATTGATCTTGCGCCCCGCGTTGATGGCCTGGTTGGCCAGGTTGACTGCGACTTTCAAGGTTAAAGCGCTCATGGGTGCCGTCCTTATCTTGTTATTGAGAAAACCTGGGGAAGCTTCTTGTAGGAGAAGTCCGATACAACAAATAGAACACAATGAATTTATTTTTTGTATACAATAATTCGCGAAAGGTAGCCCCTGCGACAAAAGGACGCCGGTTTATCGGGGCTTTGATGAAAGCCGCTGCCGCTCAAGAAAATGGATTGACCTGCGCCATCCGCCGTGAATACACTTTGCGCAAAACCACTTGTATACAATTACAAAACGCAAGAGGCACAAAACCATGAGCAAAATGAGAGCAATCGAAGCCGCCGTTCTGGTGATGCGCCGTGAAGGGGTCGATACCGCTTTTGGCATCCCGGGTGCCGCCATCAACCCGCTGTATTCCGCGCTGCAGAAGGTCGGTGGCATCGATCACGTGCTCGCTCGCCACGTCGAAGGCGCCTCGCACATGGCCGAGGGCTACACCCGCACCAAGGCCGGAAACATCGGCGTGTGCATCGGTACTTCGGGCCCCGCCGGCACCGACATGGTCACCGGCCTGTACAGCGCCTCGGCCGACTCCATCCCTATTCTCTGCATCACCGGTCAGGCCCCCCGCGCCCGCCTGCACAAGGAAGACTTCCAGGCCGTGGACATCACCAGCATCGTCAAGCCGGTGACCAAGTGGGCCACCACCGTGCTGGAACCGGGCCAGGTGCCCTACGCCTTCCAGAAAGCCTTTTATGAAATGCGCTCCGGCCGTCCCGGCCCGGTACTGATCGACCTGCCGTTCGACGTGCAGATGGCGGAAATCGAATTCGACATCGACGCCTACCAGCCCCTGCCCCTGGCCAAGCCGGCGGCGACCCGCCTGCAGGCGGAAAAGGTTCTGGCCCTGCTGGACCAGGCCGAACGTCCATTGCTGGTGGCCGGTGGCGGCGTGATCAACGCCGACGCCAGCGAGCTGCTGGTGGAGTTCGCCGAGCTGACCGGCATTCCGGTGATCCCGACCTTGATGGGCTGGGGCACCATCCCTGACGATCACCCACAGATGGTGGGCATGGTCGGCCTGCAGACCTCCCATCGCTACGGCAATGCCACCCTGCTCAAGTCCGACACCGTGCTGGGCATCGGCAACCGCTGGGCCAACCGCCACACCGGTTCGGTGGACGTCTACACCGAAGGCCGCAAGTTCATCCACGTGGACATCGAACCGACCCAGATCGGCCGTGTCTTCACCCCGGACCTGGGCATCGTTTCCGATGCTGGCAGCGCCCTGACCGTATTGCTGGAGGTGGCCCGCGAATGGCAGACCGCCGGCAAGCTCAAGGATCGCAGCGCCTGGCTGCATGACTGCCAGCAGCGCAAGGCCAGCCTGCACCGCAAGACCCACTTCGACAACGTGCCGGTCAAGCCGCAACGCGTGTACGAAGAAATGAACCAGGTATTCGGCAAGGACACCTGCTACGTCAGCACCATCGGCCTGTCGCAGATTGCCGGCGCGCAGTTCCTCCACGTCTACAAGCCACGCCACTGGATCAACTGCGGCCAGGCCGGCCCGTTGGGCTGGACCATCCCCGCTGCCCTGGGCGTGGTCAAGGCCGACCCGAACCGCCAGGTGGTGGCGCTGTCCGGCGACTACGACTTCCAGTTCATGATCGAAGAACTGGCGGTGGGCGCGCAGTTCAACCTGCCGTACATCCACGTGGTGGTGAACAACTCCTACCTGGGGCTGATCCGCCAGGCCCAGCGCGGTTTCGACATGGACTACTGCGTGCAGCTGTCCTTCGACAACCTCAACGCGCCGGAACTCAACGGCTATGGCGTCGACCACGTGGCCGTTGCCGAAGGCCTGGGTTGCAAGGCCCTGCGGGTGTTCGAACCCAAGGACATCCAGCCTGCCCTGCGCCAGGCCCAGGAAATGCTCCAGACCTTCAAGGTACCGGTGGTGGTGGAAATCATCCTGGAGCGCGTGACCAACATTTCCATGGGCACCGAAATCAACGCAGTCAACGAGTTCGAAGACCTGGCGCTGGTGGGCAACGACGCCCCTACCGCGATTTCCCTGCTCGACTGATACCCCTGGCCGCTGGCACCGGCCGGGCCCCGGGCGCCACCTCCCGCCAGAGGTGGTGCCCGGGCCGCCCGCCCCCTGGCGCCAGCCCCAGGCTTGACCGAACCACAGGAGACCACCATGCCGCGCTTTGCTGCCAACCTGTCCATGCTGTTCACCGAACAGGACTTCCTCGCCCGCTTCAAGGCGGCCGCCGATGCCGGCTTCAGCGGCGTCGAATATCTGTTCCCCTACGAATTCAGCTCTGCCGAAATCAAGGCGCAACTTGACGCCCACGGCCTGAGCCAGGTGCTGTTCAACCTGCCGGCCGGCGACTGGGCCAAGGGTGAACGCGGTATCGCCTGCCTGCCCGACCGGGTCGAGGAGTTCCGCGCCGGGGTCGACCTGGCCATTGCCTACGCCCAGGTCCTGGGCAATACCCAGATCAACTGCCTGGCAGGCATCCGCCCACAGGGCGCCGATGAAGCCCTGGTGGAAAAGACCTTGGTCGCCAACCTCAAGTACGCCGCCGACAAGCTCCAGGCCGTGGGCATCAAGCTGGTGATGGAAGCCATCAACACCCGCGACATTCCCGGCTTCTACCTCAACAATACCGCTCAGGCGCTGTCGATTCGCGAGCAGGTGGGCAGCGACAACCTGTACCTGCAGTACGACATCTACCACATGCAGATCATGGAGGGAGACCTGGCGCGGACCATGGCCAACCACCTGGGCCAGATCAACCACATCCAGCTGGCGGACAACCCCGGGCGCAACGAGCCGGGCACCGGCGAGATCAACTACCGCTTCCTCTTCGAGCACCTGGACCGCATCGGCTACCAGGGCTGGGTCGGTTGCGAGTACAAGCCGCTGACCACCACTGAAGCCGGCCTTGGCTGGCTGAAAACCCACAACGCAATCTGAACCTGTACCTGCGTAGGAGCCGGCTTGCCGGCGAAGAGGCCCGCAAGACCGCCTTCGCTGGCCAGCCAGCGCCCACAAGGTCCCGTTGAATAGAGGATTTTTATCATGGCTAAAATCGGATTTATCGGCACCGGCATCATGGGCCACCCAATGGCCGCCAACCTGCAGAAGGCCGGTCACAGCCTGCTGCTCTCGGAACACCACGGCAAGGCTCCGGCCGACCTGATCGCCGCCGGCGCCATCGCCCTGGCCTCGCCCCGGGACGTCGCCCAGGAAGCCGAGTTCGTCATCATCATGGTCCCCGATACTCCCCAGGTCGAAGACGTGCTGCTGCGCGCCGACGGCGTGGCCGCCGGGATCGGCAAGGGCAAGATCGTCATCGACATGAGCTCGATCTCGCCCACCGCTACCAAGGCCTTCGCCGCCAAGATCAACGAAACCGGCGCCCAGTACCTGGACGCCCCGGTGTCCGGCGGTGAAGTCGGGGCCAAGGCCGCCACCCTGAGCATCATGGTCGGTGGCGACAGCCAGGCCTTCGAACGTGCCCTGCCGCTGTTCCAGAGCATGGGCAAGAACATCACCCTGGTGGGTGGCAACGGTGACGGCCAGACTGCCAAGGTGGCCAACCAGATCATCGTCGCCCTGAACATCCAGGCCGTGGCCGAAGCCCTGCTGTTCGCCTCGAAGAACGGCGCCGACCCGGCCAAGGTGCGTGAAGCACTGATGGGTGGCTTCGCTTCCTCGAAGATCCTCGAAGTGCACGGCGAGCGGATGATCAAGGGCACCTTCGACCCGGGCTTCCGCATCAACCTGCACCAGAAGGACCTGAACCTGGCCCTGAGCGGTGCCCGCGAGCTGGGCATCAACCTGCCCAACACCGCCAACACCCAGCAAGTGTTCAGCACCTGCACCGCCATCGGTGGCGCCAACTGGGACCACTCGGCCCTGATCAAGGGCCTGGAACACATGGCCAACTTCTCGATCCGCGAGAAGAAATAAGCAGCATCCGTAGCCGCTGCCGCAGGCTGCGCCAAGGTTCGCAGGAAACGCCTCACGGCGGGCCAGGGACAGGCCCTGCTGACCTTGCCGCCGCCTGAGGTGGCGGCTACACCCGTTTCAAGCCCCCCATAACAAGAAATCCGGGAGCCCGCCATGTCGGTCGATCCGCAAAAATTCCTCCGTGAGCTGTTCGCCACAGCCATCGACGCCGCCCACCCGCAACAGGTTCTGCAAGCCCATCTCCCCAGCGACCGCAGCGGCCGCGTCATCGTCATCGGCGCCGGCAAGGCCGCCGCGGCCATGGCCCAGGTGGTCGAGCGCAGCTGGCAGGGCGAAGTCTCCGGGCTGGTGGTCACCCGCTACGGCCACGGCGCCCCCTGCACCAAGATCGAAGTGGTCGAAGCCGCCCACCCGGTGCCCGACGCCGCCGGCCTGGCCGTGGCCAAGCGCGTGCTGGAACTGGTCAGCAACCTGTCGGAACAGGATCGGGTGATCTTTCTGCTGTCCGGTGGCGGTTCGGCGCTGCTGGCCCTGCCAGCCGCCGGCATCACCCTGGCGGACAAGCAGGCCATCAACAAGGCCCTGCTCAAATCCGGCGCCACCATCGGCGAGATGAACTGCGTGCGCAAGCACCTCTCGGCGATCAAGGGTGGACGCCTGGCCAAGGCCTGCTGGCCGGCCACGGTCTACACCTATGCGATTTCCGATGTACCCGGCGACCTGGCCACGGTCATCGCCTCCGGCCCCACCGTGGCCGACCCCAGCACCTCGGCCGAGGCCCTGGCGATTCTCAAGCGCTATGGCATCGACGTACCGGCCGCGGTCCGCAGCTGGCTGCAGAGCCCCGAGTCGGAAACCGTCAAGCCCGGTGACCCGTGCCTGGCGCGCAGCCACTTCCAGCTGATCGCCCGGCCCCAGCAGTCCCTTGAGGCGGCGGCCGTGAAGGCTCGCCAGGCCGGCTTCAGCCCACTGATCCTCGGCGACCTGGAGGGCGAATCCCGGGAGGTGGCCAAGGTCCACGCCGGCATCGCCCGCCAGGTCGCCCTGCACGGCCAGCCCCTGGCGGCGCCCTGCGTGATCCTCTCCGGCGGTGAAACCACGGTCACCGTGCGCGGCAATGGCCGTGGCGGGCGCAACGCGGAGTTCCTCCTGAGCCTCACCGACAGCCTCAAGGGCTACCCGGGCATCTATGCCCTGGCCGGCGACACTGACGGCATCGACGGTTCCGAGGACAATGCCGGGGCCATCATGACCCCGGACAGCTACGCCCGCGCCGCGGCCCTGGGCCTGAGCGCCAGCGACGAGCTGGACAACAACAACGGCTATGGCTACTTCGCGGCGCTGGGGGACCTGATCGTCACCGAGCCGACCCGCACCAACGTCAACGACTTCCGCGCCATCCTGATTCTCGAGAACCCCAAACATGACGCCTGACAAGAAGGTCAAAATCCTCGCCACCCTGGGCCCGGCCATCGACGGCATCGAGGACATCCGTGAGCTGGTGCAAGCCGGGGTGAACATCTTCCGGCTCAATTTCAGCCACGGCGCCCATGCCGACCACGCCCAGCGCTACGAGTGGATCCGCCAGGTAGAGCGCGAACTGAACTACCCCCTGGGCATCCTCATGGACCTGCAAGGGCCGAAGCTGCGGGTCGGCACCTTCGCCGAGGGCAAGGTGCAACTGGTGCGCGGCCAGGCCCTGCGCCTGGACCTCGACGCGACCCCGGGCAACGCCCAGCGGGTCAGCCTTCCGCACCCGGAGATCATCGCCGCCCTGGAGCCGGGCATGGACCTGCTGCTGGACGACGGCAAGCTGCGCCTGCGGGTGATCGCCAAGCACGCCGATGCCATCGAGACCACCGTGCTCAATGGCGGTGAGCTGTCGGACCGCAAGGGCGTCAACGTGCCCCAGGCGGTGCTCGACCTCAGCCCGCTGACGGCCAAGGACCGTCGCGACCTGAGCTTCGGCCTGGAACTGGGGGTGGACTGGGTGGCCCTGTCCTTCGTGCAGCGCCCGGAAGACATCCGTGAAGCCCGTGCGCTGATCGGCGACAAGGCCTACCTGATGGCCAAGATCGAGAAGCCTTCGGCCGTCACCCAACTGCGGGAAATCGCCGAGCTGAGCGACGCGATCATGGTGGCCAGGGGCGACCTGGGGGTGGAAGTGCCCGCAGAAAGCGTGCCGCAGATCCAGAAAAACATCATCAGCACCTGCCGCCAGCTGGGCAAGCCGGTGGTGGTGGCCACCCAAATGCTCGAATCCATGCGTTTCTCCCCTGCGCCGACCCGGGCCGAGGTCACCGACGTCGCCAACGCCGTGGCCGAGGGTGCGGACGCCGTGATGCTGTCGGCGGAAACCGCTTCCGGCGAATACCCGCTGGAGGCCGTGCAGATGATGAGCAAGATCATCCGCCAGGTGGAAACCGGCCCGGACTACCAGACCCAACTGGACGTCAGCCGGCCCCAGGCCGAGGCCACGGTCTCGGACGCCATCAGCTGTGCGATCCGCCGGGTGTGCAGCATCCTGCCGGTGGCGGTGCTGGTGAACTACAGCGAATCCGGCAGTTCGACCCTGCGCGCCGCCCGCGAGCGGCCTTCGGTGCCGATCCTCAACCTGACGCCGAACCTTGCCACTGCTCGCCGCCTGACAGTGGCCTGGGGCGTGCATTCGGTGGTCAACGACCGGCTGCGCCAGGTCGACGAGGTGTGTGCCACGGCCCTGGAAATCGCCCAGGCCCAGGGCCTGGCCAAGCGCGGCGACACCGTGGTGATCACCACCGGTGTGCCGTTCGGCCAGCCGGGCACCACCAATTCGTTGCGCGTCGAAACCCTTCTCTGACCCGCAGCCCATGGCGCCGCTGACCGGCCAGAGCCTCCCGCAGAGGAGGCCTGGGCGGTCGGCGCAACCCTCGCCCAGGGGCCGCCCCACTGATTTGCATCATGCCTTCACAGTCTTTCAATGCCTTCTGCCCCGACTGGGCCACTGCCCTGCTTAACGGCTTCAGTCAGATCTTTCTCCAGCGCCATCCGCTGTGCGGCCTGCTGTGCCTGCTGGCGATCCTGGTCAGTGCCCCGGCACTGCTCGGCGCTGCCCTGCTGGGTGCTCTGGCCGGGCTGCTGACCGCGCAACGCCGGGGGTACGCCAAGGCCGACCGCCAGGCCGGGCTGTTCAGCTACAACGGCGTATTGCTGGGCCTGCTGCTGGGCCTGTACCTGCCCTGGTCGGTATTGCTGCCGCCGCTGATCATCGCCGCCGGCGGTCTCAGCGCGATCATTACCCAGCAATGGCTCAAACGTGCCCGCAACCCCGCCAGCCTGCCGGCCTACACAGCACCCTTCGTCGGCCTCGGCTGGCTGCTGCTGAGCCTGATCGAGCCGCTGCCCGCGGCCACCCAGGGCGTGCCCGGGCTGTCCCTGGCGAACCTGCTGGGTGGGCTGTTCCAGGGCCTGGGGCAGATCATGTTCCTCGGCCAGCCCCTGGCCGGCCTGCTGATTCTGCTCGGCCTGCTGCTGGCCAGCCGCCGCGCGGCAGCCTGGGCCCTGTTCGGCTCCGCCTGCGGCCTGCTCTTTGCCCTGCTGCAGCAAGAGCATGCCCAGGCCCTGCAGGGCCTGGGCGGCTACAACTGCGCCCTGGTCGCCCTGGCCCTGGGCCAGCAGGCCCGGCACCCCTGGCGGCCGCTGCTGGGGATGCTGCTGGCACTGCTGATCAGCCCGGGGCTGGTCGCCCTGGGTCTTGCGCCCCTGACCGCACCCTTTGTCCTGGCCTGCTGGCTGGTGCACACCGTCGACCGGGTGCTGGGCCGCAACGTGCGGGGCGACGCGCCTTGCGCTCCCCCGGCAAATCCCCCTAGGCTTCGCTGACTTTCGATTCAGGCGATTTCCATGGGCAACAGCGACAACTGGCGGCAGCGCCTCTACGTAATGATCTTCCAGACCGATACGGTGGCGGGGAGGCGCTTTGACAGCACCCTGCTGCTGATCATCCTCGCCAGCCTGGTGATCGTGATCCTCGACAGCATCGACGAGGTCCATCGCAACTACGCCAACGTCCTGGCCTACATCGAATGGGGTTTCACCCTGATCTTCGCCATCGAGTACGGGCTGCGCCTGTACTGCTCCCCCCGGCCGCTGCGCTATGCCTTCAGCTTCTATGGCCTGGTGGACCTGCTGGCGATCGTTCCGGGGATCCTCGCCCTGTATTACAGCGACGCCCAATACCTGCTGATCATCCGCATCATCCGCATGCTGCGGATCTTTCGTGTGCTCAAGCTGGCGCCCTACCTCAAGCAGGCCCACTACCTGCTGGACGCCCTGCGCGGCAGCAAGCAGAAGATCCTGGTGTTCCTGCTCAGCGTCTGCACCCTGGTCACGGTGTTCGGCACCCTGATGTACGTGGTCGAAGGCCCGGAGCACGGTTTCACCAGCATTCCCAAGGGCATCTACTGGGCCATCGTCACCCTGACCACCGTGGGCTACGGCGACATCGTGCCCAAGACCGTGATCGGCCAGGTGATCTCGTCCATGGTGATGATCACCGGTTACTCGATCATCGCCGTGCCCACCGGGATCTTCACCGCGGAACTGGCCAGCGCCATGCGCGGCGAGCAGCTCAAGCACGACTGCCCGGTGTGCCGCAAGAACACCCACGAACCCGCCGCGGCCTTCTGTTCCCGCTGCGGCAATGCGCTATTCAGGAAACTGGAATAAGCAAAGTACTTTTTAATCTTTAAAGAGATATAGCGCCCCGGCTATAGTCGGCGGCAAATTGCCTTCACTCTCGAACAAAAGGAATGTGCAGTGAAAAAACTCTTCAGCGCCTCGCTACTGGCCGCCGGCCTGGCCCTGGGCAGCGTCGCCCAGGCCGCACCGACCCTGCTCAACGTTTCCTACGACGTGATGCGCGACTTCTACAAGGACTACAACGCCGCCTTCCAGAAACACTGGAAAGCCGAGCACAACGAGAACATCACCCTGCAGATGTCCTTCGGCGGCTCCAGCAAACAGGCGCGCTCGGTAATCGACGGCCTGCCGGCGGATGTCATCACCATGAACATGGCCACCGACATCAACGCCCTGGCGGACAACGGCAAGCTGGTGCCGGACAACTGGGTGACCCGCCTGCCGAACAACAGCGCGCCGTTCACCTCGGCCACCGTGTTCATCGTGCGCAAGGGCAACCCCAAGGCCCTGAAGGACTGGCCGGACCTGCTCAAGGACGGCGTGCAGGTGATAGTGCCCAACCCCAAGACCTCGGGTAACGGCCGCTACACCTACCTCTCGGCCTGGGGCTATGTGCTCAAGAACGGCGGCGATGAGAACAAGGCCAAGGACTTCGTCGGCAAGCTGTTCAAGCAGGCGCCGGTGCTCGACACGGGTGGCCGCGCCGCCACCACCACCTTCATGACCAACCAGATCGGCGACGTGCTGGTGACCTTCGAGAACGAGGCGGAGATGATCGCCCGCGAATTCGGTCGCGACCAGTTCGAGGTGATCTACCCGAGCGTGTCCGCCGAAGCCGAGCCGCCGGTATCGGTGGTGGACAAGGTGGTAGAGAAGAAAGGCACCCGCGCCGCCGCCGAGGAGTACCTCAAGTACCTGTGGTCACCGGAAGGCCAGGAAATCGCCGCCAACAACTACCTGCGCCCACGGGACCCGAAAGTGCTGGCCAAGTACACCGATCGCTTCCCGAAAGTCGACTTCCTCTCGGTGGAGAAGACCTTCGGCGACTGGCGCAGCGTGCAGAAGACCCACTTCAACGACGGCGGGATCTTCGACCAGATCTACACCAACGCCAAGTGACCCCTAACGGGTGAATGAAAAAAGCGACCTCCGGGGTCGCTTTTTTTATGCCCCAGGCATGGCGCTCAGAGGGCTCGCGCCGGAGTGAACAGCGCCGCTTCGGCGACCTGATGGCGCTCCTCCAGCACCGCCTCCGCCTCGACTTCGATCAGCCACTCTGGCAGCGACAGCCCGCTGACGATGATCCACGAAGACGCCGGCGGCTGGCTGGCAAAGCGTTCGAGCAAGACTGCGCTGATGTGCTCCTGCTGGTTGCGGGCCGCTTCGGCGATGTAGATCCGCAGCATCACCACATCCGCCAGCCGGCCACCCGCCTCGGCCAGGACCCGGGCGATATTGTCGAAGGCCTGCTCGGTCTGCTCCCGCAGGCCCGGGCCCACGGTGCGCTCCTGCTCATCCACACCCACCTGGCCGGAAAGCAGCAGGCGCCGCCCACCGCGCACCTCCACCGCCTGGCTGAAACCGTATTGCAGGGAATTGAACACACTGGCTGGGTTGAACGTCGACTTTTCCATAAGGCACTCCCGGCGCATTGAACGACCGGAGACCGTAAACCAAGCCTTTGCCGACTTCCACTGCAACCCGCGCGCAGCAACATTTGGCAATGCAAGCCCCCGCCCGCCTGGTGGCAACCCTGTGCAGCAGCGGCCTACATCGGCGGCGCGACCCCATCCTTGCCGGCGGAGATCGACTGCGCGGTGAGTTTGCCGTCATCGCTCTGGGTAACGAACATCACCACCTTGACCCCGACCTTGAGCAGGCTGCGGTCGCCGGGAGTCAGGTTGACGATGGGCACATCGTCCGGCACCAGGATCTTCTGCTGGCCGCCCTTGTAGTTGACGGTCAGGGTGCGGCCGTTGCTCACCACCAGGTCGCCGACGCTGCCGTTGGTCATGCTGCTGCCCTTGGCCAGGTCGAAAGGCCGGTGGCCATCACCCGTACCGGCCAACTGCGGTGGAAACACATGCACTTCCAGCGCCTTGAGGGTGCCGTCGGCCATGGGCATGGCCGCCGAGCCGATGTAGCTGCCGGGCTTGATGTCCTCGATATTGGCCAGGGTCACGGCACGCACCTGGGTCTGGGGCGTCAGCTCGATGCTGACATTCTCCCCACTGTTGACGTGCACCCGCACCACGTCGCCGCCGACCCCGGTGATTTCCCCGCGTACGCCAATGCGCATGCCCGGCGCATCCTGGGCCAGGGCCGCGGTGCTGCCCAGCAGGAACGCCAGGGCCAGGCATGGAAGGTTGCACAACAAACCAGGCAAAGACCGATTCATGGAACGGATTCCTCAAGGCAATGGGTGCACAGAGCCCGTCAGTCGACTGCAAGGCCCCGGGGGAGCATGAGCATGCTATCGAACAGGATGTAAGTAAATGTATCATCGCCCCTCGACAGCGACACGCCCCGGTACTCAACGGGCCTTCATCATTCGATCGCTGACCTTTGCCACCCGGCCCGCTCCATCGCTTTGCCACGGGGTCTTGCCGACCTCGCTCCTTGCGCTTGCCCCAGAGATCGCCAATGAATTCCACGACCCAGGCTCTGCCCACCGGCAGCGCGACAATGACCCGAGGCATGGTGCTGCTGTTCGCCTTCTGCTGCGGGGCCATAGTCGCCAACATCTACTACGCACAACCGATCATCGAGCTGATTGCCCCGGACCTCGGCCTGTCCAGCGCCCTGGCCAGCCTGATCGTGTCGCTGACCCAGATCGGCTACGCTCTGGGCCTGTTCTTCCTGGTGCCCCTGGGCGATTTGCTGGAAAACCGCCGGCTGATGATCTGCACCACCCTGGTGGCGATTGCCAGCCTGCTGGGCGCGGCCTTTATCCAGCAGCCCAATGCCTTTCTCCTGGTGTCGCTGTTGATCGGCTTCAGTTCGGTGTCGGTGCAGATCCTGATTCCCCTGGCCGCGCACCTGGCCCCCGAGGAAACCCGGGGCCGGGTGGTGGGCGGGATCATGGGCGGCCTGCTGCTGGGAATTCTCCTGGCCCGGCCGGTGTCCAGCGTGGTGGCCGACCACTTCGGCTGGCGGGCGATGTTCATCGCCGCGGCGCTGCTGATGGCAGCCATCAGCCTGGTGCTGATGCTCACCATTCCCAAGCGCCAGCCGGCCCACAGCGCCACCTATGGCCAACTGCTGCATTCCCTGGGCAACTTGCTGCGCCAGCAACCGGTACTGCGCCAGCGCGCCTTCTACCAGGGTTGCCTGTTCGCCACCTTCAGCCTGTTCTGGACCGCCGCACCGCTGGAGCTGGCGCGCCAGCACGGCCTGAGCCAAAGCCAGATCGCGATCTTTGCCCTGGTGGGCGCCATCGGCGCCATCGCCGCGCCCATCAGCGGGCGCCTGGCAGATGCCGGCCATACCCGCATCGCCTCACTGCTGGCCATGCTGCTGGCGGCCCTGAGCTTCATCCCCAGCCTGGTGCATCCGGCCTACAGCGTGATCGGCATGGCCGTGACCGGGGTGGTCCTGGATTTCTGCGTGCAGATGAACATGGTGCTCGGCCAACGCGCCGTGTACGCCCTCGACGCCCACAGCCGCAGCCGCCTGAATGCGCTGTACATGACCAGCATCTTCATCGGCGGTGCCTTTGGCTCCTCGATTGCCAGTGCGGTGTACGAGCATGGCGGCTGGCTGGGCATCGTGCTGGTGGGCAGCGCCTTCCCGCTGCTGGCCTTGATGCGTTTCCTGCTGGTGCGGGACAACCGCCGCCCGGCCCGGGCCTGAGGAAAAGGCGCGGCGCCCTTGCCCCTGCCCGGAGTTGCCCGGGCAGGCAAGCTGCACCAGGGCGGGCGCCTCAGATGCGTTCGCGCACCAGGACTTCGATATTGGCCGCCGCCCCCCAGAGCCGCAGGCGCCCGATCAGGCCGGCATCGGTTTCCCCCACCAGGTACAGAGTGTCGATGGTCTGGGTCGCGGCCCATTCGACGAACTCGCTGCTGTCGAAGTCGGCCAGGCTGGCCAATTGGAATTCACTTTCATAGAAGCCCGGGGTGACCGGGACCGGGGTGTCCTGGGGGCCGGGCGCGCCGATGAAGTCGCAGCCCAGGTGCACCACGCCCCAACGGGCTACCCGCCAATTGCCCAGGGCTTCATCCAGCCGAGCCCGGGCGCCACGGGCAAAACCCAGGCCATCGATGACCACGCGGCGGTTGATGATCAGCCACAGCTTGCGCCGCCGTGGTGCCTTGAGCAGCACTTCGCCGGTGACCTTGGAGGCGCGCAATGCCAGGGCGATCACCAGCAGCAAGGGCACGAAGTAGCTGTAGAGCCTCTCGGTAGCGCTGACCGTTACCAACCCGTACAGGCGCCGCACCTCGGCCCGCTGCTGCTCCAGTTCCTTGATGCTTTCACTCAAGCCCTGCAGCCATTGGCGGATGGGAGCCGCCGTGTATTCGCCGCGGATATCCTCCAGCGCCTGCTGCACCTTGACCTCTGCCAAGACCGAAAGGCGCCCGTCCGCGGTGCGCTCCAGCGCTGCAAAACGCTCGCACAGGCTGCTGACCTGGGCCGCATCCTGGGGCTCGTAGCGAGCGATGGCCGCCTTGCAGTGCTCCACGCCCAGCATGTCCTCGATCTCCGTGGCCACGCGCCGCTGCAGCCCGGCCTGGGCCTGCTGCGCCAATTGGTAGTCGGTCTGGAACCAGTCCACGCGCACCGCCTGGGTGGCGCTGATCAGGGCCAGGGACGCCAGCAGCAGCCAGGCGTAGTCCACGCGCTTCCAGCCGATCTCGCCCAAGCGAAAGACCGAGATCAGGCTCCAGCAGAAGAAGTAGTACATGAAGACGAATGCCAGCAGCAGGCACACCGGCTCCAGCGACAGGTAGATCAGCTCCGGCACCTCGGTCGGGCCAAAGCCATACACCAGCAACAACACACAGATCAGCGCAAGCCAGAACACCATCGGCGTGAAATAGGGTTTATTCAGGTCATTCTTCATCGGGCGCTCAACGGCTGATACTCGGGAACACCCCGCTGTATCGGCCAGGCATCCCGAGGCTTAAATAATCCAGCCCGGGCGCAGGCTCTGGCCTGCGCCTCTGCGCTTATCGGACAGGGTTACTGGAACTGGCGACCAAGCCCGGCGGGCACACCATGGATATCGGTGTCTTCCCAGGGCCCGTCAGGGCTGATGGAGCGGCTCCAGCCATTGTTCCAGCGGTAGTAGGTGCGCTGGCGGTAGAAGGTGTTGCTCTGGTCATCCAGCACATAGACCCCCAACCGCGCATCCCAATGGCTGTGCCCGCCCGGTGGCGGCGCGAAGCTGGCGGAGGTGCGTGGCAGGGGCTTGGCGGCGGGGATCGGCGCGCTGGGCGTACCCGGCACCGTGGACGGGGCCGGGCGTGTGCTCGGCCCTGCCGGCGGGATCGGCTCGGAGCTGGTGGGCACCGGCCGATGGACCGTACATGCGCTCAACCCCAGGACCAGTGATAACAGGGTGATACGAGCGATGGCGGTCATGGCGGCTTCTCTGATTATTGATCCGGGCTGTCGATGGTCAGCTGCTGGGCAGCGGTGGTGCTGCTGGCCAGAGGCTGGCTGCGCCCGACCCACTCGCCGGCCGTCGGCTGGCCGGCGCGGGACACGCGCGCAACCAGTTGGACTTCAGGGAAGTTCGACAGTTTCAACTGCGGCATCATCGCGTCGGCATCCGCCAGCTCGACCGTGGCCGGCAAGTCGGCCACGGTCAGGCGCTTGGCCGCCAGCGGCGCGGGTGGGCCCTGGGTGGCGCGAGCAAAGATGAACACGCTGTCGCCCGGCTGGACCTTGGCCTTGAGCTCGGCCGCCAGGTCGACCCTGACCTTGAGCACCGCGCCCTTGGCCTGAGCCTTGGCCGCAGGTTCGCTGGCAACCTTGCCGCCACTGGCCACCAGCTTCTCGCTGGCGCGGTCGATACCGCCCTGCAACGCGGCGCGGGAGTTGTCGTCCGGCGGCAGTTGCGCCTGCAGGCGCTTCCAGTAGTCGATGGCTTCCTGGAAACGCCCGCCTTCGAAGGCGGCGATCCCCAGCAGCCCGAGGCTGGTGACTTCATTGGGGTCGGCTTTCAGGGCTTCGTCGGTCAGGCCCTGGACCTTGTCCGACCATTGCTTGTTGTCGGCAAAGTACTGCGCCTGGGCCCATTGCCCCAGCAGCTCGGGCTGGCGCCCGGCCAGGGCCACGGTGCGCTCGAAGATCTTCGCCGCGTCCGCCGGCCGGTCCTGGGCCATGTAGGTACGGCCGAGGAAGTACAGGCCTTCGGCGGAATCCGGCTGGGCCGCTACCGCACGCTCCAGGCGCCGGGTCATTTCCTCCATGGACTGTGGCGCCTGGGCGAACTCCCGGGTCAGCTCGACCTTGTCGCTGGCACCAAAATGCAGGTACAGGCCCAGGCCCAGTACCGGCACCAGCAGCGCCGCCAGCAACGGCAGCGGCTTGCCCAGGCGCGAAGTGCGCACGTTAGCGCTGCCTTCGGTATCGGCCAGCAGTTCGCGCGCGGCTTCGGCACGGCCACTGTCCATCTGTTCGGCACTGAGCACGCCTTCCTGCTGCTGGCTGTGCAGTTCGGCCACGCGCTCTTCATAAAGCGCCACGTTCAGCGCGGTACGATCCTCTTCACGCTGAGCGCGACGCTCACGCAATACCGGGATCAACAGGAAACTCAGGGCAATCAGGAGCAGCAGGCCTGCCGCAAGCCAGAAATCAATCATGGGTGGTTTTTATCCAGCAGTTGGTCGAGGCGCTGACGCTCTTCGACGGAAAGCGTGTTCGGGCTGTCGCTGCGCTGCACGCGCCGACGCCGGACAATCACGACAATGATCACCAGCCCGCCCAGCAGCAACCCGGCGGGGCCGAACCAGAGCAAGGCAGTCTTGCCGGTCAGGGCCGGCCGGTAGCGCACGAAGTCACCGTAGCGATCGACCATGAAGTCGATGATCTGCTGATTGTCCTTGCCCTCGCCGAGCATGCGGAAAATCTCTTTGCGCAGGTCGGCAGCAATCGGCGCGTTGGAATCGGCGATGTCCTGGTTCTGGCACTTGGGGCAGCGCAGTTCCTTGGTCAGCTCGTGGAACCGTTCGCGATCGGTGTCGTTGGCGAACTGGTAGGTGTCGATGGCGGCATGGGCCATGCCGGCGATGCCCAGGCCCAGGATGGCGGCGGCTAACCAGCGCTTCATGGCTTGGCCTCGTCGACCAGGGCCTGGTACTTGGCGGCCAGTTGCTCGCGCCACACCACTTCGTCGATCACCCCGACGTACTTGTCGCGGATGATGCCCTTGGCGTCGATGAAAAAGGTTTCCGGAGCGCCGTAGACGCCCAGGTTCAGGCCCAGGGAGCCCTCCTCGTCACGCACGTCCAGCAGATAGGGATTGTGGAATTCGGCCAGCCACTTCAGGGCATCGGCGTTGACGTCCTTGTAGTTGATGCCGTAGATCACCACGCCCCTCTCGGCCAGCTTGTTCAGTACCGGGTGCTCGACCCGGCAGGAAATGCACCAGGTGCCCCAGACGTTGACCAGCGCCGGCTTGCCCAGCAGGTCGGCGCGGGTCAGGGTCTTGTCGCCCTGCACCGACGGCAGGGAGAACTCCGGGAACGGCTTGCCGATCATCGCCGACGGCAGTTCGGCCGGGTCCAGGTACAACCCGCGATAGAGAAACACCGCCACCACCAGGAACACCGCCAGGGGCAGCATCATCATCCAGCGTCTCATGCCGTAGCTCCTGTCATGCCCAGCGCTTCGCGCACGCGGCTTTTAACCTTGACCCGGTAGCGCCGGTCCAGGGCCGCCAGCAAGCCACCGAAACCGGTGAGCAGGCCGCCGAACCAGATCCAGCGCACGAACGGCTTGACGTGTACCCGCACCGCCCAGGCGCCATCGCCCAGGGGCTCGCCAAGGGCCACATACAGGTCGCGGGTGAAGCCGGCATCGATCCCGGCCTCGGTCATCATCGAACTCTGCACGGTATACAGGCGCTTCTCCGGATGCAGCACCGCCACTTCCTTGCCGTTGCGCACCACGCGGACGGTGCCCTTGTCGGAAGTGAAGTTCGGCCCTTCGAAGTGCTTGGCGCCCTCGAAGATGAAGTGATAGCCGGCCAGTTCCATGGATTCACCCGGCGCCAGGCGCAGATCGCGCTCGGCGCTGTTCTGGCTCGACAGCACCACGCCCAGGGCGCAGACCGCGATGCCCAGGTGCGCCAGCTGCATGCCCCAGTAGCTGCGGGTCAGGCTCGGCAGGCCCTTGATCAGGCCCTTGTGCCGGGTCTTGTCGACGATGTCGCGAGCCCCGGCCAGCAGCACCCAGGCCGCCAGCAGGAAGGTCGCCAGCACGGCCCAGTTGAAGTCGCCATAGGCGATGCCCGCAACCACGGCCAGGGCCACGCTGCCCAGCAGTACCGGGCCGAGCATGCCCACCAGCCATTTCACCGGGGTGTCTTTCCAGCGCACCAGCACGCCCACCGCCATCACCACCATCAGCAGGGCCATCAGCGGAATGAACAGCGCGTTGAAGTACGGCGGGCCCACCGACAGCTTGGCGCCGGTCAGGGCGTCCAGCACCAGCGGGTACAGGGTGCCGAGGAGAATCATCGAGGCCGCCACCACCAGCACCAGGTTGTTGCCCAGCAGCAGGGTTTCCCGGGACCAGAGGTTGAAGCCCACCTGGCTCTTGACCACCGGCGCGCGCAGGGCGAACAGGGTCAGCGAACCACCCACCACGAACAGCAGGAAAATCAGGATGAACACGCCGCGCTCAGGGTCGGAGGCGAAGGCATGCACAGAAGTCAGGACGCCGGAACGCACCAGGAAAGTCCCCAGCAGGCTCAGGGAAAAGGCGGCAATCGCCAGCAGCACGGTCCAGCTCTTGAACACCCCGCGCTTTTCGGTGACCGCCAGGGAGTGGATCAGCGCCGTGCCCACCAGCCAGGGCATGAACGAGGCGTTTTCCACCGGGTCCCAGAACCACCAGCCACCCCAGCCCAGTTCGTAGTAGGCCCACCAGGAGCCCAGGGTGATGCCGATGCCGAGGAAGGCCCAGGCGACAATGGTCCAGGGCCGCGACCAGCGAGCCCAGGCGGCGTCCAGGCGACCGCCGAGCAAGGCGGCGATGGCGAAGGCGAAGGCCACCGAAAAACCCACATAGCCCATGTAGAGCATCGGCGGGTGAACGATCAGGCCAATGTCCTGCAACAGCGGGTTGAGGTCGCGACCATCGGCCGGCACCTGGGGCAGGATCCGCGAAAACGGGTTGGAGGTCATGATCAGGAACAGCAGGAAGCCGGTGCTGATCATGCCCATCACCGCCAGCACCCGGGCCAGCATCACCTGGGGCAACTGGCGCGAGAACACCGACACGGCGAAGGTCCAGCCACCGAGGATCAGTGCCCAGAGCAGCAGCGAGCCTTCGTGAGCCCCCCACACGGCGCTGAATTTGTAGTACCAGGGCAAGGCGCTGTTGGAGTTGCTGGCGACATAGGCCACCGAGAAATCGTCGCTCATGAAAGCGTAGGTCAGGCAGCCGAAGGCGAACGCCAGGAAGGCGAACTGGCCCCAGGCAGCCGGCTGGGCCAGGCTCATCCACAGGCGATCACCGCGCCAGGCCCCCAGCAGCGGCACCACGGCCTGGACCAGGGCGAAGCACAGGGCGAGGATCATCGCCAGGTGACCGAGTTCGGGAACGAACAGTGCGGAACTCATGGCTTAACCCTCTTTCGCTGGTGTCGGTGCCGATTGGCCGCTGTCTTTCAGGGCCTTGGTGACTTCCGGCGGCATGTACTTCTCGTCGTGCTTGGCCAGCACTTCATCGGCCACCACCACGCCATCGGCGTTGAGCTTGCCCAGGGCAACGATGCCCTGCCCTTCGCGGAACAGGTCCGGAAGGATGCCGCGGTAGGTGATGGTCACCGACTTGTTGAAGTCGGTGACCACGAATTTCACGTCCAGGGAGTCGGCGGAACGCTGCAGGGAACCGGCCTGGACCATGCCGCCGGCGCGGATCCGCGTGTCCAGCGGGGCTTCGCCATTGGCGATCTGGGTCGGGGTGTAGAACAGGTTGATGTTTTCCTTCAGCGCGCTGAGGGCCAGGCCAACGGCAATGCCGACACCGACCAGAATCGCCAGGATGATCAAAAGACGCTTTTTACGCAGCGGATTCACTTACCGTTCTCCCGGCGCAGACGACGCGCCTCTTGTTGCAGATAGCGCTTGCGCGCCAGGATCGGCGCCACCAGCTCACGAGCCAGGACCACCAGGCAAATGCCATAGGCCGACCAGACGTAGAGGCCGTGATGGCCCATGGCGAGAAAATCGCTGAAGGATGCAAAGCTCATCGGGCGGCCTCCAGGCTGCGTTGGACTTCGGCCTTGACCCAGCTGGTCCGGGCTTCACGCTTGAGCACCTCAAGGCGCATGCGCAGCAACAGCAGCACACCAAAGAAACAGTAGAAACCCAACGAGGTCAGCAGCAGCGGCAGCCACATTTCCACCGGCATGGCAGGCTTTTCGGTCAGGGTGAAGGTCGCGCCCTGGTGGAGGGTGTTCCACCATTCCACCGAGTATTTGATGATCGGGATATTCACCACCCCGACAATCGCCAGCACCGCACAGGCCTTGGCGGCGCTGTCACGATTGCTGATGGCGGCATTGAGCGCAATCAGACCTGCGTACAGAAACAGCAGGATCAGCATCGACGTTAGTCGGGCATCCCAGACCCACCAGGAACCCCAGGTCGGCTTGCCCCAGATAGCCCCGGTCACCAGGGCCAGGAAAGTGATCGAGTGCCCGATGGGCGCCGCGCATTGCAGGGCGACATCGGCCAGTTTCATTTTCCACACCAGCCCGACCACACCGCACACGGCCAGCATGACGTAGCAGGACTGGGCCAGCATCGCCATCGGCACATGGATGTAGATGATGCGGAAACTGTTGCCTTGCTGGTAATCCGGTGGCGCAAAGGCCAGGCCCCAGACCACGCCGATGCCGATCAGCAACACGGCGGCAACACTCAGCCAGGGCAGCAGCTTGCCACTGATGCCGTAAAACCATTTAGGCGAGCCGAGCTTATGAAACCAAGTCCAGTTCATTCACTATTTCCATCACGGGTGCTTTTCGTGGTCGAAAAGCCTGGGTCTTTTCTCAGAAAGAAGTGATCAAAAAATGATCAGACCTCATTATTATTCGCCGACGCTGATCTTCAGGCCAGCCGCTATTGCAAAGGGTGTCAAGGTTACTGCCAGGGCGGTCAGGCTCCCAAGCCAGAGCAGGTAACCGGTTGCCGGCATGCCCTGCAATGCCGCCTGCAGGGCGCCACTGCCGAGAATCAGTACCGGGATGTACAACGGCAGGATCAGCAGCGCCAGCAGCAGGCCGCCACGCTTGAGCCCTACCGTCAATGCCGCGCCTACTGCGCCCAGCAGGCTGAGCACCGGGGTCCCCAGCAGCAGGGACATCAGCAGCACCGGCAGACAGGCGGCAGGCAGCCCCAGCATCACCGCCAGCAAGGGCGCGAGCAAGACCAGTGCCAACCCGGAAAACACCCAGTGTGCCAGTACCTTGGCCAGAACCAGAAGAGCCAGGGGGTGCGGCGAAAGGACCCACTGCTCCAGGGATCCATCCTCGAAATCACTGCGAAAAAGCCCGTCCAGCGAGAGCAGGACGGACAATAGGGCCGCTACCCAGACCAGCCCCGGAGACAAGGTTTGCAACAATTGTGTCTCAGGTCCCACGGCCAGGGGGAACAGTGCGACAACGATTGCGAAAAATACCAAGGGGTTGGCCAGTTCCGCCGGGCGCCGGCACAACAGGCGCGCTTCACGGGCCACCAACAGGGCAAACACACTCATGCGGCCCACCGTCCCAGGTCAATGTCACGGTAGCCGGAAGGCATGCGGGCCAGGCTGTGGTGGGTGGTCAGGACCACCATGCCGCCACGCTCGCAATGGCCCGCCAGGTGCTCTTCGAGCTGGGCCACGCCCTGCTTGTCGAGGGCGGTGAAAGGTTCGTCGAGTATCCACAACGGCGGGCTGTCCAGGTACAGCCGCGCCAAGGCCACGCGGCGCTGCTGGCCGGCGGAGAGGGTATGGCACGGCACATCCTCGAAACCGCGCAGGCCGACCGCCGCCAGGGCCTGCCAGATCGCCTCGCGCCGGGCAGGCTGGTGCAGGGCACAGAGCCAGCTGAGATTCTCCTCGGGGCTCAACAGCTCCTTGATGCCGGCGGCATGGCCGATCCACAACAGGTTGCGGGCCAGTTCCGCGCGCTGGGCGTGCAATGGTTGGCCATTGAGCAGCACCTGGCCGCTGGTGGGCTGCATCAACCCGGCCAGCAGGCGCAGCAGGCTGGTCTTGCCGCTGCCGTTGGGGCCGCTGATCTGCACCATGTCGCCGCCCGTCAGACGCAACTCGAGGTGTTCAAATAGCATCCGCCAATCGCGCTCACAGGCGAGTGCTACGGCTTCGAGAAGAGGGCTGGTCAAGGGATAGCGGGCCTTTACAGGTTCAAGTCGGCAACGGAGCGGCCGTTAAAGAGATGCAGGATAAATGCATTGGCGGCCTGTTCTAGAGAGCTGCGTCAAACAATTGCAATGTTTTCACCACTCCCCCAAAGACGGGCGGCATTATACATGCGAAGCCCTACGCTTATGAGGGCTAATTTCCACAGGTTGTGTCCGAATGACAGGCGAAATGAACATCCTGCCTGCGCCCCAGGTGCCCGCGCCCGGCGCCTCGCGCCCCCAGGCGATCAGCGGGGAACTGCTGAAGCTGGTGCCGCCCCTGGAAGGCCTGATTGCCGCCGGCCAGAGCGCCAAGGCCGAAGTGCTGTCGCTCAAGCAGACCGACCAGACGTTCCAGTTGCTGCTCAAAGTGACCCTGGACAACGGCCGGCAAACCACTTTGCAGGCCACCAGCAATCAACCCCTGCCCCAGGGCACCAGCCTGGCGGTCACCCAACCCTCGGCGGGCAACCTGGCGATCACCGTGCAACAGGCCATCGCCTCCAGTGTCGCCGCCCTGACCCGCCTGGACGCCAGCCAACTGCCCCCCGGCACCCTGATCCAGGCCAAGGTGCTGACCAGCCAGATGCTGCCCCAGGGCACCAGCCAGCCGGCGATCTATCGCTCCCTGGTGAGCCTGCTCAACACCGCACAGAGCGGCGCCACCCTGAGCATCGAAAGCCCGCAGCCGCTGCGCATCGGCAGCCTGCTCAGCGCCCTGGTCTCGGATGCCCAGACCCTGAATTTCGTCCCCCTGAGCAGCCGTCAGGAGCAATTGGCCATCGCCGCCCAACTCGCCAGCCAGCAAAGCCGCCAGGGCTCCCTCAGTAGCTTGATCAACGCCCTGCAGAACCTGCCCTCCGACAGTGACCCCTCGACCACCTCCACCGACCTGCGCGCCGCCGTCGAGCGCCTGCTGGCCGGCCTGCCCGACGTGCAGCAACTGAGCAACCCGCGCGGCGTGGCCCAGGCCTTGCTGGGCAGCGGCCTGTTCCTGGAAGCCCGGCTGCTGGCCGGGGCCAACCCGGGGCAGGTACCGGACATGAAGGCCGACCTGTTGCGCCTGATCGCCCAGCTGACCCCGGGCCTGCCCTCCTCCACCAGCTTCAACGCCATCCTGGCCGCCAACACCCTGGCCCAGTCGCTGCCCAGCTTCGTGCGCAGCGCCCTGGGTACCCTCGGCCAGGTCAGCGCCAAGGCTTCGCCCACCGGCTTTCCATTGCCGGAACGGTTGCTGCAGAGCCTGGAAGGCGAAGGTGACCTGGAACAACTGCTGCGCCTGGCCGCCGCGGCCGTATCGCGTTTGCAGAGCCATCAACTGTCGAGCCTGGAGCAAAGCGGCCTGACCGACGATGGCCGGCTGTTGAGTACCTGGCAGTTGGAAATCCCCATGCGCAACCTGCAGGACATCGTGCCCTTGCAGGTCAAGCTGCAGCGCGAAGAGGCGCCGGAACCGGAGCCGGAACACAAACGCGAGGAACGTGAGCCCAAGCAGGCCCTGTGGCGGGTCGACCTGGCCTTCGACCTGGAGCCTCTGGGCCCGCTGCAAGTCCAGGCACAGCTGATCCAGGGCCGGCTGTCCAGCCAGCTCTGGGCCGAGCGCCCCTACACGGCGAGCCTGATTGAAAGCCACCTGGGCAACCTGCGCGAACGCCTGCTGGCCTCGGGACTGAATGTCGGCGACCTGGATTGCCACCTCGGCACTCCGCCCCAGGGCCCGCAAACCCGATTGGAACAACGCTGGGTGGACGAAACCGCATGAAGCACTCTCCGCCACCACGCCAGGCCATCGCCCTCAAATACGATGGCCAGCAAGCTCCGACCCTCACCGCCAAGGGCGATGACGAACTGGCCGAAGCCATCCTGAAGATTGCCCGGGACTATGAAGTCCCGATCTACGAGAACGCCGAGCTGGTGAAGCTGCTGGCGCGACTGGAACTGGGCGAGAGCATTCCGCCGGAGCTGTACCGGACCATCGCCGAGATCATCGCCTTCGCCTGGAACCTCAAGGGCAAGTTCCCGGCGGGGCATGATCCGCAACGGGCGGAACTGGAGAAGGACGTCACCGAACGCGGCGACGATTACTGAGACAGCCCGGCCGCATGAGGGCCCCAGGGGCCTTTTTGCAGCGCGCGTTCGCGGCTACATCAGCCTTTGTGCAGCTTGCTGACCAGCTCCGCTTCAGCCTGGGTGAGGCCGCAGGACTGGGTCAGCTCGTCGACGCTGGCGCCCATGCCCACCAGGCGCGCGGCCTGGGCGAACGACAGGCTGGAAGGGTCACGCTGCTCCAGCTGGGCCAGCTTGTCCGGCAAAGGCGCTACCACAGCGCGCAACTCGTGCAGGTCCTCGCCCATGCGCACCGTACCGCTCTGGTAATGGTCGACGCGCTTGGCCAGCTCCTTGATCCGCTGGTCGCGCACGGCGTCACCCTCAGCCTGCTGGGCAGCAATCTGCCGCTGGTTGCGGGTGTAGGACAGGAACAGAGCCAGAGTGGCGACCCAGAGGATCGCCAGGACAATTACCGCTACCTCGAGGATCAATCAGATACTCTCCAGTTCCGACCATTCCTCTTCGCTCATCATCTTGTCCAGCTCAACCAGAATCAGCAGTTCGCCGTTCTTGTTGCACACGCCCTGGATGAACTTGGCCGACTCTTCGTTGCCGACGTTCGGCGCGGTCTCGACTTCCGACTGGCGCAGGTAAACCACTTCGGCGACGCTGTCTACCATGATCCCGACCACTTGCTTGTCGGCTTCGATGATGACGATCCGGGTGTTGTCGTTGACTTCGGTCGGCACCAGGCCGAAGCGCTGGCGGGTATCGATTACGGTCACCACGTTGCCGCGCAGGTTGATGATCCCCAGCACGTAGCTGGGTGCGCCCGGCACCGGAGCGATCTCGGTATAGCGCAGCACTTCCTGGACCCGCATCACGTTGATGCCGTAGGACTCGTTATCCAGCTTGAAGGTGACCCATTGCAGGATCGGATCTTCGGAACCCTGTGCAGACGACGACTTATTCATACCCTGACCCCTCAAATAACCGTTGAAAACGGCGTGTGTTCTGTGTGGCCACGCCCGACGGACGCGGCCTGTTGTTGGTTTACTTCGGCTTGTGGGCCGCTTGACTGATCGCCATCTGCTTGGCGCCACCGGTGGCGATCAATTCCGCCAGTTCGGCAACATCGAGCAAGGCGCACATATGTTCAATCACCGTGCCGGCCAGCCACGGGCGTTGGCCACGGTGACTGCGCCACTTGATTTCATTGGGGTCCAGGCGCAGCGAGCGGCTGACCTGGTGCACCGCCAGCCCCCACTCATAGCCCTGGACCGAGATCACGTACTGCAGGCCCTGGCGGAAATCGTCGCGGTAGCGATCCGGCATGACCCAGCGTGCGGTATCCAGCACCTTCAGGTTGCCAGCCTGGCTCGGCAGGATACCGAGGAACCATTCCGGCTGGCCGAACAGCGGCGTCAGCTCCTGCCCGGCCAGGGAATAGATCGAGCCCAGGCATACCAGGGGCACCGCCAGGGTCAGGCCCGCGACATCGAACAACAGGCACTCGAACGGCTCTGCCGCCCAGGCGGGACGATCGCTGCCGGTGACCGGAGGCGGCGTATTGCTCGGCGGCAAGTGCACTTCCACCACGGGCGGCACCAGGGCCTGGAGCATCGGCACCACGGGCGAGAGGGTGCTTGGCATGGGCTCCGGCGCTTCCAGCACCGGGGTGGCAACGGGCTCTGGCGCAGCAACCGCAGGCGCCGAGTGCTGCTGGAGCTCGGCGTCACGGGCCTGCTCTTCCAGTACCGCGGCCTGGAATTCATCCAGCACTTCACTGGAGGCTTCAACCACT
Source organism: Pseudomonas sp. GW823-FHT03E05 (assembly GCF_058796855.1). Lineage (NCBI taxonomy): Bacteria > Pseudomonadati > Pseudomonadota > Gammaproteobacteria > Pseudomonadales > Pseudomonadaceae > Pseudomonas > Pseudomonas sp. GW823-FHT03E05. Next base: position 96,677 of record NZ_JBXAJB010000002.1, read on the forward strand.
ACCGGGGCGGGCACCGGGATCGGCGGCGGTGGCAGCAACTCCTCGTCGGTGGCGTCCTGCAGCAAAGCGTCCAGGTACGACTGCAGCGCCAACTGCGGCCGGCTCTTTACATCCAGAGGACGGTTCATGAGGATGCCCACGCTAAAACCCCGATACAGTGACCTGTAGGGGTTATCGGCCGGGCGGCGTGGCGACTTGAATAACGCTTCACGTCAAGCCACCTGCGCCACGAGCTGCTGGGCCAGCAAGTGCTTGAGCAAGGCCTTGTAGGCCAGTACGCCGCGGCTCTTGCCATCGAATTGCGAAGGGGTGACCCCGGCCCGGCTGGCGTCGCGCAGGCGGGTATCCACCGGAATGTAGCCTTGCCAGATCTCCTCGGGAAACTTGTCCCGCAGTACCCGCAGGGTGCCCAGGGAGGCCTGGGTACGGCGGTCGAACAGGGTCGGCACGATAGTGAACGGCAAGGGTTGCTTGCGCGAGCGATTGACCATGGCCAGGGTATTGACCATGCGCTCCAGGCCCTTGACCGCCAGGTGCTCGGTCTGCACCGGGATCACCAACTGCTGGCTGGCCGCCAGTGCGTTGACCATCAGCACCCCGAGCAACGGGGGGCTGTCGATCACCGCATAGTCGAAATCCTGCCACAGCTGCGCCAGGCTCTTGGCGATCACCAGGCCCAGGCCGCTCTGCCCCGGCGACTGGCGCTCCAGGGTGGCCAGCGCGGTGCTGGACGGCAACAGCGAAATACGCTCGTGGCTGGTGCCCAGCAACAACTGGCCCGGCAGGTCCTGGGGCACATTGCCCTTGTGCAGGAACAGGTCGTAGCTGCTGTGCTCCAGGCTGTCCGGGTCATAGCCGAAGTAGCTGGTCATGGAGCCGTGGGGGTCGAGATCGACCACGACCACACGCTTGCCCGCCTCGGCCAGCAAGCCGGCTAAAGCGATGGAACTGGTGGTTTTACCGACACCACCCTTTTGATTGGCAACTGCCCAGACTCTCATTCGGTTGGTTCCTCCCGCCCGGCCACAGCGGGGCGAGACATAGCGCTAAGTTATAAAGCAGGTGACGGAGAATTGACGGCGCTTCCCTGTACCGGCGTTTTGACCGGGGTTGGTGCAGTTTGTGTGCCAGCACGCTTGAGTGCCGCATCCGGTGTTGCATGGGCGGTGCCGGTACCGGTCAGGCTGCGGCGCACATCCAGGTTGCGCGACACCACCAGCACCACCCGGCGATTGCGCGCCCGGCCTTCGGCGGTGGCGTTGTTGGCCACTGGCTGGAACTCACCGTAGCCCACCGAGGCCATGCGCGCCGGGTTCACCCCCTGCATCGCCAGCATGCGCACGATGCTCGCAGAACGGGCCGAGGACAGCTCCCAGTTGGTCGGGTACTGCGCGGTCTGGATCGGCAGGTTGTCGGTGAAGCCCTCGACATGGATCGGGTTGTCGAAGGGTTTGAGGATCTTCGCCACCTTGTCGATGATGGTGAACGCCTGGTCGCTGGGCATGGCATCGCCACTGCCGAACAGCAGGCTGGAGTTGAGTTCGATCTCCACCCACAGTTCATTGCCGCGCACGGTCATCTGGTTGGAGCTGATCAGGTCGCCAAAGGCTGCGCTGATGTCATCGGCGATGCTTTTCAGCGGGTCGCTGGCCCCGGCGATGCCGGCGTCGGTCTGGTCGCTGTCCTTGACCAGGGGCTTGGCCGGGGTCACGGTCTTGGGACGCTCGTCGCCGATGGGAATCGGCTTGAGGCTACGATCGGAGTCGGTGAAGACCCCGATCAAGGCTTCGGAAATGACCTTGTACTTGCCCTCGTTGATCGAGGAAATCGAGTACATGACCACGAAAAACGCGAACAGCAAGGTAATGAAGTCGGCGTAGGAAACCAACCAGCGCTCATGGTTGACGTGTTCTTCATGCTGGCGACGACGGGCCATAATCAGTCCATGAAGCCTTGCAGCTTCAGCTCGATGGAGCGGGGGTTTTCGCCTTCGGCGATCGACAGGATGCCTTCGAGGAGCATTTCCCGGTAACGCGACTGGCGCAAGGCAACGGATTTCAGCTTGGCGGCGATCGGCAGCAGCACCAGGTTGGCACTGGCCACCCCATAGATAGTGGCGACGAAGGCCACGGCGATGCCGCTACCCAGCTGGGATGGATCGGCCAGGTTGCCCATCACGTGGATCAGGCCCATTACCGCGCCGATGATGCCGATGGTCGGCGCATAGCCGCCCATGCTCTCGAACACCTTGGCGGCCTCGATATCACGACTTTCCTGGGTATAGAAATCCACTTCGAGAATGCTGCGGATGGCTTCGGGTTCGGCACCGTCCACCAGCAACTGCAAGCCCTTGCGCGCATAACTGTCAGGCTCGGCATCCGCCACGCCTTCCAGGCCCAGCAGGCCCTCCTTGCGCGCGGTGAGGCTCCAGTTGACCACCCGGTCGATGCCGCCCGGCAGATCGACCCGGGGCGGGAACAGGATCCAGGCAAGGATCTGCATGGCCCGTTTGAAGGCGCTCAGCGGCGACTGCAGCAGTGCCGCACCGATGGTCCCGCCGAGCACGATCAGTGCCGCCGGACCGTTGGCCAGGGCCGACAGGTGCCCCCCCTCCAGGTAGTTGCCACCGATGATGGCGACAAACGCCATGATGATCCCGATAAGGCTGAGCACATCCATCAGAGACAGGCCTCGACCAGGTGCCGGCCGATGTCGTCCAGGCTGTACACCGCATCCGCCAGGTTGGCCTTGACGATGGCCATGGGCATGCCATAGATCACACAGCTGGCCTCGTCCTGGGCCCATACCGCACTGCCGCCCTGCTTGAGCAGACGCGCGCCTTCGCGACCGTCGGCGCCCATGCCGGTGAGCACCACCGCCAGAACTTTGTCGCTGTAGGACTTGGCCGCAGAGCCGAAGGTGATATCCACGCACGGCTTGTAGTTCAAGCGCTCATCGCCCGGGAGAATCTTCACCGCACCACGACCGTCGACCATCATCTGCTTGCCGCCAGGCGCCAGCAGCGCCAGGCCCGGACGCAGGATGTCGCCATCCTCGGCTTCCTTGACACTGATGCGGCAGAGCTTGTCCAGACGCTCGGCAAAGGCTTTGGTGAAGGCCGCCGGCATATGCTGGATCAAGACGATGGGGGCCGGGAAGTTGGCCGGCAGCTGGGTCAGGACCCGCTGCAGCGCCACCGGGCCGCCTGTGGACGTACCAATGGCCACCAGCTTGTAGGCCTTGCGCTTGGGTGCCGGCGAATTCGCACTGGCCGCCGGCGCCGCTGCGCGGGCCGGAGCCGGTGCGGGAGCTGGCGAGCGCGAACTGGCGAAGCTCGAAGGAGCAGGTGCCGGCGCACTCGCCGGCTGCGGCGCCGGAGCACTGTAGCTGCTGAAGCGCCGATTGCTGCGCGAGATACTGTGGACCTTCTCGCACAGCAACTGCTTGACCTTCTCGGGATTGCGCGAGATGTCCTCGAAGTTCTTCGGCAGAAAGTCCACCGCCCCGGCATCCAGCGCATCGAGGGTCACTCGGGCGCCTTCGTGGGTCAGGGAGGAGAACATCAGGACCGGCGTCGGGCAGCGCTGCATGATGTGCCGCACTGCGGTGATGCCATCCATCATCGGCATCTCGTAGTCCATGGTGATCACGTCCGGCTTGAGCGCCAGGGCCTGATCGATCGCCTCTTTACCATTGGTCGCCGTGCCGACGACCTGGATATTCGAATCCGCTGAAAGAATTTCCGAGACGCGGCGGCGGAAAAAACCCGAATCGTCCACCACCAGGACTTTGACTGCCATAAACACTCCGTTAGGTGGGGCGAGGCCAACCGCCCCTCCCCGCCGAATCAAATACGCCGTGCGGCGTAACGCTTGAGCATGCTCGGAACATCGAGGATCAGAGCAATGCGGCCGTCACCGGTAATGGTGGCGCCGGACATGCCCGGGGTTCCCTGAAGCATTTTGCCCAAGGGCTTGATGACCACTTCTTCCTGGCCCACCAGTTGATCGACGACGAAGCCGATCCGCTGGGTACCCACCGAAAGGATCACTACGTGGCCCTCGCGCTGCTCTTCATGAGCGGCGGAACTGACCAGCCAGCGTTTGAGGTAGAACAGGGGCAACGCCTTGTCGCGCACGATCACCACTTCCTGGCCGTCCACCACGTTGGTGCGCGACAGGTCGAGGTGGAAGATCTCGTTGACGTTGACCAGCGGGAAAGCGAATGCCTGGTTGCCGAGCATGACCATCAGGGTCGGCATGATCGCCAGGGTCAATGGCACCTTGATGACGATCTTCGAGCCCTGGCCCTTGGTCGAATAGATGTTGATCGAACCATTGAGCTGGGAAATCTTGGTCTTCACCACGTCCATGCCCACACCGCGACCGGACACATCGGAAATCTCGGTCTTGGTGGAGAAGCCCGGGGCAAAGATCAGGTTGTAGCACTCGGTATCGCTCAGGCGGTCGGCGGCGTCCTTGTCCATCACGCCGCGCTTGACGGCGATGGCGCGCAACACGTTCGGGTCCATGCCCTTGCCGTCATCGGAGATCGACAGCAGGATGTGGTCGCCTTCCTGTTCCGCCGCCAGTACCACCTTGCCGCCACGGGACTTGCCCGAGGCTTCGCGCTCTTCCGGCGATTCGATGCCGTGGTCCACCGCGTTGCGCACCAAGTGCACCAGCGGGTCGGCCAGGGCCTCTACCAGGTTCTTGTCGAGGTCGGTTTCTTCCCCCACCAGTTCCAGGTTGATCTCTTTCTTGAGCTGTCGGGCCAGGTCGCGAACCAGGCGCGGGAAGCGCCCGAAGACCTTCTTGATCGGCTGCATGCGGGTCTTCATCACCGCGGTCTGCAGGTCGGCAGTCACCACGTCGAGGTTCGACACGGCCTTGGACATGGCTTCGTCGCCGCTGTTGAGGCCCAGGCGCACCAGGCGGTTACGCACCAGCACCAGCTCGCCCACCATGTTCATGATTTCGTCCAGGCGCGCGGTATCGACACGCACCGTGGTTTCCGCTTCGCTGGCAGGCTTTTCCGCCGGCGGGGCCGCAGCGGCGGCGCGAGCCGGGGCCGGGGCCGGGGCCGCAGCAGGAGCAGCGGCAGCTTTCGGCGCCTCGGCCTTGGGCTCGGGCTTCTTCGCCGCCGGCTTGACGACGGCAGCGGTGGCCGCCGCAGCCGGAGCCGCAGTGGCCGCGGCTGGCTTGGCCGCACCCGGGGTTTCGGAGAATTTGCCCTTGCCGTGCAACTCATCCAGCAGGGATTCGAATTCGTGATCGGTGATCAGGTCGCTGCCGGCTGCGGCTGCGCTTGGTGCGGCTGCGGCAGGAGCGGCAGGCGCCGCCGCCACGGCCGAATCCAGGGCCTCCACGGCGAAGTTGCCCTTGCCATGCAACTGGTCCAGCAATGCTTCGAATTCATCGTCGGTGATCTCATCACCTGCGCCAGCCGCACCACTGGTGGCACTGGCCGCGGCCGGTGCCACGGCATCCGGGGCGAACTGGCCCTTGCCGTGCAACTGATCGAGCAGGGATTCGAACTCGGCGTCGGTGATTTCATCGCTGGCCGGCTCGCCCTGGGCCGCAGGTGCGGCGGCAGGCGCTGCTTCGGCTTCGGCCTTGGCGGCATTCAGCGAGTCGAGCAACAGCTCGAATTCGTTATCGGTGATGTCCCCTGCCGGGCTTTCTTCAGCCACAGGCTCGGCAACCGGCTCAACCACCTCTTCCACAGCAGGTGCTGCAGGCTCGGCACCGGCAGGTTCGGCCAGGCGCGCCAGGGCCGCCAGCAACTCCGGTGTGGCAGCGGTGATTTCGGTGCGCTCACGGACCTGGCTGAACATGCCGTTCACCGCGTCCAGAGCTTCAAGCACCACGTCCATCAGTTCCGAGTCGACTCGCCGCTCACCCTTGCGCAGGATGTCGAAGACGTTCTCGGCGATGTGGCAGCACTCCACCAGCTCATTGAGCTGGAGGAAGCCGGCGCCCCCTTTAACAGTGTGAAAACCGCGAAAAATTGCATTGAGCAAATCCGCATCATCCGGCCGGCTTTCCAGCTCGACCAGTTGTTCGGACAGTTGCTCTAGAATCTCGCCGGCCTCAACCAGGAAATCCTGAAGGATCTCTTCATCGGCGCCGAAGCTCATTAATGGGTGCTCCTAGAATCCAAGGCTGGAAAGCAAATCGTCTACATCGTCCTGACCGGACATAACGTCTTCCCGTTTATCGGCATGAATCTGCGGACCTTCACCCTTGGCGAGATGTTTTTGCGGATCTTTTTCAGCGAGGATCGATTCACGGTCATGTTCGATACCGGCGAAACGATCGACCTGGCTGGCCATCAAGACGAGTTTGAGCAGATTGCTTTCGACTTCCGTGACCAACTGGGTCACACGCTTGATCACCTGACCGGTCAGGTCCTGGTAATCCTGCGCCAGCAGAATGTCGTTGAGGTGGCCGGAAACGGTACGGGTTTCCTGTTCGCTGCGCGTCAGGAAACTGTCGACCCGGCGCGCCAGCTCGCGAAACTCTTCAGCGCCGACCTCGCGCCGCATGAAGCGCCCCCAGTCTGCGCTCAAGGCCTGGGCTTCAGTGCTCAGGCCGTTGACCAGCGGGGTGCTGCTCTCCACCAGGTCCATGGTGCGGTTGGCTGCGGCTTCCGTCAGCCGGACCACATAGGACAGGCGCTCAGTGGCATCCGTGATCTGTGAAACTTCCTCGGCTTGTGGCATGTGCGGGTCAATCTGGAAATTGACGATCGCGCTATGCAGCTCGCGGGTGAGCTTGCCCACTTCCTGGTACAGGCCGCGGTCACGGGTCTGATTGAGCTCATGGATCAATTGCACCGCTTCGCCGAACTTGCCCTTTTCAAGGCTCTCGACCAGTTCCAGCGCATGTTTTTTCAGGGTCGACTCAAAGTCGCCCAGTGAAGATTCGTTATGCTCCATAGCTCCCCCGTGGCGGAATGGCTACGCGTCTCAACCGATGCGTTCGAAGATTTTTTCGATCTTCTCTTTCAACGCCTGAGCCGTGAATGGTTTGACGACATAGCCGTTTACGCCGGCCTGGGCAGCTTCGATGATCTGCTCGCGCTTGGCTTCAGCAGTCACCATCAATACCGGCAGGTGCTTGAGTTTTTCATCGGCGCGCACGTGGCGCAGCAGGTCGATACCGGTCATGCCCGGCATGTTCCAGTCCGTTACCAGAAAGTCGATGCTCCCGCTGTTGAGTACCGGAATGGCGGTAGTGCCATCGTCGGCCTCGACCGTGTTGGTGAATCCCAGATCACGCAACAGGTTCTTAATGATCCGCCGCATCGTTGAAAAGTCATCAACGATGAGGATTTTCATGTTCTTGTCCAATTCGACCTCCAAGCAGTCTTAAACGCATCCAGCACCTGAACGCGCCATTCAATCAATCCGGCATAACACACAACGACTGCATGGAGCACATACTGCAAGACCGGTGCAGCGCTTGCTTCACCGGTCCTGAACGCAGTGTCCCCACACTGCCTGTCAGCGCGCTCGCCACTCCCCCAAACGCCCCCGCAAACGGGCTGCGCACTGGCTGTGTAACTGGCTGACCCGCGATTCGCTGACCCCCAGGACCTCACCGATTTCCTTGAGGTTCAGCTCTTCGTCGTAGTACAGCGCCAACACCAGTCGCTCGCGCTCCGGCAAATTGGCAATCGCATCCGCCAACGCGGCCTGGAAGCGTTCATCCTCCAGGTCCCGTGACGGCTCGAGATGAGCACTGGCGCCATCCTCATGCAGCCCTTCATGCTCGCCGTCCTGCAACAGGTCGTCGAAACTGAACAGGCGGCTGCCCAAGGTGTCGTTCAAAATCCCGTAATAATCGTCGAGACTCAATTGAAGTTCGGCCGCAACTTCATGATCTTTAGCGTCACGACCGGTTTTAGCTTCAATTGCGCGAATCGCATCACTGACCATGCGCGTATTACGGTGCACCGAACGCGGTGCCCAGTCGCCTTTACGAACCTCGTCGAGCATCGCCCCACGGATACGGATACCCGCGTAGGTTTCGAAACTCGCCCCCTTGCTCGCGTCGTATTTGGTCGACACTTCGAGCAAACCGATCATCCCGGCCTGAATCAGGTCTTCTACCTGAACACTGGCCGGCAACCGCGCCAGCAGGTGATAGGCAATACGCTTGACCAGAGGCGCGTAGCGCTCGATCAATTCGTACTGGCTGTCACGCGCCGACTTCTTGTAGAGGTTGTAGCCACTGGCAGTCATAGCACCGGTCCCGCTGTTTGATGCACTAGCCGCTCGACAAAAAACTCCAGATGCCCGCGTGGGTTCGCCGGCAACGGCCAGGTATCGACTTTTTGCGCGATGGCCTTGAACGCCAATGCACACTTCGAACGAGGAAAGGCTTCATAGACCGCACGCTGCTTTTGCACGGCCTTGCGTACGCTTTCGTCGTAGGGAACTGCGCCGACGTATTGTAAGGCCACGTCCAGGAAGCGATCCGTGACCTTGGTCAATTTTGCAAACAGGTTGCGACCTTCCTGAGGGCTCTGAGCCATGTTGGCCAGGACCCGGAAACGGTTCATGCCGTAGTCGCGGTTGAGCAGCTTGATCAGCGCGTAGGCGTCCGTGATCGAGGTCGGCTCGTCGCACACCACCAGCAGTACTTCCTGGGCCGCGCGGACAAAGCTGACTACCGAGTCACCAATACCCGCAGCGGTGTCGATCACCAGCACATCGAGATTGTCGCCGATATCGCTGAAGGCCTGGATCAGGCCAGCGTGCTGCGCAGGGCTCAGGTGCACCATGCTCTGGGTGCCCGAGGCGGCCGGTACGATGCGGATGCCTCCAGGGCCCTGGAGCAGCACATCGCGCAGTTCGCAACGGCCCTCGATGACGTCGGCCAGGGTATGTTTGGGAGTCAGGCCCAGCAGGACATCGACATTGGCCAGTCCCAGGTCGGCATCCAGCAGCAAGACCCGCCGGCCGAGCTCAGCCAGAGCCAGGGACAAGTTCACTGACACATTAGTCTTGCCGACGCCACCTTTGCCGCCGGTCACCGCAATCACCTGTACGGGATGCATGCTGCCCATGTTCTTTCTTTACCTTGTCTTACTTAGACGGGGCCACATAACTGGCTGCGCGTTCACCATTGGAACAATGCATGGCAGACCATCGATGTAGATACACTGCAATCTATTCATGATTACCTCAGCCAACCCGTTTGGACGGGCTGTGGTAAAGGTCAGCGAACATGTCGGCCATGGCTTCCTCGCTGGGTTCTTCCTGCATCTGTACGCTTACCGCGCGACTCACCAGCTGATGCCGGCGAGGCAGGTGCAGATCGTCAGGAATCCGCGGACCATCAGTGAGATAGGCAACCGGCAGTTCATGACTGATGGCCAGGCTCAGCACTTCGCCAAGACTGGCTGTTTCATCAAGTTTAGTCAGGATGCAACCGGCCAGGCCGCAGCGTTTGTAGCTGTGGTAGGCGGCGGTCAGCACCTGTTTCTGGCTGGTGGTAGCCAGTACCAGATAGTTCTTCGCACGAATGCCACGACCGGCCAGGCTCTCCAGTTGCATGCGCAACGCCGGATCGCTGGCCTGCAGGCCGGCGGTATCGATCAGCACCACGCGCTTGCGCAGCAGCGGATCCAGTGCCTGGGCCAGGGACTGGCCCGGGTCCACATGGGTCACCGACACATTGAGGATGCGCCCCAGGGTCTTGAGCTGCTCCTGGGCGCCGATGCGGTAGCTGTCCATGCTCACCAGGGCAATGTTCTGCGCCCCGTACTTGAGCACGTAGCGCGCCGCCAGCTTGGCCAGGGTGGTGGTCTTGCCCATGCCGGCCGGGCCGACCATGGCGATCACGCCGCCCTCTTCCAGAGGCTCGACTTCCGGGGTCTGGATCATTCGCGCCAGGTGCGCCAGCAACATGCGCCAGGCCTGACGGGGTTCGTTGATTTCGGTAATCAGTGCCAGCAGGTCGCGGGCCAGCGGGCCCGACAGGCCGATGCGCTGCAGGCGACGCCAGAGGTTGGCCTGCTCCGGACGGCTGCCCTGCAACTGGCTCCAGGCCAGGGAGCCGAGCTGCACTTCCAGCAGTTCGCGCAGACCGTTGAGCTCGAAACGCATCGAGTCCAGCGCCCGCGTATCGGCAGGTGGCGCTGCAGGAGCCGGCGCCGGGCGCGGACGCTCGGTCAGGGTCGGCTCGATCAGGGGCTCGGCCGCGGTCAACGGCAGGCCGGCGAACAGCTGGCGATTGGTGATCGAGGCACTGTCGCCCTCGCCCCGCAGGCTCAGTTCGGCCTGGGCGGTGACAATCCGCGACTGGGTCTTGCGCAGCTCGTCCTCGAGTTCCATGTTCGGAACCCGTGGCGACAAGGCCGACAACTTGTAATCCAGCGCAGCCGTCAGCTCGACACCGCCGGCGATCCGCCGGTTGCCGATGATGGCGGCTTCAGCGCCCAACTCATCACGAACCAGTTTCATGGCCTGACGCATATCGGCGGCGAAAAAACGCTTAACTTGCATAACCCACTACCTCAGCCGTTGGGCCCTACTGTCGCAACGATGGTCACTTGCTTGTTGTCCGGAATTTCCTGGTACGCCAGCACATGCAAACCCGGGACGGCGAGACGGCCGAACCGCGAGAGCATGGCGCGGACCGGCCCCGCTACCAACAGAATCACCGGTTGACCTTGCATCTCTTGACGCTGCGCCGCATCGATCAGCGAACGCTGCAGCTTCTCTGCCATGCTTGGCTCCAGCAGAACGCCTTCTTCCTGGCCTTGTCCTGCCTTCTGCAGACTGCTGAGCAAAATTTGTTCCAACCTTGGCTCCAAGGTGATCACAGGCAGCTCAGACTCAGTGCCTACAATGCTTTGGACGATGGCACGAGACAATCCGACGCGTACCGCGGCAACCAAAGCGGCAGTATCTTGACTCTTGGCGGCATTGTTGGCGATGGCTTCAGCAATGCTGCGGATGTCGCGTACCGGCACCTGCTCGGCCAGCAGCGCTTGCAGGACCTTGAGCAACTGCGACAGCGACAGCACGCCCGGCACCAATTCCTCGGCCAGCTTCGGCGAACTCTTGGACAACACTTGCAGCAACTGCTGGACCTCTTCGTGGCCGATCAGTTCGCTGGAGTGCTTGTACAGAATCTGGTTCAAGTGGGTGGCGACCACGGTACTGGCGTCCACCACGGTGTAGCCCAGGGACTGCGCCTGCGGCCGCTGGCTGATTTCGATCCACACCGCTTCCAGACCAAAGGCCGGGTCCCGAGCGGAGATGCCGTTGAGCGTGCCATAGACCTGCCCCGGGTTGATCGCCAGCTCGCGATCCGGATAGATCTCCGCTTCGGCCAGGATCACCCCCATCAGGGTCAGGCGGTAGGCGCTCGGCGCCAGGTCCAGGTTGTCGCGGATATGCACCGTGGGCATGAGAAAGCCCAGGTCCTGGGAGAGCTTCTTGCGTACCCCCTTGATCCGCGCCAGCAATTGCCCGCCCTGGTTGCGATCCACCAGGGGAATCAGGCGGTAACCGACTTCCAGGCCGATCATGTCGATCGGCGTCACGTCGTCCCAACCCAACTCCTTGGTTTCCAGGGCACGGGCCGGGGAAGGCAGCAGGTCCTGTTGACGCTGGACCTCTTCCAGAGCCTTGACCTTGACCTGGTTCTGCTTTTTCCAGACCAGATAAGCGGCGCCACCGGCCACGGCCGCCAGGCTGAGGAAGGAGACGTGCGGCATGCCCGGCACCAGCCCCATCACGGCCATCAGGCCGGCTGCCACCGCCAGCGCCTTGGGCGAAGCGAACATCTGCCGGTTGATCTGCTTGCCCATGTCTTCGGAACCCGAAGCCCGGGTCACCATGATCGCCGCCGCAGTGGACAGCAACAGTGATGGCAATTGCGCCACCAAACCGTCACCGATGGTCAGCAAGGCGTATACCCGGCCCGCATCGCCAAAGCTCATGTTGTGCTGGAAGATACCGACGGCCATGCCGCCGATCAGGTTGATGAACAGGATCAGCAAACCGGCGATGGCGTCACCGCGCACGAATTTGCTGGCACCGTCCATGGAACCGTAGAACTCGGCCTCCTGGGCCACTTCGAGACGGCGCAGCTTGGCCTGGTTCTGGTCGATCAGGCCGGCGTTCAAGTCAGCATCGATGGCCATCTGCTTGCCGGGCATGGCGTCCAGGGTGAAGCGCGCGCTCACCTCGGAAATACGGCCGGCACCCTTGGTCACCACCACGAAGTTGATGATCATGAGGATCGCAAAGACCACGATACCGACCACGTAGTTGCCGCCGATCACCACCTCACCGAAGGCCTGGATCACCTTACCGGCAGCGGCGTGGCCCTCCTGGCCATGGAGCATCACCACCCGGGTCGAAGCCACGTTGAGCGCCAGGCGCAGCAGCGTGGCCACCAGCAGAATGGTGGGGAACACGGCAAAGTCCAGCGGCCGCAGGGCGTACACGCACACCAGCAGAACCACGATCGACAAAGCGATGTTGAACGTGAAGAACACGTCCAGCAGGAACGCCGGGACCGGCAACATCATCATGGCCAGCATGACCAACAGCAGCACCGGCACACCCAGATTGCCTCGACCGAGGTCAGCCAGGTTGCTGCGAGCCGTGTTGATTAACTGAGAGCGATCCACCGATTTACCCCGTTCCGTAAAGCAAACTTTTGACGCCTGAAGCGGCACGGGGCTGCTACTGCAAGAAACCTTCCAACTTTGCCCTGACCCCGGAAGCAGAGGGACGCAGCCTCTATCAGCCGCATCGGCAAGCCTGGGCATGCACAAGCAAAAAAATAATGGCGATAAGCCACTTTTCTGGCGAGGAGTGTTTTTTAGCGCCGCTATGGCCAGGCTTATACCGGCGTGACGGGCCCGGGTGGGGCCTGCTTGCCAGAAGTATCGCGCTGCAGATCCGGCGGAATCGGCAGATCCTTGAGCGGATCCGGGCGCTTGCCCTTGCCCGCGCGGTGCTGGCGGATCTGATAGACGTAGGCCAGTACCTGGGCCACCGCCAGGTAAAGCCCGGCAGGAATCTCTTCCTCAAGCTCGGTGGAATAGAAGATCGAACGCGCCAGGGCCGGCGACTCCAGCAGCATGACTTCGTGGGCCACGGCGATCTCGCGAATCTGCAAGGCCAGGAAGTCGCTGCCCTTGGCCAGCAGCACCGGCGCCCCGCCCTTCTCGGCATCGTATTTGAGCGCCACGGCGTAGTGGGTCGGGTTGGTGATGACCACATCGGCCTCCGGGATCGCCGCCATCATCCGCCGCTGGGACATCTCGCGCTGCAACTGGCGAATCCGCTGCTTGACCTCGGGCCGCCCCTCCTGGTCCTTGTGCTCGTCGCGCACTTCCTGCTTGGTCATCAGCAACTTCTTGTGGGCCTGGTACAGCTGCACCGGCACATCCACTGCAGCAATCAGGATCAGCCCGCAGGCCATCCACAAGGTGCTCCAGCCCACCACCTGGATGCTGTGGATGATCGCCTTCTCCAGGGGCTCATGGGCGATACGCAAGAGGTCGTCGATATCTGCCGAGAGCACCGAGAGCGCCACGAACAGCACCAGGGCAAACTTGGCCAGGGCCTTGAGCAGCTCGATCAACGCCGTGGGGGAAAACATCCGCTTGAGGCCGTTGGCCGGGTTCATCCGGCTGAACTTGGGCGCCAGGCTCTTGCCGGCGAACAACCAGCCGCCCAGGGAAATAGGGCCGATGACCGCCGCCAGCAGCAGGGTCAGCAGTACCGGCTGCACTGCCAGGATGGCGATCTTGCCCGAATGCAGCAGGTACAGGCCCATAGCCCCGGGGCTGAGCAGCACTTCACGGGGCAGGGAGAAATTCAGGCGCATGATTTCCAGCAGATCCAGGGCCAGGCCACCACCATAGACCAGCAGACCACCCGCCCCCGCCAGCATGATGGCCAGGGTATTGAGCTCCTTGGAGCGGGCAATCTCGCCCTTTTCCCGGGAGTCCTTTTTGCGTTTCTCCGTGGGCTCTTCTGTCTTGTCCTGACCGCTCTCGCTCTCTGCCATGGCTCAGCGTGCCCTCGCCAGTTCGCGCAAGAACTGCAGGGCCTCGGAGGCCAGCGGTTGATACTGATTGAGAATGTCAGCCAGGCTGATCCAGACGATGCCCATGCCCAGCACCAGGGTCAGGGGAAAGCCGATGGAGAAGATGTTCAATTGCGGCGCCGCGCGAGTCATGACGCCAAAGGCGATGTTCACCACCAGCAGCGCGGTGATCGCCGGCAATACCAGCAGCAGCGCCGCCCCCAGCACCCAACCGAGCTTGCCTGCCAGCTCCCAGTAATGGTTGACCATCAGGCCGCCACCCACCGGCAGGGTGGTAAAGCTCTCGGTAAGTACCTCGAACACCACCAAGTGGCCGTTCATGGCCAGGAACAACAGGGTCACCAGCATGGTGAAGAACTGCCCGATCACCGCCACCGACACACCGTTGGTGGGGTCGACCATGGAAGCGAACCCCATGCCCATCTGGATCGCCACGATCTGTCCGGCAACCACGAAAGCCTGGAAGAACAGCTGCAGGGAAAACCCCAGTACCGCGCCGATCAGGATCTGTTCGGCGACCAGCAACAGGCCGCTGAGATCCAGGGCGTGCACTTCGGGCATGGGCGGCAGCCCCGGCGCTATCACCACGGTGATCGCCAGGGCAAAGTACAAGCGTACCCGCCGCGGCACCAGGGTGGTCCCGAAGACCGGCATCACCATCAGCAGCGAGGTGACCCGGAACAGCGGCAACATGAAGCTCGCCACCCAGGTACTGATCTGGGTGTCGGTCAACGCCAGCAGGGACATGGGCTCAGCCGATCAACTGCGGAATACTGCCGTACAACTGACGGATGTATTCCATGAAGGTTTGCACCAGCCAGGGCCCGGCGACAATCAGGGTCACCAGCATCACCAGCAGGCGCGGCAGGAAGCTCAGGGTCTGTTCGTTGATCTGGGTGGCAGCCTGGAACATGGCCACCATCAGGCCCACCAACAAGCTGGGCACCACCAGCACCGCCACCATCATGGTGGTCAGCCAGAGCGCTTCGCGAAACAGGTCTACCGCGACTTCCGGAGTCATTGTCGATCACCCGCAAACAAGGTTTTAAACACCACCGAAACTGCCCGCCAGGGTACCGATGATCAACGCCCAACCGTCCACGAGGACGAACAGCATGATCTTGAACGGCAGGGAAATGATCAGGGGCGAGAGCATCATCATGCCCATGGCCATCAGCACACTGGCCACCACCAGGTCGATGATCAGGAACGGAATGAAGATCATGAAGCCGATCTGGAACGCAGTCTTGAGCTCGGAGGTGACGAAGGCCGGGACCAGGATGGTCAGCGGCGCCTGGTCAGGGCTGGCGATGTCGGTGCGCTTGGACAGGCGCATGAACAGCTCCAGGTCGCTGCTGCGGGTCTGCGCCAGCATGAAGTCCTTGATCGGCACCTGAGCCTTGGCCACGGCGTCCTGGGCGGTGAGTTTTTCCGCCAGGTAAGGCTGCAAGGCGTCCTGGTTCACCCGGTCGAACACCGGCGCCATGATGAACATGGTAAGAAACAGCGCCATGCCGGTGAGGATCTGGTTCGACGGGGTCTGCTGCAGGCCCAGGGCCTGACGCAGGATCGAGAAGACGATGATGATCCGGGTGAAGCTGGTCATCAGCATGACGAACGCTGGAATGAAGCTCAGCGCCGTCATGATCAGCAGGATCTGCAGGCTGACCGAATACTCCTGCTGGCCGCTGGCATTGGTGCCAAGGGTGATCGCCGGGATCGACAACGGGTCCGCCGCCAACGCCAGCGGCGCCGCCAGCATCAGTGCCAACGTCAAGATGATGCGCAACGGCATTACTTCTTATCCTTCTGATCCTTGCCCAACAGCTCCATCAGGCGCTGGGCGAACTCGGGCGTCGCCTGCTCGGCACTGGGCACCTGCACCGGCTCCTTGAGTACATGCAACGGGGTGATGGTGCCCGGGGTCAGGCCCAGCAGGATCTGCTCGTTGCCAACCTGCACCAGCACCAGGCGATCGCGCGGGCCCAGAGCCCGGGAGCCGATCAGTTCGATCACCTGCCCCTTGCCGGCAGGACCGGCCTGCTGCACCCGGCGCAACAGCCAGGCCAGGAAGAAGATCACGCCGATCACCAGCAGCAGGCCCAGTACCAACTGGGTCAACTGGCCGCTGACACTGCCGGTCACGGGCGCAGCCGCAGCCACCGCGGCGGTGGCCGCCGGCTCCGCAGCCAGGGCGCTCAGGGGCAGCGCAAATGCAATGCCAAGCAGCTTGTTCACTTAGCGCAGCTTCTTGATGCGTTCGCTGGGGCTGATCACGTCAGTCAGGCGAATGCCGAACTTTTCGTTGACCACAACCACCTCGCCATGGGCGATCAGGGTGCCGTTGACCAGCACGTCCAGCGGCTCGCCGGCCAAGCGATCGAGCTCGATCACCGAGCCCTGGTTGAGCTGCAGCAGGTTGCGAATGTTGATATCGGTGCTGCCCACTTCCATGGAGATCGATACCGGGATATCCAGAATCACGTCCAGGTTAGGGCCGTCCAGGGTGACCGGCTCATGGTTCTTCGGCACGCTGCCGAACTCTTCCATCTGCAAGCGCCCGGAACTTGACGCGGCGCCGGCATCCGCCGCCAGCAGGGCATCGATATCCGCCTGACCGGCATCACCGGTTTCTTCCAGCGCAGCAGCCCACTCGTCGGCCAGCGCCTGGTCGTCCTGGGAGTTAATTTCGTCAGCCATCATGGGTCCTCGACGGGCAAAAATTCATTGAACAGCAAACAGGTTGGAGCGCCGCTCAACGGCGCTCGATCGGCTCGATCACTTGCAGCGCCAGGTTGCCCTTGTGGGAACCCAGCTTGACCTTGAACGACGGCACGCCATTGGCGCGCATGATCATGTCTTCGGGCAGTTCCACCGGGATTACATCGCCAGGCTGCATGTGCAGGATGTCCCGCAGGCGCAACTGACGACGGGCGACAGTGGCGCTCAGCGGCACGGCCACATCCAGCACGTCCTCGCGCAGAGCCTTGCTCCAGCGTTCGTCCTGGTCGTCCAGGTCGGACTGGAAGCCGGCGTCGAGCATTTCGCGGATCGGCTCGATCATCGAATACGGCATGGTCACGTGCAGATCGCCGCCACCGCCATCGAGCTCGATGTGGAAGGTCGACACCACGATGGCTTCGCTGGGACCGACGATGTTGGCCATGGCCGGGTTCACTTCCGAGTTTATGTACTCGAAGTTGACCGGCATGATCGCCTGCCATGCTTCCTTGAGATCGACGAAGGCCTGCTCCAGCACCATGCGCACCACCCGCAGTTCGGTCGGGGTGAATTCGCGCCCTTCGATCTTCGCGTGGCGGCCATCGCCGCCGAAGAAGTTGTCCACCAGCTTGAACACCAGCTTGGCGTCAAGAATGAACAGCGCGGTGCCGCGCAGCGGCTTGATCTTCACCAGGTTCAGACTGGTGGGTACGTACAGCGAGTGCACATACTCGCCGAACTTCATTACCTGCACGCCACCCACTGCCACGTCAGCCGAACGGCGCAGCATGTTGAACATGCTGATACGGGTATAGCGGGCGAAACGCTCGTTGATCATTTCCAGGGTCGGCATGCGTCCACGGACGATGCGATCCTGGCTGGTCAGGTCGTAGCTTTTGACACTGCCGGGCTCGGCAGCGTGTTCGGTCTGTACCAGACCGTCGTCGACGCCATGCAACAGCGCATCGATCTCATCCTGGGACAGCAGGTCCTGCACGGCCATGTCGTGTTCCTACTGCAGTACGAAGTTAGTAAAGAGCAACTGCTCGACCACCACTTTGCCCACCTCTTTCTGCGCCACTTCCTGAACGCTGGCGGTGGCCTTCTGGCGGAGCATTTCCTGGCCGACCGGAGTGGCCAGGGTGTCGAAATTCTGCCCGGAGAAGAGCATGACCAGGTTGTTGCGGATCACCGGCATGTGCACTTTCAGCGCATCCAGGTCGGCCTGATTGCGCGCCAGCAGGGTAATGCTCACCTGCATGTAGCGCTGCCGGCCGTTCTGCGTGAAGTTGGCAACAAAGGCTGGGGCCATGGGCTCGTAGATCGCCGCAGGCTTGACGTTGCTGGCGGTCTCTGCAGCCGGGGCCGGCTTGCTCTGAGCACTGTGCATGAAGTACCAGGTGGCGCCGACCGACAGGCCGATGGCCAGCAACAACGCCAGGACAATCAAGAGGATAAGCTTGAGTTTGCTTTTCCCTGCGGTGGGTTTTTCTGCTGCTTCGCTCTTCGCCATGCCAATAATCCGTCACTAATCGGGGGTTCACAGTCGCACGGCAAGGCAAGAGCAAGTGTTATGCCAGATTTGTCAGAAAGGCAGGGATCAACAGCGAAGGGCAACGCTGCGAAGGGAAACCTGGGGGGGCAAGCTGTTGCAGTTACACCGCGAGGATCAGTGCAGGGGCCGGTAGCGACCCCCGCCACAGGTCAGGCGTAGTAGTCGACGGCGCTGCTGCCGATCACGGTCTGTACCGGAGCCTGAACTTCTGCCACGGCCGGGGTCGACTCATCATCGCCATTGTCCAGGCGCCCGCCGCTGGTGCTGGAACCGCTGCGGCGATTCTGTTCCTGCTGCGCCTGCTCTTGGCCCTGCCAGCCACGGGACTGATCGGAGACGTTGACGTCCACCTGCCCCAGGCCCTGCTGGTTGAACATGTCGCGCATGCGGTGCATCTGCCCTTCCAGGGCTTCGCGAACGCCAGCATGGGCACTCATGAAGGTGACCTGGGTCTGCTGGTCCGGAATCATGTGCACGCGAATGTCCAGGCGCCCCAGCTCGGCCGGCTGCAACTGGATGTCTGCCGACTTGAGGTTGGTGCTGGACAGGTACATCACCCGATTGACCACCTCTTCGGTCCAGCCATTCTGGTGCATGGCCAGCGGCTGGTTGACCGGCACCGCGTTGGCCGTCTTGGGCGTCGCGGCCTGGGTCAACGCCGCCAGGCGATTGGCGAAATCATCCACCCGGGTATCACTGGAAGCCCCCTTGAGGTCCTTCAAGCCATCGGCGATCAACCCGCTAAAGGCCTTTTCGCCGCCCTGCTCGGTGCCGCTCTTGCCCGCCTGCTGCTCGAGCATGCCGGCCATGCCATTGGCGAAGTTCTGCACCGAGGCCAGCTGCCCTTCATTGCCGGCATTGCCTGGCGTGGCCTTCGGCTGGCTCTGGCTGGACGCCGACACATGGCCGCCCTGCTCCATGGCCAGGCGCACCGCAGGCAAGGCATCCAGAGGATCAGCCTCGGGGTCGAACTCAGGCTTGGCCGGCTCGACGGGTGGCGCCACCACTGCGGCAACGATGGCCGGCGCAGGGGCGACGGGAGCCGCCTCGACCTGAGGCGGCGCAGGTGTCGCCGGGGCCGGTTCAGCCGGCACCACAGGCTGCGGCGGCGCGACCTGTACCAGGCTTGGATCCAGCATCGGATCGCTGGGGGGCGGAGTGTCGGTTTGTGCGGTATCAGCCGGCTTGGCAGCATCAGTGGACGCTGTTTTGCTGTCGCTGCTGGCCGGCTTGTCGGCAGGCAAGGATTTGCCGCTATCGGCAACGGCTGGCTGCGGCGCGGCAGAAGAGTCCTTGCTGACATCCTTCTTCGGGCTACTGTCAGCCCCCTTGTCGCGCACCGGCTTGGGCGAGTTGTCGGCAAAGCTTGGAGGCTTGGCCTGCGGCTGGTTCTGGGATTCCTTGGCGTAGAGCTGCGCGAAGCTGGAAGCCTTGTCCCCAGGCTCGGCAATGCTCGCCAGGGGGCTGACAGGTGCCGCTTGAGTCTTGGACTTAGCGCTGGCCTGGGCAGTGGCCTGAAGAAGCGAATTAGGGGTAACAGCCATGGGACAGTCTCCGCTGCACGGGGATCATAGGTACAGTTGGAAGACTTGACTGCAAAGGCCGGGCCAGCTTTATCAATCCGCAGATAAAAAGCTGTTTCTCAACAATGAAAGCGCTGCAGCTCCTGCTCGCACAAGCGTCGAACGATAGCGAACTCGCCGTCGATCTCCCCCACCAATTGTCGAATGCCATCCGCGGCCGACTGCCCGGCCCGCAGTTCCAGCTGATGACAGAGTTCGGCCAGGCGGGTGGCGCCCATGTTGCTGCTGCTGCCCTTGAGGCTGTGAGCGGTGGCTACCAGCAAAATCGTATCCTCGGACTTATGCAGCAACCGCACACGCTCCTCGGAATCGCAGACGAAGGTATCCAGCAGGACGGGATATTCATCCTCCATGACCTCTTGCAAAGCATTGAGCACCGTGTGGTCCAGATGAATCTCAGCCACTTGTTCACTCCTTGATCAAGAACCCGGGAATTATGCCAGAGCCTCCCAAGAAAACTCCACGCAGACACTGCGCCCATCATCCGCCCACACGGCCTGCTGGCTCATCTGCCGGATCAGACTGACGCCACGCCCCGACAGACGCTCCATATCATTGGGCCGCGCCAGGACCGCAGCCACATCGAAGCCCTCGCCACTGTCCTCGACGCGTACCACCAGGCGCCCTCCCGCTTCCAGGGGCTGCACTTGCAGATGCACCCGGACAAAGCCCTCCTGCAACTGCGCAAGCCGGGTCGAGCGTTCGCGGTAATAGCGGGTGAACCCCTCGGCATCGCGCTTGAGCCGCGAGTCGAGCTTGAGCACGCCATGTTCCAGGGCAT
This sequence comes from Pseudomonas sp. GW823-FHT03E05, assembly GCF_058796855.1. Lineage (NCBI taxonomy): Bacteria > Pseudomonadati > Pseudomonadota > Gammaproteobacteria > Pseudomonadales > Pseudomonadaceae > Pseudomonas > Pseudomonas sp. GW823-FHT03E05. Next base: position 117,404 of record NZ_JBXAJB010000002.1, read on the forward strand.
TGGAGTAGAGCTCTGCCAAAACGCTGTACAGCGCCCCGCTCTGGGAACGCAGGCCATGCACCTCAAGCAACAGTTGCAGCAGATAGGGCAAGGGATTGAAACGCTTGAGGGTGGCAGCCCGAAACTCGAAACTCACCGACCAGTCCAGCGGGCAGGACTGGCCACTGTCGGAGTACACCAGAGCCGGCGGCGCCAACCGGGGAAACTCCGGCAACCCCACCTCGACCATGCTCACATCATCCCGGGCACTGCCGCCAAAGCGCTCCAGGGCCTGCCGGATCTCTTCGAACAGCTGATCTTCCTGGCGATTGGCGGCAAACACCTGGTGCAATCGCTCGACGCCAAACAGTTGCTCCTCGGTATTACAGGTATCGATCACCCCATCCGACAATAGGAAGACGCGGTCTCCCGGCGCCATGGAAAACACTTCGGTGCTGTCCTCGAAGGCCTCGGCGCTCAACACACCCAGGGGCAAGTGGCGAGCCACCAGCGGCGTGCGTGCGCCGCTGGCGTGCCGATACAGATACCCTTCGGGCATGCCGCCGTTCCACACCTCCACCGCCCGCCGCTGGGAACTCAGGCACAGCAGGGTGGCACAGCAGAACATGTCCACGGGCAGGATGCGCTTGAGCTTGGCATTCATCTCCCGCAGGGTTTCCGGCAGGCCGTAGCCCTTGGCGGTCATGCCGTAGAACACCTCCGCCAGCGGCATGGCGCCTACCGCCGCAGGCAGCCCATGGCCGGTGAAATCCCCCAGCAGTACGTGCATGTCTCCGGCCGGGGTGTAGGCCGCCAACAACAGGTCGCCGTTGAACAGGGCATAGGGCGATTGCAGGTAACGGATATTCGGCGCATCCAGGCAGCCGGCATGGGCGACCTTGTCGAACACCGCCTTGGCCACCCGCTGCTCGTTGAGCAGGTAGTCGTGGTGGCGAGTGATCTGGTCACGCTGGTGCAGCACGGTCTCTTGCAGACGGCGCAGGCGGTCCATGGCGTTGATCTTGGCACCCAGCACCACCGGGTTGTAAGGCTTGGCCAGAAAGTCGTCGCCACCCGCTTCCAGGCAGCGGGCCAGGGCCTCGCCGCCGCTCAAGGAGGTGAGAAAGATGATCGGCACCAGGGTCTCGCCAGCCAGGGCCTTGATCTGCCGGGCAGCCTCGAAACCGTCCATCACCGGCATCAATGCATCCATCAGCACGATGTGCGGGCGCTGTTGCTGAAACAGCTGCACCGCCTCGGCGCCGTTGCTTGCCGCCAGCACCTGATGCCCCTGGCGCCGGATGATGCTGGACAGCAGCATGCGGTCCGCTGCGCCATCTTCGGCGATCAGCACACACAGGGGCTCTAGCATCGACCGCATACCGGTCAACTGATGTCGAAAAGCTTGTCGAAGTTGGAGATGGCGAGGATCTTGCGCACATCCGAGTTGCTGTTGATTACCCGGACATCGGCGTTGTCGCCGCCGGCGTGGTCACGCAGCAACAGCAGCATGCCCAGGGCCGAACTGTCGAGATAGGTGGCTTCCTTGAGGTCCACCACGATGGACTCCGGTGTCCGGTTGAGTCGCTCGTAGGATTCGCGAAACTCCTGGTGGCGTCCGAAATCGAAACGGCCTCTGATGGAGATCGTGAGTTTTTGCCCGTCCGGGGATATTTCTGTAACGACCGACATGTGACTGCTTCCTTGTCATTGACGACGTTTAAAAGGTTTAGCACCCACTCGCCGGGGGGACAACCTGCGTGAGGCAAATGAGCACTATCAGTATGGGCTCTGACGAGGCAAGCGCTGGGAAAGTTCATCCAGCAACTTCTGCTCACGCTTGTCCTCAAGCGCCCGCGCCTCGTCGATATAGCGCTGCACCAGCTTGCGCAGCCCCTCGACCCGGGCATAGGCCTGCTGCCAGGCTTCCCGGGCGCGATCGAGGTTGTTCTGGTGCCAGGCCAGGCTCTGTCGCTGCTGACCGACGGCGGTATCCAGCTGGCTGAGAAAGTACTGGTAGTTCATCAGCCAGTGGCCACTGACCCCCAACTTGCCGCGCTCGACCCACTGTTCCTGGTAGTCGCCACGAAAACGCTCCAGGTCCCCCAGCTTGCTCTCGGCCACACGCACCTGGCCGTGAAAGTACTCCAGGCGCTGGGCGGCCGTGCGCTCGGCACTCTCTGCCATGTCCACCACCGGCGCCAGGCGCGCGGCACGGCTATCAGCCATGGCCGGTTACCCGCCCGCTGCCGGAGCGAAAAGCATTTCCAGGTGGGTCTGGCTATGGCCCAGGCTGATGTTGTCATTGAGCCCCTGGCGCAGGTACGCAACCATGGCCGGATGCAGGGAAATGGCCGTATCGGTATCCCGGTCGCCGCCGGCCACATAGGCACCGACGCTGATCAGGTCCCGGGCCTGCTGGTAACGCGACCACAGCTGTTTGAAGTACTGCGCCCGCGCCATGTTGTCAGGGCTGATCACCGCCGGCATGACCCGACTGATGGAGGCCTCGATGTCGATGGCCGGGTAGTGCCCCTCTTCCGCCAGGCGCCTGGACAGCACGATATGCCCGTCGAGCACGCCCCGCGCCGAGTCGGCGATCGGGTCCTGCTGGTCGTCGCCTTCGGACAAGACCGTGTAGAAGGCGGTGATCGAACCGCCGCCGGCCTCGGCATTGCCGGCACGCTCCACCAGTTTGGGCAGCTTGGCGAACACCGAAGGCGGATAACCCTTGGTGGCCGGCGGCTCGCCGATGGCCAGGGCGATTTCCCGCTGGGCCTGGGCGAAACGTGTCAGGGAATCCATCAGCAACAGGACGTTCTTGCCCTTGTCGCGAAAATATTCGGCGATCCGCGTGCAGTACATCGCCGCCCGCAGACGCATCAGCGGAGCATCATCCGCTGGCGAGGCCACCACCACCGAACGCTTGAGGCCTTCCTCACCCAGGATGTGCTCGATGAACTCCTTGACCTCACGTCCCCGCTCGCCGATCAGCCCGACCACAATGATGTCGGCCTCGGTGAAGCGGGTCATCATGCCCAGCAGCACACTCTTGCCCACGCCGGTACCGGCGAACAGGCCGAGACGCTGACCGCGACCTACCGTCAATAAACCGTTGATGCTGCGAATACCCACATCCAGCGGCTGGCTGATGGGGTCGCGCTTGAGCGGGTTGATGGTGGGGCCGTCCATCGGCACCCAGTCTTCGGCACGCATCGCACCCTTGCCATCCAGCGCCCTACCGGCGCCGTCCAGCACACGCCCGAGCATACTCATGCCCATGGGCAAACGGCCGGTGTCGGCCAGGGGCACCACGCGCGCGCCCGGAGCAATCCCGGCCACGCTGCCCACTGGCATCAGGAATACCTTGCTCCCGGAGAACCCCATGACCTCGGCTTCGACCTTGACCGGGTGGTAGCTGTCATCGTTGATCACCATGCACCGGGTGCCCATGGCCGCGCGCAAGCCTTCGGCTTCCAGTGTCAGGCCGACCATGCGCAGCAGGCGGCCCTCAAGGATCGGCTGGCCCGGCAGGCTGATGGCCTCGGCATAGCCCTCCAGGCGCTTGCCGAAGCTGGTGCGTTCAAGGCGCATTGCTAGGGTCCGCTGGCTCGTGTGCGGCGGCGTCAGGGTCCATAGCGGGGTCGGCGATGTCGCTCTGCGGCGCCGACGGCGTCAACGGCCCCAGGTCCAGGCCAAGGTCCGCCGCTGCCGGATGCAGCGATTGTTCGTGCAACTGGTCGGACAGCTGGTCCATGGCCTGGGCGATCCGGGTTTCCATGCTGGCGTCGATACGGCTGTACTCGGTCTCGACCCGGCAACCGCCGGGCAGCAGCGCTTCGTCCTCGACGATGCGCCAGCTTTCCTCATGGCGCTCGCGCAGGCTTTTGACCTGCTCGAAATCCTGCGGATTGACGTACAGGCGCACATTACCGACGCCCAGGGGCAGCAGCTTGAGCGCTTCGCGCATGACATGTTCGATCTGCGTGGAGTCCATCGCCAGCTCGCGCTGGATCACCTGGCGGGTGATATGCCGCACCAGCTCCACCAGGGTCTTTTCAATCTGGGTGTCCTGCTCGGCAATGGGCTCGAACAGGTTGGCCATCAGTTGCTCGAGCGCCTGCAACTTGGCGCTCAGTGCCACTTCGGCTTCCTGGCGCACTTTGAGGGTGGTGCTGTGAAAGCCCTCTTTCTCGCCGGTGGCGAACCCTTCGTTATAGGCTTCCTGGCGGATGCTCTCGAGCTCTTCAAGGGTCAGCGGCTGGACTTCCTCCAGCGGCACTTCCTCGATCTCCTCCTGCACCTCTTCCGGCTCGGGCTCAGGCTCGGGCGGCTCGGGATCGAAACTGGGCAGCGCCCAGACGTCAAAACCCTCGACGTCCCGGGCGCGAATCAGCTCGCTTTGGGACTCATCACTGCTGGACGACATAAAGCGACCTTAGATCATTTCTTCGCCGCCCTTCCCGCCGAGAACGATTTCTCCGGCTTCGGCCATACGGCGGGCAATGGTGAGGATTTCCTTCTGCGCGGTTTCCACATCGCTGACGCGAACCGGGCCCTTGGCTTCCAGGTCGTCGCGCAGCAGTTCCGCCGCACGCTTGGACATGTTCTTGAAGATCTTTTCCTTGACCCCTTCGTCCGAGCCCTTGAGAGCCAGCACCAGCACATCGGAAGAGACTTCGCGCAGCAGCGCCTGGATGCCGCGATCGTCGACATCGGCGAGGTTGTTGAAGACGAACATCAGGTCTTCGATCTGGCCCGACAGGTCTTCGTCCACTTCGCGGATCGAATCCATCAGTTGGCCTTCGATCGAGCTGTCGAGGAAGTTCATGATGTCGGCTGCACGCTTGATACCACCCAGGGTGGTCCGCGATGCGTTGGAGTTGCCGGAGAACTGCTTCTCGAGAATCTGGTTGAGTTCCTTGAGCGCCGCGGGTTGCACGGTGTTGAGCGAGGAAACCCGCAAGATGATGTCCAGGCGCGCCTTGTGGTCGAAGTTGCCGAGCACTTCGCCGGCCTGGTCAGGATCGAGGTAGGCCACCACGATGGCCTGGATCTGCGGGTGCTCGTAGCGGATCACGTCGGCAACGGCCCGCGGCTCCATCCACTTCAAGCTGTCCAGGCCGCTGGTGTTGCCGCCCAGCAGAATGCGGTCGATCAGGCCGTTGGCCTTGTCTTCGCCCAGGGCCTGGGTGAGCATCTTGCGCACGTAGTCATCGGAGCCGACGCCGAGGCTGGTCTGGTCGCCGACAATATCGACGAACTCGCTCATCACCTGTTCGACCTGCTCACGGTGCACGTTACCCATCTGCGCCATGGCCACGCCCACCCGCTGGACCTCTTTGGGGCCCATGTGGCGCAACACTTGCGCAGCATCGGTAGAACCCAGGGACAGCAGCAGAATCGCGGCTTTGTCGACCCGGGTCAGTTTGGCGGTAGCGGCTCGGTTATCACTCATCTGCGTTAATCCACTCTTTCACGACCTGAGCCACTCGACCCGGGTCTTCAGCCACCAGACTCTTGATTGCGTTCAACTGAGCGTCATAACCCTCGCTCGGGCTCGGCAGCAGAATGCTCTGCGGGCCGCCGAGGCTCACGCGGTCGTTGCCCAACTCACCGTCCAGGCCGCCCATGCCGCCCAGCTCGACGTCACTGCCCAGGCCTGCCAGTTCTTTGTTCTTGCCGCCGCCAGTGATGTTGTTGAGCACCGGACGCAACACGCCGAACACCAGCACCAGGATGAACAGCACGCCGAGCACTTGCTTGACGATGTCCCAGAACCAGGGCTGCGAGTAGAACGGAATATCGGCGATCACTTCCCCGCGTTCGGCGGAGAACGGCACGTTGATCACGCTGACGCTGTCGCCACGGCTGGCATCGAAGCCCACGGCGTCCTGCACCAGACGGGTGAAACGCGCCAATTCGTCGGCGCTCCACGGCGCTCGGCTGGTTTCGCCATTGGCCGGGTTGACCTTCACCTGGTCGTCCACCACTACCGCTACCGACAGACGATTCAGGCGACCCTGCTGCTGCTTGGTATGGCTGATGGAGCGATCGAGCTCGAAGTTCTTGGTGGATTGTTGACGCTTGTCCGACGGGTACGGCGCCAGCATCGGCTGGCCGGTGGCCGGGTCCATGATCTGTTGGCCGTTGGCGTCCAGCAGTGGCTGGCCCGGTTGCACCATGCCGGCGGCGGCAGTGGCGCCACCGGTGGTTTGTGGTGCAGAGGCCGGCGCTGGCGGCTGGTTGCTCAGAGCACCCGGCACGCCTTGCGGGCCGTTGCTGCTGGAGCGCTGCTCATTCACCGACTGCTCGCTGCGCAGGGCCGGCTGGTCGGGGTTGAACTGTTCGGAGGTGGATTCCACGGCACTGAAGTCGACGTCCGCCGAGACTTCAGCCTTGTAGCGATCGTTGCCCAGCACCGGTTGCAGGATGTTGTGCACCCGCTGGGTCAGCATGCCTTCCAGGCGGCGGCTGTAGTCGAACTGCTTGCCAGCCATGGTCAGTGCGGAGTTTTCCGCCTGATCGGACAACAGGTTGCCCTTCTGATCGACCACGGTGACCTGGGACTTGTTCAGCTCCGGAACACTGGTCGCCACCAGGTTGACGATGGCCATGACCTGGCCGGGCTCCAGGGAACGGCCGGAGTAGAGTTCTACCAGGACCGAGGCGCTGGGCTTGCGTTCATCACGCACGAACACCGAGCTTTTGGGAATCGCCAGGTGTACCCGGGCGCCCTTGACGTTGTTCAGGCTGGAGATGGTGCGAGCCAGCTCGCCCTCCAGGCCGCGACGGTAACGGGTCGCCTCCATGAACTGACTGGTACCCAGGCCCTGCTCTTTATCGAGGATCTCGAAACCGACGTTGCCGTCACCCGGCGCTACGCCAGCCGCGGCCAGCTTCAGGCGGGCTCGGGACAGGTCATCGGCCTTGACCAGCAAGGCGCCGGAATTGGGCTCTACGGTGTAAGGAATGTCGGCAGAGGCCAGGGTATCCATGACCTGCTTGGCGTCCATACCCGCCAGGCTGCCGTACAGCGGCCGGTAATCGGGTTGCTGGGACCACAGCACCACGGCAAAACCAATCGCCACGCTGGCGGCCAGGCCCACCAACAGGCCGACCTGACGCAGCATGGTCATCTGGGACAGGTTTTCCAGGAAGGACAAACCGAACAGCGGCGGTTTACCGTCGATCGGGGCGGCCTTGGCCGGTACGTTATCGGCGACTGCTTCTGCCATGACTCAATCTCGTCCTTAAACCGGCATCTGCATGATGTCTTGATACGCTTGAACCAGCTTGTTGCGAACCTGGGTCAAGGCTTGAAAAGACACGCTGGCCTTTTGCGAGGAAATCATCACGTCCGTCAGGTCGACACCGCTCTTGCCAATTTCAAAGGCACTGGACAGCTGATTGGACGCCTGCTGAGTGTCATTGACCTTGTTCACGGCCTGGCCAAGCATGTCAGCAAAGCTGCTGCCGCTGACTTCTGCCACCGCGGCGGATTTAGGCTGCGACATTGCGTCCATCTGCATGGCACGCATATCCAGCATCAACCGATTAAATTCAACACCTTGGCTCATGGTCTACTCTCTCTGACGACCCGCAATTTTTTGACGCTCACTCAGCGGTTAGTGAGGTGTTAGCAACAAGGGTGCCAGCTCCATGGCCCTTATCGACAAAAGCCCATCCCGGGCTTGCCTCTCACAGATCAGGTCGCGAACAGATAGGCCTCGACGTCCATTCCAGCATCGCGCATCTGCGCCAACTTGTAGCGCAAGGTCCGCGGGCTGATACCCAGGCGTTCCGCGGCCTCCTTGCGTCGCCCGCGCTCGGAGCGCAGGGTATCGATGATCATCTGAAACTCCCGGCGCCGCAGGTCATCGCCCAGGCCGCCGGATTCTTGAGCCGGCACCTCCACCTCGGCAGCCGTGCCACGCGCTGCCATCTGCACCACGCGCGCCAGCGCCGGCAGCGGAGCACAAGCCACAGGGCCGGCAAGACAGAAGTCTTCCGGCTGGATCAAGCCCCCCTGCTGCAGGATCAATGCGCGCTGCAATGCGTTGTCCAGTTCTCTAACGTTGCCTGGCCATGGATAGGCCAGCAGGCACTCCTGGGCCTTGGCCGATAGCCTGGCCGCCGCGTGCTTCATTTTCTTGACGTGCTTGGCCAGCAGGCGCTCGGCCAGCGGCAGGATATCGGCGGTACGCTCGCGCAACGGCTTCCAGGCCAGAGGAAATACCGACAAACGGTAATACAAGTCCTCGCGGAAACGGCCGGCCGCCACCTCCCCCGCCAGATCGCGGTTGGTGGTGGCAACCACGCGGATATCCAGGGTGATCGGCTTGCGCGCACCAACCCGCTCCACTTCGCGTTCCTGCAACACCCGCAGCAGCTTGGCCTGCAAGCCCAGAGGCATTTCGGAAATCTCGTCCAGCAGGATGGTGCCGCCATCGGCCTGCTCGAACTTGCCGGGCTGGGCAGCGATGGCCCCTGTGAAAGAGCCCTTTTCGTGCCCGAACAAAGTGGCTTCGAGCATATTGTCCGGGATGGCCGCGCAGTTGATGGCGATAAACGGCCGATTGACTCGATGGGAATGCTGATGGATATAGCGCGCCAGCACCTCCTTGCCAGTGCCGGATTCACCAGAAATCAGCACCGTGGAGTCACTGCGGGCCACCCGCGCCGCCAGCTCCAGCAACTGAGCGCTGGCTGGTTCGAAGGCCACCGGCCCCTCATCCTCGCCAACACCCAGGCTGCCCAAGGCATGGCGCGCCACCAGGTCCAGCAGGGCCCGCGGCTCGAAAGGCTTGACCAGATAATCGGCCGCCCCCTGGCGCATGGCGTCCACGGCACGCTCGACGGCGCCATGGGCAGTCATCAGCAACACCGGCAGTTGTGGCTGGCGGGCTCGCAGCAGGCCAAGCAATTGATGACCGTCCATGCCCGGCATGTTGACGTCGCTGACCACCAGGCTGAAGGGCTCGAAGGCCACCGCTTCCAATGCTTCCTCAGCACTGCCGACAGCCTTGTAGTCATGACCGGCCAGCAGCAGGGTATCCGCCAGGGCCTCGCGCAATGCGCGGTCGTCTTCAACCAGTAGAACCTTGATTGCCATTACCTTCACTCCACTCCATGCACGCTGGAGAACAGAGGCAGTGTCACCAGCGCACAAGTACCGCGCCCAGGACGCGAGCGCAGCGACAATTCTCCCTGATGAGCACGGGCCACCGCCTTGACCACCGTCAGGCCCAGCCCGGTTCCATTGGCCTTGGTGGTGAAGAACGGCTCTCCCAGGCGCTCCAGGACCGCGGCGTCAATACCACTGCCACTGTCACTGATGCACAGCCGCAAGGTGTCGCCGCGGCTGTACAGGTGCACCTTGAGTCGCGCCGCGCCGGCACTGGCCTGCACCGCGTTCTCGATCAGATTGAGCAAGGCGCCCACCAGAGTGTCGCGATTGCACAACAACTCACCGTGGTGGCTATCGCACTGCCAGCGCACGGCAACGTCCTGCACATGGGTCAGGGCCGCGGCCTGCAACGACTGCAACAGCGACTTGGGCGTCAGGCGATCGGTCAGGGGCAATTCGCCACGGGCGAACACCAGCATGTCGCGCACTTGATGTTCCAGCTCGTGCAAACGCTCCTTGAGCCGCCCGGCAAAGCGCTGATGGGTAGCTACCGGCAGTTCCTGCTCAGTGAGATGGCTGGCGTACAGCAGGGCCGCCGACAACGGCGTACGGATCTGGTGAGCCAGGGAGGCAACCATCTTGCCCAGGGAGGACAGACGCTCATGACGGGCCAACTGGTCTTGCAGATGACGGGTTTCTGTCAAGTCATTGAGCAGCACCAACTGCCCGGGCTCGGCATCCAGCGAGCGCGTGGCAATCGACAGGCGTCGACCGTCGCGCAGGGAAATTTCATGGCCATCGTCTTCGCGAGGGGCAAAGCTGCGGGCGATGATGTTGCGCCACAACTGCCCTTCCAGCGGCAGCCCCAGCAGCTCGCAGGCTGCCGGGTTGGCCTCGGTGACGATGCCATGACCATCAATCACGATGACCCCGCCCGGCAACAGGTCCAGCAGGTTCTGCAGACGATTGGCCAGACGCTCCTTTTCCGCCAGCTCCTGCATGCGCTGGGCGCTGACCACCGCCAACTCGCCCTTGAGCTCGGTCACCCGGGCCTCAAGCATGCTGTAGGAGTCAGTAAGTTGGCTCGACATCTGGTTGAACAAGGCGAAGGCCTGCTCAAGACCTAGCCGGCTTGCCTGCTCTACGGACGACGATTGCCCCTGTGCATCAGGGGCAGGAGACATCTGGGCGGCTTGGGGCATCGTGCACTCTCGCGTGGCTGACCGTCAGTTAAACGGAACGTTGCAAGAGACTTAGCAATACCCGTGCCTAAAAAAAACCACCCAGTTTTCAAAGACTTGAAAAACCGGCGTCAATCATCCGCCTGTTCATCACCTTCACGACGGCTCATACCGTACTTGCGCATCTTCTCCACCAGGGTGGTGCGACGGATACGCAAGCGCTCTGCGGCCCGCGCCACGATGCCATTGGCGTCGTCCAGCGCCTGCTGGATCAGCCCTTGCTCCAGGCTGCCGAGGTAGTCCTTCAGGTCCAGGCCTTCCGGCGGCAGCATGGCCGTGGCGGCGAAGTCTGGCGCGTGACCGTTGATCGCTACGCGCTCTTCCAGATCGCTGCGCAGGCTGTCCACCAACTGCTCGTCTTCGTCATCCACATAGCGGAACTTCTTCGGCAACTCGACGACGCCAATCACACCATAGGGATGCATGATCGCCATGCGTTCCACCAGGTTGGCCAACTCACGAACGTTACCCGGCCAGCCATGCCGGCACAGCGACATGATGGCGGCAGAGTTGAAGCGGATAGAACCGCGCTTCTCGTGCTCCATTCGCGAAATCAGCTCATTCATCAGCAGCGGAATGTCTTCCACTCGCTCACGCAGCGGCGCCATTTCAATGGGGAACACGTTGAGGCGGTAGTACAGATCCTCACGGAAGCTGCCTACCTCGATCATGCTTTCCAGGTTCTTATGGGTGGCAGCGATGATTCGCACATCAACACCCTGGGTCTTGTTGCTGCCCACGCGCTCGAACGTGCGCTCCTGCAGCACCCGCAACAACTTGACCTGCATCGGCAGCGGCATATCGCCGATTTCGTCGAGGAACAGGGTGCCGCCATTAGCCAGCTCGAAACGTCCGGCACGACTGGTGATAGCACCGGTGAACGCGCCCTTTTCATGGCCAAACAGCTCACTTTCCAGCAGCTCTGCCGGAATGGCGCCGCAATTGACCGGCACGAAAGGCGCGTCGCGCCGCTTGGAGTGATAGTGCAGGTTGCGCGCTACCACTTCCTTGCCTGTTCCCGACTCGCCAAGGATCAGCACGCTGGCGTCGGTATCCGCCACCTGCTGCATCATCTGCCGCACATGCTGGATGGCGCGACTGGTGCCTACCAGGCTGCGGAAAAGATTGGGTTCACGGTGACGACCGCGCTCACGGGCCTGATCGTACATTTCACGATAGACCTGGGCCCGGTGCAGGGAGTCCAGCAATTTGCTGTAGCTGGGAGGCATTTCCAGGGTGGAAAGCACACGGCGACGCTGGTCTTCAGGCAGATCAATGGAAGAATTTTCGCCCATCAACAGCACTGGAAGGAACTCATCCCAGGTTGAGAGTGTCTTTAACAGGCCCAGAAGTGCACCAGGAGCATTTACGGTCCCGATGAGGACGCAAATTACTTCGCGACTTGACGACAAAGAGCCGACAGCCTGCTGCCAGTCATGGCTACCGCAGGGTAAATTTTCTTCGCCAAGAAAATTTAAAATCACCGCCAGGTCGCGGCGGCGCACGCTATCGTCATCGATCAGCAGAATTTTGGTTTCACGCCACATGCAATAGCAACTTCCCTAGTCAACTCAATGCCCAGATAAGGGGCAAGCTAGACGCGCTTGTAGGCATTTTCTGCCTTATAGACGCCTGAAATCTGAAAACAGCCACTAGTTAAGTCAAAAAAGCGTGCACAGTCAAATTTATGGCGCGCAGTGTTCGGGATTAACTCAACATCAACCGAACAAATGGTAAACCTTTGCCGCGTTCTGTGCTTGCTGGATCTGCGACATCTCGTCGACTATCGCCTGGCGCTCCCCTGTTGCCACCTCAAGCAGTTGCCGGTAGACCCCCAACAACTCCTCCAGATTGTCGCGCAGTGCCGCCTCGTCGACCTCAGCCTCGCTGAGCACGTCCTCCATGCATGAACGGCACGCCAGGTCCAGCTCGCCAATGGCTTGCCAGTTGCGCTCGGCCAGGGCGCCGACCAGCGCCTCACGGGTTTCTTCAATGCGTTGCAGGACAGCACTCATGGTGTTTCTCCTTAAAACTGCGGACCCGGTGCGGCGATGGCATCCCAGCCCTCTTTGACCGTGCGCAGCAGATCGGCGACCTCATCGAGAATCTTCGGGTCGGTCTTGATATTGGCTTCAGCCAGACGCTTCATCATGTAGGTGTACAGACCGTCAAGATCCCCCAGGGTATCCAGGGATTTTTCCAGGTCCAGGCCCTCACGCAAACCGCCAATGATGCCTATTGCCTTACTGATGAACACACCCTTGTTGGCGATATCCTTGCGCTCGATCGCCCCCTTGGCCTGTGCAATACGATCCAGACCGCCTTCCATCAGCATCTGCACCAGACGGTGGGGACTGGCTTCGGAGGTCTGCGCCTGCGCACCGATCTTCTGGTACTGCCGAAGGGCTAACATCGGATTCATGTAATACCTCTTCAAAACTCAAGGGTTCGTATAAGCAATATATCGACGCAACGTCAAAAAACTTTAGGCCAAATACAAAAGCCCGGAGCGCTGAAAAACGCTGCCGGGCTTTTGGCGCTGAGTGAATATCAGCCTTTTTGCTGTGCGTTCATCGCTTCGAACATTGAGGTGATATTACTAGCGGTAGCCTTCAGCTTGCCCACCAGAGTATCCATGTCGTTGTATTTTTTGGTGAGCACAGCAGTCAGAGACTCCACCCGACGATCCAAGGCCAGTTGATCATTGCTCAGCTTGGTCTTGGTACGAGCCAATGCATCGTTACGGGTATCGAGAATACCCCCAGTCTGAGTGTAAGGAGTGATCGCCTTGGTCATCCGCTCCAGAAGGCCGTTATCACCCGTGAAGAGGTTCTGCACCTCGCCACCCAGCTTCTTGTCGTTCATCGCCTGATCGAACTTGACGGAGTTGAAGTTCAAGTTGCCAGTTTTCTGATCCGTAGTGATACCCAGCTGCGACAGAACAGTCAGGCGATCTCCATTACCGCTCTCAGCCAATGGGCCACGCATCGCCGCCAGAATCGAACGCGGCATGGCATCACCGGTCAGAGCAGCAGCAACAGTTGGCTTGCCATCATCATCCAGAGACGGCTTGGTGTAGGAAGTAATAGCTGTGGAGACCGCGTTGTAAGCATCCACGAACTTCTGGATAGACGCCTTCAGGCCATCATTGTTCGGAGCCACCAGAACCTGGGATTTACCTGGCGCAACCAAGACCATAGACAGACCAGAGACAGTCTTATCCAACTTGTTGGTGGAGCTGGTGATTGCCATACCATCCACAGTGAATTTCGCGTCTTGGGCGAAACCACCTACAACCCCGGAAGAACTAGCGGTGATCGGATCATCTACCGTGCCCTTGGGCATCAGTTTCGTACCATCAGCCTCCAGCCCAGGAATTCCGCTAAGGGTGATATCCGAGCCAGCACCCGTGTTGGAGGAACTCACCACCAGACGGGAACCGAAGCTATCGGTTACCACGTTGGCACTGAAGCCGCTGAACTGATACTTGCTGTTCAGGGCTTTGGCAACAGAATCCAGGGTCGAACCGGCAGGCACATCAAGATTGTAACTCTTGGTACCCTGGGCAATATTCAACACCCCCGCTGGTACAACTGCCGAGGAACCGCCGGAAAACGCTGAAGTGGCGACCTTGGAACCAGTCGCAATTTGAGTGACTTCAATATTATAAACGCCGTTGACCGCCGAGTTATTGGCCGTAACAGCCAAGGTCTTGGGGTCGGACGTAGTCGCAGAAAAACCGGTGAACTGCGGCTGCTCCGGATCGGCCAATGTCTTCATGGTCGACTGAAAGGTCGCCAGCAGCGATTTCAGGGAACCGATAGCAGAGATCGACGCGGTGTTAGCCGTGGTTCCACGGTCAATCTGTCCCTGCTTGGCCGCTTTATCAGCGTTGACCAATGCCTTGACGATAGAACCGGTGTCCAGGCCGGACCCCAGACCTGTACCCGGTAGAATTGGACTCGCCATGTAGAACTCCCTTTAGTGTCTCGCCGGTCTTTTGACCACTACAACGCCCAAAAGAACATAGCAACAAAATTCGTGCCAGCTGTCAGACCTTAGCACTGAACAGCAGACTGCTTGCATCATTCAAACTATTAGCCAGCTTGAGGACTTCTTCGTTGGGGATCTGACGGATCACCTCACCGGAGTCACTGGCAATGACTTTGACGACTACTTTGCCTGAGGGTTCATCAATCGAGAACTCCAGGTTACGCTTGACCGACTGCACAAACTTTTCAATTTCCTGAACGGCCATCTTAAGCTTGTCCTGCTCGCTGGTCGCGTCTTTAGTTTGCTCATCCTTGTCCGCTGCCGCCACCTTCAACGCAGCATCGGCTCGAGGCTTCTCCGCTGCAGGCTCAGCGACTGGCGCCGATAGCTTGGCAGCTGGATAAGACAAGTTCAGCTTAACGCTCATATCCATGTCCATCACCTCTTGAATGGAAAAAGCGAGAGAGCACGACAAGCGCACTCCCCCGCCAAAAAATCACCAGCTATTACTGAAGCAGCTTCAGTACAGCGGATGGCAGTTGGTTGGCCTGAGCCAGAACTGCGGTGGAAGCTTGTTGCAGAGTCTGTTGCTTGGTCAACTGAGCAGTTTCAGCAGCGAAGTCGGTATCTTGTACACGACCCAGTGCAGCACTGGCGTTTTCGTTGATGTTCTGCAGGTTGGAGATGGTGCTGGTCAGACGGTTTTGTGCAGCACCGAGGTCAGCACGGCTGGCGTTGATGGTCTTCAGAGCGCCGTCGATTGCAGTAACAGCGGCCGAGAAGTTGGTTTCAGCAACGGCGCTGTCGGAACCGGCGATGGTGATTGCCGAGCCAACACCCAGGGTGTCGGCGTCGAAGCTGGCGCTCAGAGTCAGAGTGATCTGGTTGGTGCTGCCAGTGTTGGAGCCGACCTGGAAGGTCATGGTGCTGGCAGTACCGTCGAGCAGGTTCTTGCCGTTCAAGTTGGTGCTGCCCGAAATACGGGTCAGCTCAGCACTCATCTGCGAGAACTCTTTGTTCAGAGCATCACGGTCGTCGGAGCTGTTGCTGTCGTTTCGCGACTGAACGGCCAGTTCACGCATACGCTGCAGAATGTTGGTTTGTTCCTGCATCGCGCCTTCAGCGGTCTGGGCGATGGAGATACCATCGTTGGCGTTCTTGATCGCCATGGTCTGACCACGGATCTGCGAAGTCATGCGGGTAGCGATCTGCAGGCCGGCGGCGTCGTCTTTTGCGCTGTTGATTTTCAGGCCGGAAGACAGGCGAGTCATCGAAGTCGACAGAGCGTCGGAAGCCTTGTTCAGGTTTTTCTGAACGCTCAACGATGTGACGTTAGTATTTACGGTTAAAGCCATGACGAATTCCTCGTTGGTTGGGTACTGCGGCTTCCGGCCCTGGCAACCGCCGGGTGTGGCCTAGAGAACCTTCGTAATAGTTATCGTCGCCGTAGCAGGTTGCTTGAGGTTTTTTTTAAAAATATTTACTAGCAGACGGCCACCCCTAATAAAACAAGGGTTTAACCAACAAAAGGCGATAAAAATGGCGCCAGAAAAACCGCCACCCAAAAACCGGGACAAAAAAAACGCCGCCGGCATGACCGGCAGCGCTTCTACATAAGCGTGAAACGTCATTCGCGATGGATGATCGCCGAGCCCCAGGACAAACCGACACCAAAGCCGCTAAGGGCCACACGCTTCCAGGTGGAAGGCAGGACATGCCGCTCCAGCAGCAGCGGAATGCTCGAAGACACGGTATTGCCGGTCTCGACCATATCCTTGATGAACTTCTCCGTCTCGCCCTCGAAGCGCCGGGCCACCGCGTCGACAATCGCCGCGCTGCCCTGGTGGATGCAGAACGCGTCGATCTGGCTTTCCTCCAGACCCGACTCTTCCAGCAGCTCATGCAGGTGCGCCGGCACCTTCAGCAAGGCGAAGTTGAAGACCTGCCGGCCATTCATGAAGAACACCCCGTCGCTGACCTTCAGGTGTGGCGCCCCGGAACCGTCGGTGCCGAACTTGGCCTTGCCCAACTGCCAGGGCGCGCCGTCGGCCATCCAAGTGACGGTGGCCGCATCGCCGAACAGCATGGTGGTGTTGCGGTCTTCGGGATCGACAATCTTAGAGTAGGGGTCGGCGGTCACCAGCAGGCCGTTTTTCAGGCCCGCAGCCTCCATGAAGCCTTTCATGGCGTACAAGCCGTAAACGTACCCGGAACAGCCCAGGGAAATATCGAAAGCGGCCACATGGGTCGGCAGGCCCAGCTTGTCCTGAACAATGGCAGCAGTGTGGGGCAAGCCTTCTTCATCACCGTTCTGGGTCACGACAATCAGCGCATCGATAGAATCACGCTGGAGCTGCGGATTATTGGCGAACAAGGCATTCACCGCCTCCACACAAAGATCAGAGGTTTCCTGCGCAGCCTCTTTGCGCGGCAGGAATGCCGAACCGATCTTGCCAAGGATGAACTCTTCATCCTTGGCGAATTTGGCACCCTGAGCGTAGTTATCCACACCGGCAGTCGGCACGTAACTCGCTATGCTTTTTATGCCAATCATCATGGCTTCCCGATCATAAACTGCGACTAGGTTCACCCCGAAAAGCTCAGGGCGCATCAAAATAGTTGATTTCCGGTGCGGACTTATCGCCCGAACTCAAGAACACAATACAGTGAAGATGCACTTTATGACCTATGCGTCACGCCGTTAAGCCCACGAATACGATTTTTCATACAGGCTGCGCCTCCGGCTCAGTCTGGCAGCCGGATAGCGCACCCTTTCAAAAAGCCCGTACCAGTCAAGATTTCGTCGCGCCGGATTTGATCTTGCAGGGCACAACCGCTTTTAGAAGCGCCCTCCTGATCTGCTGTCGTGACCGGGTGATCGGTACAGCTCAAGAGCTCAGCGGGCGGTCGAGGTTCCAGTCCACCATGCTATCGATAGACTCATCCAGCGAGGTCCAGACATCCAGACCCAATGCTCGCGCCTTCTGGATATCGGGCACGTAGTAAGAAGCCACAGAACTACCTTCCCCTGCCTTCGGCATGATGATGGGGGTTTGCGGTGCTACCCGAGCCACAACTCTGTGGGCCAGTTCGGCGATGCTGAGGCCCTGGTCAGACCCCACGTTGTAGGCATGTCCGCTCTGCCCTCGCACCAGCAGCGTCAACAGCCACGCCGCCAGATCGGCACCGTGCAGATAGCTGCGCACAGACAGGCCAGTCGACTGCATCACCAGCGCTTCCTGACCGATGGCGTCCCTGATGAAGTTGCCGATTGCAAAATGTGCATCCAGAGGAAGCCCTGGTCCCGAGAAGGCAAAGCAGCGTGTCAGGATGCACTCCAACCCATGCCGATCCGCGTACAGCGCCGCCAACGTTTCCTGAGCCCGCTTGGCTTCGGCATAAGCGCTGCTGGCCAGAAGACTGTTGCATGCAGACATATGGGTTTCTGGAACAGGTAGCGAAGAACTGATAGCGCCGTACTGTGCTCCCGTTCCGGTGAACAGAACGCGCTTGGCCCCCGCCCTCACGGCCAGATCAAGTACGTTGCGCGCCCCCTGCAAAATCGTATCGAAGATGCGCAAAGGGTCGGCATGAGCGCCCGCCAAGGTATCGGTGGCAGCATGAATGACCAAGTCGACCGGTCGCAGTTCAGGCACCCGAGGCAACGCCTGAACGTCACCTTTCAACCAGGTTATCCAGCCACACTGATGGTATTGCGGATGCTCTCCGAGAAAACGCTCAGGCGATCGGGACACCGCAGTGACCTCGATGGCCGCGCCTTCCCTGTTCAAAAAGGCAATCAGCGCCAGCAGCCATTTACCAAAAAAACCCGTGCTCCCGGTAATCAGCAAATGCTTGCCGCGCAACTCTCGACAGGCATCCAGGTGTTTGCTGATCCGCTGCAGATCACGCAGCACCACCTGGGAATCCAACGTTACCTTCATGCTTTGTACACCCCTGCCAGCCTGAACGCGGGCATCGTATTAAAGGAGATAGGTCCGCCAGGCTGTTACGTCGCAACAGCCTGCAATAGGTTTACGCAGAGGGCGCGAATCAAGCCGGCAGCCAGATATCGCGCCAGGCTTTCAGGTGCAAGCCGTCGAGCAGCCATTGACTGCGAACGCACTGTTGCAGCGTGTCGCCCAAGCGTTGCGCCGCATCCAGATCCACCATATGGGAGCGAATCGCGTCCATCCAGGGCGCCACCCCATCCTTGACCAGGGTCACCGGCAAATCGCCGCGATGCGGCTCGAGATCGCTGCCGATCACCGGGATGCCCAATGCACCGAACTCCAACAACCGCTCGTGACTGCGGCAACGGTTCAACAAGGTGTTTTGCAGGGGCGCCAGGGCAAAATCGAGATTCAACGAAGCCAGCCTCGCCGCATATCCCGCGTCTACGTCCGTATGGACCTCATGGACAAAAGCACGCAGATGAGTCGGACAATGGCCGATCAGCACCCAATGAACGTCATTGGCCAAGGCTTTTATGACATCGGCAATCAGCTCAAGGTCATCTGGCCGGGCTCCGCGTGCCGACAGGCCTACACGCGGCTTGTCGCCAGCCCGGCGTTTGCTGCTCAAGCCAATCCAGGGGTGCGGATCAAGGCGAGTCTTGAGGATCTGCACATCGGGATTGAAGCCCTCGAAAACATCGGCAAGCATGTCGGAGGAAACCACTAGGCGATCCATGAAACCCAGCCCCTGTCGCAAGGCATCCAGTACCTGCAGACCATGGTTTTCCCTATTGAACCCCGGCATGGGCGTATCGGGCAGATAACGATCCAGCTCATAAACCTTGAAAGCCCGGGAGAAAGCCTTCATCCGGCGCATGGCCTCTATCTGCATGCCATCAACGTGCCGTTGCAGCACAACGCTGTCCGGGGCGAACCGGGCCAACTCGGCTACCGACATCAAGTCGCGAACAACAGCGCCGTCGATCAACCCCTCGTTACGCAAGGCAGTGAACGGCTGAATAAGCCTCGACTGTCCGTCGACGGCGCTTCTCGCAGGATGCGCCAGGATTTTGGGCGCAGAGACACCAGCGATCGAAAGCGGCAACGCCCATGCGTTATCAGCAAGCTTGAAAGCGCCGCCGGTGGCCAGGGACAGGTTCTTGTTGTAGGCCGGATCCTGAGCCAGGACCGCCAGCCAGCGCTGGTACATCAGGTCGTCCTGGTCGGCGCCCGCCGGGGACGCCTGCGTATCGCCGATAAACAACCTGACCCTCGGCGTCCAGACGTTCATATAGCCGGCTTGAGAAAGCTTCAGGCAAAGGTCCGTGGACGCCCAGGATGACATCGTCTCATCGAAGCCGCCTGCTGCAACGAACAGTTCTCGACGCACCATCAAGCACTGCTCAGCCACAGCGGAACAATCTTGATCGACCTGCAATCGCTGCATGTAACCAGGCTCATCGGGCGCATTCAGGAAGGGGTCGCCTACCGCCGCGCCCAACCCCAGCAACAAACCGGCATGACGGATCCTGCCATCGCCGCCAAGCAGCTTGCCCCCCACGCACCCAACTTCAGGGCGCATGGCGTGGTTGAGCAATTGCTGCAGCCAGTCCTTGCCGACCACGCCGATGGTGGAGTCGAGGAACAACAGGTAATCGCCACTGGCTTGGTTGCACGCATGATTACGAATCGCAATCGGCGACGCTTGAGCCTCGTACCTCAATACCTGCAACTGGGCAACGCCCAACTGCTCGATCCCGGACAGCCAATCCACCATCGCCGAATCTTGGTTGCCGCGGTCCAGCAGCAATACTTCGAAATGACTGTACGTCGTATTTTCCAACAGGCTGTCCATGCACAGTTGCGCCTGCGGGAGCTGGCCGTCGAGCAGAATCACAATGCTGACGCGCGGCGTTTGCGCATGGCCGTAATCAATCTGGTAACGGCCAGGCTGAGAGGCATTCACTTGAGCATGCTCATAGCCGCGCTGCTGCAGGTGTTGCACGATGACCCTGCGCTCCTCGGCCATATCCTGTAGAGGCACAGCGTCGCTGATCAACAACGGCTCACTGATATGCCCTAGCCCCTCAACACCCCCGGATTCGATCAGGCGCAAAATGAACTGAAGCTCGAAAGCTTCCTGACAATCATCGGCAAAACCTCCCATCTCTTGCCACGTATCACGCCGCAATAGCCAATGCCGGGAAAAACCTGCGGGGTAGCTGAGCAAGAGATCCAGGTTGAAATCAGGCCGAAGTGCCGCTTCGAAGCTGTTGTGGCCGACCCGAACGACCTCATCCGCGTAAACAGCCCGGTATTCACCCATTTGCGCCAACTGCAACGAGGTCATCAACAGGCCGGCAGCAGTGAACTCCTCTCCCGCGCGAACCACGACCAACCAATCGCACGCGCTTTCACGGACGATCTGGTTAATCGCCTCTACGCAATTGTCGCCTGGCTTGAGGCCATGAGCCCCCGAACGTCCGGGGGTGACGTTGGACACGATCAGCGGAACGGTCGAAACCGCCCCGCCCGCGCAGGCCGCCAAACTGTTCAGCGTTCGGGCTAGCAAATCGTTATGGCCCTGAAGATCGAGAACGACCACACCGATGTTCGGGACATGGCCCTGCGCAACAGCAGAGTCCGCCTGCAGTTGCCGGGCCGTCTGGTCTCGCGCTTCGAGTCGCTTGGCAACACTCCGTTCAAGCTTGGCCTTTCTGGAGGTCGAAGCGGCGTTCTGCGTCGTCTCGATAAACAGATCGAGCGCCTGCCAGAAAGCGACTTCCTGCTTCTCCAGGCTTTCCCTCAACAAGGGCAACGTTTGCCGCGCCCGCTCGATTTCCTGGGGCGAGGTTCCCCAGGCCACACCGTAATTTCCGGTCTCTTCGGAGGAGAAATTCAACGGTGCACCTTTACCCGGAATGACCACGCCTATACACCCACAGAGCGCGGCCTCCGCCGAAAGGGCCGTCGTCGCCGAGGAATAAAAGAATTCGCTGGTCTGGAAGATCTCCACCAGCCCTTCCCAGGTATCCGGGTAACTGCCGGTAATTTCCACCGCGTCGGCGGGCAGGCTGTCTTTATCGATCCCCGATCCCGCGCGCCCCTGGTAGTAGCAGATTTTGCCCGGTATGCGCCGGGCCGGATCCTCAGGCAACGTGAAGACATTCAGGTCGATGGGCTGAAGAAACATCACATGCTCTTCAGGCATGCCCGGTAACAACAACCCCTTGGTGAAGGCGAACATGATGTCGTCTTCACCGTAATTCTTGCCTCCGGCGAGGAACCCGGGCGTATTCAATAGATACCGGACCACGACGTCACCACCTAGCGGATTGCCACTGGTGACTTCCGGGTAAACGACGATCGGCTCCAGACCCTGTTGTTTATGCAAGGCAATCACTTGATTCGTCAGCGGCGGCGTCATCAGTTCCGGATTCAGAACGTTCGCCCCGATATACGCTTCATACCCGGATCGATTCAACACATCGCAGAGCATGTGCATGACCCGGATACCCGCAGAATTTCGTCGGTAGTCCGGCGCAAGAAGATAATAAGGATTTGGCCGTGGAGCATATAACGAACGAATCATGGACACACCCGATGCTGGATATTGCGAAAAAACCATCTTCAAAAAACGCAACGCCCGAACGGATCCGGGCGCTCCACTACATCAATAGAAGTACAGGGTGATGTCGTGAAGAATATCTGCGTAGTGCCGAATGCCTACGCGATAATCCGGCCTAATCGCCGTCACCGTATCGATCAACTTCCAGAAGTCGTCTGCCCGGTGATAGGCACAGACGGCCAATACCGGCTTTTCACGCCGAATAACCGCCGTAGCGCCAAACAGCGCCCTCTCTTCCATGCCCTCGATGTCCAGCTTGAACAGCCCGACCTTGCCAGGCACCAGTTGCTCCAGCGGCACGCCCTGGATGTAAGACGTTATGTTGCCGGGAATCGGCCCGGTCACTTCGCCCGCCAGGTTGCACGACAGCACCGGATCGTACTCGAAACGGCTGTAGTCACTGTCCAGGCCCATGTTGAACAGCAGCACGTGAGGCCGATCCGAAAAGCGCTTCAGAGCCGCGTAGTAGGGAGCCATCTCCGGTTCGAACAGGTAAGCGCGTTCAACCGGACCGAAATGCCGCTCCAGCGACGCCAGGGTGTCGCCATTGAAGGCACCGGCGTCGACAAAGTGACGCGCTTGCTCGGCACTGACAAAGGCGCTGTCGAAGTACTCGTCGGCGAAAGGAGACTTGTGGGCATCGGCCGGCTCGATCGACAGCGACATACGCATCTCGATCAGCCCATTGAATGCCTGCCTGGATTGCTCATCGCCCAGGCGCAGGAAGGCCGACAGGTAGCGCAAGGGGCCAGCCAGGGTGTCATGGGGCAGGTTGGCGAACGTGGATTCCGGGCCATGCGCCGAGTCCGTCGCGTACAGGAACTCATGGAAGTTCACCACCCGAGCGCAACGATCCTTGATTTGCCGGATGATGTCGTTGCTGTAGCGGCCGCTGGCAACCACCACCACCGCGTCGGACAGGTCAATGGCCGTCGGGTGGAACACTTCGATGCCGTCCAGGTGTTGTCCGGCCTTCGCCGGATCGTTGTCCAGCAGGCCAGCCACGGTAATCCCCACGCGTCGCGCGTCGTTGACGACCGACTGGCCGATCCTGTGGGCGCCGAATACGTGGATACCCCTGCTCATCGCGGCCAGCAGGCCGCGCTTGTGCTCGGCCAGGCGGGCCGCCTCGTCATGGCCTTCCAACAGCCGATGCAGCGCGGGAAATTCCGGCAACCGCTCCAGCACCGCCAGGTCTTCCGGCCCGCGCAGCAATACCGCGTCGACCGCCTCCGACAGGGGCGCCTGACTCAGGCGCACGGGGACCGACACCCCGGAGGACAACAGCAGCGTCTGGGTGCTGCCGGCCACCCATTGGCTTGTCGATTGCAATTCAAAATTCATCAGCGTCTCCAGCGTGAGAGTGGGGCGTCACCAGGTGCTGCGCCCACCGTCGACAATAAGGTTGGCACCATTCATGTAACTTGATGCGTCGGAACAGAGGAACGCCAGCGCCCCGCGATACTCATCGACTTGGGCCATGCGCCCCATGGGAATCAACTGGCTGAGCTTGCCCAGGAAAACATCGTTCTGCCCGGCGTATACCCCGCCCGGCGACAAGGCATTGCAGCGCACGCCCTGCTCGCACCAGTATGTGGCCAGGTATTTGGTCAGCCCGAT
This sequence comes from Pseudomonas sp. GW823-FHT03E05, assembly GCF_058796855.1. Taxonomy (NCBI): domain Bacteria; kingdom Pseudomonadati; phylum Pseudomonadota; class Gammaproteobacteria; order Pseudomonadales; family Pseudomonadaceae; genus Pseudomonas; species Pseudomonas sp. GW823-FHT03E05. Next base: position 140,951 of record NZ_JBXAJB010000002.1, read on the forward strand.
CAGGCCGTGCTTGACCACCGAATAAGTCACCGGCTTGACCGGCTGCTCGTCCGCGGCCTTGCCCTCGACCCGGTACAGCCGCTGATCGGGGGCGATGACACCCAGGTCCGAGGCGATATTGATGATCACGCCAGCGCCCTGCCCGGCCATGTGCGCACCGAAGACCTTGGCGCAATTGAAGGCGCCGCCCAGGCCGACGTCGAGATCCAGGCGCCACTGCTCCCAGGGGAAGTGCTCCAACCGCGAGAACTCCTTGCCATCGTTGCCTTCGACCTTTGGGTTGCGTGCGGCATTGTTGATCAGGATGTCGACCCGGCCATGCCGCTCCAGAACGGTGGCGCAGGCAGCGCTCACACTGTCGACATCGGTGATGTCGACCGTCAGGCACAGCGCCTCGACGCCAAGCTCGTCATGCAACCGCGCACGATTGCTCGCCAGGGCCTCGGGGTTGATATCCAACAGCACCGCAATGCCGCCAAGATCGGCGACCGTTGCCGCATGCTGGTAACCCAGCATGCCGCCGCCGCCAGTGATGACCGCGACCCGGCCGCTCAGGTCGAACAGGTTGGACGTTGCGTTTTTCATGATCTGAGTTGTCCTCCGTCGACCACGTACGTAGCCCCGGTAATGAACGCCGCCAGCGGCGACGCCAGATAGGCTGCCAGCCGTGCGACATCGCCGGGCGTGCCCAGGCACCCCAGGGCCACATCCCTGGTCAGCATTGACTCGACCGCCCCGCGGTCCTGCTTGAGCTTGCGGTCCCAGACCGACCCCTCGAACAGAATGTTTCCCGGGGCGATGCTGTTGATCCGCACGCCCTGGCGCCCGAATGCCCGCGCGCTATTGCGCACATAGCTTTCCAGGGCGGCCTTGGCGGCAGCGTATGGCACGGGGCAGCCGAGCGCCTCGATACCGCAGATGGAAGAGATGCAGATGACGTTTCCCTTGCTGGCCGCCAATGCATCGGTGGCCGCCCATACGGCGTTGGTCGTCGAGTGCAGGTTGATGTCCAGCACGCGCTGCCATTCGCTCGGATGCTCCTGGCCGGGCGGCACGGAAGCGCCGCTGCCGACATTGCACACCAGGATGTCAAGCCGACCGTGAACAGCCATGACTTCGGCGATCAGCGCCTGGCAGGCTGACGGCTCACGCACGTCGGCAAGCACCGATTGCGCGCCAGGCAGCTGGGCCTGTGCCGCACGCAGGCGCTCTGGGTCACGGCCATTGAGCACCACCTGGCAACCCTCTTCGGCCAGCTGGCCGGCAATGGCCAGCCCGATGCCCGAAGAGGAACCGGTGACCAGGGCCACCTTGCCGCCAAGCTCAAGATTCATGGGTGTTCCACCAAGCCTGGGTCATGTCGCGGTAGCGAGCGATAGCCCCCGCATGGTCGCCGTCGTCGGCACGCGCGGTCTGCAAGATGAAATGGCCGGTATAGCCGGTCCTGTGCAGTGCCGCAAACACCTGCTCGAAGTCGGCGTTGCCGGTCCCCAGGGGCACGGTAGTGCCGGCTAGAACCCGATCTTTGACATGCACGTTGTCGATCCGCGCCCCATAAGCGGCGATTTCTTCCGTCGCGCAATAGCCCAAGGCGGCGCTGTTGCCGATGTCGTAGTTGATACCGAAGGCATCGGCGGGAAAACGGGCGATGAAACGCGCCAGGCGCTCGGCGGAGAAATCGGACTCGAACACGATCTTCAAGCCGCCCTCGACCAAGCGTTCGCGCAGCGGTAGCAGGCCTTCGAGCAAGGCCGCTTCCTCTTCAGGGCTGGTCAGCGAGCCGTTATCGACCAGCGGGATCAGCACATAGACGATGCCGACGCTCTGGGCGGCATCCAGAATCGCCTCCAGGTCCTGTAGCAGGCTGGCACGCTCCGCACCCTGGGCCTTGTAGAAAGGCGCCTGCATAAAGCAATCGCCGGTCAGCGAAAAGACCCGCACCCCATGGGCCTGGCTCAACTGGTTGATGCGCTGGCGTCCGGCCTCGGTCATCAGCGGGTTTTCGTACAACCGCTCCTGATCCAGGGTCCACTCCATCAAGCGCACGCCGAGGCCTTGTGCGACCTCGAACTCCGAGGCCCAGTCGCCCCAGGGAAACGCCTGGATCTTTCCATCCACCCGCTCGCACAGGCGCCCTTGCATAAAGCCGATTTCCATCACAACCCCTTGGCCGACCAGCCGCCGTCGACATGCAGATCGGTGCCCGTGACATAGCTGCTGGCGGGCGAGGCGAGAAACACCGCCGCGCCTGCCAGCTCCTCGACGCGGCCCCAGCGTCCGAGCATCGTGCGCCCGGCGCGAGCCGCGTTCAGCTCCGGATCGCTGTAGCTACCGTGAGTCATCGCCGTATGCACATAGCCCGGTACGATGTTGTTCACCCGGATGCCCTGGCCGCCCAGGTCGAGCGCCAATGCGCGGGTCATCGCCGCCAGCCCGCCCTTGGACGCGACATAACCGGGGTTGCCGGGAAAACCCAGCCCGGCGCCAATGCTGGTGACGTTGATAATCGACCCACGCCCGTTGCGCTGCATGTGAGGCACGGCCGCGAGGCAGCAGGCGTAGGCCGCCGTCAGGTTCAATTCCAGGGTGCGCTGGAAGCTGACCATCGGATCGGCATCCGTGTTGCCCGGCAAGGTAATGCCCGCGGCATTCACCAGAATGTCGAAACGACCATGGCGCTCGGCGATTTCGGCCAACAGCGCCTTCACCTCGACGGCCTCGCGCGCGTCGCACTGTCGATACTGGAAGGCGCCAGGCGCCTCCATCTCAGCCGAGCGACCAATGCCGTAGACGATGGCACCGGCCTCGCCCAGGCCGTTGGCAATGGCCGCGCCGATCCCGCGAGATGCGCCGGTCACCAGGGCGACCTGGCCATCGAGCCGGAATCTATCGAGTACATTCATGCTCATGCTCCTTGCGCGTCCAGGGGCCAGTTCTGGGCGAATTCTTCACGCGAAAGGAAGGGATACAGATCCTCCAGGGCACCCGATTCAGGCTTGCCCTGGGCGTTGATACGGGTCATCACCCGCGGGATGCGCGGCTCTTCAACCTGGACCATCACCTCACAGACCACCGGGCCTTCGCGGTCGAGCACTTCGCGCAGGCGGGCGTCGAGGTTGGCGTGCCCCTCGATCAAGGCATAACCCACGCCATAGGCCTCGGCCAGCTGACGCAAGTTCGGCAGTTGCAAGCCACTTTCGGCGTCGGCACCCACCAGCAACTTGAAGTGCGCGCTCTGCGAGGTGCGAATGGACGCGTAGCCCTGATTGTTGACCACAAAGCATTTGACCGGCAGGCGCTGCGCGGCCAGGGTCGCCAGCTCCTGCACGTTCATTTGCAGGCCGCCGTCGCCTTCCACACAGATCGTCTGCCGACGGCCCGAGGCCAGGCAAGCGCCGATGGCCGATGGCACACCGAAGCCCATGGAGCCAGTCCCGCGGTTATGGAAGCAGCGCTGGTGTTTCTTCATCCGCAGGCTCAGCAGGAACAGCTCTGCGGCGAACCCCGAACTGCAAGGCGCGATCACATCGCCCTCGCCTAGCAACTCGGACAGCCGATCGGTGAAGTGGTACATGCTCACACCCTGGCTGTCGTCGGCGTGCTCGGGCTGCAGCAGCGGATAACGTTGGCGCCATTGGGCGATCTGCGCGAGCCACGCCGAATAGTCCGGGAGAGGCTCGGCGGCGACACCAGCGACCAATGCCTCGATGAACGGCTTGACGTCCGCCACCACCGGCACCTCGATCGGCATCTGCAGCTTGGCAATTTCCGCCGCGTCGATGTCAACCACCACTTTCTTGGCGAAGGGGGCGAAATGTGCATGGTTGTAAGCGGTCAACGCCATGTCCAGGCGCGAGCCCAGCACAATCAGCAGGTCGCAATTCTGCAGAGTGAAGTTGGCCCAGCGCGGCGCGATCGAACCCGGGCGTCCGCCGTAGAGCGGGTGCTCGTCTTCAATCACATCCATGGCCAGCCACGTCGGCATGATCGGCACACCTGCGCTTTCGACCAGCGCATTGAAGGCATCGATGGCCCCGGCCATGCGAATACCGCTACCGGCGATGATGCCTGGACGCTTGGCGGTCTTGAGCAGTTCCAGGGTACGGGCGACTGCCGCGCTGATGTCAGGCGCGGCGACGGGCGCGGGCAGTGTTGCCCGACGCAACGCCTGGGGATCGACTTGCGCGGCTTGCACGTCAAGGGGCACATCCAGCCAGACCGGCCCGCGACGACCGTTGAACGCGGCGTACTCCAGCTCGTCGAAAACCTCGGCGACCGCTTCAGGATCGGTGAGCGTCACCGCCCGCTTGGTGATCGAGGAGACCATGGACACGATATCGGCCTCCTGCACGCCCAGCATGCGCAAGCCGGTACCGGCCTTCAGGTCGGCAGTTTTGACTTGCCCGGAAATGAAGAACACCGGGGTGGAGTCCAGCCACGCGCCAAGGGTGGCCGTAACGGCGTTGGTCGCACCCGGCCCGCAGGTCGTCATGCAGGCACTCGCGCCACCGGTCAACTTGCCAGCGGCCTCGGCGGCGATTCCGCATGCCTGCTCCTGAAGGCAAAGGATAGGCTCCAGGTCGGGATGGCGTCCCAGCGCGTCATTCAAATGCATGGCGCCACCGCCCGGCAGGAAGAACACCTGCTTGATGCCCAGCTCCGCCAGCCGATTCATGATGTAATCAGCTACGCGTATTGTGTTACTCATCGTTGAAACTCCATCCCGTTCGCGGAGCACTCGGCTCAATTCAATGTGTTGAGAAACTCCAGCGCCGACCAGAAACCGGCGCCATGATCCTTATGCCCCTGCCAGACCTCAGGGATGAAACTCACGGCTGGATACCACTTGAGCTGAGCCCAGGTTGCCGGCCAGTCCACATCGCCGGTGCCCATGATCACGCCCTCGCCATTGGCCCCTTTGGCATCCGCCACATGCAAGTGCGCCGAATGCGGCAGCAGCAGCGCCAGCGCGGACTGGAAGTCCAGGCCGAAGTGGAAGCAGGCCATCTGCAAATGCGACAGGTCGAGGCACAGGCGCAGGCCAAGGACCTTGGCCTGCTCGGCCAGCTCGTCGGGCATCATGAAAATGTTCTGGTGGCGCTGCCCGCCAAAGTGCCAGGGGAACGGCGCCATGTTCTGCGGAATCAGTTCGGTGCGACCGAAGTCCACCTGAGCACAGGATTCCTGGAAACGCCGGTACAGTTCGGCCCGATGAGCGATGGGAAACGGCTCATCTGCGGAGAACCCGCCGATGTTGGCAACGATCAGCAGCGAGTCGGCATTGGGGAAGTACTCGGCAATCTGCAAGGTGGCATCCACTACCCGCTGCAGATTGACGATCGAACGCTGGCGATATTCCAGGTCATCGGCCACCAGGTCCAGCAGTTCACTGTTCTCGAACAGCTCCGGGGCATGCACCACCAAGCGCGAGCACTCCACCTGACGCAAGTACGCCTGTGGCGCCACGCTCAAGTCGCGGTAGGACAGGTGGAACTCGAACAGGTCCGGCTTGATCCACTGCTCATACTGCAGAAAGTCGTGATAACGAACCGGCACGCCCCAGAGGATGGGCATGGAGAACTCTCGGCGAACTTCGGCCTGCTCGGTCAGATCGCTGTCGAAAAGAAAGTCGCCCTGGGCGATGCTCCGCCCGGCCGGCCTGCCCAGCAGGTCGATCAATCGGTATGGCGCCAGGCCCTGACCCGGGCTGGCTACTCGCAACATGTCCTGGGTGAAGGTTTCCCCGGAAGCGATGGCCCGCGCAGCGATCACGCTCTTGCCGAGGTTCTCGCGATTGAGCAACTCACCCTGGCTGGCATGGCGGCCTGGACCGGTCCATGGCAACGCCTTCTCCAACTGCCGGATCCCCTCCACCAATTGGCGGAACTCCTGGGGTTCAAGGCTGGCCAGATGATCCGGGCCTTCCATGCCACGATCTAGAGTGATGTGCCGCTCGATCAGCTTGGCCCCCAGAGCGACTGCTGCGATGCTGATGGCCGTCCCGCGCTCGTGGCCGGAATACCCGATCAGCCCGTGCAGTTCGCGCAGACGGGCCAGGTAGCCGAGCTGAATATCGCTCTCGGGAGCCGGATAGGTACTGTTGCAATGCAGCAAGGCGAAGGGCACGCCCAAGCCACGTAACTGCATGATGGCGCGCTCGATCTCATGCTCCAGGGACATCCCGGTGGAGAGAATCAGCGGCTTGCCCAGGGTCGCGGCCTTGGCGATCAGGTACGGATTGCACAGATCGGCGGAGGCGATCTTCAATGCCGGAACATCGAAACCGGCCAACACATCGACACTGGGTTCATCCCAGGGGGTGCAGATGTAACTGATACCTTTTTCCGCACAGTAGGCGCGGATCTGTCGATGCTCGTCCACATTCAGTTCGACCTTATCCAGCAAGTCCTGGATGTATTCCACCCCCAGGTCCTCGGCTCTTGAACCGTCAGCCTTGCGCCGGTAAAGCGCCTCGCGATTGCGCAGCTGGAACTTCACACAGTCGGCGCCGGCCTTGATCGAGGCATCCACCAATTGCTTGGCCAGTGCCAGGGAACCGTTGTGGTTGTTGCCCACTTCGGCAATCACAAAGGTCCGGTCGCCACCGATGACCATGCCATCGATGCTGAAAACTTGCTCATTCATTGAATTTTGGTCCGCCAGGAAGTGACACCGTTGGATTCGAATCGGAAATCAGTGGTGCGACAGCCCAGCTCGCGGACCTTTTCAACGACCGCATGCCGATGCTGGGGCTGTACATAGAACAGGAAGAACCCGCCGCCTCCGGCCCCCAGCAGTTTCCCGCCCAAGGCACCGGCGCTTAGCGCGCATTCATAGATCTGATCGAGGACGCCATCACTGACGGCCCGGGAAAATTGTCGCTTGAGCATCCAGCCTTGATGCAGGCTGCGGCCGAAATCCAGCAACTCGCCGCGAATCAGGTGGTGATGCATTTGCCGGCACAGCGATACGCTCTCGGTCAGCAGCAACCCTTGGGCCTGCTTGCTTTCCATTTCTTCACGCTGCTGTACATGCAGCTTGCCGGAGTCGTGGGAAATCCGCGTATCACAGAGCACCAGGCACTCTTCAAGCTCGTTGCAGATCGAATCGTCAAGGCGAATCGGGTGCACCAGGTTGCGCCCCTCCTTGAACTCGATCAGGTTGAAACCGCCAAAGGCTGAGGCGTACTGATCCTGCCAGCCACCGGCAATACCAAAGCACAGACGCTCGGACTGAAAAGCCAGTTCGGCAACTTCATAGGTGCTCCAGCGATCGCGGCGCAGCTCGTTGAAGGCAGCGATCACTGCCGTCGCCACTGCCGAAGAGCCCCCCAGGCCTGAGCCCACTGGAAAATCAGAACGCACATGCAAGTCCAAGCCATAGCTGGGCTTGATCACCGACACAATGGTCGCCAGCAACCCCTTGCCGGCATGGGCCTGCAACGCGTCCACCGACTCGTATTGCTCTTCGGTATCCAGATCTTCGGAGAAAATCCGGATGACCTCATCCGTACGCGGAATGAGGGTAGCGTGGGAATAAAGACCCACCGTGCAACTGAGCACCGCCGCCGGGTTTTCAACAAAGTAGTAAGTAAGGTCCGAGCCGCCACCACTGAAGCTCATACGCACCGGGGCTCGCGCCCTGGCCAGCACCGGCACCTCCTGGTTGGCGGCCAGCAACGCCGGAGTGACCACGTCCACCAGCAGCCCCTGAGCATCCACCACCGGAATTGCGTTGTAGCTGAGGTCGAAGATCTTGAGCATTTCCTCCCGAGCAGCACCCACCTTTACCGATCGGTATTGAGTGTTCATGCACTCGGTGACCGGCACGGTAGTGGCGCCGCCCTGCAACAGATAACGGCGCAAGTCACCGTTTGTCAGCACGCCAACCAGGCGGTAGCCGTTATCGACCACAAAGACAATCTGCAAGTCCCCCGACTCGATGCACTCGACGGCCTCGAGGATGGTCTGGTGGGTATAGATCGTCTGGGTTTTAACCAATTGGCTCATGGTTTCCCGACCTCTTGCACACGCGACTTGAAAGCACTCAACGCGTCGGGTGTTCCAATATCAATGAATGGCCCGCTGTACTGGATCACTTGCAACCGTTGCAGCTCGATCAGTTGCGGCAGGATCAACTGCTCCATGGAACAGGCCTGCCGCTCAAACTCACTCAGGGCGTTGGCGGAGAAACCGTACACTCCCGCATTCACTAGGCCTGGCCCGGACACGCCCTTCTCATTCAGGGCCAGCAGGCGCAGATCCTGCGTGCAGGCGAGGCTGCCATAGCGCGTACGGTCCTCGACCATCACTCCAAGTACACAGTCCGTTGCCGAACCAAGGGCCAGGCGGTAAGCCTGCTGATCAAGGTACGTATCGGCGTTGAGCACCAGATAGCGCTCCTCAGCCCGCACCTCGTGCAGCGCATGCAATATTGCACCTCCCGTACCCATGGGTTGCTCTTCGACCACCAACTGCAACTTCAGACCACTCTGCGCCGCAAGTGCCGGCAACAGCTCGTCCAACTGATCTGCACGGTAATGGGCGCACAATACGGCTTCGCTGAGCCCGGCCAGCTTCAACTGTTGCAGTACCAGCTCCAGAAATGGCCGGCCGTGCACATCGACCACGGCCTTTTGCGATCCTTGCAGTACGCTGCTAAGACGTGTGCCAAAGCCGCCACAGAGGATATAGGCACGCATCAGCGATCCAGCCCGAAGAAGTGTTCGAGACAGCGTGCCGCATGCGCCAGATGTTCCTCGCCCAGGCCCGGCCAGACGCCGATCCAGAAAGTGTCGTTCATGACCTTGTCGGTCACGGTCAGCTCGCCGCTGACGCGAAAGTTGCGCCCGAGCATGTAGGGTTGGCGTACCAAGTTACCGGCGAACAGCAACCGCGTGCCGACGTTCTGGCTATCCAGATACTGCAACAGTTCGACCCGTTTGATCCCGCAACCATCGCGCAAGGTCAGTGGAAAACCGAACCAGGACGGATCGCTATCAGCGGTAGCCTCGGGCAGGATCAGGAAGTCGGTACAGCTGGCCAAACGTTCGCGCAGCCACTGGAAATTGCGTTTGCGCGCCTTGGTGAAATCATCCACCCGATCCATCTGCGCCAAGGCGCAGGCAGCCTGCATATCAGTGATCTTGAGGTTGTAGCCCAGGTGCGAGTAGGTGTATTTGTGGTCGTATCCCTCTGGCAACTCTCCCATCTGCTTGCAGAAACGCTGCTTGCAGGTGTTGTCCTGGCCGGGTGCGCAATAGCAATCACGCCCCCAGTCGCGGAAGGACTCCATGATCCGCTTGAGCAACGGATTGTTGGTGAACACCGCCCCGCCCTCGCCCATGGTGATGTGGTGCGCCGGGTAGAAGCTCAGTGTTCCGATATCACCAAAGGTGCCCACCAACTGCCCTTTGTAGGTTGAACCCAGGGCATCGCAGCAGTCTTCGATCAGCCACAGCTTGTACTTGTCGCACAGGGCTCGAACCACACTCAGGTCATAGGGATTGCCCAAAGTGTGGGCGAGCATGATGGCCTTGGTCTTGGGGCTGATGGCCGCCTCGATCTTGGCTGGATCGATGTTGTAGGTGGCCAGTTCGACGTCGACGAATACCGGCACTGCACCGAATTGCAGGATCGGGTTGACTGTGGTGGGGAAACCCGCAGCGACCCCGATCACTTCGTCACCCGGCTTTATCGCGCGGTCGCCCAGGCGCGGCGAGGTCAACGCCGAAAAGGCCAGCAGGTTCGCTGACGAGCCTGAGTTGGTGGTCAGTACACAACGCCGACCGAGGTACTTGGCCAAGCGTTTCTCAAAGGCATCGTTGAAGCGCCCGGTGGTCAGCCAGCCATCCAGTACCGCTTCGGTCATCGACTGCAACTCGCCGGCACCGATCACCTTGCCCGCAGGCGGCACGGCGCTCTGGCCAGCCACGAACACTTGTGGAGCCATCTGCAACTGCGCATAACGCCCAACCAACTCGACAATTTGTTGGCGTAACTGCTGCGAAGTACTTTCACTCATGGGTATCGCCTTGATAGTCCGCGATCTGCTTGCGGGTAAAGGTGTGCATGTCTTCGCCATGTTGCCAGGCGAGGTTCCAGGCCAGGGTCTGCTCCAATGTGGTTGCCAGAGACCAGCGCGGGGTCCAGCCCAGTTCCGTTTGCGCCTTGTTCGAGTCCAGCGCCAGCAGGCTGGCTTCATGGGGTTGAGCCCCCGGCTCGATAGCCCAGCGCACAGGTGTGGGCCACAACTCGGCGAGCTGGCTGACAATGCTCTGGACCGTGGCCACATTGTGGCTATCAGGACCAAAGTTCCAGGCACCGGCATACTGCTCGCCGTTTTCGAACAAAGCCTTGGCCAGCATCAAATAACCCTTCAGTGGTTCAAGAGCGTGCTGCCAGGGACGAGTGGCCTGGGGATAGCGCAAGACCACTTCTTCGTTGTGCTGCCAAGCACGAAAAATATCCGGCACCAGGCGGTCCGGCGACCAGTCGCCACCGCCCACGACATTGCCCGCCCGGGCCGTGGCCAGGGCCGCTCCCGAAGCCTGCAGGAAGGAGTCGCGATAGGAGGCGCAGAGCAGCTCCACGCAGGCCTTGCTATTGCTGTAGGGGTCGAAACCGCCAAGGGCGTCGTACTCGCGATAGGGCAGCACCCATTCACGGTTTTCGTAACACTTATCAGTGGTGACCACGACCACCGCGCGCACCCCAGGGCACTGGCGTACTGCTTCCAACAAGTTGACCGTGCCCATGACGTTGACGGCGTAGGTGTCCACCGGAGCACGGTAGGACTCACGGACCAGAGGTTGCGCCGCCAAGTGAAACACCACGTCCGGAGCAAAGGCCTGTACCGCCCGGGTGACGGTGGCCAGATCGCGGATATCTGCCAGGTCGCCAGCGATCAGGCGATCCAACCCCGCGTCCTGCCATAACGATGGCGTGGTCACCGCGGGCAAGGCATAACCCTGCACCTGCGCACCCAGCTCACGCAACCAAAGCGCCAGCCAGCCGCCCTTGAAGCCTGTATGCCCGGTAAGGAAGACCTTCTTGCCCGACCAGAACCCTTTCAACTCCAGAGTTTCCATTCAGCCTGCCCACCGCTCCAACGCTCTTCCAACAGAACTCGGTCGCGCAGGGTGTCCATCGGCTGCCAGAAACCACGATGCAGATAGCTCATCAACTGCCCCTCACGGGCCAGGTTGCGCATGGGTTCGTATTCCCAAGTGGTTGAATAGTCTTCGATGTAATCAAGCGCACCCGGCTCCAGGACGAAGAATCCGCCATTGATCCACCCCCCATCGCCCTGAGGCTTTTCCTGAAAACCACGTACGCAGGAGCCTTCCAGCTCCATGGCGCCGAAGCGACCTGGAGGCTGAACAGTGGTCACAGTGGCAAGTTTGCCGTGCTGGCGGTGGAAGGCGATCAGTTCGGGAATATTTACGTTCGAAACACCATCGCCATAGGTGAAGCAGAAGCTCTCTCCCCCGAGGTAGTCGCGTACCCGCTTCAAGCGTCCGCCGGTGCCGGTAGTTTCTCCAGTGTCTACCAGAGTCACACGCCAGGGTTCAGCATGGCGCTGGTGTATATGCATGCTGTTTTCCGCCATGTCGAAGGTCACATCCGACATGTGCAGAAAGTAGTTGGCGAAGTACTCCTTGATGATGTACCCCTTGTAGCCCAGGCAGACCACAAAGTCGTTGATGCCGTAGTGAGAGTAGATTTTCATGATGTGCCAGATGATTGGCTTGCCACCAATCTCGATCATCGGCTTGGGCTTGAGGTGGGATTCCTCACTGATGCGAGTTCCTAATCCCCCCGCCAGAATTACTGCCTTCATGTGCGTCTCTCAAATGTGAACAGCATCGTCTTCAATGGCCTGCTACCCCCTCAACCTGTACGCCAATAATACGGCGTCTGTGCGATTTACCGGGGGCGCAGGCACTGGAAAGCAATATTGGTGCCATCGAAAAAACGCCTGAAAAACCCAACTCTTCGGCACTTTCAGCGCTTTTGCAAAGTTGTAAAAAAGCCCACTTTCAGTGGGCTTTTTTGTGTGCGGCATGCAGCGGGAGAATATTGATCACTCTCAGCCTGCGGACTGCTCCAGCAGTTCCATCCAAGGAACCGCAGCCACAGGACCAAGGCCATAGCCACGCCCCTGCAAGGTCAGGTTCTTGTTATAGAAGCGGTCATGCCCCAGAACCTGCGACCACTTCTCCTGAAGTACCTGCAATACTCCAGGCGAGGACTCAAGCAATCCCGACTGAATGACTTGGACATGGGGAGTCCAGACCGTCAGGTAACCGCCCTGGCCAATCCGCAGGCACAGGTCGACATCGCCCAACCCTTCGGCAAACAAACTGTCGTCGATACCATCGGCGGCATCGAACAATTGCTTGGCAATCATCAGGCAGGCAAAAGACACCGCCGAACAGTTCTGCTCCACCACCAATCGATTGAGGTACCCCACGGATGTCTTGGGCTCACCAACAAACGCTGAACCGACACTGCCATTGAAACCCATGATCAGCCCCGCCTGGGTCACCCGCGCCTGCTGATCCACCAACTTGGCCCCCACCACGCCGACTTCAGGACGCAGGACCTGGTTAAGCAGTGACTCAATCCAGTTGACGTTGAGCACTTCGCTGTCAGCCGCCAGAGTCACCAGGTATTCACCCTTGGCTTGCTGGCTGAGGGTATTGATCAATGTCGCAGCCGACAAACCGGGTTGAATGCCGAACTGACGCAGACGGCTGGCCTGCTGCCCCTGGGAGGCCAGCCATTGATTCAATGGCGCCGAGTAGGCAGGGTCTTCAGCCAGCAGGATCTCGTAACGCTGATAGCGGGTTCGCTGCAGTATGCTGAGCAGGCAGCGCTGCAAGGCCGGCAGATCCTTAACGCTGTGAAGGATGATTGATACCAGCGGACGCTCAGTGAAGCGATAGTCGATCTTATGGGTCCCCGGCACCGGCGCGCTGATATCGGCCTGATAGCCTCGGGTGGCCAGATGACGCAACAGCGCCTTGCGCTCATCAGCATTGTTCTGCGCCATGGGCGCCTGGCAGACCAGCAGCGGCTCGGCCAGGTGGGCTAGCCCCTCCAAACCACCCTGCTCGATCAGGCGCAACAGCAGATCAAACTCCAGAGCGTCCTTGAACTCGCGGGAATAGCCTCCTGCCTGCACCAGCGCGTCGCGACGTACCAGCCAATGCTGTGCCAGCAGCGCAGGACAGTTCTGCAACAGGTCCAGGTTGAAGCCCGGACGGAATACATCACGCAAGGTGCCATCCGGCAGGCGCTGGATCTCATCCATGGCCACCGCACGGCATTGCGGTGCCGCCAACAGCTCAAGGCTTGCCTGATATAAGCCACTGGGTGTGAGTTCGTCTCCGGCTTGCGCCATGACCATCCAATCGCAATCGCTCTGCCGCACTGCCTGATTGATCTTGTCGACGTAGTTGTTCTCGTCGACCTTGACGAAATGCAAGGTGTTCTGCGGGGTAGTGACCGAAGGCAGGTCACCACTGGTGAAGACAATGATCTTGAAGTTGCGGCAGTAGCTGTTGATCACGCTATCGAAGGTCGCTTGCAACTTGAGGATGTCGGCCTGCAGATCCAGCAGCAATATCCCGAAAGAAGGCCCACCGGAATGGCGCGCCAAATGCCGTCCGATCTTCTCCACCTGACCGGCATCCGGCTCACGTGCTTCGAGCCAGTGTAGAAGGCGTCCGGAACGGGTTGTATCAAACCACTCAGCGCAGTGCGCCAGTGTCGCTGCCTGCAATCGAACCTCCCAGGCTTGCACTGCCTGCGCACGCTGCTCCTGCCCTCGGGCCTGCAGCGACAGAATCATCTGCCGCACCACTGGCAAATTGAAAGCGTAGAGCTCGAAGGCCTTCTGCAGCCGATCATCGAGAGGCTCGGCACTAGCGTTGCGCTGCACCCGCAACAACTCTTTCTGCTGGAGCATGACGCCTTCGAGCTCCTCCAACTGTCGACGACCGCTCGGTGCCGCATGAAGGAGAAACTCCAAGACGCTCAATTGTTCGAAAAACGCCTGGTTGTAGAAGGGCAGCTCTACGTACTGGATCGGCTCGAAGCGCCGGACCGGCTGTTCCAGCAGCGAGTCCCAAGTCGATTCGATCAGCTTTTCCGTTGCCAACCCTGGCAAGGTCGCAAGGTATTTGCCGACGGCCAGCAGGTTGTCCCGAGTACGCTGGCGAATGCTCTCGCCGTCGATGGCGTCGAAAGCCCCGGCCAGAGCCAGGGCGAAACGTTCGTGCTCAACCAGGGCCTGCGCGTCACGGTAGCTCAGTTGCGCTGCGATCTGCTGGCTTTGCAGCCTTGAAGCACAATGCCGCTCATGCAGCCCATAGGGGATTGGCAACAGACGCACCTTGGCGGCGACCATCAGACCATAGGAATGCCCGATCTCCTGCAGGGCCGGATTGAAATCTGCCGGCATCGAAACATACCACCGACGCAGCAACTCGGTTCGGGTCACTGCGCTGATCAACGATGGACAATGGCGGGCGAATACGTCCAACCGGGCCTCGGCAGACTCCGCGCAATAGTCCTCTTCCCCCTTGCGATCAAGGCGCAGGTAATCGACTCGCTGGGCATGTGCCTCGAAAGCCAGGCTGTATCCCTGGCAAGCACCGTAGTCGCCATGGGCCTCAAGAAAGTCCAGAGACTGCTCGACCCCTTCACGCAAAAGGAAACCCTCGACATCAGCCATGGCCATGTAAGGAGTCTTCAGCGTCGCGATGGACTGCCGCAATTTGCCGCTGAAATGCTCGGCACCGTCCGTCGGCACATGCAGATACAGCACATCGGCAAACTCGGCGCCCACCCCGTTATCGCTCTCGCTCGACGAGTCGACCACCAGCACCCCGCAAGGCCATTCACTGTAGTAGCGCAGCGCTCGACGCAAGGCCCGAGGCTGCTCATGCGCCAGCAAAACCAAGGTGAAACGCTCACTCAAGGGGGATGCGCCATTGGGAAAATTGCTTTGCATATGAATTCCTGTCCGCTCAATCGGAGGCATTAGGTTGTTGGCTGATGTCGCTCACACCCATCAGTCTGCGAGCCAGCCATCGGCCCAGTACTGCAGGTTGTCACCACGCAACATGAAGTCGCGCAGTACTACCTCGCGCAACTCATCGCCCATCTGGTAGCTGGCTTGTGGATCGGCCAGATGCATACGGATAGCCTGCAACCACTCCTGCGCCGAGTTACTGACGACCCGGGTACAGGGTAGATGACCACGATAGGCCTCGGTATCCGAACAGATCACCGGATAACCGCAGGCACCGTACTCAAGCAAGCGCAGATTGCTCTTGCAGTCGTTGAAAATATGAAACTCCAGCGGCGCCAGCGCCAGGTCGAGATTCAGGCTAGCCAGCTTGGCCGGGTAATTCGCCAGGCTCACGCCAGGGTGGTACTCGTGAACATAAGGCTCGAGCACTTCAGGGCACATTCCGAAGAACACCCATTCCACCTCATTGGCCAACTCCTTCACCACATCGGCAATCAACTCCAGGTCACCACGGTGGCTGGTGCCGCCACCCCAGCCAATCCGTGGTTTGAGTGAGGTGCGGCGCTGGCTGCGAATCTGGCTCCACAAATGCGGTGCCAGCATGTTCGGCACCACCCGGATATCCTGGTGCATGCTGGACAGGGTGTTGGCCAGGGCATAGGTCGAGACCACCACGCGGTCACACTGGGCTATGCCACGGCGCAACAAATCCTGGATATTGTCGGGCATGTTGCGAGCATGATCGTTGCGCTCGGGAATATGCGCAACGTAGTCATCCAGCTCATAGATCCTACGGGCCTGGGAATAATTGCGAACCTGGCTGATATCGTTGAACTTGGAGGTGTTGTAGCGCCCCTGAAAGATCACCACGTCCGGCTGCAGGCGCTCAATCTCGATAATCGAAGGCATTTGGTAAGACACGCTACCCGTTATCCTCTGAGCCTCTTGCAACTCGATCAGTGGCTGGCTGACGCGGTAGTGACCGATGGCAGAATTATTCAGGGCCAGGCCGAGAATTGAGGGTACTGATCGACTGCAAAGTGGATTCCATCCCGCACGCGAACCGGGCATCAATCCGAAACTGATGCCCGTCAGAGTAAGGTTGTGGTTGTAGGCAGGATCCCGAGCCACCTTCGGCAGCCAGCGCTTGTAGAACGCTTCCTGCTCACGCTCCAGCCGCCGCTCCCAACCCTCCTCTCGTCGAACTTCTTGGGAAGCTGCCAACACAACTGCCGCATGCGGCGTAGTCACGATCAGGTAACCGTTCTTGCCCACGCGCAGGCACAACTCCAGCGAGTTGATCCCCTGAGTGCCGACCTCCTCATCGAAACCACCTGCTTCCGCGAAGACCTGAGCTCGTACCATTAGGCAATGGCCGCTCACAGCACTCCAGTTCTGCACCACCTGCATGCGCTGCATGTAGCCGACCGAGGATACCGGCTCGTTGACAAAGGCTCTTCCGGCCAGGCCTTCCAGGCCAAGTATCAAGCCGGCATCGATGACATTGCCTAGCGTATTCAAGGTCCGCGGCCCGACTATCCCCACCTCAGGACGCTGCCCGTGATTGAGCAACTCTTGCAACCAATCCTTGTCGCGAACAACACAGCAGGTACTGAACATCAGCAGATAATCGCCCCGCGCCTGACGCGCCGCGAAATTCATCAACTGTGCTTCATTGCCACCCTGCTCATGGAAAAAAATCCGCAACGCGTCACTGCCGAGATCAGCCATGGCCCGCAACCAGTGACACAATTCGGGTTGGCTGCTGGCGTTATCCACAATGATGATTTCATAGCGGGTGTAGGCGGTATGAGTAATCAGACTATTGATGCACTGTTCCAGCGCCCCCAGATCGTCCTTGACCGAGACGAGGATCGACACCAGCGGATCGGAGACATGCACATATTCAATCCGCGGAATCAATT
Organism: Pseudomonas sp. GW823-FHT03E05; assembly: GCF_058796855.1. NCBI lineage: Bacteria > Pseudomonadati > Pseudomonadota > Gammaproteobacteria > Pseudomonadales > Pseudomonadaceae > Pseudomonas > Pseudomonas sp. GW823-FHT03E05. Next base: position 157,918 of record NZ_JBXAJB010000002.1, read on the forward strand.
GCAGGCCTCTCCCCTCATGCAATCGATGCTCGACACCGATGCGCTGCAAATGGGCTGCCAGCAGGTGCGGGTTCTGCTCCACGACTTGCGGTAATGACAACCATTGAGCAAAGGAAAACTGCGACTCCACCTGAATCTCGGCAATGTGCTCGATGACCTGCGATCCATGGCTCTCCACCAGGCGCCAGATTAGGTCATGAGGCGCCAACTCACCGAGCCTTGCATCGAAACAGCCTAGATTCAGCACAGCCTGGCGGTCGAATGCCAACGTCCGACCCACATAGGGATATGAACGCAAAAGATCGAGATTGAAGTCCGGCTTGAAGATAGGCTCCACCGATTTCCCATCGACCAGGGCACCTTCGTCGCTGTATATGCAGAAGACTCCCTGGCTGCAGACAATCCGCTCGGCCAGAATCTGTAGCGCCGTCTCCCGCAGACAATCGCCCGCACGCAACAGGTAAAACCAGTCCACACCATCTTGCTGGACCAATAGTTCGTTGGCCCGAATCAGCCACTCACTGCCCAGCGCATGCCGCCGAACCTTCTGATCCAGGGCACACTGGCCGTCAGAAAAGAGCAACACCTGCGACTCGTAGCCCTGCGCAGCAATGCTGGACAACGTCAAATCCACGGCGCTGTCATCCGCATCGGTGTCGATGACCAAAAGCATGATCTGCGGACGCTTTGTCCAGAAACTCATCTGCCTGGATAGCAACTGCTGCTGCGCCGGGCTAAAACGACGATACCGCAACCATTGACCATAGAGATCGCCATAGCTTTCAGTATCAGTACCGACATGGCTCTGGATAATGCCCTGGCGCCCCGCCATCAGCACATAGAGGTTGATTTCCTCCCAGTCACGCAGTGACGGCCCTTGCGCCTTATCCAGCGCAAGATAACGAACCCAGCCCTGGGCCGGGGCCTGATCACCGCTGCGCTGTTTGAGCATCTGCTCCAGCCAGCCCCACTCAACGATTGCGGCGCTGACTATTTCCGGACGGCGCGAAAGGCGCTCCGGATAAAGACGCTCGAAACTGCCTAGGGCACTGAGCTCCACTAGGTTGCCGCGACGCAAAAGACAGACGAACAAGGCAAAGTCGAGCGTCGCGACAAACCCACCTTGCTCCTGTGCCAGGGCCGGCAACAGAGACTCGATGTTCGACCGGCGCATCAATGCACAACTGAACCCCCCGAGGATGTTGCGCGGGGCCTTTTCAAAGTACGCCAGCAGGTCCTGCCCGTTGAACAATGCATCGAACTGAGTTAGGCCCACATTCTCCATGCGGATGGGTAGCACGTAGTCGTCGGCATCGAAGAAGTGGTGCTTGCTTACCACCAACTGGACGTCGTCCTGGGTATCCAGAATCGCTGCCTGGCGCTCGATGCAATCGGCCACCAGTTGGTCATCGTCACAGAGAAACTTGATGTATTCGCCGCTAGCCTCTTCCAGGCAACGCAGGATGTTGCGCTGAAACCCCAACCGCTGGGGGTTGCGCACATAACGCAGCGTGACGGCAGGATACGAGCTACGCGCCTGGGTTACGATCTGTTCGATTTCATCCGTGCGGCAGTCATCGCACACAACGATTTCAAGGCTGGAGTAGGTCTGGCCAAGCGCACTGCACAGTGCAGCACTAAAAAAGCGAGGGTTGAATGCCGCAATGGCGATGCTGACAAGAGGGGCTGGTTTCACGCGCGTAACTCTCGACCGGTATACGCCGGCTCACGTGAGAGCGGAACGCCCCGATCCGTAAAAAGAAGAAGAACGGGGATCGCGCAGGCTGCCACGATCCCCTCACTGAATCAGACCTTATTGAACAGGCCCAACTGAGCGATCTTGCTGAATGCCAACTGCGAAGCCTGCAGCATGGTTTGTTGCAGGGTCAGGCGAGTCATCACTTCGGCTGGATCGGAATCGCTAATCGCAGAACGCGTCTTTACGTTGGCCGCCGACAGGCTCTCGTTGATTTCTGTCTGAGTATCCAGGGCCTGGCCGCGACCACCAATCGAACTGATACCAATGGCCAGTTGATCAACACCGCTGGTCAGGTTGGCAATACCAGAGGCAAGGTCTGCCAGCTGCTTCTGGGTAGCTATGGTATCGCCGGTCACTGGAGTGTTGAGGGCGTTTTTCAACTGGCTCACAGTGTCCAGAATGTTCTGCGTTTCATGAGTATTGACCGCAACACTGAACTGATCATTGGCCGCGGGAGCGGTGCCATTCAACTGGAAACTCACGCCAGCCGCCGTAGCTACATTGCCCGCAGTCAGAGTTCCCGAAGACACCGGCTTACTGTCGGCAGTCACGGGAGCAGCATACAGATCGAAATCAGTGGCGCTGGTGAACTTGAGCACCGCCGAACCACTAGGGAAAGCCGCTTTGTAGGCCGCCTGGTCGGTCACAGTAGTGCTGCTGACCTGAGCCATGCTCGGGTTACCCGGGCTGCGGGCCACATTGAAGGTATCGGGTTTGGCCGCCAAGGTGAATTGGTGCCCCGGCAGCAATGCTGCGGGGTCTTCACCTGCCTTCAAATTGACGTTCAGGGTCAGGTCGACCCCACGAAAGCTCACGGTCTGGTTGGGACTGCTATCGAACACTCCACCCTTGCTCGCTTCGGATGTGACGTCGACACCATTGGCATCAGTGATCTTCAATTGAGTGCCAGTAACGAACTCGACCTTGTAGGGCTCGCCACTGCGAAAGCTGTTGTTGTAATTGACGCTATTGGTCACCTGCCCATTAGACAAGCTCACACGACCATCATCCACCGCTGGCAAGACACGGGTGACCTCACTGCGACTGGTGTTAAGGGCTTGCTGGAAAACATCCCAGCCAGTGCTATTGGCGGCCATTGTCATGGTATCGCCCACCGGCAGCTTGAGGCTGGTCTGGTCACCGTTGTAGCTGTAGGTGCCATCGGAGTTTCGGGAGAATGGCGGCACATCATCCTTGGAACCACCGAAGATGTACTTACCGTTTTCATCCTGAGTGTTCATCAGGCTCAGCAACTGCTCTTCGATCTGCCCCAGCTCAGAGGCGTTGGCCTGACGGTCGGCATCGGTGTAGCCAGCGTTACCAGCACCCAGCGCCAGTTCCTTGGCTCGCGCCAGCACATTGTTGATGCTGGTCATCACCGACTCGGCCTGGCCCAGCGAGGCCTTGATCGAGTTGGTATTGGTCTTGTACTGATCAAGCAGAGAAGCCTGCTGGCCCAATTGCAGCAAACGCGAAGCGCCTACCGGATCGTCTGCAGCGGTATTGACGCGAACCAGGCTGCTGGCCTCTTCGCTGCTCTTGACTACGTTGGCGAAGTTCTTCTGGTAGTTGGCAGCCGAAGACTCGTAAAACTGGGCGGTGGAAATGCGCATGGGCTACGGCTCCTTAAAGGCTGTTGATCAGCGTGCTGAAGGTTTCCTGCGCAGCCTTGATGATCTGCGAAGACGCTGTGTAGTACTGCTGGAATTTGACCAGGTTGCCGGTCTCTTCATCCAGGTCAACCCCGGACAACGAGTCCCGAGCCCCTTTGGCGTTGGCCAGGATGGTGCCGTTGGCGGCGGTGTCGAGCTTGGCCTGACTGGCCTTGGCACCAACGTTCTCGATCAGCTTGCCATAGGCATCCACCAGGGTGATGCCCTTGCTGGCGGAGCCGGTATCGACAGTCTGCTTGGTCTGCAAGCCGGCCAGGGCCAAACCATTGCGGTTATCGGACGAGCCGGCACCGTTCACCGAAATACTCATGCTGTCGCCAGAGTTGGGCGCGCCGGCAATGGTCATCTGCACGGTAAATGTCTTGGTCACAGGCGGCGTACCGCCGTCAGTGACCGGATTGCCACTGGCATCTAGCATGTTGACTTGCAGATTCAGGGTATTGCTCTGCCCCGGCACGATAGAGCCGCTGCCCATCTTGTTGCCTTTGGCATCGTAGTAGTCGTAGGTCTGACTGCCACCGGACACGGCGTTGAACACCACCTTCACCGGGCCCGAATTCTTGATAGCAGTCTGCATCTCCAGCCTGGCAGCGGCATCGTAGTTGTCGACTGGCACCGCTAGCGAAGGCTGCGCGGAAATGCTCAGCGAACTCTTGATCCCGGCACCGAGCTCAGCCTTCAACGGCGCAGCCAGGGCTAAGCGTTTGGCGTCAGTCATCTCGGTCTGGATGGTCGTCGCCGCGTTGCGTGTCGGGATGATCTTGAAACTGTCACCAGCACCCGCTGTGCCATTGAGATTTAGCGAAAAGCCATCAATCACCGGAGCCGGCGATGTCGTGGTGCTGAAGCTGCCCATGTCGGTCCCATCAGAGCGCTTCACGCTGTAGTCAGTGGCACTGCTGAAGGTCACGGTGTAATCGCTTGTGCTCAGCTTGCCAGTGTCTTTGATGGTCACATCGAAGTTGCCCGAACCTGTACTGTTGCTGGTGCTGGCAACGCTGCGCTGGGCGACCATGCGAGCACTGTTGATGTCATTGAACAGGTTGCCGCCGAAATTGCCGTTCTTGTCGATGCCCTGAGCCATCTGGCTGTTCATCTGATCGGCGATAACCAAGGCCACGCGCCCCAGTTCATTCATCGCCGGATCCAACACCTCACTGCGATAACGCAACAGACCACCGATCTCGCCACCGGTGGTGACGTTAGTGATATCAACAGTGCTAGTACCTCGGTTGAGCTGCAGCGCGGAACGGCTCGGGTCGTTCTTGCCCTGCACCACTTCCAGGGTATTGGCCGAGTTACCCATGACCAGCGGCTGGCCGCTGCCCAGGTACAGATCGACGCTGGAGCCACGCTCCGAGACCTGTACACCGATGAAGGTCGAAAGCTGGCGCACGGTTTCATTACGCGCATCGAGCAGGTCGTTGGGCATGCCGTTGCCGTTGGTCGACAGCTCGGAAATCTTCTGGTTGAGCTGGGCCACGGTGTTGGCCAGCTTGTTGACCTGGTCCGCCATGTTCGCCAGGTTGCCGTTGATATTGGTGTTCTGCTGGTTGAGCTGGCTGGACACCGAATTGAAACGGTCGCTCAGGGCCTGGGTATCGCTGAGCAGCAACTGCCGGGAAGCCTCGTCGGTGGGCTTGGCATTGAGGTTCTGTACCGAAGCGAAGAACTTGGTCAGGGCGCCGGTCATGCCGGTGCCGCTGTCCGATAGCAACTGGTCGATCGGGCTGATCTGCCCCTGATAGGCCGCCACGTCACTGTTGAGCGAAGTAGCCGTACGCAGTTGTGCGTCCAGGAAGCTGTTATACACCCGGCGTACATCCGCCAGGGTGGTGCCAGTGCCGATGAAGACATTGCCGAACTGATTCGAAGCCTTGGTGCCCTGCACGGTCTGCTGACGCGAGTACCCGGCGGTGTCGGCGTTGGCAATGTTGTTACCCGTGGTCATCAACGACGTTTGGCTGGCGGCCAGCCCCGACATCCCGATATTGAGCAAACTCATGATTCAGACCTTATAAATTCGTGGAAACGCCAGCCGCAGCGTAGTTCTGGTAATTCTTCATCTGCTTGGCTATCTGCGAAATCTTGCTTGCGTAATCCGGATCCGTTGCATACCCGGCTTTTTGCAACTCGCGAACAAACTGTTCTGGTTTATCGGCCACCTTCAGCACTTCTTGATAGCGATTGTTGCTCTGCAACAAGGTCACCAGATCGTGGAAGCTGTCCTGATAGGAATCGTAGGAACGGAACGCCGCCGTCTCCTTGACCATCTGCCCGTTGCGGAACTCGCTGGTGATCGCCCGGGCCTGTGCACCCTGCCAACTGCTGCCGGCCTTGATGCCGAACAGGTTGTGGCTGCTGCTGCCATCCTGCTGGCGCATCACCGATTTGCCCCAGCCGGTTTCCAGGGCGGCCTGGGCCACCAGGTAGCGTGGATCGATCCCGATACGCTGGGCCGCCTGCTGCGCCATCGGCAGCATGGTGGCGACGAAGTCGTCGGCGGAACTGAAGGCACGCTTGGCCGGTGCCAGCGGCGGCTGGGCCATGGCTCGGCCATAGACCCGCATCTTGCCCTGGGACGCGGCGTAGCCCTGATTGACCCGCCACTCGCCCCGCAGCACGGCATCGGCGGCCGGGCTGTTGCGGGTCGGCGCGACGTTCTGTGCACCGCCCTCGACGGCACCGGCCGACGGCACGATGCCGGTCAACAGGCGATCGGTGAGCTTGCTGGGCAGGGACAGACGACGCTGGTTGAGCAGCACCATGTCGTTATGCGCCACGCTCGTGCGCAAAGGATCGTGGGCCCGCGAAGCCCACATCGGGCGCTGGCCGTTGACCCGGCTCAACGGACCATCCTGGGCCGTGGTACCGGCAGCGATCGGCGTCGGAGTCGCCACCGGCGCCGCGGCCGGCAAAGTCGTGGTGGCCGCATTCGGATGAGCCGGCTTGTTCTTCATCATCTGGCGCATCAGCACATTGGCCAGGCCGATACCGCCACCCTCGCGAGACAGGGACACCGCCAACTGCTGGTCATACATGTCCTGGTACTGCTTGGCGGCCGGGGTATTGAGCGGGTTGTCCTGGCCTATGACATCAGTGGCCTTGCGCATGGACTTGAGCATTTCATTGAGAAACAGCGACTCGAACTCCTGCGCCACTTTGCGCACGTTGGCTTCGCCGTCCTTGTCGCCGACCTTCAGTTGCTGCAGGCGGTTGAGGTCGGAGTAAGACCCGGAATCGCCGCTGCCAATCAGTCCGCTCTTACGAATATCCATGGCGCTCACCTCAAATCACGATCAGGTCGGCCTGCAAGGCGCCGGCCTGTTTCAAGGCTTCGAGGATGGCCATCAAGTCGCCTGGCGCCGCGCCCACCTGGTTCACCGCCCGGACGATCTCATCCAGAGTGGTGCCCGGGCCGAACTTGAACATCGGCTTGGCTTCCTGCTGAGCATTGACCCGCGAGCGGGGCACCACCGCGGTCTGGCCATTGGACAGAGGGCCGGGCTGGCTGACGATCGGGTCTTCGGTAATGGTCACGGTCAGGCTGCCGTGGGTCACCGCCGCCGGCGAGACCTTGACGTTCTGGCCGATGACGATGGTGCCGGTACGGGAGTTGATGATGACCTTGGCCACCGCCTGCCCCGGATCGATCTCCAGGTTCTCCAGGATCGACAGGTAGTCCACACGCTGGCTTGGGTCCAGGGGCGCGGTCACCCGGATCGAGCCACCGTCGATGGCTTGGGCCACGCCTGGGCCGAGCATGTCGTTGATCTTGTCGACGATGCGCTTGGCGGTGGTGAAATCCGAACGGTTGAGGTTCAGGGTCAGGCTGTTGCCCTGGTTGAAACCACTGGGCACGGCACGCTCGACCGAGGCGCCACCAGGAATCCGCCCGGCCGATGGTACGTTGACGGTGATCTTCGAACCGTCGCGTCCTTCGGCATCGAAACCACCCACCACCAGGTTGCCCTGGGCGATGGCGTAGACGTTGCCGTCGATACCCTTGAGCGGCGTCAGCAGCAAGGTGCCGCCACGCAGGCTCTTGGAGTTACCAATGGAGGACACGGTGATATCCACCTGCTGGCCCGGCTTGGCGAACGCCGGCAGATCGGCACTCACCGACACCGCCGCGACGTTCTTCAACTGCACGTTGCCGGAGCCGGCCGGCACCTTGATGCCGAACTGCGACAGCATGTTGTTGAAGGTCTGCAGGGTGAACGGCGTCTGGGTAGTCTGGTCGCCGGTACCGTTAAGCCCGACCACCAGGCCATAGCCGATCAATTGGTTGGAACGCACGCCGGAAATGCTGGCGATGTCCTTCAACCGCTCGGCCTGGACGCCAAGGGAAGTGGACAGCAACAACGCCGCCGCCATCAGGTGCTTGAAATTGAGCATGAGTCTTTTCATCACCTAGAAAGGGAACAGCGGGCTGAGGAAGAAACGGTCGAACCAGCCAGGCTGGTTGGCATCGGCAAACGAGCCGGTGCCCGAATAGGTAATGCGTGCATCCGCGACCCGGGTCGAGGACACGGTGTTGTCGGTGGCGATGTCGTCCGCCCGTACCAGGCCTGCAATCCGCACCAGCTCATCGCCGGTGTTGAGGGTCATCCACTTCTCGCCGCGCACCGCGATGATGCCGTTGGGCAGTACGTCGGCCACGGTCACGGTGATCGAACCGGTCAGGCTATTGCTCTGGGCCGCCTTGCTGTCGCCCTTGGTGGCGCGATTGCCGCTGTAGCCGGCATTCAGGGTCAGGTCGCCGTCGCCCAGCGGGTTGTTGGTGTTGGGCACGGCACCGAACAGCGAGGTCAGGCCAATGCTGTTGGAACTGGTCTTGGTCAGCGCCGAGTTGGCACCCTTGCTGGCGTTGGTCCGCTCGTTCAGGGTGATGGTGATGATGTCACCGACCCGGAACGCCTTGCGGTCGCTGTACAGGTTCTGCTCGAAGCCGGCCTGGTAGATCGAACCGTTGTTGGACGCGGAAGGCAGCGGCGTACGCGGCAGCACCGGCGCGTAGTAAGGGTCATTGGGCTTGGGCGGCGGGGCGACACAGCCCGCGAGCACGGCACTCCCACTCAGCGCTAGAACACAAATAAACCGATTCATGACCCTTCCTCACGATGTTGCCGGTGCGCCACTTCAGACCCGTGGCGACCTCAAGACTTGATTACAGCTTCTGCGTAATGAACGAGAGCATCTGGTCCGCGGTGGAGATCACCTTGGAGTTCATCTCGTAAGCGCGCTGAGTGGTGATCATGTTGACCATCTCCTCAACGGTGCTGACGTTGGAGGCTTCCAGGGTATTCTGCAGCGTGGTGCCGAAACCGTTGAGGCCCGGGGTACCGATCTGCGGCGCGCCACTGGCGGCGGTTTCCAGGAACAGGTTGTTGCCTTGGGCCTGCAGGCCCGCCGGGTTGATGAAGTCGGCGGTTTGCAGGTTGCCGATCACCTGGGACGCCGGGTTGCCGGCAATGGTGATGGACACGGTGCCGTCCTGGCCTACGGTGAAGGTCTGTGCATCGTTGGGCACGACAACCGCAGGCTCCAGGGCAAAACCGCTGGCGGTGACGATCTGGCCGTCGGAGTTCAGGTGGAAAGTACCGTCACGGGTGTAGGCCGTGGTGCCATCGGGCTGCAGGATCTGGAAGAAACCGCGGCCGTTGATGGCCAGGTCCAGAGGCTGCTCGGTGGTCTGCAGGCTGCCGGCGGTGAAGTTCTTCTGGGTGCCGACAATGCGCACACCGGTACCGACCTGCAGGCCGGTTGGCAGCTCGCTGTCCTGGGTGGACTGGGCCCCCGGCTGACGCTTGATCTGGTACAGCAGGTCCTGGAACTCGGCGCGATCACGTTTGAAGCCCGTGGTCGAGACGTTCGCCAGGTTGTTGGAAATGACGGTCAGGTTGGTGTCCTGGGCGGACAGACCGGTTTTGGCAACCCATAGAGCCGGAAGCATTGATTTCTCCTCTCGCGCCTGTTTTACGGCGCTAGATACTGGTAATTAGCTGATCTGCAAGACCCGAGCCATGGCCTGGTCGTCTTCTTTGGCGCTGTTCATCATCTTCACGTGCAATTCGAACTGCCGGGACAGGGCCAGCACCGCGGTCATTTCCTGCACGGCGTTGACGTTGCTCGACTCAAGGAAACCCGAGACCAGCTGGACGTTGGCGTCGGCGGGTGCCGGCTGGCCGTCCTTGGTCTTGATCGAGCCGTCCAGGCCTTTGGTGAGGTTCTTGATGTCCGGGTTGACCAGCTTGATGCGGTCGACCTCGGCCATGACTCGCGGGCCCTCGCCCATGGCACGGATACTGATGGTGCCGTCCTGGCCAACTTCGATCTTCTGCTCGGGCGGCACGGCGATCGGGCCGCCGTTGCCCATCACCGGCATACCGTTGCCGGCGCGCAGCACACCCAGGGCGTCGACATTCAAACTGCCGGTACGCACATAGCTTTCGCTGCCGTCGGGGCTCTGCACGGCGATCCAGCCGTTGCCGCTGACGGCCACGTCCAGGTCACGACCGGTCTCCACCATCGAGCCGGCACTGAAATCCGTTGCCGGGCGCTCGCTCATGGCAAAGGCGCGCGCCGGAAAGCTGTCACCAAATACCGGCATCGCACGGGCCTGCTCCAGGTCGCGCTGAAAACCATTGGTAGAGATGTTCGCCAGATTGTTGGCATGAGCCTTTTGCGCCAGTGCATTCTGGCTGGCGCCGGTCATTGCCACATAAAGGTACTTGTCCACAGTCTTTCCTCTGTCTGCCGGACGTTTGCCGCCCACCGCTGTACTGCGAAGCCATAAGCAATAAGCGCACCAACTTTTTCACGCAGTGGTGATCCCCAGGCGGGGCAAGGCTTTGCCTGATTACAGAGGAAAAAACAGCGTTGGCAGAAGACGGAAAAACGGCGGTCTTATGCCGCTACCGGCAAGTAACGGCCCGGATACAAGCCTAGGGATTGTCGCCGGCATTCTTGCCGACCTCGTATTCGCGCAGCTTGTTGGCGATGGTGGTGTGGGAAACCCCCAGCCGCTTGCCCAGCTGACGGCTGCTGGGGTGCTCGGCGTACAGACTCTCGAGCACGGCCTTTTCAAAGCGCCCGACAATCTGTTCCAGGCCACCCTCCAGGGAGAAATCGCCAAGCGGCTGGCGCGCACCATAGTCCGGCAGCCGGATGTGCTCGGTCTTGACCGTACCGCCATCGCACAGGGAAACCGCCTGAAACAGCACGTTCTCCAGTTGCCGCACATTGCCCGGCCAGTGGTAGTGACTGAGGCGTTCCATGGCCGCCGGCGCCAGACGCGGCAACGGGCAACCGATCTGCCGGCTGGCCTGGTCGAGAAAGTGCTCCACCAGGGGGGTCAGGCCGTCGAGGCATTCGCGCAATGGCGGAATGTGCAGGGACAGCACATTCAACCGGTGATAGAGGTCCTGACGGAACTCGCCCCTGGCGCACAACTCGGAAAGATCCACCTGGGTCGCGCAGATCACCCGCACATCCAGGTACACCTCTTCATCGCTGCCGACCCGGCGGAAGCAGCCATCCTGCAGGAAGCGCAGCAGCTTGACCTGCAAGCGCGGGCTCATCTCCCCTACCCCGTCGAGAAACAGGGTGCCACCGGCGGTCAGCTCCAGCAGCCCCAGCTTGCCCTCTGCCCGAGCCCCCTCGAAGGCGCCGGGGCCGTAGCCGAACAGCTCGGTCTCGGCCATGGACTCCGGCAACCCGGCGCAGTTCAGGGCCATCAGCGGCGACTGCCCGCGCGGGCTGGCCAGGTGACAGGCACGGGCCAGCAGCTCCTTGCCGGTCCCGGTCTCGCCCTCGATCAAAAGCGGCGCATCCAGCGGCGCCATGCGCCGCGCCTCACGCACCACCGCCGCCATGACTTTCGAACTCTGGAAGATGCTGTCGAAGCCCCGCAGCTCCTGCTTGCGCACGTTGTAGATGCGCTCGCCAACGCGATCCGCCCGGTGCAAGGTCAATACCGCGCCGGCCATGGCTTCGCTGTCGTCATGTTCCGATTGCAGCGGCGCGATGTCCGCCAGGAACACATCGCCCCTGACCTTGACCCGCAACCCGTTAATCCGCGACTGGTTGGCCCGCACCAGTTCCGGCAGGTCGAAGTCTTCGGCGTAGCGCGACAGGGGAATGCCTGGCACCTCGTCCACCCGCACTCCCAGCAACTGCGCTGCGGCCCGGTTCGCCGCCACGATGGAGCCGCCCATGTCGATGGACAGCACCGGGAACTCCAGAGCCCCCAACAGCGCATTGAGCTCCATGTGCCGGCGCTCGCTGGGCATCAACCCGACTCGCTTGACGCCAAACACCCCGGCGATGGACTCGAACTTGGGGCGCAGCGCCTGGAATTGCAGGTTGATCAGGTTCGGGCAGTGCAGATAGATGGCATTGCCATGCTCGCCCCCCACCTCGCCACGGGCCACGTTGATCCCGTATTCCACCAGCAGGTTGAGAATGTCGCGCAGGATGCCGATGCGATTCTGGCAGTGAACTTTGATACGCATAGAAGGAAGGCCCTGGGACTGACAGTGAAAGGCATAAGCGCCGAAAACCGACGCTTATGGCATCGGGCTTTACAAACTTTCTGCAGGATGGCGCAGATAGTCGTCAAGATTATGTGACAGCAAACCGCTTTTTCAAACCTGAAAACCACCACAGGGTGGAGACCCCGCCAGATTCGTAACGTTTACTTTACAAATTGGTGCACGACAGCCCTCTACCCGCACCGGCCACCTGCTGCAAAGCGTCGCACCCTCGGGTATCACTGGGGTCACACATAACAAGAACGCATCCCCTGGCAGGAGAGCAGCATGAAGCAGACGCAGTACGTGGCCCGCGAGCCCGACGCGCAAGGTTTTATCGACTATCCACCCGAAGAACACGCGGTGTGGAACACCCTGATCACACGCCAGTTGAAAGTGATCGAGGGTCGTGCGTGCCAGGAGTACCTGGACGGCATCGACAAGCTCGGCTTGCCCCACGACCGTATTCCGCAACTGGGCGAAATCAACAAGGTCCTGGGTGAAACCACCGGCTGGCAAGTGGCCCGGGTACCGGCGCTGATCCCCTTCCAGACTTTCTTCGAACTGCTGGCCAGCAAGCGCTTTCCCGTGGCGACCTTCATTCGCACCCGCGAAGAACTCGACTACCTGCAAGAGCCGGACATCTTCCACGAGATCTTTGGCCACTGCCCGCTGCTGACCAACCCCTGGTTCGCCGAATTCACCCACACCTACGGCAAGCTCGGCCTGCAAGCCACCAAGGAAGAGCGGGTGTACCTGGCGCGGCTGTACTGGATGACCATCGAGTTCGGCCTGGTGGACACCCCGGCCGGGCGGCGCATCTACGGCGGCGGCATCCTGTCCTCGCCCAAGGAGACCGTGTACAGCCTGTCCGAAGAGCCGGAACACCAGGCCTTCGACCCGCTGGAAGCCATGCGCACGCCGTATCGCATCGACATCCTGCAGCCGATCTATTTCACCCTGCCCAACCTCAAGCGCCTGTTCGACCTGGCCCACGAAGACATCATGGCCCTGGTCCACCAAGGCATGCAGCTGGGCCTGCACGCCCCCAAGTTTCCGCCAAAACCCAAGGCGGCCTGAGCGGCCCGCACTCGCGAGCCGCTGCGAAAGATAGTAACTTCCAACAAGAATTGAATCCTGGGAACCCACCATGACCGCTCTGAACCAAGCCCATTGCGAAGCCTGCCGTGCCGATGCTCCTCAAGTCAGCGACGAAGAACTGCCGGTACTGATCAAGCAGATCCCTGACTGGAACATCGAAGTTCGCGATGGCGTGATGCAGCTGGAAAAAGTCTTCCTGTTCAAGAACTTCAAATTTGCCCTGGCTTTCACCAACGCCATGGGCGAGATCTCCGAGGCCGAAGGCCACCACCCGGGCCTGCTCACCGAGTGGGGCAAGGTGACCGTGACCTGGTGGAGCCACTCGATCAAGGGCCTGCACCGCAACGACTTCATCATGGCAGCCCGCACCGATGAAGTGGCCAAGACCGCAGAAGGACGCAAGTAATGCACTTCGACGCCATCGGCCGGGTTCCCGGCGACCCGATTCTCGGCCTGATGGGGGCCTACGCCAACGATCCCAACCCGCGCAAGTTCGACCTCGGCGTGGGGGTCTACAAGGACTCCCAGGGCCTGACGCCGATCCCGCGCTCGGTGAAGCTGGCCGAACAGCGCCTGGTGGACAGCCAGGACACCAAGATCTACATCGGCGGCCATGGCGACGCGGCCTTCGGCAAGGTGATCAATGAACTGGTACTGGGCAGCGATTCGAAACTGATCGCCACCCAGCGTGCCGGCGCCACGCAGACCCCGGGCGGCACTGGCGCCCTGCGCCTGAGTGCCGACTTCATCGCCCACTGCCTGCCGGGCCGTGGCGTGTGGCTGAGCAACCCGACCTGGCCGATCCACGAGACCATCTTTGCCGCGGCCGGGGTCAAGGTCAGTCACTACCCCTATGTGGGCAGCGACAACCGCCTGGACGTCGAGGCCATGCTGGCGACCCTGAACCAGGTGCCCGAGGGCGACGTGGTGCTGCTGCACGCCTGCTGCCACAACCCCACCGGCTTCGACCTCGGCCACGCCGACTGGCAACGCGTGCTGGACGTGGTACGCAGCCGCAAGCTGCTGCCGCTGATCGACTTCGCCTACCAGGGCTTCGGCGACGGCCTGGAGCAGGATGCCTGGGCCGTGCGGCTGTTCGCCGCCGAACTGCCGGAAGTGCTGATCACCAGCTCCTGCTCGAAGAACTTCGGCCTGTACCGCGACCGGACCGGCGCTTTGATCGTCTGCACCCAGGACGCCGAGAAACTGCTCGATGTGCGCAGCCAACTGGCCCATATCGCCCGTAACCTGTGGTCCACGCCACCGGATCACGGCGCGGCGGTGGTCGCCACCATCCTCGGCGATCCGGAGCTGAAAAGCCTCTGGGCCGACGAAGTGGAAGCCATGCGCCTGCGGATCGCGCAACTGCGCGCCGGCCTGGTGGAAGCCTTGCAACCCCATGGCCTGGCCGAGCGCTTCGCCCATATCGGCGTGCAACGGGGAATGTTCTCCTACACCGGCCTGAGCCCTGCCCAGGTCCAGGAACTGCGTGACCACCACAGCGTGTACATGGTCAGCTCCGGCCGCGCCAACGTGGCCGGAATCGACGCCACGCGCCTGGACTTGCTGGCTAGCGCCATCGCCAGCGTCTGCAAGGGCTGATCCCTCCCCTACCGGCAAGCCCGGCCTCTGCACTGCGGTGCCGAGGCTGGGCTAGCTTCCCCAGTTCGCAAGCCCTGGCCCCACCCTCGCAACAACGCCCCGCCTCAAAGATCTTTCTGAATCAACTGCCCCAACGCCGCCAGCTCGCTCTGCTCCAGGTCGGACACCAGGATGAAGCGCAGGTGATTGCGCCGCCATGCCACCAGGTTATAGCCGCGCAAGGAGAGGTTTTGCGCTGCTGCATCGGCATCCGCCGTGGGCAGGATGAACAGGTTGATCAAGTGCCGCCCATGACCATAGGTCAGGGCCGCCGCACTTTGCTGCTGCAGGTAGTCCAGGCGCCCGCCCAGCAGCGGATAGCCCTGCTGACTGAAGTCGAAGACCGGCGGGGCAAAATCCAGCTTGCCGGTGAACCAGGGCTTGACCGTGTGCCGGTCCGAGGACACCACGTCATTCAAGTGATCAACCATCAGCGAACGCACATGACTGGACACTGCCTCATCCAGCCATGGCCGCTCGACAGTGGGCGCTGCCAGGTAGAACACCAGGGCCAGGGCCAGCGCCAGGCTCGAAAATCCCGGGGCCAGCCAGCGCCAGCCGCCACCTCCCAGCCAGCGCTGGAACAACCCCGCAGGAGGCGAGGCAGGTGCGTCGATGCTGGCCAGCAGACGCTGGGCCAAGCCTACCGGCGCCTGGTGATAGGACATGTGAGCCTTGAGCTGTGCCACCAGACGCCGGGCGTCGGCATATTCCCGAGCACATTCGGCACAGTGGCGTAGGTGCTCGGCCACCTCGGCAGCGGCATTGGTTTCCAACTCGTTGTCTAGGTAGCCATGCAGCCACGCCCTACAGGTCTTGCAGTCGATATCGTTGATCATGGCCGGGACTTCTGCAGTTGCAGCCGGAGCATGGAACGTGCCCTGGCAAGACGCGACATGACCGTTCCCAGGGGGATATCAACGATCTTCGCAATGTCCTTGTAGGGCATATCTTCCAACTCCTTGAGCACTATCACCTCACGAAACACCGGAGCCAGAGCCAGGAGCGCCTGCTGCAACTGCTCCACCTCCTGCCCCTGGATCAGTTGCCACTCCGGTGTTCGTCCATCGGCCAGGGCCGGATCGTCTTCGCCACAGGTCTCGTCGAAAGCCACCGCGCCCTGGCGTGCCGATGCCTTGAGCCAGTTGTAGCTTTCGTTGCGCACTATGGTCAGGAACCAGGCCTTGGCGTTGCTGCCGTCGAAACGATGGAGGAACTTCACTGCGCGAAACGCGCTTTCCTGAACCACGTCCTGGGCCGCGCTGTCGTTATCAGTCAGCCAACGCGCGAGGTTATAGGCCGCATTCAGATGCGGCAGGAACAGTTCCTCGAATCGCGTCATGGTGGCTCCGTCTCCTTTGCACCCTATAACGGTGAAAGCCGGCGTTTTATTCCCGAAATAAAAAACTTCTTTCCTGGAATAAAGCCCCGCACCGCACGGTTTTACAGATGTGAGACCCATCACTGTAGACCGCTACCGAGGGCGCACCATGGATACCCATGCCACATCGCACACCCGAGCCACCGACAGCCCGCAGAACCCCGACCGACGCACTTTGCTCAAGTGCTCGGCCTGGGCCGGCGCCGGCGTCATCTGGGCCTTGAGCGGAGGGATCCCGCGGGCCTTTGCCCTGGACCAGACAGGCCAGCCAAGCGACCCCACCGCACTGAACAGCAGCTTTCACTTCGTACAGATCAGCGACTCGCATATCGGCTTCAACAAGGAAGCCAACCCGGAACCGGTGAAGACCCTGCAAGTGGCCATCGACAAGGTCATTGCCCTACCCAGACGGCCCGCACTGATCCTCCATACCGGGGACATCACCCACCTCTCCCGGGCCGAAGAGTTCGACACCGCCGCCCAGTTGCTCAAGGGCCTGCCCTCCACCGTGCACTACGTACCGGGCGAGCATGACACCCTGGATGAAGGCGGCGGCCAGCTTTACCTGCAGCGCTATGGCAAGGGCACCCGGGGTAACGGCTGGTACAGCTTCGACCAGCAGGGTGTGCACTTCATTGCCCTGGTGAATGTCTTCAACCTGCAACCCGGACATGAAGCCACCCTGGGCGCCGAGCAACTGACCTGGCTGGCGGACGACCTGCGGGCAGTGGCCAGCAGCACGCCGATCGTAGTCTTCACCCATATCCCGCTGTGGACCATCTATCAGCCCTGGGGCTGGGGCACGGAGGACGGCGACCAGGCCATCGCCCTGCTGCGCCGCTTCGGCTCGGTGACTGTCCTCAACGGCCATATCCACCAGGTCATCCAGAAAGTCGAGGGCAACATCACCTTCCACACCGCTCGCGGCACGGCCTACCCGCAACCAGCCCCCGGTGCCGCGGCCAACCCCGGGCCGATGACCGTGGCTGCCGACCAGTTGCGCAATTACCTGGGCATCACCGATGTTCGCGCAACCCAGGGCGAGCACCCCCTGGCCCTGCTCGACTCCACTCTGGTCTGAGGTCCTCGTGCGATGAAGACATTGCTCACGCTGCTGCTTCTGGGTTGCCTGGCGACGCCGGCCTGGGCCCAGGAGGTGAAGATCGATATCCGCGCGTTCATGTACAACCCCCAGGATGTGCAAATCACCGCGGGCACCCGGGTCACCTGGGTCAATGACGACCAGATACCGCACACGGTGACCGAGACCCACAAGCTGTTCCGTTCCGCCGCACTGGACACCAACGACAGTTTTTCCTACCAGTTCGATACCCCCGGCATCTATCAGTACTTCTGCGTGCTGCACCCACAGATGATCGGCAAGATCATCGTCAACCCGCCACAACCCTAGGCAACAGGCCCGTTGCAACGCCTTATGCGGCGCTGCACCGGGCCGCCATCGCCGGCCCGCACATGCCGTTTCATGCGCGGCCAAAGCACCCAGAACCTGACGAATAACCCTCGACCGAGGGGAAATAAAAATCTTTCTGTCATTTGTACTGCTGTATCCTGCCCAGGCTTTTTAAAAGCGCGGATCTACCCAGCGATTTAAAAAACAGACTTTGCGAGGAGCAACGACATGCATGAGATCCCGAATCTCCCCTTCCCAAGCCTGCACGAAACTGAGCAGACAACTCCGCCACAAGCCAGTGCCGACAAGCCTGTAGTGCAAGAAGCCGCCGACAGCCGCAAGGCCGACAGCGAAGACTGAAAGCTGTAACCAGACCGTGTGGAAAGCGCTACTCAAGCGCTTTCCACACCGCCTGAAACCCTCCTCCCGAGCCCCGCCGCACCATGACCGAATCCTTCAGCGAAACCCAAGCCAGCGTGCTGATCGGCACTGCCGAACAGATGATCGACGTGTGGAATCGCCTCAGCGAAGAAAAACAGGCCGCTCTGCTGGCCCGCTTCGGCACCCAGGAAAATGCCCTGGCCGCCTTGGTCACCACCCGGTTGCTGGGCAACAATGACGCCTGAACCGACTCCGGCCAGGTAAAAATCTGAACAACACATCGATTTCCCCCACAACCCCTCCCTGCACATCGGTATCATAAGCAGCCTATCTATTGAGCTGTCGCAGTGGTCCGATCCCCATGCCAGATACCCAGCGCCCCTTGACGGTCACGCTGCACGTCGTCTCCATCGTCCTGTTCACCTTTATCGGCTACCTGAATATCGGCATTCCGCTGGCGGTGCTGCCGGGCTACGTGCACAGCGAACTGGGCTTTGGCGCGGTGATCGCCGGCCTGGTGATCAGCGTGCAATACCTGGCCACCCTGCTCAGCCGGCCCTATGCCGGGCGCATCATCGACAATCTGGGCAGCAAGCGCGCGGTGATGTACGGCCTGGCCGGCTGCGGCTTGAGCGGGGTGTTCATGCTGCTTTCGGCCTGGCTGCACAACCTGCCGACCCTGAGCCTGATCAGCCTGCTGATCGGCCGCCTGGTCCTGGGCAGCGCGGAAAGCCTGGTGGGCTCGGGCTCCATCGGCTGGGGCATCGGCCGGGTCGGGGCGCAGAATACCGCCAAGGTGATTTCCTGGAACGGCATCGCCAGCTACGGCGCCCTGGCCATTGGCGCGCCGCTGGGGGTGTGGCTGGTAAGCCGGCTGGGGCTGTGGAGCATGGGAGCGAGCATCATCCTGCTGGCGCTGCTCGGCCTGCTGCTGGCCTGGCCGAAACTCGCCGCGCCGATCGTTGCCGGCGAGCGCTTGCCGTTCATCCACGTGCTGGGCAAGGTGTTTCCCCACGGCTGCGGCCTGGCCCTGGGCTCCATCGGCTTTGGCACCATCGCCACCTTCATCACCCTGTACTACGCCACCCGGCACTGGGACAACGCCGTACTGTGCCTGAGCCTGTTCGGTGCCAGTTTCATCGGCGCGCGACTGCTGTTCGGCAACCTGATCAACCGTCTCGGCGGCTTTCGCGTGGCGATTGCCTGCCTGTCGGTGGAAACCCTCGGCCTGTTGCTGCTGTGGCTGGCCCCGGATGCCAATTGGGCCCTGGCCGGCGCAGCCCTGAGCGGCTTCGGCTTCTCCCTGGTATTCCCGGCCCTGGGGGTGGAAGCAGTGAACCTGGTGCCAGCCTCCAGCCGCGGCGCGGCAGTGGGGGCCTACTCGCTGTTCATCGACCTGTCGCTGGGCATCACCGGCCCGCTGGCGGGGGCGATTGCTGCCGGTTTCGGCTTTGCCTCGATCTTCCTGTTCGCCGCCATCGCTGCCTGCACCGGCCTGGTGCTGAGCCTGTACCTGTACCACCAGGCGCCCAAGCTGCGCCAGGAACGCGAGGCGCGCTAGAAGTCCACTTTGCCGCGCCCGGCCTTGATGCTGCCGCGCTTGGCCTTGGTCTCCAGGCGGCGCTTCTTCGAACCCAGGGTCGGCTTGGTCGGGCGGCGCTTCTTCTCCACCTTGATGGCGCTGAGAATCAGCTCGGTGAGGCGCTCCAGGGCATCGGCGCGGTTCTGCTCCTGGGTGCGGTACTGCTGGGCCTTGAGGATGATCACGCCGTCACTGGTGATGCGGCTGTCGCGCAGCGCCAGCAGGCGCTCCTTGTAGAACGGAGGCAGGGACGAAGCCGGAATGTCGAAGCGCAGGTGCACCGCGCTGGACACCTTGTTGACGTTCTGCCCACCGGCGCCCTGGGCACGGATGGCGGTCAGCTCGATCTCGGCATCCGGCAGATGCACGTTGTTTGAAATCACCAGCATGGAACAGGGATCCGTCTTCAGGGCGCATAGGATACCCCCATTCCCCACGCTCTTGCGGGTCTCTTCGCTGGCAAGCCAGCCCCCTACAGCGGGCAGGCACACCGTAGGAGCCGGCTTGCCGGCGAAAGCGATCTCAGCCCCCGACAAAAATCACGGCCATGAAAAACCCGGCCGGAGCCGGGTTAGTCGTTGCCAGGGCCGCGCTTACTTCAGCGAAGCACTGGCTGCCTGCAGCGCGTGCTGGGCACTGCGCTTGTTCTTGATGCAGTAGCAGACCCACATGAACACCACCCACACCGGGATCGCGTACACCGAGATCTGGATGCCCGGAATCATCAGCATGATGCCCAGGATGAACACCACGAACGCCAGGCAGACGTAGTTGCCGTAGGGGTACCACAGCGCCTTGAACAGCGAGGTCTGGCCGGTACGCTCCATGTGCTGGCGGAACTTGAAGTGCGAGTAGCTGATCATCGCCCAGTTGATCACCAGGGTCGCCACCACCAGGGACATCAGCAGCTCCAGGGCGTGCTGCGGAATCAGGTAGTTGAGCACCACGGCGACGAAGGTCACCAGCGCCGAAGCGAGGATCGACATCACCGGCACGCCGCGCTTGTCGATCTTGGCCAGGGCTTTGGGCGCATCGCCCTGCTCGGCCATGCCCAGGAGCATGCGGCTGTTGCAATAGGTGCCGCTGTTGTACACCGACAGCGCCGCGGTCAGGACCACGAAGTTGAGGATGTGCGCCGCGGTGTTGCTGCCCAGCATCGAGAACACCTGGACGAACGGGCTGCCGCTGTAGGCATCGCCGGAAGCGTTCAGGGTCACCAGCAGGGTGTCCCACGGCGTCAGCGACAGCAGCACCACCAGGGCGCCGATGTAGAAAATCAGGATGCGATAGATCACCTGATTGATCGCCTTGGGGATCACGGTCTTCGGCTTGTCGGCTTCCGCTGCAGTGAAACCGAGCATTTCCAGGCCGCCGAAGGAGAACATGATGATTGCCATGGCCATCACCAGGCCGCTGACCCCATTGGGGAAGAAGCCGCCGTGGGACCACAGGTTGCTCACCGAGGCCTGCGGGCCGCCGTGGCCGCTGACCAGCAGGTAGCTGCCCAGGGCGATCATGCCGACGATGGCGACCACCTTGATGATGGCGAACCAGAACTCGGCCTCGCCGAAGACCTTGACGTTGGCCAGGTTGATGGCGTTGATCATGACGAAGAACACGGCTGCCGAGGCCCAGGTCGGGACGTCCGGCCACCAGTAGTGCACATACTTGCCGACCGCGGTCAGCTCCGACATGCCCACCAGGATATAGAGGATCCAGCAGTTCCAGCCCGAGAGGAAACCGGCAAAGCCGCCCCAGTATTTATGGGCAAAGTGGCTGAAGGAGCCGGCCACCGGCTCCTCGACGATCATCTCGCCGAGCTGGCGCATGAT
The DNA here is from genome assembly GCF_058796855.1 of Pseudomonas sp. GW823-FHT03E05. Classification (NCBI taxonomy): domain Bacteria; kingdom Pseudomonadati; phylum Pseudomonadota; class Gammaproteobacteria; order Pseudomonadales; family Pseudomonadaceae; genus Pseudomonas; species Pseudomonas sp. GW823-FHT03E05. Next base: position 179,213 of record NZ_JBXAJB010000002.1, read on the forward strand.
CATGAAAGCGATGAAACCGCAGATGGCATAACCGAGGATCATCGACGGGCCGGCGGACTTGAGCACCCCGGCCGACCCCAGGAACAAACCGGTACCAATCGCGCCGCCCAGGGCGATCAGTTGAATATGGCGATTCTTCAGGCCGCGTTTCAGTTCGCCCGAATGCGAGTTTTGTCCACTCATGAAAAGGCTCTCACGCAAGGTAATGTGTGTCAGACGTTGCCGCCCGGTAAAGGCTTAAGCGGCGCGGATCAAACCCCAGCGCAGGCACCAGAAGTTCAGCGTTCTTTTAACGGTCATGCGTCACCTGTTTGTTTTTATCTGTGACGAAATCGAACCCACCACGCTCGTGACGCGGCGGAGTGAACAAGGTGGATAACCTTGAGTTTATTGGCCTTGCAGCGAGCTCTTCAGCGCCTCGCAAGCGGTCTGGAAAGCACGTTTCAGGCGCAAAATGCGCGGGTACGCAGTTGGGTCACAGTTAAAACGCCGCGCATTGTACACCCCTGACTCCCTGCCGCCAGACACCGCTTTATCAGCGTGCCGGTAACCGGAATCCTGCGGGGCCAGCCCGATGCTCGGCATCGGCGGCGCGAAAGTGGACGGACCGAGTGGGGTCGTCGATGAATGAGCGAAGGCCATCGCCCATCGAAGGGTGTGGGTGAAAATCGGTTACGGCGTTCATTGCGCCTCCTTCTTGTTATGCACCTGTACGCAGGCAGGTGTGCATCTCACCTGCCTTGGCGCCCCGGAACAAGCGGGCTAGAGCCTCGGCGGTGGCTTTCCCGAACAACTGCCGGCAGCTTTTCCTTACAGCACATCCATCGCCGCGGATTACAGGCGGATCACGGCGCATTTCGTAATTTTTTCTTTACGAGTCGTAACGATAAATTGCCAAACCAGATCAACTGGCGAACCGACTGCAAATTGACACCCACGCCGCCCGACAAGCGGAAAAGCCTTAGCTTTTTGTTTTCTGGGAATAAATATTTCACCTAAAAATAGAAAATAAAGTTCAGCAGAAAATAATCTAATTATTTTTTTGCACTTCAAAATGCCCTGAACTAGGTTTCCAGCCACTTGCCGGCTCAGCCAGCCGACAAGTTCCGGGAGTGGATGAGCGGCCCAGCAACCTTCCCGTTCTCCGCTGTTCAACTGCTCCGCCAATGGACTGCTTACACGCACTGTATCTAGGAGAGACACCATGCAAGCACTGGAACAAGACCTGGAAACCGAACTGCAACTGGACGACTGGTTCGAAGCCGCCACCCATGAAGCAGCAGTGGAAATGATGCAGGCTGACGCGGTGGTGCCATTCGGCACTGCCATGTGGCCGATGTAAGGCGCCCGGACCGGTGCAGGCCTGGTGCCTGCGCCGGTCACCTTTGTCCTCCAGGGAGGTTTTATGGACCAGACCCGCGCCATCCGCCATTTCCTGTACTACCTCGAGCGGCATCCGGCCTTGAGCGGCGCCCAGCCCTCCAGGGTGGTGATCGGCCACACCGCCGAGTACCAGGCCATGGTCAGCGCCATCCTCGAACAGTCGCGCCAGGCCACCCCACTGACGGTCAGCGCCCTGCGCCTGGACCAGGAGCCGGCGGCGACCCTTGCCCAGGCCATCATCGACTGTGACCTGTACATCTTCTTCTACGACTCCTCGACCCTGCCCCAGCCACGCCCCGACGGCCCGGAGTTCCTGCGGCCACTGCATGGGCTGATGGCCGAGCACTGGAAGAAATCCCTGCTGTTCAAGGATTACGGCGAGTACTTCTACGACACCTTCAGCGTCGAGCCGCAACGCATTGCCGACCTCAACGCCACTCTGATCCGCCGCCTGTCCCAGGCCACCACCCTGAGCTTCAGCGACCTTCAGGGCTCATATTTCGAAGCGCCCTTGAACAGCGTGAAGAAATGGACCGACATCAACGGCGTCGGCAACTACGACCTGGCACCGGGGGAAATCGCCACCCACAGCGATGCCATCAACGGCCATGTGAAGTTTCTCGGCACCTTCCTCAGCACCATCCCTTTCGCCCGCAAGTACGGGGTGCTGAAAGCACCGCTGGAACTGTGGATCGAGAACTCCAGCATCAGCCGGGTGGCCACCGAGGTGCCGGGGCTGGCCAATGACTTCAACAAGTACCTGGATGCCAACCCGTCCAACCGGCGCATAGAGGAACTGGGAATCGGCACCAACGAGGGCATCAGGTCCCTCTACGGGCGCAACTCCGGCTTCGAAGAGCGCCATTGCGGCCTGCACCTGGGCCTGGGGGGCGGCGCCAAAGGCAGCCATCACCTGGACCTGATCTTCAGTTCCGGAGTGCTGGCGGTGGACAACAAGCCTGTGTTCGACGGCCAGTTCGCCTTCTAGCGTAGGAGCTGGCAAGCGAAGGCCGCTATCAGCCTGCGCAAGCCGGGCGGCCCGGTTCGCCGGCAAGCCGGCTCCTGCGCAGTTGCAGGCAAAAAAAAACGCCAACCCGGAGGTTGGCGTTTTTGTCGGCAGGCCGGGAATCACTCCGGCTTGCGGCGACCAAAACCGGGACGCTGGCCGGAACCGGCCGGGGCGCCACGGCGCTTGCCGGACGGTGCGTCCTTGTCCAGCACCAGGCTTGGGCGCTTGGACTTGGGCGCCGGCTTGGCCGGACGCTTGGTGTCCGCCGGGCGTTCGGCCACCGGAGTGCCGCGGCCAGTAGCCGGACGCGGAGCACGGGAGCCACGCTCGCCATCCGGACGGGCAGCCGGCTTGCGGCCAGGGCGCTCGCCTTCGATCTGCGGCTCGCGGGAAACACGCGGGGTGGCAGCGCTGCCATTGGCCGGACGCAGGGTGCGCACGCGCTCGCTCTTGCCCACCGGACGCGAGGATTTGCGCTGCATGCGCTCCAGCTTGTCCTTGGACTTGGCATTGAGCTGCGGCATGGCCACCGGCGTCAGGCCGACTTCGGCGCTGAGCACATCGACTTCGTACTGGCTCATTTCGCGCCAGCGGCCCATGGGCAGGTCGGAGTTGAGGAACACCGGACCGAAGCGCACGCGCTTCAGGCGGCTGACCACCAGGCCCTGGGATTCCCACAAGCGGCGCACTTCACGGTTGCGACCTTCCATCACCACGCAGTGGTACCAGTGGTTGAAACCTTCGCCACCGGGCGCCTGCTGAATGTCGGTGAACTTGGCCGGGCCGTCTTCGAGCATGACGCCGGCCTTGAGGCGCTCGATCATCTCGTCGTCGACCTCGCCACGCACACGCACCGCGTACTCACGGTCCATCTCGTAGGAAGGGTGCATCAGGCGGTTGGCCAGCTCACCGTCGGTGGTGAACATCAAAAGACCGGTGGTGTTGATGTCCAGGCGGCCAATGTTGATCCAGCGGCCTTCGCGCGGACGCGGCAGCTTGTCGAACACGGTCGGGCGGCCTTCCGGGTCGTCGCGGGTGCAGATCTCGCCGTCGGGCTTGTTGTACATGATCACGCGGCGCACCGATTCGGCGGCCTCTTCGCGCTTGATCACCTTGCCATCGATGGAAATGGCGTCATGCAGGTCGACGCGCAGGCCCAGGGTGGCCTCTTTGCCGTTGACCTTGATACGGCCCTGGCTGATCCAGGACTCGACATCGCGGCGCGAGCCGACGCCGATGCGTGCGAGGACTTTCTGCAGTTTTTCGCCGGCTGGACGGATTTCCTGGTCGTTCTGATCGGTATCGCTCATCTGGGCACCTCCCGGTGTGTCGCTTCAGGCTTGAGCGGCCTGAAGGGTGGAAAACAGGGTCTGTGGCGAATGGATCGCCAAAGGGTCGCGAATCATACGCTCATGGCGGCGGTTGCGCATCACAGACTAGTTGATAAGTCGCCCCTCAGGACTTTTTCCGCCGGCCGGTGGCGCGCAATTGCAGCAGGCGCATGGCGGCTTCAGCCAGCACTTGACGGCGCTCGGCCTTGTCGAGCTTCTTCCAGGCCTTGATCTCACGCTTGCTGCGCCCGCAGCCGATGCAGATGTCATCGCTGAACTTGCACACGCTGATGCAGGGATCCTTGGCAGAACTCATCCATCACCTCTGTAGGAGCCGGCTTGCCGGCGAAAAAAACCGCCAGCCATGCGCCGAGCCGGCCAGCGACTACAAGGTCAATCGTCCAGCAGGCGGCGTTCGTTTTCGATGGCTTCTGCCAGGGCCAGGGCTTCGGCCTCTTCCTCGCTCAACTGCGGCGTAGCAGGCTCCAGTGCGGCTACTGCGGCGAGCAACTTGGCCCGGGCCTCGGCCACGCCCAGCACATCATCCTCTGCTTCGACCGGCGGCCGGTCCTCGGGTTCGACCGGGAATTCATCGGGCTCATCGGCGAGGAACTCAGATTCGGTCCGGGCCTCCTCCTGCGGGAGATCCGGCACCGGCTCTTGCACTCCTCCCTGCTCCGGTTCCACCACACCATCACGGTGCAAGTCTTCGAAGTCGGTCTTGATCCCCTCCTCCATGGAGTCCAGCTCCAGCAGCAGGGTATGGAAGCTGGTTTCTTCCTTGGGTTCCTCCGGCTCGGCGCTGGCATCGGCCAGTTGTTGCAGGTGCTCGGGCACCGGCGCGTCGTCGAATTCCAGTACCGGCTCGGCCTCGATCTCCCGCAGTTCCGCCAAAGGCGGCAGGTCGTCGAGGTTCTTCAGGTTGAAGTGATCGAGAAACGCCTTGGTGGTAGCGAACATCGCCGGCTTGCCCGGTACGTCGCGATACCCCACCACGCGGATCCACTCACGTTCCAGCAAGGTCTTGACGATATGGCTGTTGACCGCCACGCCACGCACGTCCTCGATCTCGCCCCGGGTGATGGGTTGGCGATAGGCGATCAGGGCCATGGTTTCCAGCATGGCGCGCGAGTAACGCTGTGGGCGCTCTTCCCACAGGCGGCCGACCCAGGGCGCGAACTTCTCGCGGATCTGCAGGCGATAGCCCGAGGCCACTTCCTTGAGCTCGAAGGCCCGCCCTTCGCAGGACTTGCCGAGCAGGGCCAGGGCTTTCTTGAAGACCGCCGGGTCCGGCCGCTCGGCTTCTTCGAAGAGCTCGAACAGGCGTTCCAGGGACTGGGGTTTTCCCGAGGCCAACAGAAAGGCTTCGAGCAGGGGCGCCAGCTCGCGGGGTTCATTCAGGTTCATGATTTAAGCTCGTTATTCGGCTCGCGCCCGTACGTGGATGGCCGCAAAGGGCTCATTCTGCACCAGCTCGACCAGGGATTCCTTGACCAGTTCGAGGATCGCCATGAAGGTCACCACCACCCCCAGGCGCCCTTCCTCGGCGGTGAACAGCTCGACAAAGGGCACGAAACCGCCGCCCTTGAGCCGCTCCAGCACATCGCTCATGCGCTCGCGGGTGGACAGCGCCTCGCGGCTCACCTGATGGCTTTCGAACATGTCGCCACGGCGCAGCACCTCGGCCATGGACATCAGCAACTCTTCCAGGGCCACATCCGGCAGCAGCTTGCGCGCCCGGGCCTCCGGGGCGTCGAGCTTGGGCACCAGCACATCGCGACCGACCCGGCTCAGGCCGTCGATGCCCTCGGCGGCCGCCTTGAAGCGCTCGTATTCCTGCAGGCGGCGGATCAGTTCGGCCCGCGGATCGTCCTCTTCTTCCTCGACCTCGGCTGAGCGCGGCAGGAGCATGCGCGACTTGATCTCGGCAAGCATCGCCGCCATCACCAGGTACTCGGCGGCCAGTTCCAAGCGCACCGACTGCATCAGCTCCACATAACCCATGTACTGGCGGGTGATCTCCGCCACCGGGATGTCGAGGATGTTGATGTTCTGCTTGCGGATCAGGTACAGCAGCAGGTCCAGCGGGCCTTCGAAGGCTTCGAGAAAGACTTCCAGGGCATCCGGGGGGATGTACAGGTCCAGGGGCATTTCCATGACCGCCTGGCCGTAGACCATGGCGAAGGGCAGTTCCTGCTGGGCGCCGGCCTGGTCGTCGACGGTTTCCACTGCGGACATCTAGGCCTCGGCCATGAACGGCGCGGGGTCGCCGCAACCGACGCGGATCACTTCCGGCTCGCCGTCGGCGAGGTTGATCACCGTGGACGACTCGGTGCTGCCGAAACCGCCATCGATGATCAGGTCCACCTGGTGCTCCAGCAACTGGCGCATCTCGTAGGGGTCGCTCAGGGCCTCGGTATCACCGGGCATGATCAGGCTGACGCTCATCAGCGGCTCGCCCAGCTCGGCCAGCAGCGCCAGGGCGATCGGGTTGCTCGGCACCCGCAGGCCGATGGTCCGGCGCTTGGGGTGCAGCAGCAGGCGCGGCACTTCCCGGGTGGCGTTGAGAATGAAGGTGTAGGGCCCCGGCACATGGGCCTTGAGCAGACGGAAAGTGCCCGTGTCGATCTTGGCGAACAGGCCCAACTGCGAAAGGTCGCTGCAGATCAGCGCGAAGTTGTGCTTGTCGTCCAGCTGGCGCAGGCGTCGAACCCGTTCGATTGCGCCCTTGTCGCCCATCTGGCAGGCGACGGCGTAGGACGAATCCGTGGGATAGATCACCACACCGCCGCTGCGAATGATCTCGACGGCCTGTTTGATCAGGCGTGGTTGGGGGTTTTCCGGGTGGATCTGGAAAAATTGACTCACTGTCTCTACCTGTTCAGGCGGCAATAATTGGCTCATGTTTGAACCGACACCAAAGGGGCGGCAGGTCTTCCGGGACCGGGCGATACTCACCAATCTCGGACCAGCCTCCAGGGCCATGAAAGTCACTGCCAGCGCTGACCAGCAGTCCGAATTCACGAGCAAGGATAGCCAAACTGCCCACTTGCTCTGCAGGTTGGTGGCCATTGACCACTTCGATAGCATGACCACCGGCTTGAATATAGTCGGCAATCAAGCGGCGACGCTTGCTGCGGGTGAAATCGTAATGCCAGGGATGGGCCAGGCTGACCCAGGCCCCCGCGGCCCGCAGTGTGCCGACGGTTTCTTCCAGGGTCGGCCAGTGCTGCTTGACGTCCCCCAGCTTGCCGGCCCCCAGCCATTTGCGAAACGCCTCGGCGCGATCCTTCACGAAACCGGCACGCACCAGGTAGTCGGCAAAGTGCGGCCGCGCCGGTGCATTGCCACTGTCCCCCAGTTCCTGCTGGATCGCCCGGGCGCCTTCCAGCGCTCCCGGCATGCCCTTGAGGGCCAGCTTGCGGCTGATCTCCTCCGAACGCAGCCAGCGGCCTTCGTGGAGCTTTTCGATGGCTTGCACCAAAGCCGGGGCCTGGGTATCGAAGCCGTAGCCCAGCACATGGATAGTGGCGCCGCCCCAGGTGCAGGAAAGCTCGACACCATTGACCAGCTGCATGCCCAGTTGCTGCGCCGCCTGGCGCGCTTCGTCCAGCCCTTCGAGGGTGTCGTGGTCGGTCAGGGACAGGATTCGCACGCCTCTCTCGTACGCACGCGCAACCAGAACCGCGGGCGCCAGGGCGCCGTCGGAGGCCGTGCTATGGCAGTGCAAATCAACATTCACAGGACGATAAAACCTCAAGTCAGCTGGCGCTTTCGCTACCAAGGATGTTTGTTATTATGCCGGGACATCCTGCTTCTGGCTGCCACTGTGAAACAATTCATCGACTTCATCCCGCTGTTCCTGTTTTTCATCGTCTATAAAATTGATCCCCGCGTCGTCGACCTTGCCGGTCACGAAGTCACCCTGGGCGGCATCTACAGCGCCACAGCGGTGCTGATCATCAGTTCACTGGTGGTGTATGGCGCCCTGTTCATCTCCCAGCGCAAGCTGGAAAAAAGCCAGTGGCTGACCCTGATCGCCTGCCTGGTCTTCGGCAGCCTGACCCTGGCCTTCCACAGCGAAACCTTCCTTAAATGGAAAGCTCCGGTGGTCAACTGGCTGTTCGCCCTGGCCTTCATCGGCAGCCACTTCGTCGGCGACCGCCTGCTGATCAAGCGCATCATGGGCCACGCCCTGACGTTGCCAGACCCGGTATGGACCCGCTTGAACATCGCCTGGATCGCCTTCTTCCTGTTCTGCGGCGCCGCCAACCTGTTTGTCGCCTTCACCTTCCAGAGCATCTGGGTCGACTTCAAGGTCTTCGGCAGCCTGGGCATGACCGTATTGTTCCTGGTGGGCCAGGGTATCTACCTCTCGCGCCACCTGCATGACGCCGATCCCACCACCCCGAAAACCGAGGACTGACATGCTTTACGCAATCATTGCCACAGACGTCGCCAACTCCCTGGAAAAACGCCTGGCCAACCGGCCGGCGCACCTGGAGCGGCTGCAAGTGCTCAAGGATCAGGGGCGCGTGGTACTCGCCGGCCCGCACCCGGCGATCGACAGCAATGACCCGGGCGCGGCCGGTTTCAGCGGCAGCCTGATCGTCGCCGAGTTCGACTCCCTGAGCGCCGCCCAGGCCTGGGCCGACGCCGACCCGTTCGTGACCTGCGGCGTCTACGCCCATGTACTGGTCAAGCCGTTCAAGCAATCGATGCCGTAAATCCTCCCGGGTGCGATGAACCTTCGCGGTTCATCGCGCTCTCAATCGCTCATTATTCTCGTTTGACTGCCGACAACCTGCCCAACACTCGATTGGAATCAGGAGTTTCGATGCGCCAAGGTCCGCTGTGCCTGCTGTTGGTCATGTTGTCGATCGGGGCTCCAGCCCTTGCCGAGGAAACCCAGGACACCGGCCATTCCACGCCGCTGTCCCTGAGCGCCGGCAGTCAGATCACCGAGTTGCAGCAACGCTTGAAAGAAAGCGAGCGCCTGCGCGATGAACTGAGCAAACAATTGCAAAATACCGATGCCGAACGGGAAAGCCCCCAACTGACCCGCTTGCGCCAGGAGAACCAGCGCCTCAAGCTGCAGCTCAAAGAGGCCCAGGCCAACCCGGCACCCCGCCTGTTGACCGATCAACAGCAGTGGTTCGTCACCGGCGGCGGCGTGGCCCTGCTGGCCCTGCTCTGCGGGATCTTCGCCAGTGGCGGGCATCGCAAGCGTCGACAATGGCTAAATTGAGAGATTCATGAGCGACCTGTTACTGATTGATGATGACCAGGAGCTGTGCGAGCTCCTGAGCAGCTGGCTGAGCCAGGAAGGTTTTCTGGTGCGGGCCTGCCACGATGGCCTGAGCGCCCGTCGCGCCCTGGCCGAAACGGCGCCGTCAGCGGTGGTACTGGACGTGATGCTGCCCGACGGCAGCGGCCTGGAGCTGCTCAAGCAACTGCGCAATGAGCACCCCGACCTGCCGGTGCTGATGCTCTCGGCTCGTGGCGAACCCCTGGATCGCATCCTCGGCCTGGAACTGGGTGCCGACGATTACCTGGCCAAGCCCTGCGACCCCCGTGAACTCACCGCCCGCCTGCGTGCCGTACTGCGCCGCAGCCATCCGGTGGCGGCCTCCAGCCAGATGGAACTGGGCGACCTGTGCTTCAGCCCGCTGCGCGGTGTGGTCAACATCGACGAGCAGGACATTACCCTGACCGTTTCCGAAAGCCGCCTGCTCGAAGCCCTGCTCAAGCAACCGGGCGAGCCCCTGGACAAGCAGGAGCTGGCGCAGATCGCCCTGGGCCGCAAGCTGACCCTGTATGACCGTAGCCTGGACATGCATGTCAGCAACCTGCGCAAGAAGATCGGCCCGCACCCCGACGGCCGTCCACGGATCGTCGCCCTGCGCAGCCGCGGCTACTACTACAGCCTCTGATCCCGATGTGCCCTGGCAGATATGTCAGGGCCGTGAAATACCTTCTTTACCCAAGCTTTACCCTCCGCTGACTGCCGCTGACCTTGATCTGGGTAACCTGAACTCATCCGGAACTTACCGGGAATGAGACAAGGAGACACACCATGCGCAAGACCCTGATCGCTCTGATGTTCGCCGCCGCCCTGCCAACCGTGGCCATGGCCATGCCGGAAGGTCACGGCCCGATGGGCCCCATGGACGGCCCTCGGCACAGCGAGCACATGCGCGGCAAAGGCCCTTTCAGCCAACTGGACCTGAGCCGCGAACAGCGCCAGCAGATCGGCAAGCTGATGGGCGAGCAAATGCACGACCGCAAGGCCGTGGTGGAAAAGTACCTGGAGAAACTCTCGCCGGCCGACCAGAAAGCCATGAAGGATGAGCTGACCGCCAAGCACCAGAAGACCCAGGCCGATATCCGCGCCCTGCTCAAGCCGGAGCAGCAGAAAGAGTTTGACGCCATCGTCAAGAAACAAGAGGAGCGTCGCGCCGAATGGGCCGAGTTCAAGGCCTGGAAAGCGCAGCAACCGCAAAAAGCGCAATAATGCGTTAGCGTCCACCCCCAGCCCAGTGGCCTCCCCCCACTGGGCTTTCGCGTTCGAGGAGTTCCTGTGCGTTCATTGTTCTGGCGCATCCTGGCCAGCTTCTGGCTGGCCATCACCCTGGTTGCAGGGCTGTCGATCCTGCTCGGGCACATGCTCAACCAGGATGCCTGGATCCTCAGCCGTCACCCCGGCCTCAACAGCCTGACCGAGGAATGGACACAGACCTACGAGAACCAGGGCGAGGACGCTGCCCAGGACATCCTCCAGCAGCGCAAGCGCCAGTACCACATCGATGTCCAGGTGCTCAACGAGAGCGGCGACCCAGTGGTTCGCGGCACCTTCCCGCGCCGCGCCGCGGCCTTCGAAGCCCGGCAGAACAATGACGACCGGCACCTGCCCTGGCGCCGCCTGACGGCGGAATACACCAGCCCGAAAACCGGCGACACCTACCTGTTCATCTATCGCATCCCCCATCCGGAACTGGACGCCTGGCACCGCGACAGCCTGACCTGGCCCCTCAGCGCCCTGGCCATCGCCCTGGTGGTGCTGACCCTGTTCAGCCTCCTGGTCACCCTGTCCATCACTCGTCCCCTGAGCCGCCTGCGCGGCGCGGTACACGACCTGGGCCAGGCCACCTACCAGCAGAACAGCCTGGCGCGCCTGTCCAACCGCCGCGACGAATTCGGTGTACTGGCCCGGGACTTCAACCGCATGGGCTCGCGCCTGCAGAGCCTGATCGGCAGCCAGCGCCAACTGCTGCGGGACGTGTCCCACGAACTGCGCTCGCCCCTGGCCCGCCTGCGCATCGCCCTGGCATTGGCGGAACGGGCCGCCCCCGAAGAACGGGAAAAGCTCTGGCCGCGGCTGACCCGCGAATGTGACCGCCTGGAAGCGCTGATCAGCGAGATTCTGGTGTTGGCCCGGGTCGATGCGGACAACGCCAGCGCCGAAGAAGTGGACCTCAACGCCTTGCTGGTCGCCGTGCAGAAAGACGCGCAACTGGCCTGCCCGGAACAGCCGGTGCTGATAACCGCCCCGCCACAGCTGCACCTGCGCGGTTGGCCGACCATGCTGGAGCGGGCAGTGGACAACCTGCTGCGCAACGCTCAGCGCTTCAACCCCGCCGGGCAAGCGATCGAAGTCACGGCCCAACGCCAGGGCGAGAAGATCCAGATCAGCGTGCGCGATCATGGACCCGGCGTAGAAGCCGAGCACTTGAGCCAGCTGGGAGAGCCCTTCTTCCGCGCCCCGGGGCAAAGCGCTCCGGGCCATGGCCTGGGGCTGGCCATCGCCCGCCGCGCCGCAGAGCGTCACGGTGGCAGCCTGCTGCTGGCCAACCACCCTCAGGGCGGATTCATCGCCACCCTGGAACTGCCCCTGGTCCCCGGCGCCGTGGTGCAGGCCTGAATGCAACGCGGGCAAGCCGCTGCCGCCGGGTCCGGCAACAGCGGGCTTGCCCGCGAGGTAAACAGCGTTAGAAGAGGAAAATCAGGCCTTGGCAGTCCAGGCGCTGACGAACTCGGCGGTATCGACCTTGGGGGCGATCCGCGGCTCATTCAGCGGCGTGCCAAGATACAGGAAGGCAATGATCTCTTCGCCGTCCTCCAGGCCCAGGCCCTTGGCTACATGGGGCGAGTAGGACAACTCGCCAGTACGCCACACCGCGCCGATCCCCTGGGCGTAGGCCGCCAGCAGGATACCGTGGGCCGCGCAGCCCGCTGCCAGCAACTGCTCGCTCCTGGGCACCTTGAAGTGCTCCTGCAAACGGGCGACCACCACAACCACCAGTGGTGCGCGCAGGGGCATGGCCCGGGCCTTGTCCAGGGCCGCCTGGGTCACTTCGCCGCCCTGCAGCTGTACCGCTTCCACCAGCAACTCGCCCAACTGCTCGCGTGCCGCACCTTCGACGGTAAGGAACCGCCAGGGGCGCAACTGGCCATGATCCGGCGCGCGCAGGGCGGCGGCGAACAAGGCTTCGCGCTGCGCGGCGCTAGGCGCGGGCTCCACCAGGCGCGGCACGGAAACACGATTGAGCAAAGCGTCGAGAGCCTCCATCGGCCACCTCCTGAAAAAAATGTCCGGCCATTCTAGCGGGATCTGCCGGCCGGGTGCCGGTTTACATGCCCTGCCCCGCAGGTAGAATGGGCGCCCTTCATCTACCAGCCCGAGCGGAACACATGGCGTTGCCGACCTTAAGGATCATTGGTTTCATCATCGGCATCTTCCTCATCACCCTGGCGATCGCCATGGTGGTGCCGATGGCGACCCTGGTGGTCTTCGAACGTACCGGCGACCTGCCGTCCTTCCTCTGGGCCAGCATGATCACCTTTATCGCCGGCCTGGCCCTGGTGATCCCCGGGCGCCCCGAGCACGTTCATCTGCGCCCCCGCGACATGTACCTGCTGACCGTCTCCAGTTGGCTGGTGGTGTGCATCTTTGCCGCCCTGCCATTCCTGCTGACCCAGCACATCAGCTACACCGATTCCTTCTTTGAAAGCATGTCCGGCATCACCGCCACCGGCGCCACGGTACTCAGCGGCCTGGACAGCATGTCGCCTGGGATCCTGATCTGGCGTTCGATGCTGCACTGGCTGGGGGGCATCGGCTTCATCGGCATGGCGGTGGCGATCCTGCCGTTGCTGCGTATCGGTGGTATGCGCCTGTTCCAGACCGAATCCTCGGACCGCTCGGAAAAGGTCATGCCGCGCTCGCACATGGTCGCCCGGCTGATCGTCGCCACCTACGTGGGCATTACCATCTTTGGCAGCCTGGCGTTCTGGTGGGCCGGGATGAACGTGTTCGATGCCATCAACCACGCCATGTCGGCGATCTCCACCGGCGGTTTCTCCACCTCGGACGATTCCCTGGCCCACTGGAAACAACCGGCGGTGCACTGGGTGGCGGTGGTGGTGATGATCCTCGGCAGCCTGCCCTTCACCCTCTATGTGGCCACTTTGCGTGGCAACCGCCGGGCGCTGATCAAGGATCAGCAGGTCCAGGGCCTGCTCGGGCTGCTGCTGGTGACCTGGCTGGTACTCGGCACCTGGTACTGGTGGACCACCAACCTGCACTGGCTCGAGGCCCTGCGCCACGTGGCGCTGAACGTGACGTCGGTGGTCACCACCACCGGCTTCGCCCTGGGCGACTACAGCCTGTGGGGCAATTTCTCACTGATGCTGTTCTTTTACCTGGGGTTTGTCGGCGGCTGTTCCGGCTCCACTGCCGGCGGGATCAAGATCTTCCGCTTCCAGGTCGCCTACATCCTGCTCAAGGCCAACCTCAATCAACTGATTCACCCGAGGGCGGTGATCAAGCAGAAGTACAACGGCCATCGCCTGGACGAAGAAATCGTCCGCTCGATCCTGACCTTCTCGTTCTTCTTCGCCATCACCATCTGCATGATCGCCCTGGCCCTTTCGCTGCTGGGCCTGGACTGGATGACCGCCCTCACCGGTGCCGCCAGCACCGTGTCGGGCGTGGGCCCGGGCCTGGGTGAAACCATCGGCCCGGCCGGCAACTTCTCGACCCTGCCGGACGCCGCCAAGTGGATCCTGTCCCTGGGCATGCTCCTGGGCCGGCTGGAAATCATCACGGTGTTCGTGTTGTGTATTCCGGCATTCTGGCGTCATTGACCGTGGCCGGCGCGGCCTGTAACCGCGCCCGGTACTCACCGGGCGTGGCATCGAACCAGCGGCGGAATGCACGGAAGAAGTTGCTCGGGTCGGCAAACCCCAGCAAGTAGGCAATTTCCAGCAGGGTCATGCGCGGCTGCGCCAGGTACTGCTCTGCCAGTTCCCGGCGGGTGTCATCCAGCAGCGCCTGGAAGCTGGTGCCCTCTTCCTGCAGGCGGCGCTGCAAGGTGCGCTGGGACAGGTGCAGCGTCTGCGCCACCATCTCGCGCTTGGGCTCCCCCTGGGGCAGCAGGCGACACAAGACCTGCCGCGCCTTGTGGGTCACCCGGCTTTCGGAGAAGCGCGCCAGGTATTCGCCGGCGAAACGATCGTGCAGCAGGGCCATGGCCTCGTTGGCGGTGGGCAGCGTGGCCTCCATGTCGGCACGCTCGAAGATCAGCGCATCAAAGGGCGCGGCAAACACCAGGGGCGCGTGGAACATGTCCTTGTAGGGTTGCAGGTCCCCGGGCTGCTCGCCCTGCAGCAACACCTTGCGCGGCTGCAACGCGCGCCCCGTCAGCCAGCCGCACAAGGCCAGGGCGCAGGCCAGCGAAGCCTCGGCACTTTGCCGGGTGGGCGGTAGATGGTCGCCATGCACCGTCAGGATCAGTGCATAGCCCTCGGGAAGAAGGCGGAAACTCAAGTCAGCGCTTTCGGCAATGATCCGCTGATAACGCACCAGCCGCTGAAACCCCTCCGCCAGGGTACGACTCGACATCAATGCATACCCGGCCACGTGAAAAGACGCCGGACGCACCACCTTGCCCATGTTCAGGCCGATCGCCGGGTTGCCGGAAAGCTCGACGGCGCGCTGCCAGAGCCGGGTCATGGAGTCCTGGGTGAAGCGCGCGTCGGGATCTTCCAGGGCACCGTAGTCGAGCCCCAGCTGCTTGAACAGGGCCCGGCAATCCAGGCCGTCCATCTCCAGGGCCTTGACGATTCCCAGGGTCCAGCTTGCAGAAGTCGTTCGTTCGCTCATGAGGGGTTCTTACATGATGAGCCGCATGCTACGGCCAATTTCCCAAGGATACTAAAGTGGCGCCTATTGTCACTGGCCTGCGCCGCCAAGGACTCTAGACTCAAATAAGCTCCCCGCCGAACATCCGCCGACAGAACAACAGACACAGAGATCGCGGCCATGGAAAACATCCGACAGTTCAACAGCTTCGCCGAGTTCTACCCCTACTACCTGAGCGAGCACAGCGACAGCACCTGCCGACGCCTGCACTTCATCGGCACCAGCCTGGTGATCTTCATCCTCGCCCTGGCCATCGGCAAAGGCGCCTGGTGGCTGCTGCTGGTGTTGCCGATAGCCGGCTATGGCTTCGCCTGGGTCGGGCATTTCTTCTTCGAGAAAAACCGCCCGGCCACCTTCCAGCATCCGCTGTACAGCCTGCTGGGGGACTTCGTCATGTACCGCGACATGATCCTCGGCAAGGTGCCCTTCTAGACCCCAGGGCCGCCAGCGGCTCCCCACAGGGCCAGGCCTTGCAGACCCGCCCCATGACAACAAGAGGATGGCCGATGAACACCCATGCGCGCTTTACCCATATGCAGGACGGTACCCAGGAGGACTGGGCGATCATCGCCGCGGATTTCAGTGCCTACGCCAAGCAGTTGCCGACACGCATCCTGGCCCACCTGCAATTGCTGGAAGGCGACTTCGGCGGCTTCCCGGTGGACCGCCTGACCCATTCGCTGCAGACCGCCAGCCGCGCCTGGCACGACGGGCGCGACGAGGAATACGTGGTCTGCGCCCTGCTCCACGACATTGGCGATACCCTGGGTTCCTATAACCACCCGGATATCGCCGCCGCCATTCTCAAGCCCTTTGTCAGCCCGGAAAACCTGTGGATGGTGGAGAAGCACGGGATCTTCCAGGGTTACTACTTCTTCCATCACCTGGGCATGGATCGCCACCTGCGCGAGCAGTTCAGTGACCACCCGCTGTACCAGTACACCGCCGAGTTCTGCGCCAAGTACGACGCCGCCGCCTTCGATCCGGCCTACGAGAGCCTGCCCCTGAGCTTCTTCGAGCCCATGCTGCAACGGCTGTTCGCCCAGCCCCGGCAGTCGCTGTACAAGGCGGCCATGGAGCAGGCCAGCCCGGCCTGAAAAACCGTGTTCGGCCCAGGGCTCAGGCCGGCTCCGCGACTTTCATCCGCTCAGCCTTGAGCAGGGCCTCACGGGCCTGGGCCTCGGCCAGGCGATAGAGTTCGATGCTGCCGTCCCAGTGCTCGATCAGGGCCGTGCAGGACTCCACCCAGTCACCGCAATTGAGGTAATCCACCTCGCCCACCTTGCGGATCTCGGCATGGTGAATATGGCCACAGACCACCCCGTGCAACTCGCGCTTGACGCATTCGTGGGCAATGGCTTCCTCGAAATCGCTGATGAAGCTCACCGCCGTCTTGACCTTGTGCTTGAGGTAGGCCGACAGCGACCAGTAGCCATAGCCATAACGCGCCCGCCAGTGGTTGAGCCAGCGGTTGAGGGTCAGGGTGAATTCGTAGGCCGAGTCGCCGAGAAAGGCCAGCCAGCGGTGATAGCGAGTAATCACATCGAACTGATCGCCGTGGATCACCAGCAGATGACGCCCGTCCGCAGTGACATGCACCGCCTCGTCCACCAGTTGGATATTGCCGAGAATCAGCCTCGAGTAGCGCCGCAGGAATTCGTCGTGGTTGCCGGTGACGTAGATCACCTCGGTACCACGCTTGCTCATGGTCAGCAGGCGCCGGATCACGTTGGTATGGGCCTGGGGCCAGTACATGCCGCCGCGCAGCTTCCAACCATCGATGATGTCGCCCACCAGATAGATGCGATCGGCGTGATAGGCCTTGAGAAAGCGTGCCAGGTGCTCGGCCTGGCAATCCCGGGTGCCCAGGTGCACATCTGAAATCCACAGGGTCCGCACCCGTTGCTTGCGGCTGGGCTTGGCGAGTTCGGCATGGGTCATGGACGCTCTCCTGGATTTTTTGCGAGCTTGCGCCCCAGCGATTAATAGCCCATGACACAAATGCGGCAGTGCGATGACAGCGCGAAACGCCCGACCGCCGGTGTAGACTGGCCGCCTGCCAAGGAGACCGTGATGGGATCTATCCTCACCCTGCGCCACTACACCCATGACCTGATCGCCCACAGCCATGAACATGCGCAACTGGTGTTCGGCCTGCGTGGCCAGCTCGATTTCGAAGTCGAAGGCCAGGGCAGCCGGGTGCAGCAGCAGAGCTTCGTGGTGGTGCCGGCCGGCGCCCGGCATGTCTGCGGCAGCCCCAGCGGCAGCCATTGCCTGGTGCTGGACATACCCGGCGAACACTGGGTGCAGCAATCGTTGGGGGAACATGCCGAGGCCAGTCGGCGTTTGCTCGATGCGCCCCGACACCAGGTCCTGGGGCCGAGCCAGAGCCGCCTGGTCAACTGGCTGGCGGACAGCCCGGTGGACGACCCCTTGATTGCCCAGCAAGGCGCGGTCTTGCTGCTGGCCAGCCTCAATCATCGCGCCGACAGCCAGCCCCGCGAGCGCCGCCTGCCCTATGCCGCCCTGAATGCCCATATCGATCATCACGCCGCCCACCCCTTGCAGGTGGCCGACCTGGCCCGTATCGCCGGGCTGTCCGCTGCCCGCCTGCATGCACGGTTCATCGCCGAGTGCGGGGCCAGCCCCATGGAATACGTGCGACGCCGGCGCTTGCACATGGCCCTGGAACTGTTGCGCGGATCGACCTTGCCCATGGGCGAAATCGCCAGCCGCGTGGGTTACAGCTCCCAGAGTGCCTTTGCCGCGGCGATACTGCGGCAGTACGGCCACTCGCCGCGCCAACTGCGCCAAGGGGCAGACGCTAGTCCCTCGACAAAAAACGCCAGGATCGCGACAGACCAACAGGCCGCCCCGCCCGTAGACTGAACCCATTGCCGCCTAAGGCCATTACTGCCCGTCTTGTGGTTAAGGATAAAAATGACTCCGCGTACCGCCCTTGGCGCCTTGCATATCGGTGCCCTGATGTTCGGCCTGACCGGTGTATTCGGTAAGCTCGCCGCCGCTTCGCCCGCGGTCATCGTCTTCGGCCGTGCAGCCTTTGCCGTGCTCGCCCTGGGCGTCTTCGCCCGCCTGGCGAGCAACACCCCCTGGCAGAAACTGGCCGCCACCGATTGGCGGCGCCTGCTGCTCAGCGGCCTGCTGCTGGCCGGGCACTGGGTGAGTTTCTTCGTGGCGGTGAAGGTCGCGGGGGTGGCTATCGCGACCCTGGGCTTTGCCAGCTTTCCGGCGTTCACGGTGATTCTCGAAGGCCTGATCTTCCGCGAGCGGATCCGCTTCAACGAAATGCTGTTGGTGCTGCTGGTCAGCATCGGCCTGGTGCTGGTGACCCCGGACTTCGACCTGGCCAGCCAGGCCACCACCGGCCTGCTCTGGGCCGTGGGCTCGGGCCTGCTGTTTGCGCTGCTGTCACTGAACAACCGTGCCAGCTCCGGGCGGATCCCCGCGGTGCAGGCGGCGCTCTGTCAAAACGTGGTGGTCGCCCTGTGCCTGTTGCCGGTGGCGGCTCCCGAGCTTGGCCAGGTGCGGGCCATGGACTGGCTGTGGATCAGCCTGCTGGGAATTTTCTGCACCGGTCTGGCCCACAGCCTGTTTGTCGCCAGCCTGGCAGTGATCAAGGCGCGCACCGCAGCGGTGGTGTTTGCCCTGGAACCGGTCTACGGAATTACCGTGGCCTGGTTGCTGTTCGGCGAAAACCCGACCCTGCGCATGTTGTTCGGTGGGGCCTTGATCATCGTTGCCATCGTGGTTTCAAGCCGCCTGTCGGCGGGTTCGGGCAGCAAGGCAGCCACGGCTGAAGCCGGCTCTCACTGAGTACGGTCGTTGTGGCCCAGGTCGCGCTCGGGGTCGATCTGGTCGCGAACCCGCTGCTTCAGCACCTTGGCCTCGGGAAAGCCACCATCGGCCTTGCGTTCCCAGATCTGCACGCCATCGCAGGTGATGCGAAAGGCCCCGCCGGTTGCCGGCTCCAGGGACACCTTGCCCAGGTCGTCGCTGAAGGTGCTCAACAGCTCCTGGGCCAGCCACGCCGCCCGCAGTAGCCACTGGCATTGGGTGCAATAGGTGATGATCACTTCGGGTTTACGTTCAGTCATGGTACGGCCGACTCCTGGATTCAAGGGCGTCGTTATAATAGCCGGCTTTATCGCCCGCCCCGAGAACCGTAATGCGCCGCCTGCTGTCCTGCCTGTTCCTCTGCCTGCTGCCCTTGCTTGCTCAATCTGCCGAAGCGCCACGACCGAAAATCGGCCTGGTGCTGTCTGGGGGCGCCGCCCGCGGCCTGGCCCACATCGGGGTGCTCAAGGCCCTGGAGGAACAGGGCATCCGCATCGACGCCATCGCCGGCACCAGCATGGGCGCGGTGATCGGCGGGCTGTATGCCTCGGGCTACAAGATCGACGAGCTGGAAAAGCTTGCGCTGAACATCGACTGGCGACAGGCCTTGTCCGATGCCCCGCCCCGGGAAGACGTGCCGTTCCGGCGCAAGCAGGACGACCGGGATTTTCTGGTCAAGCAGAAGCTCAGCTTCCGCGACGATGGCAGCCTGGGCCTGCCGCTGGGGGTGATCCAGGGACAGAACCTGGCACTGCTGCTGGAAAGCAAGCTGGCCCACGCCAGCGATACCCGTGACTTCGACAAGCTGCCGATCCCCTTCCGGGCCGTGGCCACCGATATCGCCAGCGGCGAGAAAGTGGTGTTTCGCAAGGGCCACCTGCCCCAGGTGATCCGCGCCAGCATGTCGATCCCGGCGGTCTTCGCACCGGTGGAACTGGATGGCCGTCTGCTGGTGGACGGCGGCATGACCGATAACATTCCCCTGGACGTGGCGCGGGACATGAGAGTCGACATCGCCATCGTGGTGGACATCGGCACACCGCTGCGTTCGCGCAAGCAACTCAATACCGTGGTCGACGTGCTCAACCAGTCCATCACCCTGATGACCCGGCGCAACTCGGAGGTGCAACTGGCGGCACTGCACAAGGACGACGTGCTGATCCAGCCAGCGCTGTCGAGCTTTGGCGTTACCGACTTTGGCCGGGCCCAGGAAATGATCGACGCCGGCTACCGCGCCACCCGTATCCTCGACGCGCGCCTGGCCCGTCTGCGTCCGGCCCATGCGCTGGATGCCGAACTGACCGCTGCGCGCCAGCCCAGCCAGCGCACTCCGATCATCAGCGCGATCAAGGTGGAAAACGACTCCAAGGTCAGCGACGAAGTGATCCGCTACTACATCCGCCAGCGCATCGGCGAGCCGCTGGACCTGGGCCGCCTGGAAACCGACATGGGCACCCTGTACGGCCTGGATTTCTTCGAACAGGTGCAGTATCGCGTAGCCCACAAGGGGCAGGACAACACCCTGGTGATCAGCGCCCGGGGCAAGCGCAGTGGTACCGACTACCTGCGCCTGGGGCTGAACCTGTCCGATGACATGCGTGGCGACAGCGCGTTCAATATCGGCGCCAGCTACCGCATGAACGGCATCAACAGCCTGGGTGCAGAATGGCTGACCCGGGTGCAGATCGGTGATCAGCAGGAACTCTACAGCGAGTTCTACCAGCCACTGGATGCCGGTTCACGCTACTTCATTGCGCCCTTCATCGCCGCCGAAGCGCAGAACGTCGAGGCGGTGCTGGACAACGACCCGATCGCCGAATATCGCGTGGAACGCTACGGTTTCGGGCTCAACCTAGGGCGCCAGATCGGCAACAGCGGCGAAGTGCGTTTCGGCGTCGGCGAGGCCTGGGGCAAGGCCGATGTGCGCATCGGCGACCATAACCTGCCCAGCGAAAACTTCAACGAAGGCTACTACCAGTTGCAGTACTCCTTCGACTCGCTGGACAACGTCTACTTTCCTCACTCCGGCGAAGACATCAAGCTGAGCCTGCGCCAGTTCGAACCGAGCCTGGGTTCGGACAATCGCTACCGGCAGTGGGAGTTCAAGCTGGACAAGGCGCTGAGCAGCGGCCCCAATACCTTTGTCCTAGGCGGTCGCTATGGCCGGACCCTGGACAACGCCGACGTGGTGACGTCCAGCTTCCTGCTCGGTGGAGCTCGACAACTGTCCGGTTTCCGTCAGGACGCCCTCTCCGGGCAGAACATCAGCCTGGCTCGCGCCGTGTACTTCCGTCGCCTGACACCGCGCTCCTATCTGCCCCTGGACTTTCCACTGTACCTGGGAGGCTCGCTGGAGCGGGGCCGGGTGTGGAACAACGACAATGCCTTCGACAGCGGCTACATCAACGCGGCGAGCATCTTTCTCGGCTTCGACACGCCGCTGGGGCCGCTGAACTTCAGCTACGGCTTCAACGACGACAACCAGAAAGCCCTGTCACTGAATCTGGGCCAGACCTTTTGACAGGCACGCAAAAAACGCCCCTGGGCGCAGCAGGCTTGAATTCAGAATGGCAGAGGAACAAGACAAACCGGGGTCAGGCAACCCCGGTTGAAGGCGTCAGGATTTTTCCAGATTGGCCAGGATGCGCTCATGAACGCGAATGCAGACCCGCAGGTCTTCTTCGTCAACGCCAACGAACAGCTCATGACGCAAGGCGGTGGCGATGGTTTCGATCTGTTCGATCAAGGGCCGGGCGGACGGACAGAGAACGATTTTCTTCGCCCGGCGATCTTCCACCACCGACTGGCGCTGAACCAGGCCCTGGGTTTCCAGGCTGTCCAGCAGCCGGGCCAGGGTCGGCCCTTCTACGCCGACGCTTTGCGCCAGCTCGCGCTGAGTGGGCGCCTCTTCGAAGCGGGCCAAATGCAACAGCACCAGCCAGCGGGCCTGGGACAGGCCGAGCCCCGCCAGGCGGCGGTCCAGTTCGGCACGCCAGCCGCGAGACATATGCGCCAGCTGCATACCAAAACGGTGTTCATCGGTTAACGGCATAAAACACTCATGATCAGACTGAAAATAAAGAAAAACTAATTATTAGTCAGCTAAGCATGCCCCTTGCCCGGAGGCAAGGCCTGTAAGGGACTGAATCGTTACAACATTGACGCACCCCTTCACATTTCAAACTCCGACTCCAAGGCCGCACGTACGCAATACAGCACCCCTTCCGGCACCCTTCCGGCAAACACCGGGATAACCTCGGCTACTGGCGGCAACTCGCCCTCGCCGTCGAGGAACGCATCCTGGATCTCTCCCAGCAGGTCTTCCGGCAAGTCCAGGGCCTGTTCCAGCGACAGCTGCTGCTTGCCGATGGCTTCGGCGAGCAGGGTGTAGACGTTCTTTTCCGTGCACTGCAACTGGCCGGCGATCTGCACCGGAGTCATCCCCGCGCGAGCCAGGGTGATCAGTTCATGGCGCAGGTCGGCAACCACTTTCGGCGCCTCGACACCGCCGCCGAGGACTTCGAGGAAGGCTGCGCCATAACGCTCCAGCTTGCGCGCACCCACGCCGCTGACCTCGGCCATTTCGGCCATGGAGCCGGGCTGGCTGCGGAGCATTTCGAGCAAGGTGGAATCGGGAAAAATGACATAAGGCGGCACCCCATGTTCTTCCGCCAGCTTGCGTCGCAGGGCCCGCAGCGCTTCCCACTGCTCGCGCTCCTCGCCCCGTACCAGCTGGCTGGCCTGGCTGGTGCTGCTCTTGGGGGTGGTTTGCGGCTTGAGATCACGACGCAACTCCAGGGTCACTTCGCCCTTGAGCAGCGGGCGGCAGCTGTCGCTCAGGCGCAGGCCGCCATAACCTTCCAGATCGATGTCGGCCAGGCCGCGGGCCACCAACTGGCGGAACAGCGAGCGCCATTCGCCTTCGCTGCGGGCCTTGCCGACACCAAATACCGACAGGTGCTGATGGCCGAAACTGCGGACCTTTTCCGTGTCCTTGCCCAGCAGCACATCCACCAGGTGACCGACGCCGTAGCGCTGGCCAGTGCGATAGATCGCCGACAGCGCCTGGCGTGCCGGCTCGGTGGCGTCCCAGGTCTGTACCCCATCGACGCAGTTGTCGCAGTGACCGCAGGGTTGCGGCATGTCTTCATCGAAATAGGCCAGCAGGGTCTGGCGCCGGCAACGGGTTTCCTCGCACAGGGCCAGCATCGCATCGAGCTTGTGCTGCTCAAGACGCTTGTGGCGCTCGTCGCCCTCGGAGTTCTGCAGCATCTGCTTGAGCATCAGCACGTCCTGCAGCCCGTAAGCCATCCAGGCGTCTGCCGGCAGGCCGTCACGGCCGGCGCGACCGGTCTCCTGGTAGTAGGCTTCCAGCGACTTGGGCAAGTCCATGTGGGCCACGAAGCGCACGTTGGGCTTGTCGATGCCCATGCCGAAGGCAATGGTGGCCACCATGATCAGGCCTTCTTCGTTGAGGAAGCGCTTCTGGTGATAGGCCCGCAGCTCATTGGGCAACCCGGCATGGTAGGGCAGCGCGGTGAAACCCTGTTCGCAGAGAAATGCAGCCACTTCGTCGACCTTTTTGCGCGACAGGCAATAGACGATCCCGGCATCGCTGCGCCGCTCGTTGAGGAAGGCCTGCAACTGCTTGCGTGGCTGCTCCTTGGGCACGATGCGATAGAAGATGTTCGGCCGGTCGAAGCTGGAGAGAAAACGCTCGGCGTCCTGCAGGTGCAGGCGATTGACGATCTCTTCCCGGGTGCGCTTGTCAGCCGTGGCGGTCAGGGCAATGCGCGGCACCTGGGGGAACATTTCCGCCAGTTGCCCCAATTGCAGGTATTCGGGGCGGAAGTCGTGGCCCCACTGGGACACACAGTGGGCTTCATCAATCGCGAACAAGGCGATTTCCAAGCTCTGCAGAAACGCCAGCATGCGCGGCTGGACCAGGCGCTCGGGGGCCAGGTAGAGCATCTTCACTTCGCCGCGCCGGATGCGCGCGGCCAGGTCACGCTGCTGCTCGGGGCTGAGGGTGGAGTTCAGGGCTGCCGCTGCGACACCGAGTTCCTCCAGGGTCGCAACCTGGTCGTCCATCAGCGCGATCAGCGGCGAAACCACCACCGCCAGCCCTTCGCGAAGTAGCGCCGGGACCTGGAAACACAGCGACTTGCCACCACCGGTGGGCATCAGTACCAAGGCATCGCCGCCGCTGGCCACGCGCTCAATGATCGCACCTTGGCGACCACGGAAACTGTCGTAGCCGAAGATGTCCTTGAGGACGCGTTGAGCCTGTTCGAGCATGAAAAACTCCAAAAATCGCTGAAATCCCTGGGGGCAGACTGGACGAAAAGCCGGCACGCTTCACCGACATTTGCGTTAGCGGACTTGTCCGGAGCGGACGACCAGCCTGCAGGGCATCACAAAACGCGCGAGTATACCCGACCCCTTCCCGGCAGAGGGCACCGACAATGGACCGCTGGTAACCTTTAGAACCGCTCAAATCGGCACCGCGGCTGGCTTGAGCGCGCAAGAAAGCCTAGAATTCAGCATCGTTTATTCCCCAAGGTAGCCGTCAATGTCCTTCGCTGAGCAACTAACCCGCCTGCAAGTCTTCCTCGATGCAGATGATCTGCACGACGAGGCGCTGGACTACGTGGCCGCTCACGGCTACCTGACCGCGCTGTCCATCTGCTCGGAAAGCGTTCCGGACCGTGAATGGATCGACGCCCTGTTCGCCGAAGAGCCGCACTACCGTGACGACGCCGAACGCGAAGCCATCGAGTCGACCCTGCTGGCCCTCAAGGCACACATCGCCCGCCAACTGGCTTCCGACGAAGAATTCGAGCTGCCCTGCGAACTCGACCTGGGCGACGACCCGGACGACTCCGACCTGCGCGGCTGGTGCATCGGCTTCATGGAAGGCGTGTTCCTGCGTGAAGCGGCCTGGTTCGAAACCGCCGAGGAAGAAGTCAGCGAGATGCTGCTGCCGATCATGGTGGGTTCCGGCCTGTTCGATGAACAGCCGGAGTTCTCCGACATCGCCAGCGATGCCAACCTGATGGACGACATGATCGTGCAGATCCCGGAAGCGCTGACCGCGCTGTACCTGCTGTGCAACGCCCCCGACGAAAAACCTGCGCTGCTCAAGCCGCGCCACCACTGAGTCGTTGCCTATGGCCAAGCCCATAGGCCAACGCCCCCTGCTATGGCGTTACGTTCTGCTGGCCATCGGCTGGTCGAGCGTAGCGCTGGGGGTAGTGGGCATCTTCCTTCCTGTATTGCCTACCACGCCTTTCCTGCTGCTGGCAGCCGCCTGCTTTGCCCGTAGCTCGCCACGCTTCTACCAATGGCTGGTGCAACACCCACGCCTGGGTCCGTGGATCCGCGACTATCTCGACGGCAACGGCATTCCGCTCAAGGGCAAGGTCTACGCCATCGGCCTGATGTGGTTGAGCATCGGTTTCTCCTGCTACCTGGTGCCATCGCCCTGGGCCCGGGGTTTCATGCTGACCAGCGCAGTGCTGGTGAGTCTCTATATCCTGCGGCAGAAGACTCTGCGGCGCTCCTGAAGGTTTATGGGGTGGCCGGCAAGAACGGGGCCACCGCGCGCCATTGCCGCCTGCGGCAGCGGCGCCAGATTCGGGAGCGGTCAGGATTTGGCGTGGTTGCGCTGGTAGGTGTCTTCGCCCATCGCGGCAATCTGCCCTTCGATCAGGGCCTCGAAAGGCCGCAACAGCGGCTCGAACGAAGCAGGAGCTTCAAGTACCTGCAATGCCTGAACGATCGCTTCCACAGTGGACAAGGCTCCCGGCCCCGGGGCCTTGCGCAGGCGATAGCGAGACTCCACCCCAGTCGCCAGGGTCACCCTTGGCAGCGCCGCCAGCAACGGATTGAGGTGCAGCAACTTGCGCGCCTTGCGCCAGGTGCCGTCGGGCACCACCAGCAGCAGCGGTGCATCCGTCTCGGCATAGGCCTGCAATGGCCGGGCATCATCCGCCGGGAACAGCAGGCATGCTCGATATCCGGGCTGGTCGAGCAACGCCGGCAGCTCCTCGAACACCTCCCCCACCACCAGTTCGGCGTTGTTCAGCCCCAGCGCCGCCAGACGTGCGGTGTTCAAGGCATGATTGACCTCACTGGGATGCTGCAACAACAGCACTCGGGTGCGGCTGGGTAGCTGGGGAATCAGCGGGCACAGACAATGGCCCGCAGGGCGCAGGCAACGCTCGCAGCGTGCTCGAGACATGGGACCTCCTTATGACTGGTTGAGCTGCGCCTTGAGCAGGTCGCGAAAGGTCTGGATCAGCGGCTCTCGACCGCGTCCGCGACGCATGATCATGGAGAACGGCGCCTGGTAGCCAAAGGTTGCCGGCAGCAGCACCCGCAAGTCGCCCTTGTCCGCCCAGGCCTGGGCGTAATGCTCCGGCAGGTAGCCGATGTAGGCGCCGGACAGCACCAGGATCAACTGCGCCTCCATGCTCTCCACCGTCGCCGCACTGTGCTTGAAGCCGTGCCGGGCCAGTTCGGCCTGGCTCCAGTAGCCGCGGCCGACCATGCGTTGCTGGGTGATCACCTGCTCGGGAATGCGCCGCTCGCTGTACAGCGGGTGACGGTTGCTGCAATACAGCCAATGCTGCTCGCGGTAAAGCGGCATGTACACCAGGCCGCTCATGCGCGTGGAAAAGGCACCGATGGCCAGGTCCAGGCGATTGTCCTGCACCCCCAGCTGCAACTCGTGGGGGCTCATCACCGACAGGTGCAGGTGCACCGCCGGATGCTCCTGGCTGTAGGCGCCGATGGCCTCGGCAAACGGCAGGGCCTTATCGCTCACCGTGGAGTCGATCACCCCCAGGTTCAGGGTCCCGCGAAGCTCGCCCTTGAGGGCTGCGGCGTACTGTTCGAAACCTTCCAGCTCGCCCAGCAGGCGCAGGGTTTCCTGGTGGAACAGCTCGCCCTTGCTGGTCAGGCTGAAACCGCCCCGGCCACGGTGGCAGAGCACCAGGCCCAGGGATGCCTCCAGCTGGCTCATGTAGGTGCTGATGGCCGAGGTGGAAAGATTGAGTTCGTGCTGGGCGTTGGCGAACCCCTGATGCCGCACCACGCTGACGAAGATGCGTAATAGTTTCAGATCAGGTAAAGCGTTGGCCATGACAGGCTCCGATAACAGGCAAAACGACAACGTCCCTGCGGCGAGGGTGCGGGTTCTCGCCGAGCGGCAAAGCAACCCCGATGGCCTCCATGCCCGCTTTCAATCCAACCCTGCAACCCGGATAACGGTGGCTGCACCACCGGACGGGAGCAAGCTCCCTCGCCACCAAGGGCCCGGGGAGCAGCGCGGGAGTCTAGCGCGCCATCGGCCATTAGTTTAGAAAAATCTGAACTAAGTATTTGTTCGTAGCGATTCTTTCCCCGCACTACATTTCGCAGAATCGGCCCCACTCGGTTGCTCGGGCAGGATTCGCTGCGCCGTCGACCCCATAAATATAAAACAACGATGAGGCCTATCCCGTGGACAAGATTCTCCACCAACCACTGGGCGGCAACGAAATGCCGCGCTTCGGCGGCATCGCCACCATGATGCGTCTTCCCCATCTGCAATCCGCTGCCGGCCTGGACGCTGCGTTCGTCGGCGTGCCCCTGGACATCGGCACCTCGCTGCGTGCCGGCACCCGTTTCGGCCCGCGGGAAATCCGTGCCGAATCAGTCATGATCCGCCCTTACAACATGGCCACCGGTGCTGCCCC
The DNA here is from genome assembly GCF_058796855.1 of Pseudomonas sp. GW823-FHT03E05. NCBI lineage: Bacteria > Pseudomonadati > Pseudomonadota > Gammaproteobacteria > Pseudomonadales > Pseudomonadaceae > Pseudomonas > Pseudomonas sp. GW823-FHT03E05. The sequence goes on from NZ_JBXAJB010000002.1 coordinate 206,735, forward strand.
GTTCGACTCGCTGTCGGTGGCCGACATCGGCGACGTAGCGATCAACACCTTCAACCTGCTGGACGCGGTGCGCATCATCGAAGAAGCCTATGACGGCATCCTCGAACACAACGTGATTCCCCTGACCCTGGGCGGCGACCACACCATCACCCTGCCGATCCTGCGGGCCATCCACAAGAAACACGGCAAGGTCGGGCTGGTGCACATCGATGCCCACGCCGATGTCAACGACCACATGTTCGGTGAGAAAATCGCCCACGGCACCACCTTCCGCCGCGCCGTGGAAGAAGGCCTGCTGGACTGCGACCGCGTGGTGCAGATCGGCCTGCGCGCCCAGGGCTACACCGCCGAAGACTTCAACTGGAGCCGCAAGCAGGGCTTTCGCGTGGTCCAGGCCGAAGAATGCTGGCACAAATCCCTGGAGCCCTTGATGGCTGAAGTCCGCGAGAAAGTCGGCAACGGCCCGGTGTACCTGAGCTTCGACATCGACGGCATCGACCCGGCCTGGGCCCCAGGTACCGGCACCCCGGAAATCGGTGGCCTGACCACCATCCAGGCCATCGAGATTGTCCGTGGCTGTCAGGGCCTGGACCTGGTGGGCTGCGACCTGGTGGAGGTTTCGCCGCCTTATGACACCACCGGCAATACCTCGCTGCTGGGCGCCAACCTGCTGTACGAAATGCTCTGCGTACTGCCTGGCGTCGCCCATCGCTGAGACTCGGCACATGCTGCGCGCCGCCAGACCGTTTGCGGCGCAAAGCGGTACTACCCGCTTCATCTTTACCCCGTCCTCGGCTGCTGTTGCGCAATGCCTGCCAGGCATTAGCCGGGCCGATGACGGGCCAAGGATGGTTCCGAGGTGCGGTGACGCATCCCGGACAACGCCGTCGTCCGCCCACAAGGGGACGGCGCCGGATTGACTCATGACGTAGCCACGAAGCTGCGCATGCAAGGGGAGCAAGACTTCAGCCAGGAACGCGAAACCATTGGGTCTCGCACAAAACAACAAGGCCTCTGGCTGGCCTGTCACAACCATTTGTCCGCTGTGCCGGAAGGGCTGCCACCCCCTTAGCCAATGTGATCGGAGCAGATCATGAATAACAACAAAGAAAAAAACCCTAGCAACATCGCAACCAACAGGATCGGACAGATCCTCGAGCACCAGCGCGACACCAGGCCTTGCGACCTGTTTCGCCTACCCTCCGGCCTGGCCAGCACCGCCATCGCCACTCTCGAAACTGCGCACTCCAGCATGGCCAGCCGCTGTACCAGCGGGCTGCTGGCAAGTCGCGCGCTACTGCCCGGATAACCTCCTGGAGCGGCCCGTCTCGCGATAGAGCCCCTGGGTCTTGCACAAGACTTGACCCCGCCTTCGCTGAGCAGCCAGCACCTGCATGAACCGTTTGTTTCACATAAAAAAGATAATCGGAGACACGCCACCATGGCTTTAGATCTATTTGTCGTACTCATCTATGCCGCCGGCATGCTCGTACTCGGCTACTACGGCATGCGCAAGGCCAAGACCCACGAGGACTACCTGGTGGCCGGCCGCAACCTGGGCCCCACCCTGTACATGGGCACCATGGCCGCCACGGTCCTGGGCGGTGCCTCCACCGTCGGCACCGTGCGCCTGGGCTATGTCCACGGCATTTCCGGTTTCTGGCTGTGCGCCGCCCTGGGGGCGGGGATCATTGCCCTGAACCTGCTGCTGGCCAAGCCGCTGCTCAAGCTGCGCATCTTCACCGTCACCCAGGTGCTGGAGAAGCGCTACAACCCCATGGCCCGCCAGGCCAGCGCAGTGATCATGCTGGCCTACGCGCTGATGATCGGGGTGACTTCGATCCTCGCCATCGGCACCGTTCTGCAAGTGCTGTTCGGCCTGCCGTTCTGGGTTTCGGTTTTGCTGGGGGGCGGCGTGGTGGTGGTGTACTCGGCGATCGGCGGCATGTGGTCGCTGACCCTGACCGACATCGTCCAGTTCGTGATCAAGACCGTGGGCCTGATGTTCATCCTGTTGCCGATCTGCCTGTACCGCGTAGGCGGCTGGGATGAATTGGTGGCCAAGCTGCCAGCGTCCAGTTTCAGCTTCACCGCCATCGGCTGGGACACCATCATCACCTACTTCATGATCTACTTCTTCGGCATCCTGATCGGCCAGGACATCTGGCAACGGGTGTTCACCGCCAAGACCGAGAAAGTCGCGCAATACGCCGGCACCCTGGCGGGCTTCTACTGCATCCTCTACGGCCTGGCCTGCGCCCTGATCGGCATGGCCGCCCATGTTCTGCTGCCGGACCTGGACAACGTCAACAACGCCTTTGCCGCCATCGTCAAAGCCTCGCTGCCGGACGGCATCCGTGGCCTGGTGATCGCTGCGGCGCTGGCCGCCATGATGTCCACTGCCAGCGCCGGCCTGCTGGCCGCCTCCACCACCCTGACCGAAGACCTGCTGCCAAGGCTGCGCGGCGGCAAGCAATCGAGCCTGGGGATCAACCGCCTGTTCACCTTCCTCACCGGCATCGTGGTGCTGGGCATTGCCCTGGTGGTCAACGACGTGATCAGCGCCCTGACCCTGGCCTACAACCTGTTGGTGGGCGGCATGCTGATCCCGCTGATCGGCGCCATTTTCTGGAAACGCGCCACCACTGCCGGCGCTATCGCCAGCATGGGCCTGGGCTTCGTCACGGCTCTGGCCTTCATGTTCAAGGACGGCCTGGATGCCAACACACCGATCTACTACAGCCTGGCCGTGGGCCTGGTGAGTTTCGTGGTGGTGAGCCTGGCTTCCCGGCGCCCTGCGCCCCTGGCCAACGCAATCTGACGTGAAGCCGGAGGTCTGAAGCTTTTCTTCGACGGGTGCGGCGTCGGTGGCCGCACCCGTTTTTTTTCGCCTGGCAAAAGCCTCGCGGCAGCGACGGGCAAAGCCCGCAGCCATTTTCGTCAGGGCCATGAATGGACGAATGGTTACCCCGCCGGAAAAAAACCTGTGCTGTACTCAGATCCAGCGACGACTGTTCCCGCAGGAAAACAGTACAAGGATCGCTGGCCGCCTCAGTGCACGCTATCGCTTCACCCTTGGATGGGGTCATAAAACAATAAGAGCCTCTCCCTGCCCCGAGGTGTTTATGGACCGTTTCTCCATCCAGCAAAGCATCCGTCATGCCATCGATGCACAAATGGCCCAGAAGTGGCCAACCCCGCCCTGCCAGGCCCGCGAACACGACACCTACTCCCTGGACCTCAAGGCCCTGCTGCACAGCCTGGAGCGAGAGTTCAACATTCGCCTGGATCCCGACCGCGACCTGTATCGAATCAGCAGCATCAGCGAGCTGAGCCTGTTCATCCTGGAAAAGACCCGCGCCGACGCTGCCCGTCCCGCCTGACCTGCTGTCGTATCGGGAGCAACGCAGATGAATCGGGCCCAAGCGCGCGCGGCAGTGCACCTGCTCATTCGCCACTGGCTGGATGAGCCTGTGGATTTCGATGACCAGAGCGGTCTCTCTGAACTGGGGCTGGACAGGGATGATATCGAGGCGCTGCTGTGGCGCCTGGAGGACAGGTTCGACCTGGGTGTCTTGCCCCGTGAAGAGCAGCGAGCGCTAGGGCAGCTGGAAAGGGTGGATGACCTGGTGCAATGGTTATTGGAAAAGGCCCGGCAAAACCAGGATTGACCCGATTGCCCCAGGCCTGTGGCCCAGCGACTGCCGGCTAGAAAACATCCGCGAGAGCCGGAGCCTGCACTCCGCTCTCGCCTCTGCTTCAGCGACGACGTTGTTGACGGCGCCGCAGCTCTTCGTCGGTAGGAATCGGCACCGGTTGCAGCGGTGGCTCGATCAGGCCCAGTGCGACGCCAAGGTCGTGCAGCCAGCTTTGCAGTTTGTCTTTCATAGTGCCCCCTCAGGGTCGTGCCGAGCGGCGATACTGCGCCGCCTCAAGCAGATAATAGCCCTATCTTTTCCAGCGCGCTGCTGCGCAATGGCAATGAACTGTTACTGGATTAAAGCCAATGGCCATCGGGTGCTCAAGCATGGGCCCGCGCCTGCTGCGCAAGCTGCACGCCAGCGCCCTGTTGCAGCTCGATCCAGGCATTGAGGTTGGCCCCGACCATGCCCTTGCGCCACATCAGCCAGGTAGTGGCACGGGCAAAAGGCTCGGCCAGGGCATGCACCGCCACGCTTTCGCGCCCCGGCAGGCTGTCGAGCATCGACTGAGCCATCAGCGCCACCCCGGAACCGGCGATCACACAGGCCAGCATGCCCTGATAGGACTCGATCTCCATGGCCCGCCCCATCGCGGCGTGGTAGTGGGCAAACCAGGATTCCAGACGCATGCGATAGGAGCATCCCTGGCGAAAGGTGAACACCGCACGGCCCTCCACGTCCCGGGCCGTACGCACCGGCGGATGGTCGGCTTCGCTGATCAGTACCAGGGTCTCGTCGCACAGGGGCACGCCATCCAGGCCTGCCAGCTCCAGCGGCCCGTCCACCAGGGCTGCATCCAGGCGCCCGGTGAGCAAGCCTTCGAGCAACTCGCCGCTGGGCCCGGACTGCACCTGCAGGTTCACCGCCGGATAAGCCCGGTGATAACGCGCCAGCAACGCAGGCAAGTGAATCGCCGCGGTGCTGTACATGGTGCCCAGGACAAACTCCCCGGCCGGCTGACCGCCCTGCACCGCGGCATGGGCCTCGTCGTGCAAGGCGAACAGGCGCGCGGCGTAATCCAGCAGCACCTTGCCCGCCGGCGACAACTGCAGGCGCTGACGCTCGCGCAGGAACAGTTCGACCCCCAGTTGCTCCTCCAGTTGCTTGAGCCGGGTCGAGAGGTTCGACGGCACTCGGTGCAGGCGCTCGGCGGCGCGAGTGATGGAGCCTTCCTCGGCCACGGCCTGGAAGATGCGCAATTGGCTGAACTCCATGACTTTCTCCAAAACTGAACAAGTTACTCAATATTATTCATTTTTAAAGAAAGTCAATCAGCCCTAGCCTGACGGTCATTGTCCCCATCGATGGAAAGCCGACCATGTCTCCCCTGCTCCGCCTGCTCGCCAGCTTCATTGCCCTGATGATGGCCATGGGCATTGGCCGCTTCGCCCTGACCCCGCAACTGCCGCACCTGATCAGCGAAGGCCAGGTCGACCTGACCGCCGCCGGGCTGATTGCCGCCGCCAATTACCTGGGCTATTTCCTTGGAGCCCTGGACGCCATGTTCGCCCGGCGTCCGGCCCAGGTGCGCCTGCGCCTGCTGGGCGGCTTGTGGCTGTGCGTGCTGCTGACCCTGGCCTCGTTCTGGGCCCAGGGCTTCTGGCCGCACCTGCTGCTGCGCTTCGGCACCGGGGTGGCCAGCGCCTGGGTGCTGGTGATGATCACGGCCCTGAGCCAACCCCTGGCCCAGGCGGCGGGCCGGCCACGCCTCGGGGCCCTGGTGTTCGCCGGCCCGGGGCTGGGCATCATGCTCACCGGGCTACTGGCCCTGGGCTCCAATCTTCTGGGGCAAAGCTCGGCCAACCTGTGGCTGCTGTATGCCGCGGTCGCCTTGTTGATGCTGCTGGTGATCCTGCCGATCCTGCCCCCGGCCTCGGCGCGCCCCAGTGGCGAAACGCAGAGCGCCTGCGCCACCGAGCACAGCGTGGCGCGCCTGGGGCTGGTCTACGCCCTGTATGGCGTGGGCTACATCATCCCCGCGACCTTCCTTTCGCAGATGGCCAATGCGCGCTTCCAGGGCCAGTGGCAGGCCGACCTGTTCTGGCCCGGTTTCGGCCTGGCCGCGGCCGTAGGCGTGGCCCTGGCCAGCCTGCGTCGGCACACCCCACACAGCACCCGGCAATGGCTGATGGCGACCTTGTGGCTGCAGGCCGCCGGGGTCTTTGCCTGCCTGCTGGGCAGTGGCCTGGGGCTGGTATTGGGCGTGTTGCTGTGCGGCACGCCGTTCCTGGCCTGCATGCAGTTGGTGATGCAGCGCTCCCGGGAACTGGCGCCGCAGTCGGCCCAGCGCAACGCCGGCCTGCTCACTGCCTGCTTTGCCGTGGGCCAGTTGAGCGGCCCGTTGCTGGCCGCCCTGAGCAGCCACTTCAGCGGCGACCTGCAGCTGGCGCTGGTGGTGGCGGGCTGCGGCTTGCTGATCGGCGCCAGCCTGCTCTGGCAACTGCGACCAACGGCACAGCGCTGTGCGGTCGTCTCGTGAAGCGCGGGCTACAACAAGCGCTGGATCCGCCGCCGCAGCCACTGTTCGGCGCTGACGAAGGTAATACCCAGCAGCACCAGCATTGCCCCCAGCACGAAGTTGAGGCTCAAGGGCTCGCCCAGTAACAGCACGCCGAAGGTCACGCCGAACATCGGGGTCATGAAGGAAAACACTGCCAGGTTCGCCGCCAGATAACGCCGCAGCAGCCAGAACCAGGTCAGGTAGCTGAAGAACGATACCACCAGCCCCTGGAACAACACGCTGGCCACCGCTACCGGAGTCAGGCTGACCTGGGTCACCTGGCCGCTGAGCACGGCGATCAGCAACAGGCCGACGAAACCGACGATCAACTGATAGAACAGGGTCAGGGTCGCCGGCGCCTCGGACAGGCGCGAAGCCCGCACCACCACTGTGGTCGCGCCCCAGGCCAGCCCCGCCAGCAATCCCAGAATGTCGCCCAGGAGCATGCGCCGGTCCAGGTTGTCCAGGGAGATCCCGCCGGCAAAGGCAATGCTGATGCCGATAAACGCCAGGACGATCCCCAACCATTGCAAGGGCCGCAAGCGTTCGCTGGGCAACAGCCAATTGACCCCAAGGGCGGTGAAGATCGGTGCGGTGTAGAGAAACACCGACATGTGCGCGGCACTGGTGAGCTTCAGGCCTTCGGCGATAAACAGGAACTCCAGGCCAAACAGAGCGCCGGCCAGCAAGCCGCCGCGCCAGGTACTGGAAACCTGGGACCAGCCGCCTTTCCAGCACATCAGTACAGCCACCAGCAGCGCCGAGATCCCCGAACGGGCGGCCGCCTGCATGATGGGCGCGATGTCCGCCGCGGCCCACTTGATCATCACCTGCTGCACGCCCCAGATCAGGCACAGCCCCAACATCACCTGCAGGGCAAACCCATCGGCGTTGCGCCGTTCGATGCTCACCGCCGTACCTCACATTGATTCAATGACATGACCCCTACCCGAAATAAAGAACTGCCGCCGCGCCTGACGGGTCCCCTGGAGCAGACCTAGTTCCCGTCGTTTGCGCCAGGCGCCCAGCGGCAGGCACAGAAGACGCCGAAACTGCAGGCCAGGGCACTGGCCAGCATGCCCCAGGCCATGTCCAGCAGCGCCAGGGAAGCCGACCAGCCCTGCAAGGTCGCCCAGTTGCTCAGGTCATAAGTGCCGTAGGCCACCAGCCCGAGCAGCGCCCCCAGGCACGCAGCCCGGCGCCAGCCGCCCTGCTGCAGGGCGGGCCGCACGGCGAACAGCAGGCAACCGCTAACGTAGAGGAGGTAGAACAGCGCTGCCGGCAACAGCCGTGGCTGTTCCAGCAGCAGCGCCCCCAACTGGGCCCGGTAGGTTTCGCCCATCATCAGCCCCAGCCAGAGCGCGTCGAGTAGCAGGAACGCCAGCAAGGTGGCGAGCCAGGCAACCAGCGTGGTTTTCATAAGCCTCGCCCGCCGCGTGAAGTGAGTCTCAGCTTAGCTCGATACGATCCGCGTGAATGACAATCTGGCCCTGCTTGTAGAGGGCACCGATGGCCTTCTTGAAGTTGCCCTTGCTAACCCCGAACAAACTGCTGATCAAGGCCGGGTCGCTCTTGTCGCTGACCGCCAGCGAGCCATCGTTTTCCCGCAACTTGGCGAGGATCTTCGAGTTCAGGCTGGTGGCCGCCTGTTCACCGACAGGTTGCAGACTCAGGCTGATCTTGCCGTCGGCGCGCACTTCCTTGATGAAACCTTTCTCTTGCATCCCCGAGCGCAGGAACTTGAACACTTCGTTCTTGTGGATCAGGCCCCAGTGCTTGTTGTTGATGATGGCCTTGAAGCCCATGTCGGTGGACTCGGCCACCAGCAAGTCGACTTCCTGGCCGGCCTTGTAGTTGGCCGGCGTCTTGTCCAGGTAGCGGTCCAGACGGGCCGTGGCGGTGATACGGCGAGTGTGCTTGTCCAGGTAGACATGCACCACGCAGTATTCGCCGGCGTTCATCTGGCGCTTTTCCTCGGAGTACGGCAGCAGCAGATCCTTGGGCAGCCCCCAGTCCAGGAACACCCCGATACTGTTAACTTCGACGACTTTAAGACTGGCGAACTCACCAACTTGAACTTTCGGCTTTTCGGTAGTTGCGATTAACTTGTCAGCACTGTCCAAGTAAACAAAAACATTCAGCCAGTCTTCATCTTCACTGGGAATGTCCTTGGGGATATAACGATTGGGCAGCAATATTTCGCCGTCCGCCCCACCGTCCAGATACAAACCAAAGTTAGTGTGTTTAACCACTTGCAAACTGTTGTAGCGCCCGACTAAAGCCATTTCCAATACCCTCATTGCGTGGGCGGCATTCTACCTGTTTTCCAGGCCTGCGTTGATGCTCCTGAATCGCCGGCCACGAAATCCTTGATTTTTCTGGCGTTCCCAGCGCTCAACCGGCCGCTCGTCAGGCAAACAGCCGTGCATAGAGCCTTTGCGGAGCACAGCGAGAGGGCATTTTTTTCGATGGGTCCTTAGTTAAAACAGCGACTTAGGAAAATATCCGAAAAATAAACTTAGGAAAAACAGCAGGAAGCGCCTTTCTGTTCCAGGGGATATTTACCAAGCAATTGTCAAGTATTTCTGATAAGATGCCTGGCCAAATTAATTTTCCCGAAAGGTTAAATGGCCGCCATGCGAGTAAAAGCCTCCAACAGCAAAGCAAAACCAGCTCCCGCCGTTGAAACCAGTGAATCGATCAACGAACAGATCGCAGCGTTCCTGAAATCGGGCGGCGAAATCCAGCAGATCGCCAAAGGCGTCAGCGGCCAGACTTTCGGCCCGTCCAAGCAGATCAGCCTGGGCAAGAAGTAACTCCCCCGCGCATTATCCTGGTCCCTTAGCGCTTTGCCCTCAAAGCGCTAGGACTGGCACCCGCTCTCCTCCCCACTACCAGCAAATCGACGAACGGCCTTCAGCCAATGGCATTCGCCGGTATCCTTTACCCCCTCTAGATCAATCGTTTCAGCCGCCTTTCAGGTTGTCGCTCCGCGCAGTTCAGGGAGTGCTGCATGCTCAAATCCGCGTTGCTGGCCTGCAGCCTGCTGTTGGCCTGCCCCATTGCCCATGGGCAAATCTTCCAGCGCGAGCTGGGGGATTTCGACCTCAAGCTGGGCACCAGCCCCAGCCGCAGCATGGCCCAGGGCCTGGTCAAGCCGTCCTCAAGCGGCTCGTTCCACGGCGGCCTCGACCTGAGCCACGACAGTGGCTGGTATGCCGGCCAGTGGGCCCCCAGCATGGGCCTGAGCCCCTCCAGCAAACTGGAGGTGGATTCCTACCTGGGCTTCAAGCAGCCCTTCGACCAGACCCTGGGCTACGAACTGGGAATGATCCACTACAACTACCCGCAGTTGCGGACCCAGGACAGCCAGGAATTCTACGGCGGCCTGACCCTGCTCGGCAGCCGCTTCGGCGCGGCGTTCAGCAATGACCCGGACAAACGCAACAGCACCCTGTTCGCTGACCTGGGCGGCAACGTACCGTTCGGCATTGGCGTCAGCGTCAAATACACCACCCATCAACTGAACAATGGCGTCTCGATCGCCGACGGCGGCTACGTGGCCGGCTTCAATGACTGGTCGATCAAGCTCTCGCGCCCCTGGCTGGGGATCGACCTGAACCTGATCTACAGTGACTCCAGCCTCAGCGGCAACGACTGCAGCGCCTACTCCGGGCATAACCCGCAATGCGACGGCCTGCTCACCTTCAAGGCCGAACGGGCGTTCTACTGAACGTCTGAACTGCGAGGCGCCTTCAGGGTTCAGATACAGCAACCCGCACTCGCAAGGACTCGAACATGGCGCGCCGCTGGCACCTACTCATTCCGCTCCTGATCATCAGCCTGCTGCTGGGCGCCTGTAGCCGGGTCGGCCTGGCCTATCGCAACCTGGATGTGATCATTCCCTGGAACCTCAACGACTACCTGGACATGAACAGCGACCAGAAGAGCTGGTTCAACCAGCGCCTGCAGCAGCACCTGAGCTGGCATTGCACCACCCAGCTTCCGGGTTACCTGGACTGGCTCGACCGCCTGCAACTGATGGTGCAGAACAACCAGGTCAGCGACCAGGGCTTGCAAGAGCGCACCCGGGAAGCCAAGCAAGCCATCGCCGAAACCGCCCAGCAGATCACCCCGTCCGCCGTGGAGCTGCTCCAGGGTCTGAACGACCAGCAAGTCAAAGAGATGAATTCTGCCTTCGCCAAGGACCTGCAGGAACACCAGGAGCAATACCTCAAGCCGCCGTTGGCGCAACAGATAGAGCAGCGCAGCCAACGCATGAGCAAGCGCCTGAACGCCTGGCTCGGCCCCTTGAGCCCGAGCCAGCAGCAACGGGTGGAACAATGGTCCAGCAGCCTGGGCCAGCAGAACCAGCAGTGGATCGCCAACCGAGCCCACTGGCAGGCGCAATTCAGCGCGGCTGTGGAGCAACGGCAAAACAGCGATTTCCCACAACGTATCGAGCAATTGCTGGTACACCGCGAGAGCTTATGGACGCCGGACTATCGCCAGGCCTACGCCCACACCGAACAGGCCGCACGCAGCCTGCTGGTGGACCTGATGGCACAAAGCACCCCGGCCCAGCGCCAGCGCCTGCTGAAGAAAATCGACGGAGTGCGCAAGGACTTCGCCGAGCTCAAATGCCTGCAGAACGCCCGCCAGGGCTAGGCGCAACCTAGGCGATCTGGGCCTTGGAGGCCACCTGATCGAAGGTCGCCGGATCCAGCGCATCGGCCTGCTCATCCAGCACCTGGCGCGGGTGATCATTGCCCGGGATGCTGCTGTCGATCAGGCACAGCAGGCTGGAACCACGGGGCGTGAGCACGAAGTTCTCGCCATTGCCCCCCTCCTCTTCCGGCCGGCTTTCGATAAAGCCACGGTCCAGCAGTAACTTTTCGTACTCGGTGGCGGTGACTTTCAGGTCATCCAGATTGCCGGTGGGCTCGCCTTCCGCCGCCTTGGCCGCCGCATGCTGCTCGGCATAGGGTCGCGGAGTGAAGCTGTGGCCGGCGCCGTTCTGCACTTCGTGCAGCAGTCGTTCGATCAGATCCCAGTTATAAGTCGTCATCCTGATTCAACCTCCAGACAAGAGAATGAAATGCCTTCACAAGTTGTGACCGGCAGGCCATTCAGCCGTTCAGGAAATCCACCCCAGGCCGCCGCCCCCTGATCGGAAAACCGCTGGGCGGTTTGTCGATCCACTCCAGCGCCAAACGACTAGCGTGTGTAAGACCCATCGCCCCCACTGCCTTGAGGAGAGATGTCATGTCCGTTACCGAGCATCCCGTGGTCTCCCGGGAACAATGGCTGCAAGCCCGCAAACAGCACCTGATCCACGAAAAGGCCTTTACCCGCCAGCGCGACCAGCTCAGCGCCGAACGCCGGGCGCTGCCCTGGGTAAAAATCGACAAGCCCTATCAGTTTCATGGCCCCGATGGCCCGCTGGGCCTGGCCGATCTGTTTGGCGACCACAGCCAACTGCTGGTCTACCACTTCATGTTTGCCGAAGGTTGGGAGGAAGGCTGCAAGGGCTGCTCGTTCGTCGCCGACCACTTCGATGGCGCCAACCAGCACCTGGCCCACCACGATGTAGCGCTGGTGGCCATCTCCCACGCCCCTTATGCCGAGTTCCAGGCCTTTCGCCAGCGCATGGGTTGGCATTTCGATTGGTATTCCAGCGCCGGCGACGACTTCAACCAGGACTTCGGCGTCAGCCTCAGCGCCGAGCAACTGGCCCAGGGCACTGCCAGCTACAACTACGAACAGGCCAGTGGCGATGAGCAGGAGTTGCCCGGGCTCAGCGTGTTCTACCGCAACCCGCAAGGTGAGATATTCCACACCTATTCCACCTATGCCCGCGGGCTGGACCTGTTGCTGGGGGCCTACAACTTCCTCGACCTGACGCCCAAGGGGCGCAACGAAGAGCAGATCATGGGCTGGGTCCGGCACCACGATCGCTACCAGGCAACGCCCCAGGGCAAGAGCAGCAGTTGCTGTTGTGACGATTGAGAACCTGTTCGCCGGCAGAACCTGCCGCAGGAGCCAGCTTGCCGGCGAATCGCACTCACAAACGGCACGAATCTGCGGCAGACTGTGACGACCCACCCAGCCAACTAAGCTGTAGACATGAGCGCCGCCTATCACAGCCTCCACGAATACACCCTGCGCATGAGCCGGGTGCTGGAGCATATCGACCAACACCTGGACCAACCCCTGGAGCTGGCGGACCTGGCGCGGGTCGCACATTTCTCGCCCTACCACTTCCACCGCCTGTTCAGCGCCTGGGTCGGCGAGCCCCTGGGTGCCTACCTGCGCCGCCGACGCCTGGCCTGCGGCGCCTACCTCATGGCCAGCCGCCCCTCGGCCTCAGTGCTGGAAATTGCCCTGGAAGTCGGCTTCGGCTCCGGCGAGGCATTTTCCCGGGCCTTCAAACAGCACTTCTCGGTCTCCCCCAGCACCTGGCGCGATACCGAGCCCAAACGCTGGCACCGCCGCCTGGACGACATCCGCGAACGCCGTCTGCGTGAATTGCGCAATCCTGATCAGACCCACATCCCCGCCTTCGACGATCCTGACGCCTTCATTCACCTGAAGGAAACCGCGATGAAGGTCACCCTGCAGCAACTACCCGCCACCCGCGTGGCCTACCTGCGCTACATCGGCGCCTACGGCCCGGGCATTGGCGTTTTCTGGCGCGAAACCGCAGCGCCATGGATGCTCGAACATCAACTTTTCAACCGCGTGCGCTACGGCATCGGCCACGACGACCCGGACCTCACCCCCGCCGACAAATGCCGCTACGACGCCTGCGTGGAAGTGCCCGAAGACTTCAAGGCCAGCGCCCCCGCGGTCGTCACTACCCTGCCCGGCGGCCTCTACGCCGTGGCCCACTACCGCGGCCTGGGCCCGGCTATCGCCGACGCCTGGATCGAACTATGCCGCGACTGGCTGCCCAAGAGCGGCCTGCAATTCGACCCGCGCCCGGCCTTCGAACGCTACCCGGGGGATGCCTTCTACGACGTCAAGACCGGGGAGCTGGAGTGTGAGATCTGCATTCCGGTGAAAAAGCTATAACCCAAAAAGCACGTTGATCCCCCTGTAGGAGCGAGCTCGCTCGCGAACAACGCCAACGATAACGCGCCGCTACTGAAAGAACGCGACGCCCTGGCGCTCATCGCGAGCGAGCTCGCTCCTACAATCCCTCCACACACTCACTCAACGAGAAGGAATGGCCGTGATATCGCGAACGATGAACCTCGGCAGAGCACGAATGTAGAAGTTCTCCACATCCGAATTACCGCTGTTGGTGATCGCCCCCAACATGGTCTTCATATTGCGCAACTAGCCCATGGCCCCGGCAGGCTGCAAACCATTGCGCTCCTGGGCGAAATGCAACACCTCGGCGCCGTCGCGCTTGACCTGCACCTTGTAGCCAAAGTCGACACTGGCAAGGATCGTATTGTCATCGACGACCATCGACACCAGCCCGCCCTGGGAATCACTGAGGCGGCGCTTGTACACCGCATCTACATCCAGCAGGTAGTCGGCACTGTCCTTGGTGGCGGCGTAGCGATTGGCATTGCCCAACTGCCGGATCAACTCCATGCCCAGTTGCTGACGCAACTTGTCCTCGGGCAGAAAGCGCTCGCTCTCGCCGACCAACTGCAGGTTGAAGGTATCGATCCAGTAAGTGGCGGTAGCGGTAATCCGTACCGGTTTGGGCGAGATGTAATAGTCCGGAGTGGAGGCGCAACCGGCGAGCAAAGCGAGGGTGAAGAGCAGAGACAACAGACGCATGACGGATCTTCCTTGAGAAGGTTTTCAACAACGCACCGCCACCTGAAAACCACCTGTGGCATGGCGATAAGCGGCGGCATTGTAAGCCAGGAAAATCACGGCGGACCGGCTTGAACAGGTCCTCTCGACAAATTAGGAATTGCCTTACAGCAGAAGCAGACAATCCAGTAGGAATGAGGCTTAAAGGACAGGGGGGGGAACGCTGGATATAGTCGAGGGAGCGTTGAAAGAACGACCGGGTTTGGCGACCTGATCTACAGAGCCCCCAGCCAAACCAAAAACGCTCAATAAATGACGCGTTATCAAGCTATAACCGGCCACGACTGCAACATCCCCTCCCTGCTGATCGATACCCAAGCTCCCATGGACGTCCTGCACGATGCAGCGGGGTATCGCATTCGCGCCGTGACTCAATTGCTGGAGAACTTCGCGATTTCTGATGACGCGCCCAGAGGTGCAGTGGTGCTGCAGGAACTATCGCTGGTGTGCAGCATTCTGCTGCGAGATGGGTGTGATTTGATGGATGTGACGACGAGGCGGATGCAGGAGCAGGTGCTCCAGTAAGCAAAAAAGGGCGGCTTGAAGGTCGCCCTTTTTCTCTCGCAGTAGATCGTACACCGATCGGTCAAAGGCTTACTTGCTTTCTTTGGCAATAGTGCCCAGGCCTGCATCCTTGACCAGATAACGGCCTTCCACATCGCCTAACACCTTTAAGCTGTTGCGAGCCATCATCACACCAACTTCCACTTCTTGCTTGAGGTAGATAACCTCGCCTGCTTTCACCGTCACAGGCATGTCTGCCCAGTTTTCAGCCTTGGAGCTAATAACGTGCTGACCAGGGGTGACGTAGAAATAAATGTATTGGTTACCACGGTTGTAGCCCATTTCCGAGTCGGCTTCCTTGTCATCCAGGAAGACATTGAAACGTACCATCATTCCCACATTGCTAGGACGAACGACGTATACCAAGCCTTTATCGGCAACTGCAGATTTAGGTAGTGAGTACTGCGCGACCTCGGCTTGCATCTTTTCCATAGATGGGGCTGAGGCACAGCCATAAAGCAAGACTATAGAGACAACAGAGGCGACCTTGCAGACAATCTTAATCATGTAAATCTTCCCTATTACACGTAGTTTTATAATTTCCTACAAACTAGAAAAATCGCTCCACTGCCGAAATCAATATCTGCCTGTGATTTCAACTAATCAAACGTTCGCCCTCCCAACCGAAACCGCAACCTCTATTACTATTTTAGAAGCGCCAGACTGATCACGAGACAAACTTTCATCCTTCAGTGGATCAAGCACATAAAAAACTTCAACACGTGAGCCAACCTGATAAAAACTGACATCCTCTTCATCATGAACATAAATACCCTCAGTACACAAAACACCTTCATCCAGCATCACATCCATTGTATTATCAGGCATATCACCATCCTGACCAGAATAATAGGTCCTAACTATAACACCAGAAATTTTCTTTGCAGGCATAACGCCACAACTAATATTACCCCACCACTCCTTAGAACCAAAAAGCCCAAAACTTCCCTTAAGCCCTAACAAAGGTCTATTTTTATCCAAAGTCAACGACTGCACTAAAAAAACCTGCTCTGGATCACGCCTAAGCTCCTCAACCAATTGATAAACTAATCTCATGGGCACACGACTCTCAGCCAAAGATAAAAACATCCCCACCCCCACCTAACGTAATATTTCAACACGAAGAATATTTTCATTAAAAATATCCAATACAGCCCCCTTGCCCAACTGAGTATTCAACACTCCGGCACCGCCACTTACATGAGCCTCTCCAGTCGCCTCCACTTTAAAGCGAGAATTTTTTTGATCCCACCCTCCCGTTTGTTTCGACATACTTGGAAGCTGCTTTGTCATTGGAGAGTTTGCGAAAGCCCCATCTCCTTGAAGCAAGGCTTACTTGCTTTTCTTGGCGATAGCTGCCTTGGGCTGCATCCTTGATCAGATAACGGCCTCCCAAATAGCCCAGCACCTTCGTACTTCGTCAAACACTCCGCACGTACAAGACAAGCCCCATACTATTCAAACATTTCGCTAATACTCTTAACAAAATTAAAAATAGATCTTACTTCGCTCACCCTTAGCCACAAATTGACTCCAGCGTAAAGCTGCATCAGTGCCCTCTTTTCCTTTGGCACCGTTCTTTTCGGCCTCAACTTTCACAAATTGATAACAACAGTTCTAGCCAACATATCGCCAAGTCTTCGACGCAAACCAAACAATACAAATACACCATCAAAAATACTGAATAACGCTTTAGGAAAATTTGTCAAGGCTGATTGAAGAGGGGTACAGGATGTCCATAAGGAAAGCCAACCACAGTCATCTTGAATAGACGCTTCCCCAGACTTTGCCCATTGGGCAGCGCATCGCAAAACAAAAAGTAGGCGAGAGCAAGCAAAGTCAAGAAATAATCAACACCCTGAAAAACCGTCAGACCCAGTTCTGAGCTGAAGCGAACAGAAAAATGCAGCATGAAACTTTTCAAAAAGCAGAATAAAGAATACAACCGCCATATCAACAACGTATCCAGCCAGACGTTTTATAGAGCTTGCCAGATCATAAGCACCTATTGGACCGGTTAACTCTACCTGACTCAAAATGTATCTCTCCATCGATAAAATAGAGCTATCGCCGCAAACACTTACTTAAAAATCCAACACTAAGCCTTAACCTTAACTGCACCGTGGAGCTCAGGATAAAACCCTTCTGGCCATAGAGTTTTTTCATCATATTTAGCACCAAAAAAATCAGCTTCCTCTATTCGCTTGACGTCAACATTAGCGCCGCATAAGTCAGCACCTCTAAAATCAGCACCTCCCACATCTGCATTTTTCAAATTCGACATTGAAAGATCACTTCTAGAGAAATCAGCATACGCAGCAATTGAGTCTGAAAGGTCAACACCTCTCATTACTGAGCAGCTGAATGTAGCGTTCATCAATGCAGTCTTACCCATTTTAGCTCCACTCAAAGTACAGAAATCAAAAACAGCATTTCTCAAATTCGCACCAGTAAAGTCTGTACCAACGAGGTCTAGACTTTCAAATATTGCACGATGTAAATTCACCCCCCTCAAATCTGAACCAGCAAAGCTATCGAACTCAAACTCTAAACTTTCTCCAGTCTCAAATTTTAAAACAATCATTAACCACCCCAATCTACCGGATCAATTTTCAATTCACCAACCGGCCTTTTTAATTCAACTTTATTTGGAGATAACGCTCCAGGCTTTACGCTAGGCTCTCTACCCAATATCTTTGCCGCTATATATCGATGATTCCCTTCGACAATCACATCTTCATCCATATCAATTGCTGGTGCTATATCGCCCTTCAAAAGCCTATCAACATATCGCTGAATCATGGGAAGTGACACAGCCTTTTGCGTACTAATAGCCGAATCGCCTTGCAATGCTTGTTTAATAATTTCAGGCGTTACATCGGAACCTTTTGAGACTAATGGCTTTGGTAATACCCCAGTTCCTTTTACTGAGCCATCCTCACTATACATCACCCCCGGATTCAGCTTGTGCTCCGGAGTCACATAGGCGCCATCCTTCTGCACCCCATCCAGTTGAGTACCGCCGGTATGTGGCGTTGTAACAACTCCGCCACCCTCAGCGTAGCCTCCACTGGCAGGAATCCTTCCTGACGTATCAACAATCGGACTGACCAGCTTTCGGTTTTCATCATCAAGCAGGTGAATTGGAAACGCAGTGAGGGTTATCAACTCCCACAGGCCGATCGAAATTTTTAGCTGCCTTTGCACCTCTTCCTTTGCAACACCACCTGCTTTTTTAGCGCTTTCCACAACCGAGTTGGCCGTATTACGCATATTTTCTTGAGTCTGGGGCGTCGCTACTGAGTAGACCAACGCAAACGCTAAGGCCCCCATCATTCCTACGCCAGGAGCAGCAGCAAGATTTAGCGATCCATTCGAAGGGTTCTTCAAACTGGCCAACATTTCTGCTAGCTCAAGTGACTTCTCCGGGCTCTCGCGGGCGATATCCTTCATTCGAGCAATAAGAAGTTGCGCATGCTCTCCATTCGCTTCGCCGACTTTTGCCCGGATCAGATAATCCATGCCCTCCGCACGCTTGTTCTCATCCTTACTGACGAGTTTTCGAGCATTTTCTCTTGCCAACCTATAGTCATTGAACTCAGATGCCGAAGACTTAAGATCTGCGCCTGACACAGACAGTACAGCCATAGCGTCAAGCAGCTCACCGAGGTTGATTAATGCGTCTCGACTGTTCTCCCCATACAACTCAACATTCTTCTTCCACTGCTCATACGTCTTCTTCGGGCTCGCCACCGCCCCAAGGGAAGAACTACTCGCATACAAATCCGTACGCGACTCCTCATCCTTGGTGATCTCATACGCCTTGCTCACATCCCGATTCAGCCCGGCCGTTGAATCGGCCCCGGTCTCGGCATCCTTGCGCACCACGATCTCGCCCGCCCCGACGGTGGCGCGCACGATCTGCTCGCGGTCCTTCTGGTAGTCCCAGCCGCTGACGCTCCAGCCGGTTTCACCTTCCTTGCCTTTACCCACCTGGCTGCTGTCTTGTGTGGTGCCACTACCGGAGCTGTAGGTGCCGCCCACGTTCAGGTAATAGCCGTGTTCCTTGTCCTTGCCGGCAATATCGCTGAAGCCCAGGGTGCCGGTGTCCAGCTTGAGGTTGCCGTTGTCGGCAGCGATCAGCGCGCCGTCGATTTGGGTGTGGTTTTCGGTGCGGATATCGACCTTGTTCTTGCCGGTAATACGGGTTTGCTCTTCAACCCAGTCGGTCTTGCCGGTGGTCTGGCCATAGCCGACCGAGCCACTGAGCCCTGGAGCAGGACCAAAGGTGGCGGTGACGCTGATGTCGAATTCCTTGCCCTTCACCTTGCCGGTGTCGGCGACCGAAACGACATTTGGTCGCCTCCTACGCGCCCGATGACTTCGTCGCCACCACTATTGCAATTGGTCTCGCTGCAATTGTTCCCCCCGAACTTACAAATCACCCTTAAATCTTTCTGGCAAGTACTCTTGCCGAACCATGCCTTTGAGCAACTCTTTAAGTTCATCAAGATAGTAAGAAAGCTCTTCCCTAGACTCGCAGACTGTACTTTTCTCAATATCAGAGTCACTAAAATTCTTCATTACCATCGCTATGCTATCTGCAAAAACCATTAATTCACCCTCGGAGACGCGAAGATCATACAGCGTGACACTTGCAATGCACTCTTTGCTTAAAAGTTCCATACGTTACCACCTCACATAATTAGAAAAAATCGACTCAAATTTATCAAGCTCATCTTGCGAGGCCGGCCGCCACTGCCCCCGTAGAATCCTATCTCTTGTATTAGCTTTAGGATTATTCAATGACGTTACAACCTCACCATCAGGCTCAATAATATGAACACGATCTTTTAGCCCCTTGATTACCCATCTACCATCATCCTGAATCAAAATATCTGCAGGCCGCGCAACCTGAACATCATTTACAACAGAGCCAACCGGGCGTCCTTCTTTATTTCTGATTTTAGCATGCACACCCTGGGTAATTTTTTCACCTTGAGAGTTATAAACAACTCCTGAAGACGGAAGCTCCTCCACAGGTCGAACATAGTCGGTCTCACCTACGCCGCCAATAGGACGACCACCTGTAGTAGTTAAACTGTCCGGGCGACTACCGCCAGCATATCCTTCACTAGAAGGATTCCCTCCTGACGTATCAACAATCGGATTGACCAGCTTTCGGTTTTCGTCATCAAGCAGGTGAATTGGAAACGGCATGTGGGTTACCAACTCCCAAAGCCCCATCGAAACCCTCAGCCGACTCTGCACTTGCTCCTTTGTTTCAGAGACGCCCCGGCTGACACTTTCAATCATCGAATTAGCAGAGTTACGCATCCGCTCTTGACTTTCAGGTGTCAAAGTAGGATAGACCAGAGCCGCAGCAAGTGCTGCCATTACTCCAACATAGGCTACCCCTTGTACATAATTCTGCGCCGTTGTAGGAGAGCCTCTCAGAGTGGAAATCATTGCTGTCAGTTCAACTGATTTCTCAGGGCTTTCGCGGACAATTTCCTTCATCCGAGCGAGAAGAATCTTCTCCCCATCGGAATTTAAGTCTCCCAACTGCTCCCTCAGGCGAAACTCAATAGCCTCCGCACGTCTGTTCTCATCCTTGCTGAAGGCTTTTAGGTAGTTTTCAGTTTCAACCAGGACTCTATTGATGTCTTCGGATGTGCCCTGAAGATTGTCTGGCGACGCGATTAGAACGCCCATGCTGGCCAAGAGGAGGGTTAGCTTTACCATCGTCTCCTGGCTTTTTTCCCCATACAACTCAACACTCTTCTTCCACTGCTCATACGCCTTCTTCGGGCTCGCCACCGCCCCAATGGAAGAACTGCTCGCATACAAATCCGTACGCGACTCCTCATCCTTGGTGATCTCATATGCCTTGCTCACATCCCGGTTCAGACCGACCGTTGAATCGGCCCCGGTCTCGGCATCCTTGCGCACCACGATCTCGCCCGCCCCGACGGTGGCGCGCACAATCTGCTCGCGGTCCTTCTGGTAATCCCAGCCGCTGACGCTCCAGCCGGTTTCACCTTCCTTGCCTTTACCCACCTGGCTGCTGTCTTGTGTGGTGCCACTACCGGAGCTGTAGGTGCCGCCCACGTTCAGGTAATAGCCGTGTTCCTTGTCCTTGCCGGCAATATCGCTGAAGCCCAGGGTGCCGGTGTCCAGCTTGAGGTTGCCGTTGTCGGCAGCGATCAGCGCGCCGTCGATTTGGGTGTGGTTTTCGGTGCGGATATCGACCTTGTTCTTGCCGGTAATACGGGTTTGCTCTTCAACCCAGTCGGTCTTGCCGGTGGTCTGGCCATAGCCGACCGAGCCACTGAGCCCTGGAGCAGGACCAAAGGTGGCGGTGACGCTGATGTCGAATTCCTTGCCCTTGACCTTGCCGGTATCGGCGACCGAAGCGACGTTCAGGTCCCCCCCGACACGCCCGATGACCTCATCGCCACGCAGGTTGGCACCAGAAATGTTGGTGTCCTTGCCACTGGTGAAGCCCAGCCGGTCCCCGGCATAGAGATAAGCCTCTTGCTGGCGCTCGCCTTCACGCTCCAGATTGCCTTTGCCCATGCTGACGCTGGCGTAGACGCCCACGCCTTCCGAGCCGAAGGTGAAGCCCATCTCCCCACCACCACTGTTGCGGTTGTTCTCGCTGCTGTGGTCGTTCTGCGCGGCGCGAATGTTCAGGTCGTTGCCGGCATCCAGGTCGATGTTGCGTCCGGCCTGGGCCTGGGTCCCGATCAGGTTCAGGTCGTTGCTGGCCTTGAGGTTGATGTCGCGCCCGGCATCCAGTTGGGTGGCAGTGGAGGAGCCTTGGCTACTCTCGGTGCTGGCGGTGCCGAAGCTGCCGCCGACGCCGATCTTGAAGCCGCCGCTGGTGCCGCCGTGGATGCCGCCCCACATCTCGGTGTTGCGGGTTTCCTCGCTGATGCTGCCTTTGGCCACATCCAGGGTGACGTCGCGCCCTTTGACGTTGATGTCGCGCCCGGCACTCAGTTGACTGCCCTTGACGGTCACGTCGTTGTTGGCCGTGAGGTTCAGGTCGTTGCCGGCCTGCAGAGTTGAAGAGCGGTTGCCCTGCTCGATGATCTCCTGGCTGCTGCTTTGCTTGCTGTTGCCAAGCTTGACGTCGGCGGTCGGCCCGGCGAGGAACTGGCTGACCGAGTCGACGGCCTTGAGGGTGCTGGAGGCTTTGCTGGTGTTGTTTTCACCGTCGCCGGCGCCGTTGACCGCGTCCTTGGTCTTGCCATAGTTGTGGTTAATGGTGACACCCAGGCCATTGCGCTCGCTTTCACGCTGCTGTTCGGTCACCCGCACTTCCCGGGCGGCGTCGATCTTGATATCGCGACCGGCCACCAGGTTGATGTCGTGATCGGCCCGAAGATCGGAACCCATCTGGTTGATGTCGCGCTTGGCGTTGACCGACAGGTCTGCACCGGCACTGATCTGGCTGGCGGCGGCGGTCTGGGTTTCGACGCGATTCTTTTCCTTGTTGCGCTCGGCACCGGCGAAGAGGCTGACACCGTTGTCGTCGCTGCTGACGCCCACGCCGACTTGCTTGCTCTTCTTCCAGTCCTGCTCCGCCGAGCTGTTCTGTGCCGCCAGCACATTCACATCGCGTCCGGCGTCAAGACTGACATTGCGCCCGGCGCTGATGCCGCTGCCCACCACATTGATGTCGCGCTCGGCCTTCAGGCTCGCATCGCGCTCGGCCAGCACCTGGCTGCCCACGCTGGTGCTGCTTTGCGCCTGGCGCCCGGACTCCTTGGCCGAGGCAAAGGAGACGCTGGCCCCGGAGGAGGAAAGCCCGACTTTTTTCTTGTACTGCTCGCTGCGGCTGTAGGCCGTGTCATTGGCCGAAACCAGGTTGATGTCACCGCTGTCCTTGACCAGCCCGGCACGCAGTTCCACATCGTTGCCGGCCACGGCTTCACTGGCCCGCAGGCGGATATCGTTGCCCGCGGCCACCACCACATCGTTGCCAGCGCTCAGCTCGCTGCCGACCTGGGTCGCGGTGGTTTGCAACTGGCTCTTGCCGCTTTTGGACAGGCCGAGGAAACCGGACTTGGTCTTCTTGCTGTAGGAGCCGTGCTCCTCGACACCGGAGAGGATCGCCACATCACCGGTGGCACCGACCATCAGGTCTGCACCGGCCTTGAGCTGGCTGCCGATCAGCGTGACATCGCGGCCACCGTTGATGCTCATGCCGCCATCGGCTTTCTTGCTGGTGTTGAGGGTCAGGTCTTTCCCGGCCTCGACCACAGAGGCGATGTTGGTGCTGTGGTAGCTCTCCTGCTGTTTGCTGCTGCTCTGACCAAAGGAGCCTTTGCCCTTCTTGGACATGAAAGAGGCAGTCTCATCCTTTGCCGACAGCACATTGAGATCGCGAGCGGCATCCAGGGCGACGTTTTGCTCGCCCTTCACCTGGCTGGCTACCAAGGTCAGGTCCTGGCCTGCCTTGATCGACAGATCACCACCCGCCTCTACGCGTGAAGACTGCTGGCGAACCTGATCGTCAGAACTTCTACCGTTACTGGTTTTGAACGAGCTATGACCCGCGTTGGCCGCAGACTCGATGGCCACATCTCGCGCTGCAACCAGCGACAAGCTTTGCTGGGCAGCAACCTTGCTCGCCACTAGTTGAATGTCTTGACCCGCTGTTGCTTTCAGACTGCCGGCTATCTGGACGTCACTGGCATTTTGTGTGGTCTGACTACGCGTCCAGAGGTCTTTCTTGAACTGGCCATTGCTGCTGTTCGCCTCTTCGGTGGACGTAATGGACAGGTCACGCCCAGCGCTGAGCACCGCATCACCGCCTGCGGTCAACGCACTGCCGGTATTTTTCAGGTCCCGGCTTGCAGTCAGGGTCAGATTGTTGGCGGCCTCGATACGCGCTGCACTATCAACAAAATCGCGCTGCTCATTACTGATGGAAGTGGAGCTCTGATGGCGAGTCAAAGTACGCTCGTTAACCACGTCCCCATCAGTTGCCGTCAAGGCCACATCGCGCCCAGCGATAACACCACCGGCCTTGTTCAGCAGATCCTTGCCCGCCGTCAGATTCAGGCCCTTGCCCGCCTCCACCAACCCACTATTGACCAGGTTCTCCCCCGCCACCGCCGACAGGTCATTGGCCGCGCGCAGGGTGCCGACGTTGTTCAGGTCCTTGCCGGCAATCAGGCTCACGTCCTTGCCCGCGATCAGGGCGCCGTTGGGCGCCAGGCGGTTGTTGGCCTGGGCCAGGTACAGCACTGGCACCAGCACCTGTTCGCCGTTCACTTCATGGCTTTCCAGCCAGACGATGTCGTGGGTCAGGGCGGCGACTTGTTCGGAGGTCAGGGTCACGCCCACCGACAGGTCAAGCTGTTGCTTGCTCTGGAGGGCGTTGTCCATCAGGTGCTTGAAGAGTTTTTCGTTGCTGTCCTGGCCGTCGATAAAGCGCTGGCCGGTGCGGGCCACCATGGCTTGCTGGATGAGTTTCTGTTCGTAGAAGCCATCACCCAGGCGCTTGGCGCTTTCGTCCGGGTTGTAGCCGAGGTTGGACAGTAGGTAGTCCGAGCTCATGAACTGCTTGAGGTGGGTCAGCGCCGGGTTGGTTTCGATCAGGTACTTGTGCGGCCGGGACAGGCTCGCGGCGTCCGGCAGGCCGGCGATCTGCGCAGGCGTCGGGGCCTGGGCCAAAGTGCTGCCCTGGCCGCTGAGGCGGAACAGGCCGTTGCCGCCGGTGGGCAGGGTGAAGCCCGGCAGCTCCAGGGGGTTGACCTGTTGCTGGGCCAGTTCCGGGGGCAGTTGCGGGTTGATCCGGATCGGCGTCGAGTAGCCGTTGCCAACGCCGGTGTCGGTCAGGGTCTTGCCGGCGCCGACGTACTCGTAAAAGGAGCGGATCACGCTGTTGTCGAGGGTCTGGTCAGCCTTGAGGTTGACCTTGCCACCGGCCTGGATGGTGGCGGCGAAGGATTGGTCGCCGTCCACCACCTTGCTGCTGGAGGACAGCATCACCCCGGTCCAGGCAATGAAGGCGCTGAGGTCGGAGGCGAAGCTGCTCGAAGGCGTCGGGTTGTTGCGGGCGTTGAACGCGGCGGCTAGGGCTGCGGCGGTGCCGGTTTCGTTGACGAAGCTCCAGTAGCGCCGCAGGGTGGTGATTTCCTGGGGTTGCAGGCCCTGGTTGTGGACGGTCTCGGCCTTGATGTTGATGTCGCCGGCCGCGGTAATCAGGCTGCTGGTGTTGGTCAGGGTCTGGGTGTCGATCTGCAGGTCGGCGCCGCTGTTGAGGCTGGCGGCGGCGCTGCTGTTGGTCACCCGCAGGCGGTCGGTCTCGGCCACTTCCCACAGGCCGTTGATGCGGCCACCGCCGCGGTCGTCGCAGCCGGCGACGGGAATCAGGGTGCAGGACAGGCGGGTGATGCTGGCGGCACTCTTTTCGTGCTCGGTGTACTGCAGCACGTCCATGACGTTGTTGAGGGTGCTGGCGGCGATGGTCAGCTTACCCAGGCTTTCGATATCCCCGGAGCGGTTGTCCAGCAGGTCGGCCCTGGCTTGCTGGTCGTCCTTGGCGATCAGCGCGGTGCCCAGACTGAACACCTGGGCATAGCGGTTGGTGAAACTGTTGGTCAGCAACTGCATATTGCCGCCGCTGGAGATCAGGCCATGGTCGTTGACCAGGATGGCGGCGTTGAGGCTCAGGTCTTCACCGCTGCCCAGGGTGCCGAGGTTGTGGATGCTGGCGGCATTCAGCAGCAGCTTCTGGCTGGCGGTGATACGCCCGGCGCTGTTCAGCGCACCGTCGATCTTCAGGGTGCCATTGGCGCCACCGGCGATGCTGGCGCTGTCCGCCAGGTCCAGTTGGGCGGCATGCAGGTCCAGTTGACCAATGCTGCTCAGGCGCCCCTTGCCGCTGTAGCTGCCGTTCAGGTCGAGGTTGAGCGCGGCGTCACTGCCGATCAGGCCGTCATTGCTCCAGTGGCTGCCGCTGCCGGTCAGGCCGGTGCCCGCCAGGAGCTGGCCATCGGCGGTCTGGGTCAGGTGGTCGACCTTGACCAGCAACCGGTCGGCTTGGATTGCACTGCTGTTGGTCCAGCGCTCGGCTTCCAGGGTCAGTTGGCCGGCGGTCTTCAGGCGGCCGCCGACGTCTTCGAGGTTGGCCATGGAGATGCCGAACACGCCACTGCCGCTGTGCAGCAGGCTGCCGCCGCGGTTGTTGAAGCCGCCGGCGTCGAAGGCCAGGTCGTTGTTGGCGGTTTCCAGGGAGCCGTCGCGGTTGTCGAAGGTGCCAGCGATGCTGAACCGGGTCTTGCTGGCCAGGCCCAGGGCCCGCAGTTGCCCGCGCTGGTTGTCCAGGCTGGCAGCAGCGGTGGCCAGGGTACTGCCGCTTTCGATCAGACCCTGGCGGTTGTCCAGGGCACCAGCGAGCTCCAGCTCGATCTGCCGGGCGCTGATCTGGCCGGCGCTGTTGTCCAGGTCCCTGGCGCTGATATGCAGAGCCTGCTGGGCGAAGAGCGCGCCGTCGCGGTTGTCGAGGCGGCCATCGGCCGCGGTTTCCAGGGTGGCGCCGCCGTTGAGGGCGGACACCTTGCCGGCCCTGTTGTCGAGGTGGCCCGCCTTGAGCGTCAGGTCGCCCTGCTGGGCAATCACTTGTCCGCCTTGGTTACCGGCGTCGGCCGCCACATCGAGGCCCAGGGTGGTCTTGGCCTGCAGCAGGCCTCTGGCGTTATCCAGACGCTCGGCATTGAGTTGCAGGTCGGCTTCGCGGCTGAGGATCTCTCCGCCATCGCTGTTCTGCACTTCGCCACTGGCGCTGATCAACACCGACTCATTGGCCGCGACCCGGCCCTTCTGCCGGTTGTCCAAGTGTTCGGTGAACAGCCGCAGCCACTGCTGGCTGAAAAGTTCGCCGCCCTGGTTCTCAACCTTAGTGCTGCGCTTGAGCAGCAAAGGGCCAGCGGCGGACAGGGTGCCCTGGTTGTTGATCAAGTGTCCCAGCAGGTCGAGGGTAACGCCCTGCTTGCCGGTGAAGGTGCCGTGGCTGTTGTCCAGGTCGCTGCCGATGAACTCCAGGTCGCCGGCGGCGTTGACTGTGCCGCCCTGGTTGCCCAGGGTCATGGCCTGCAGGGTCAGGGTGGCGGCGCTGTCGATGGAGCCGCCCTGGCTGTTGTCCAGCAGGTCGCTGAGTTTGAGGCTTTGCTCGCCAGCGCTGGAGATCACCCCCTGGTGGCTGTTGTCGAGGCTGGCGGCCTTGACGTCCAGGGCCTGCTGGCTGACCAGGCCACCGCCCTGGCTGTTGTTCAAGGCGTCGCTGAGGGCGACCTCGACACCGCCCTTGAGGCTGGAGACGGTGCCCTTGTTGCTGTTGTTCAAGCCCGTGCCGTTGAGGGTCAAGCCCTGCCAGCCCGACAGCAGCCCGCCCTGGTTGTCCAGCTCAGCGCTGCCGGTGATGGTCAGGGTCTGCTGCGCCAGTACCACGCCGGTGAGGTTGTCCATCCCGGCCAGCACCAGGTTGCTGCTGCCCTGGCTGGACAGCTCGCCACCGCTGTTGCCCAGGTGGCCGAGGGTGGCATTGAGGGACTGCTGGCTCTTGATCAGGCCGCCCTGGCCGTTACGCACTTGCTCGGCATCGAGTTGCAGGCGCTCGGCGCTCAGCAGCTTGCCCTGACGGCTATTATCCAGAGCCCCGGCACTGACCTTCACCTGGCGCTGCCCGCTCAGGGTGCCGCCCTGGTTGTTCAGGGTCTGGGTGGTCGTGACCGTCAGATCCCGGCTGGCCACCACGCTCTTGCCGCTGTTGTTCAGGGTATGCGCAGTCAGCGTGACATCGCCGTTCGGGTTGCGGCTGTTGTCGAGGTTGACCCCGGCTTCGATGATGCCCTGATTGTTCAGTTGCCCGCCGCTGCCCAGGTTGATGCTGTTGGCCGCCGCCAGGGTGTTGTGGTTGTTCAGGTCGTCTTGAGTTTGCACCTTGAGCTCGGTGCCGGCGTAGACCGCGCCCTGGGCCTCCAGGCTGCCGGCCTTGATCGCCACCGCGCCCTTCTCGGCAGTGGCGTCCGCCATGCGCAACTGGCCGTTGGCATCCAGTTGGATATCACCGCCACTGGCGATCAGCTTGCCGTCGAGCTTCACCCCCACCCCGGCCTCGGTGCCCACCAGTTTGATGGCCCCGGCGTACATGCCGCCCAGGGCTGATGAGTCGATGGCCAGTTGCGGTGCATCCGCCGGGTTGGCGGTGCGGGCCGTGGCGTTCAAGGTCTTGGCGTCGACGTCGTTGGCCCCGGCGATCACCGCCAGGTGCCGGGCCTGGATCTCGGCGTTGATCTTGGCGCTGCGGGTGATGATTTCGAACTGGTCGATATTGCTCGCGTTGAGGCCCGCACCCTCGATGGCGACGCTGCCCTGATCCACCTGGTAACGCTGGATTTGGCCGTTCTCGATCACCGGTTTGCCGGTGGTCAGGGTGGCTTTTGGGGTGTTGATAAAACCGCAGCCATTGCAGCTCACGCCATAGGGGTTGGCGACGATGACATGGGCCGCTTGCCCGGCCACTTCGGTGTAGCCCTTGAGCTGGCTGGGGCTGCCGCCGTTGACCTCGTTGAGGATCACATTGGCCGCGCGGCCACCCAGGTTGGGGTTGCCGAGGATGATCCCGCCCAGTTGGGTTTCCTGGGTGCGGCCGGTGGCGTTGTTGAGGATCAGCCCCTGCTGGCCGACGTTGTAGTCGCTGAACTTGTTGTGCGACAGGCCGCTGCCATTGGGCGTGGCAATGTTGACGATGGGCACGCCATTGCCGGCCTGCCCCAGTGTTGTACCGCTGCCGTTGACCACGATGCCGTCGGCTATCGCCACCACGGGCTGCCAGAACATCACGTTGGCCAGGATGAACGCCAGACCGCGTTTGGACAGCCCCCAGAACGTATCCCGCGCTTGCAGGGTGGCGGAAGGCTGGCGGGCCAGAAAGGCGAACTGACGAGCGTCCATGTCGTATATCTCGGGCAAAGAGCGGAGTTAAAGGAACAGGTCCAGGCGGAAATAGATCGGGGCTTCCCGTTCACTCAGGGCTTCGGGCCGTTCGAGGGAATGGGCAAAGGTCACGCTGGCGGCAAGGTGCTTGCCCCGGGCGAAGAATTCGATGGAGTCGCTGGAGACCCGGCCATGCTGCTCGGCGTTGTAGCGGTCGTTGCGGATCGCGCCGAAGTCATAGCCCAGCCCCGTGCCGTATTCGGCGAACACCGGGCGCAGCCAGTCCCAGCCCACCGGACGAGTCCAGCGCAGGTCGTTGCGCCAGTAGTAGCCGCTGTCGCCATTGAGGCTCTGGTCCTTGTAGCCGCGGATCGAGGACTGGCTGCCCAGGCTCATGCGTTGCGAACTGAACAGCACGTCCTCGCTGCGCTGGCCGGTGACCAGGCTGCTGAACACCAGGGATTCTTCCCCCAGTTTGAACGGCTGCAGGTAGCTGGCGGTGGCGCTGTACTTGCGATAACGGGCGTTGGCCTGGCGGTTGCCGAAACGGTCGCGCTGGTTTTCACGCTGCGCATCGAAGGCGCCGATGCCGTCCTGCAGCCCCAGGTCGAGGTTGAGAAAACCGCTGCCGATGCGCCGGCCATGGTTGATACCGAACTGGGCTTCGCTGAGGCGGTTGCTGCTGTTGCTCAGTTTGCTGTCTTCGATGTAGTTGTTGGTGCGCAGGTAGCTCAGGCCGCTGTTCAGCGAGGTCTTGCTCAGGGCGTCGCGATGGATCACCCGCTCCAGGCGCAACTGGTGGTTCTGGCTGTCGCCGGTCTGCTTGAAGTTGAAGCCCTGGCCCTGGGCCAGGGAACGGTATTCGCTCTGGCTGTAGCTGTAGCTGAGGTTCCACCAGCCAAACGGCAGGTTGTAATAGAGCATGGCGTTGCGCGAGGTTTTCTGGTGGTCGCTGATGGCGTCGTGGCCGCCGCGCAGCACCAGTTGGTCGGCCAGCCCCAGGGGGCTGTCCCATTCGAAGGAGCTGCCCCACTGCTGCTCGCCGGTGCTCTTCTGGCCCTCGTTGCTGCGTGATAGGCCAACGCGCCAGGGCTTTTGCGCGTTGTTCTTGACCAAGACCTCGCTGCCGCCCACGGCCTGGCCCGGGGCCAGTTCCATCTGCGCCTGGTTCGACGGCAGGCGGTTGAGCTGGTCCACCATCTGTTCGATCTGCCGCAGGTTGAGCAGCTCACCGCTACTGCCGGGGAAGGCCATGTTCAGCTCACGGGCACTGAGCTTGCTGTCTTCGGCGGCCTTGAG
The DNA here is from genome assembly GCF_058796855.1 of Pseudomonas sp. GW823-FHT03E05. Taxonomy (NCBI): domain Bacteria; kingdom Pseudomonadati; phylum Pseudomonadota; class Gammaproteobacteria; order Pseudomonadales; family Pseudomonadaceae; genus Pseudomonas; species Pseudomonas sp. GW823-FHT03E05. The sequence continues at coordinate 236,591 of NZ_JBXAJB010000002.1, forward strand.
CCCTTCGAGCTTGCCTTCCACCACCAGCACTTGCAGTTGGCCGCTGGAGAGGTCTTGCTGCGGCAGGTAGGCACGGCTGGTGACCAGGCCTTTTTCGATATAGCGGTCGGTGATGACCTTGAGCAGTGCATTGAGCTGCGCTACCCCCAGGCACTGGCCGATGTAGGGCTGGAGCAGGCGCTCGCGCTCGGCAGCCGACAGCGAGTCGGCACCCTTGAGCTGGATGTCCTTGATCGGGAAGCAGCGGCTGTCGGCCGGCGCCGTGGGCGCTACAGGCGCGGCGCTCTTGCCGGGCAGGTCCTTGAGTTCTTCGAGGCGCCGCTGCTGTTCTTCCAGCAGGCGGTTCTGGCGGTCGCGGATCAGGTCCTGGTCGCCGGGGTTGAAAGCCGGGCCCGGCAACGGCGCGGCAGTGGCGCTGGGCAGCGCAGTGACCAGCAGCAAGCAGGACAAGGCACAGCACAACCTCATCCCGAGGGTGGAGAGAGACATATTCGGTCCTTCGAAACGGCAGCAAGGGTAGAGAAAGGGCGCGCGATGTTAATGTGCCACCATTCTGACGTCAATTAAGCGCGAGCATCGTCGATGGATGGCTGGTTTTGCGGGGCACGCGCCCTGCTACAAGGCCGGATGCTAGAGCTATCGGCGACGCCGGCAAATCAGATCCATCTGAATTGCCGAGTAAGAATTCCTGATCAGGCACGGCAATCAAAGCCGCGGCCACCGGCTCAATCCAACTGAACTTTCCCTGCCTCCGCTGCCTCAACCGGATGACTGCCCGTTCCGAATCACGAGGCCTACGCCATGAAGAACCTGAGCATTCTTACCCTCGCCAGCAGCCTGCTGTTCGCCCTGCCCACCTGGGCCTGCACCCCGGACGAAGCCACCGCCAAGCGCGAACAGCTGGCCCAGGAAGTCAGCAAGATCACCGAGCAGAACCCGGCCAAGGCCAAGGAGATCAATGCCGAACTGCAGAAGATGGACCTGAGCACCTCCAGCAAGGACCTGCCGGACAATTGCCAGTTGATCGACCAGCGGCTCAAGGAACTGGCCACTGCCGAGAAAAAGGCCGAGAGCTGACACCCGCAAAGCAAAAAGCCCGGACCAGGTCCGGGCTTTTCATCTGCATCAGGCGCCAGGCTTATTCAGCGGCGGGGGCCTGTGGCTTGCGGCGCTTGAGCGGCGCCAGGCCATCCTGGCTGACCAGGCTGTCGCTCTTGGGCCGATTGGCGGTCTTGCGCTTGGTCGGGGCCTTGGCCACGGCCTTTTTCTTGTCGCCCTTGGCGTCGGTCTTTTTCTTCTTCACGCCCACCGCCTTGCCGGAGGCCTTGACCTTCTTCGGCCCGCTGTAGGTGCCTTTGACTTCCTTGATGGTGCGGCGCTCGAAGCTCTGCTTGAGGTAGCGCTCGATGCTCGACATCAGGTTCCAGTCGCCGTGGCAGATCAGCGAGATGGCCAGGCCATCGTTGCCGGCACGGCCGGTGCGGCCGATGCGGTGCACGTATTCGTCGCCGCTGCGCGGCATGTCGAAGTTGATCACCAGGTCCAGGCCGTCAACGTCCAGGCCGCGGGCAGCGACGTCAGTGGCCACGAGGATCTTCACCCCGCCCTGCTTCAGGCGGTCGATGGCCAGCTTGCGGTCCTTCTGGTCCTTTTCACCGTGCAGGACGAAAGCCTTGTAGTCCTGGGCCACCAGGCGGCCGTAGATGCGGTCGGCCATGGCCCGGGTGTTGGTGAAGACGATGGCCTTCTGGTAGGTCTCGTTGGCCAGCAGCCAGTTGACGATCTGTTCTTTGTGCTGGTTGTGGTCGGCGGTGATGATCTGCTGACGGGTGGTTTCGTTCAGCTGGCTGACGCTGTTGAGTTGCAGGTGCTCAGGGTTGTTGAGGACCTTGGCGACCATTTCCCGCAGGCCGGAGCCGCCAGTGGTGGCGGAGAACAGCATGGTCTGCTGGCGGTTCGGGCATTCGTCCACCAGGCGCTGTACGTCTTCGGCAAAGCCCATGTCGAGCATGCGGTCGGCTTCGTCGAGCACCAGCACTTCGACTTCCTTCAAGTCCAGATTGCCGGCGTTGAGTTGCTCCAGCATGCGCCCCGGAGTGCCGATGAGGATGTCCGGCACCTTGCGCAGCATGGCAGCCTGGACCTTGAAGTCTTCACCACCGGTGATCAGGCCCGACTTGATGAAGGTGAACTGGGAGAAACGCTCGACTTCCTTGAGGGTCTGCTGGGCCAGTTCCCGAGTCGGCAGCAGGATCAGGGTCTTGATGCTGACGCGGATCTTCGCCGGGCCGATCAGGCGATTGAGGATCGGCAGGACAAAAGCCGCGGTCTTGCCGCTACCGGTCTGTGCCGTCACCCGCAGGTCACGCCCTTGCAGCGCGAGCGGAATAGCCGCTGCTTGCACCGGCGTCGGCTCGACAAATTTAAGCTCGGCCACGGCTTTGAGCAGGCGTTCGTGCAGGGCGAATTGGGAAAACACGGGTGCTACCTCGAAGATATGCAAAAAAACAGCTGCATAGGGTACCGGTTTCGAGCGCGAAGGCCGAGTTTCTTTGTGCAAACGGTGGCAAAGAGTTGGTTTTTTGTTAACCGATTTGTCCTTAACCGTAACTTTCCCAGGGTTAAATGCTCTAATCCCCCTCCTGTGCCTTATAGAAGAATCGTTTTAGCCCATGGATTTCAAACAGCTCTGGCTCAATACCCAGGATCTCTGGGGAGCACTCGACCAACACCCTCTCCTGCACGCCGGCATCGGCCTGGCCCTGTTACTGGTGGTCGCCCTGCTGGTCGGACGAGTGGCACGCTACCTGGTGCTGCACGCGGTCAAGCTGCTGGGCCGCCAGCCGGCCCTGCACTGGCTCAACGACCTGCGCCACAACAAGGTATTCCACCGCCTGGCACAGATGACTCCATCCCTGGTGATCCAGTTCGGCCTGCACCTGGTACCGGAGCTGAGCAAGACCAGCCTGCTGTTCCTCGGCAACCTGGCCATGGCCTTCACCATCCTGTTCCAGCTCCTGGCCCTGAGCGCCCTGCTCAATGCCCTGCTGGACATCTACGCGCGCACCGAACACGCCCGCACCCGCTCGATCAAGGGCTATGTGCAGTTGGCGAAAATGGTGTTGTACGTGTTTGGCGCGATCATCATCGTCGCCACCCTGATCGACCGCTCGCCGCTGTTGCTGCTGTCGGGCCTGGGCGCCATGTCGGCGGTGATCCTGTTGGTCTACAAGGACACCCTGCTGTCCTTCGTGGCCAGCGTACAGTTGACCAGCAACGACATGCTGCGGGTCGGCGACTGGATCGAAATGCCCCAGGTCGGCGCTGATGGCGACGTGGTGGACATCACCCTGCACACGGTCAAGGTGCAGAACTTCGACAAGACCATTGTCTCCATCCCCACCTGGCGGTTGATGAGCGAATCGTTCAAGAACTGGCGCGGCATGCAGCAGTCCGGCGGCCGGCGGATCAAGCGCAGCCTGTACATCGACGCCAGCGGCGTGCGCTTCCTGCATGACGACGAAGAGGTGCGCCTGAGCAAGGTGCGCCTGCTCACCGACTACATCGGGCGCAAGCAGTCCGAGCTCAAAAGCTGGAACGAAGCCCAGGGCAACGTCGCCGCGCTGTCGGCCAACCGCCGGCGCATGACCAATATCGGCACCTTTCGCGCCTATGCCCTGGCCTACCTGAAGAGCCACCCGGAAATCCAGCCGAACATGACCTGCATGGTGCGCCAGATGCAGACCACGGCCCAGGGCATTCCCCTGGAGATCTACTGCTTCACCCGCACCACCGCGTGGGTGGATTACGAGCGCATCCAGGGGGATATCTTCGATTACCTGCTGGCGGTGATGCCGGAATTCGGCCTGAACCTGTACCAGCAGCCCAGCGGCACCGACCTGCGGGCCGGCCTGCTGCCTGCGGTGCTGGGTGCCAGCCATGTGCCGACAGTAGAGAAGCAGGCTCTGTAACCTGGTAGGAACTGGCTTGCCAGCGAAGGCGTTGGCCGGCCAGACGCAACGCTTGCGGGCCCTTTCGCCGGCAAGCCGGCTCCTACAGGTTAGGGCGTCAGGCGCGGCGCCGCGCCCCGGCGGCTGATCCACACCGCCCCCAGAATCACCAACCCGCCCAGCAACAGCCGCCCCAGGTCTTCGTGCTGGTTCCAGATCAGCAGGTTGATCAACAGCCCCACCGGCACATGCAGGTTGTTCATCACCGCCAGGGTGGCGCCGGTCACCAGGCACGCGCCCTTGTTCCACCAGTACATGCCCAGGGCCGTGGACACCAGGCCGAGGAACAGCAGCACCGCCCATTGCAGCGGCGCGTCGGGCAGGTAGTGGGCCTTGCCGAACAGCAGGAACGCCGGCAACACCACCAGCAGCGCCCCCAGGTAGAAGTAGCCGAAGCGCCGGTAGTGCGGCTCGTCGCTGGGGTAGCGCGCTACCAGATGCTTGTACAGCACTTGCCCGGCGGCATAGGTGAAGTTGGCCAGTTGCAGCAGCAAGAAGCCCATGAAGAAGTCCGGGTTGACGCTGTCGTAGCGGATCACCACCGCGCCTGCCACCGCCACCAGCGCCGCCAGCAGGCCCCAGGGGTTGAAGCGCCGGTTCAGGGCGTCTTCGATCAGGGTCACATGCAACGGCGTGAGGATGGTGAACAGCAGTACTTCCGGCACCGTCAGCACGCGAAAGCTCAGGTACAGGCACACGTAGGTGATGCCGAACTGCAGCGCACCGATCAGCAGCATGCCGCGCATGAAGGCCGGGGCCACCCGGCGCCAGCGGGTCAGTGGAATGAACACCAGCCCCGCCAGCAGCACCCGCACCAGCACCGCGAAGTAACTGTCGACATGCCCGGCCAGGTATTCGCCGATCAGGCTGAAGGAAAACGCCTGGATCAGCGTGACAAAAAGTAGATAGCCCATGTTCGCCTCGTCTTGAATGGCGGCGACGATAGCGGTTTTGCCCCCTCAGATGAAATCCCGGGCAAAAAAAAGCCCGATCTCGCTAGGCGTGCAATCGGGCGTCGGTACTGAAGGAGCAACCAGTACAAAGGGAGGTTCGATGCGCGAACCGGCTTGAAGGGGGATGCGCAGGCGCTACTTGAACACCGGTGGATTATCTGCGGATTAACGGCGCCGCCCTGCCCTTCGCTGAGCGGCGCCTGGGCTCAAGAATCGCGGCTCAGGCCACCTGGGCCAGCTTGGCATTGGCCTGGTTCAGGCCCTTCTCGTGGAAATCGCCCCCCAGGTTCAGGCCTTCGGCGTGGATGAACTCCACATCGTGGATGCCGATAAAGCCCATCACCTGGCGCAGGTAGGGTTCCTGGTGGTCCGCGGTGCTGCCGGCGTAGATACCGCCGCGGGCAGTAAGCACGTAGGCACGCTTGCCGGTGAGCAGGCCCTGGGGCCCGGTGTCGGTGTACTTGAAGGTCACCCCGGCGCGCAGTACGTGGTCGAGCCAGGCCTTGAGGGTGCTGGGAATGGCGAAGTTGTACATCGGCGCGGCCATGACCAGGACGTCGGCGGCCAGCAATTCCTCGGTCAATTCATTGGAGCGTTGCAGGGAGTCCTGCTCGGCGGCGCTGCGCTGCTCGGCGGGTTTCATCCAGCCCCCCAGCAGGTTGGCATCCAGGTGCGGCACCGGGTTGCGGGCCAGGTCGCGTACCGTGATCGAATCACCCGGGTGGGCGGCTTGCCATTGCTGGATAAAGGTCTGGGTCAACTGGCGGGATACGGAATCCTGCTGGCGGGCACTGCTTTCAATGATCAGGACGCGGGACATGGCACAAATCTCCATCGGGGTATGCGTAAGTCGATGGAGCGCAGATTAAACAGAGTGATATCGATGAAAAAGCGCAAATAACTGCTATAACCAATCAACAAATTCGTTTATAAGCGGAGCCAGCCCTGCAGCAACCGGCCGGGCCGGGCCCACTTCGATCATTTGGCCTGGCAGGTCAGGTCCAGGCGCAGCTTGATGATCTTGCGATTGAACTTGGCGGTGACGTTCTTGCTCTGCCCTGCGGCGACTTCCACCTTGCGGGTGCGCGGCGCTTCGGGGCCATTGCGAAACACCACCGAGCACAGCGCATCGCTCTTGCCGTAGTTGTTCAACTGGATGGAGCCGATGTCTTCATCGGTGTCATAGGCCGTGTAATCGATGCTCTGGCCGTTGAGCTGCTTCTCGACTTCGATGGGATAGGCCCAGGCGCTCAAGGGCAACAGAGCCAGCAACACACAACAGAATTTTCTCATTCGGCAGTCTCCAGTAAGGAGCGCCAGCTTAGGACAAGAGGAGCCCCTCATGAAAGCGCCCCGCGTGACCCTGGATCAATGGCGCACCCTGCAGGCGGTGGTCGACCACGGCGGTTTCGCCCAGGCCGCCGAAGCGCTGCACCGGTCCCAGTCCTCGGTCAGCTACACCGTGGCCCGCATGCAGGACCAGCTCGGCGTGCCGCTGCTGCGCATCGACGGCCGCAAGGCAGTGCTCACCGAAGCCGGCAGCGTGTTGCTGCGCCGCTCCCGGCAACTGGTCAAGCAGGCCAGCCAGCTGGAAGACCTGGCCCACCATATGGAACAGGGCTGGGAAGCCGAAGTGCGGCTGGTGGTGGACGCTGCCTACCCCAACGCGCGCCTGGTACGCGCCCTGACCGCCTTCATGCCGCAAAGCCGTGGCTGCCGCGTGCGCCTGCGCGAGGAAGTGCTGTCCGGGGTCGAGGAAGTGCTGCTCGAAGGCGTGGCCGACCTGGCCATCAGCGGCTTCAACATTCCCGGCTACCTGGGTACCGAGATGAGCTCGGTGGAGTTCGTCGCCGTGGCCCACCCGGAACACGCCCTGCACCGCCTGCAGCGGGAACTGCACTTCCAGGACCTGGAAAGCCAGTTGCAAGTGGTGATCCGCGACTCCGGCCGCCAGCAACCGCGAGATGTCGGCTGGCTCGGCGCCGAACAGCGCTGGACCGTGGGCAGCCTGGCCACCGCCGCGACCTTCGTCGGCAGCGGCCTGGGCTTTGCCTGGCTGCCCCGGCACCTGATCGAGCGCGAGCTGCGCGAAGGCCTGCTCAAGGTCCTGCCCCTGGACCAGGGCGGCAGCCGCCACCCGACCTTCTACCTTTACTCCAACAAGGACAAACCCCTGGGCCCGGCGACGCAGATCCTCGTGGAGCTGCTGCGCACCTTCGACACCGCGCCCCTGGATGCGCCCTTTGCCGCCCCCGAGCAAGCCTGACGCCCCACCCACCAGAACAGGAGTTCTGCCATGGCCTATTTCGAGCATGAAGGTTGCACCCTGCACTACGAGGAATACGGCCGGGGCGAACCCCTGCTGCTGGTCCATGGCCTGGGTTCCAGCGCCCTGGACTGGGAAAAACAGATCCCCGCGCTCTCGGCCCGCTATCGGCTGATCGTCCCGGACATCCGCGGCCACGGGCGCTCCGACAAGCCCCGGGAGCGCTACAGCATCAAAGGCTTCACCGCCGACATCGTGGCGCTGATCGAGCACCTGAACCTGGGCCCGGCCCACTACGTCGGGCTGTCCATGGGCGGCATGATCGGCTTCCAGCTGGGGGTGGACCAGCCGCAGTTGCTCAAGAGCCTGTGCATCGTCAACAGCGGCCCCGAGGTCAAGCTGCGCAGCGCCAACGACTACTGGCAGTGGTTCAAGCGCTGGAGCCTGGCCCGGGTGCTGAGCCCGAGCGCCATCGGCAAGGCCCTGGGCCCGCGGCTGTTTCCCAAGCCGGAGCAGGGCGAGCTGCGACAGAAGATGGCCGAGCGCTGGGCAAAAAACGACAAACGTGCTTATCTCGCCAGCTTCGACGCCATCGTCGGTTGGGGGGTTCAGGAACGTCTGTCGCGAATCACCTGTCCAACCCTGGTCGTCAGCGCCGACCGCGACTACACCCCGGTGGCGCTCAAGGAGGCTTATGTCAAACTGCTGCCGGACGCGCGGCTGGTGGTGATCGAGGACTCCCGACACGCCACGCCGCTGGACCAGCCGCAGCGCTTCAACCAAACCCTGCTGGACTTCATGACCACAGTCGACACCACCACCCAGGATCACTGACCCATGCTGAAAAAAATCGCCCTCGTCGCCGGCTCCGTACTCTTCGCGGCCAACCTGATGGCCGCGCAACCGGCCAAGGCGCCCCACGTCCTGCTGGACACCAGCTTCGGCAAGATCGAAGTGGAACTGGACCCGGTCAAGGCACCGATCTCCAGCAAGAACTTCCTCGACTACGTCGACAGCGGCTTCTACACCAACACCATCTTCCACCGGGTGATCCCGGGGTTCATGGTCCAGGGCGGTGGCTTCACCGCGCAGATGGTGCAGAAAGACACCCGCGACCCGATCAAGAACGAAGCCTCCAACGGCCTGCATAACGTGCGTGGCACCCTGTCCATGGCCCGTACCTCGAACCCCAACTCGGCCACCAGCCAGTTCTTCATCAACGTCGCCGACAACGCCTTCCTCGACCCGGGCCGCGATGCCGGCTACGCCGTATTCGCCAAGGTGGTGAGCGGCATGGACGTGGTGGACCAGATCGTCAACTCCCAGACCACCACCAAGCAGGGCATGCAGAACGTGCCGATCGACCCGGTACTGATCAAGTCGGCCAAGCGTATCGACTGATACTTCGCAGCCTGTCCCGACGGCGGCGCCCTACCCGGCGCCCCGTCCGTTTTCTGCACAGGAGAGCCCGTACCCCGGGCTTCAGACCCCATGCTCTTTCGTCGTTTTGAACAACTGATCGACATCTTCCGCGACGCTCCCAGCGCCACCCCGCCCAACCGGGTCCTGCCCTTCTACTTCCACTACATCAAGCAAGTCTGGCCGAGCTTCGTCGCCCTGCTGGTGGTGGGCCTGTTCGTGGCCCTGATCGAGGTGTCGCTGTTCAGCTACCTGAGCACCATCATCGACCTGGCCCAGGGCACCCCCAGCGTCCAGGTGTTCACCGACCACGGCCTGGAACTGGCCTGGATGGCGGTGGTGGCGCTGCTGTTCCGGCCCCTGATGGTGGGCCTGCACGACCTCCTGATGCACCAGACCATCAACCCTGGCATGACCAGCCTGATCCGCTGGCAGAACCACAGCTACGTGCTGCGCCAGAGCCTGAACTTCTTCCAGAACGACTTCGCCGGGCGCATCGCCCAGCGCATCATGCAGACCGGCTATTCGCTGCAGGACTCCTCGGTGCAGGTGATCGATGCCCTGTGGCACGTGACCATCTACGCCATCGGTTCCCTGGTGCTGTTCGCCGACGCCGACTGGCGCCTGATGATCCCGCTGCTGCTGTGGATCGCCGGCTTCATCGGTGCCATGCGCTACTTCGTGCCACGCATCCAGAAGCGCTCGGTGGACGCCTCCGACGCCCGCTCCAAGCTGATGGGGCGAATCGTCGACGGCTACACCAACATCACCACCCTCAAGCTCTTCGCCCACACCCACTTCGAGCAGAGCTACGCCCGCGAGGCGATCGCCGAGCAGACCGAAAAGAGCCAGCTGGCCGGGCGCGTGGTCACCGCCATGGACGTGACCATCACCAGCCTCAACGGCCTGCTGATCGCCGGTACCACCGGCCTGGCCCTGTGGCTGTGGAGCCAGTCGCTGATCAGCGCCGGGGCCATTGCCCTGGCGACCGGGCTGGTGATCCGCATCGTCAACATGTCCGGCTGGATCATGTGGGTGATCAACGGCATTTTCGAAAACATCGGCATGGTCGAGGACGGCCTGAAGACCATCGCCCAGCCCCTGCAACTCACCGACCGCGAGCAGGCACCGAAGCTGGCGGTGGCCCAGGGCGGCGTGCGTTTCGAACATGTGGAATTCCACTACGGCAAGGCCAACCGGGTCATCAGCAACCTCAACCTGGAGATCCGCCCGGGGGAGAAGATCGGCCTGATCGGCCCGTCCGGGGCCGGCAAATCAACCCTGGTCAACCTGCTGCTGCGCCTCTACGACCTGCAGGGCGGCAAGATCCTCATCGACGGCCAGGACATCGCCGGGGTAACCCAGGAAAGCCTGCGCGAACGCATCGGCATGATCACCCAGGACACCTCGCTGCTGCACCGCTCGATCCGCGACAACCTGCTCTACGGCCGCCCCGACGCCACCGACGAGGAACTCTGGGAAGCAGTGCGCAAGGCTCGTGCCGACGAGTTCATCCCGTTGTTGTCCGACGCCCAGGGCCGCACCGGCTTCGACGCCCATGTCGGCGAGCGCGGGGTCAAGTTGTCCGGCGGCCAGCGCCAGCGCATCGCCATTGCCCGGGTGCTGCTCAAGGATGCGCCGATCCTGATCATGGACGAAGCCACCTCGGCCCTGGACTCGGAAGTGGAAGCGGCGATCCAGGAAAGCCTGGAGACCCTGATGCAAGGCAAGACCGTGATCGCCATCGCCCACCGCCTCTCCACCATCGCCCGCATGGACCGCCTGGTGGTCCTGGAACAGGGGCGCATCGCCGAGACCGGTACCCACGCCGAACTGCTGGCCCACGGCGGCCTGTATGCGCGCCTGTGGCAGCACCAGACCGGAGGCTTCGTCGGCATCGACTGAGCCTCTGTAGCCGCTGCCGCAGGCTGCGATCGGCCCCGCAGGGGCCGTAGAACCGGAGTTCGCGGTTCGTCTGGTAAAACGCGGCGGCCGCCTTGCGAGTCCTGCGGCAGCGGCTACAGGGTGCTAATCAGCTACAGAAAGTTGCCGCACAATGCGCCAGAGCCCCCGGTTTCAGGGGGCCCTGGCGTTTTTCATGGGCGAGTGGAATTGCGCCGAAAGCCTGCTGTACTCAGCCTAGGTTCCGGAGCGGAACCTGTAGTTAACCTGCGGGATGCATAACAGTTGTATCGCGTTGATAGGTTGACCTATCAAGGACTCTCTCATGTCTTTGTTCAAACGTTCTGTCACCGAATTGCTCGGTACGTTCTGGCTGGTCCTGGGCGGTTGCGGCAGCGCCGTGCTGGCGGCGGCCTTTCCCAACGTCGGTATCGGCCTGCTCGGGGTCGCCCTGGCCTTCGGCCTGACGGTGCTGACCATGGCCTTCGCCATCGGCCATATCTCCGGTTGCCACTTGAACCCCGCGGTGTCCGTCGGGCTGGTGGTGGGTGGACGCTTTCCGGCCAGGGAACTGCCGGCCTATATCGTCGCGCAGGTGATCGGCGGAGTGATCGCCGCGGCGCTGCTGTATTTCATCGCCAGCGGCAAGCCGGGGTTCGAACTGGCCTCGGGGCTGGCGTCCAACGGCTATGGCGCACACTCCCCCGGGGGCTATTCCATGGCCGCGGGTTTTGTCTGTGAGTTGGTGATGACCCTGATGTTCGTGGTGATCATCCTCGGCGCCACCGACAAACGCGCCCCGGCGGGGCTGGCGCCCATCGCCATCGGCCTGGCCCTGACCCTGATCCACCTGATCTCGATCCCGGTCACCAACACCTCGGTCAACCCGGCCCGCAGCACCGGACCGGCGCTGATCGTCGGCGGCTGGGCGTTGCAGCAGCTGTGGATGTTCTGGCTGGCGCCGATCCTTGGCGCAGTGATCGGCGGTGTGGTCTATCGCTGGCTGGGCAAGGAAGACGGCTGAGCAACGCTGGCGAGGGTCACGCCTGCCGATAGGGCAAGGCGTCCCTCGCCTCTTGCGCATAGGCGCGGATTCCGGCCTGTTCCTGTTGCAGGAAATCCTTCACCGCAGCCTTCAGCCCGGGATGGCGCAGGTAGTGCCAGGAGCGGGTGAGCACCGGTTCGAAGCCGCGAATCAGCTTGTGTTCGCCCTGGGCGCCGGCGTCGAAGCGCTGCAGCCCCTGGGCGATGGCGTACTCCATGCCCTGGTAGAAACAGGTCTCGAAATGCAGGCGGTCGAACTCCGCCAGGCAACCCCAGTAGCGCCCATAGAAACTGTCGCCGCCCACCAGGCTGAAGGCCATGGCCACCGGGCGCCCGCCCTGCTTGGCCAGGACCACGCGAATCGCTTCGGGCATACGCTCGGCCAGCAGGCTGAAAAATGCTCGGGTCAGGTAGGGTGACTGGCGCCGCACCGCGTAGGTGTTGGCGTAGCAGGCATAGACGAAATCCCACTGCGCCTGGTCCAGTTCATGGCCTTCGAGCCACTGGAAATCAATGCCCTGCCCCGCCACCTGCTCGCGCTCCTTGCGCATCTGCTTGCGCTTGCGCGAGCTCAGGGCATCGAGGAAATCCTGAAAGTCCCGGTAGCCACGGTTCTGCCAGTGAAACTGGCAGCCCAGGCGCTGCAGCCAGCCCGGTTGCTGCTCCAGGGCCGCGTCGCTGAAATCGTCGGTGAAGTTGATATGGGCACTGGAAAGCCCTTCGATCTCCAGGTAGCCGGGCAGGCTTTTCAGCAGTTCGAGCGCATCTGCCTGGGTCGCTGCCAGCACCCGGGCGCCGCTCACCGGGCTGAACGGCACCGCCGTCAGCAGCTTGGGGTAGTAGTCGATTCCGGCCCGGTCGCAGGCATCCGCCCAGCCATGATCGAACACGTATTCGCCGTAGGAATGCCATTTGCGATAGCTGGGCAGCGCCGCCAGCAGCCGACCGTCTTCGACATGCAGCAGGTGCTCGGCCTGCCAGCCAGAGCGCGGGCCAAGGCTGCCGCTGTCTTCCAGGGCACTGAGAAAGGCGTGACGCACAAAGGGTTGCCCGTCCTTGAGCAGGCCATCCCATTGCACAGGATCGACGGCGGACAGGCTGTTCAAGGATTGCAGCGGCATCGGGGTCCCCGGAATTCAGATCGAACAACCCGGGGAGTATCCTCCATCCCCGGGTTCACCGAAACCGCCGCAGCGCTAGCGCCCCAGGTGCTCCGCCAGAAAGTCGATGAACACCCGGGACTTGCGCGGCAGGTGCGCACTGTTGGGAAACAGCACATGCACCGGCTGCGTGGCCAGCCGGTACTCGGGCAATACCCGCACCAGCCGCCCGTTGCCCAGGTCATCGAGGACCATCCACTCCGGCAGCACCGCCAGCCCCAGGCCGGCCAGGGCCATGGCGCGAATCGCCGTCGCCGAGTTGGACTCGTGCCCGGGGCTGACCTTGACCTCCACCTCGCCACGGCGCGGATGGCTGAAGGTCCAGCCCGGCGGCCCGCCCAGGTTGCTGTTGCCAATCCAGGGCCAGGCATCGAGCTCTTCAGGCTGCGTCACCTGCCGGTCCTTGAGCAGCGCCGGGCTGGCCACCAGGACAATGGCGTAGTCCGCCAGCTGGCGCCCCTTGAACCCCGAGTCCGCCAGGTGCCCGAGGCGGATCACCAGGTCGAGCTTTTCCGCCACCAGATCATTCAACGACGAGTTGAAGTGATAACTCAGGCGCACCTCGGGATAACGCGCGGTGAACAACGGCAGGATCGGCAACACGAACGTCTCGGCATACTCCGCCGTGGAGCTGATGCGCAACTTGCCACTGACCCGGTCGCGCCCGTGCAGCACATTGTCGAAGGCGGTGTCGATATTGGCGACAATCCCCTTGAACTCGTCGTAGAGGGCCTGGCCGGTCTCGGTCAGTGTCACCTGCCGCGTGGTGCGGATCAGCAAGGTGCTCGCCAGCGCTTGCTCCAGGGCCTTTATGTGCAGGCTGGCCATGGCCTTGCTGATGCCCAGGTACTGCGCAGCGCGGGTGTATGAACCGAAGTCCACCACCGCAAGAAAGGTCTGTACCCGGTGCAGCTGGCCGTGAAAATTTTCGCTCACTGTCAAATCCCATTAAACAATGCGTCAAGTATAGGCACCTCGACACCCTGCCCCCAAGCTCCCTAAGCTGCGCGCCAAAAGGGAGACGGCATGACTTACAGATACAAAGTGGCGGTGGTATTCCTTCTCGGATTCTTCATCGACTGCGTCAACATTTTCATGTCGGCGGTGGCCCTGCCCACTATCGCCGCCCAACTGCAAGTGTCCAGCGCCGCCGTGGCCTGGGTCGCCAATGCCTACATCCTCGGCCTGACCCTGGTGATCGCCATCAGCACCTGGCTCGCGGCGCGTTTCGGCAACCGCCAGGTGCTCTGCGCCTCGATGCTGCTGTTCAGCGTTGCCGGGCTGATGTGCGGGCTGGCCGACAGCTTCATGCCACTGGTGTTCTGGCGGCTGGTCCAGGGCATGGCCGGCGGCCTGCTGATTCCCCTGGGGCAGGCACTGACCTTCAACCTGTTCCAGGGCACGCAACGGGCGCGGATCTCCACCCTGGTGATGGCCGTGGCGCTACTGGCGCCAGCGCTGTCGCCCACGGTGGGTGGGGCCATTGTCGACCACAGTTCCTGGCGCTGGGTGTTCTTCGCCAGCCTGCCGCTGTCGCTGCTGGCGGCGTTGCTGTCCTGGTACTGGATCAACGCCGAGCGCTCGGCGCCACCGCCGCGCCCGGACCTGCGCGGCCTGCTGCTGGTGACTGCGAGCCTGGGCTGCCTGTTGCTCGGCATGTCGCTGTACGGCAGCGGCTACCCGGCCCATCAGGCCGCACCGGGCCTGGTTGCCGGCCTGCTATTGGCCGAGTGCTACCGGCGTCACTGTCGGGCCTGCGCCCGGCCCATCGTCGAACTGCGGCTGCTGAAAAATCCGCGCCTGGGCCTGTCGGTGGCTATCTATCACGCGATCCCCGGGGTCTTCACCGGGGTCAATCTGCTGAGCCTGTTCTTCCTTCAGGAGAGCCTGCACCTGAGCGCCCAGCACAGCGGCATGTTCATGCTGCTGTATGCCGCCGGCGCACTGCTGGCGATGCTCGCCTGCGGACGTTTGTACAATCGCCTGGGCGCCGCACGGCTGTTCGCCATCGCCCTGGTGCTGCACAGCGCCGGCATCGCCAGCCTGTACGGGGTCGATTCGCTGGCCGATCTGCCCCTGATCAGCCTGGCCTACCTGCTGATGGGCCTGGGCGGCGGCGCCGGTGCCAATACCGCGCAGACCACCGCCCTGCTGGACTTCGACGGCGCCGATACGCACAAGGCCAGCGTGATCTGGAACATCAACCGGCAGATGGCCTTCAGCCTCGGCGCGGCCTTAGTGTTGATGCTCTACAACCTGCTGCTGGGTTATCGGGGCGTCACCGGCGCCTACCACCTGAGCCTTTTGCTGGCCGCCGCAGCCGGCCTGCTACCCCTGATGACCCTGAACCGACTCCCACCACCCGAGGCCTCCCATGCCCAACTCGATCGCTAGACAGGCGCAATACAGCGTGCACTGGATTCACCAACTGATTCACAGCGTCTTCACCAACCAGCGCGGGGATGCCGAGGCCTGCATCGATCCCTTGCTGGGGCTGTTCGCCGAAGACTTCCAGATGGTCACCACCGGCGGCGCCATGGTCGGCCGCGAGCAGGTGGAACAGCTGTTTCGCGAAGGCCTGGGCCAACGCCCCGGTCTGGAAATCAGCATCAGCCAGGTGCGCTGTGTGTGGCAGGAAGGCCAGAGCGCGGCGATCCACTACAAGGAAACCCACCGCCTGGGCCAGGTCGAAAGCGCGCGCCTGTCCCTGGCGATCATTCGCGTGCAGGGCGATGCGGCGCAGTGGCTGTACCTGCACGAAACCGCCTGCCCTTGAGAGGCGCCCGTTCAGCGGGCAAAAAAAACCCCGCCGGGGCGGGGTTAAAAACGAGAGGAGCTATAACGGATGAGAAAGAGCTCTACCTGGGTGTTGCAACAGCGTTAGAACACGTACTGCACACGGGCTACGAGGGCATCGCCGCTGTCATCGCCAACGTTGTTGGTGATCTTGTCGGTGTTGACCTTGATGTAGTTGGCGGAAATCTTGATCGCCTCGTTGGCGTACCAGTTGACCCCGATGGTGTTCATGGTGGCCTTGGCATCGCCGACGTCACGGGTGGCGGTGGCGGCTACGACGTTCTTGTCATCGACCTTGATGTTGTCGTAGCGGTAGAACACTTCCCAGGCACCGTACTGCTTGTTCTCGGGCTTGATGGTGTCGAACTTGGCGCCGTCGAGTTTGTACACCCGGGCCTCGCCGGTCAGGGTATAGGCCAGTTGGCCGTAGAAACCGGTGGCCTTGACGTCCTTGTAGGCGTTGCTGTCGGCCTGCAGCTTGCGGGTCAGGTATTCCGCCTGGGCCGAGAACGGGCCGGTGGCGAAGGCGAATTCACCGCCGAACACCCGGTCATTGTCATAGGCGCCAACGGCCGTCTGGCTCGACGCGTTGAGGCCGGCGCCGCCGCCGAAGGTGGCACGGTTGCCGTTGGTGCCGGCATCGTTGCCGCCGTTGGTGGCGATACCACGCACGCCCAGGCGTGGGCGGATCCGCGAGTCGAAAGCGGTGTCGCTCACATCACGGCTGGCAAAGTCCAGACCGAAGTGCAGGACGTTGCCGGTCTCGTGCATCGGGGCGAACACGGCACGGGCGTTGAACTGCTTGACGCTGTCGCCGTCCTTGTCGTTGATGTCCTTGGCCGCCACGCTGCCGGACAGGTAGGCCATGTCGGCGACCACCGAGCTGGCCTGCAGGCCCATGCCGTTCTCGTGGGAGTTGACCCAGTCGGCCAGCTCGTAGGCGGCGTTACGCTCCATGGCGGTGACCCACTTGGAACTGGTGGCCTTCTCCAGGCCGAAGTCTTCGTCGAAGCGGCCGGCGCGCAGGGTCACCGGCTTGAAGCCGACGTAGGAGATGGACGCCTCGTCGAAGTAACCGTCATCGGCGGTGCCCGAGTTGTGGGAGAAGTCGTAGTTGATCTGGTATTTCCAATCCTTGTAGGCGGTACCGCCCAATTCCAGATAGGCGCGGCGGAAGTACGCGCCGTCGCCGCTGTCACCATTCTTGGTGTAGAACCCGTCGAAACGGCCATAGTCGGCTTGCAGACGACCGCCCAGCTTGAAGCTGAACGCGGAGTCGGTGGTAGCAACCTCAAGGCCGCCCTTGGTTTTGACTACGATATCGGCGCCGTCGGTGGTGACGGTGCCAGCGAAAGCCTGGGCGGTTACTGCCAGGGCCAGGGCGCTGGCGGCAAAACCGGCGAAGTGCTTACGGATCATCGAAGAGTTCCCCTAATTGGTGGTCTGTAGCGTTGGAAAACACGCGGGGTTGGCCCGCTGGTGTTGGGTGGGAATCTTGGCGAGGGGTTATTTCAGCCGGGTTGCTGATAGATAAAGATTTGATTACAGGGGAACTTTTTTACTTCGAAATGAAATAAGGCAAAAAGCCTGTACTAGAGCCTTTGCCCTGGGTTTTGCGGGGGAATAGGGGGACACAAGAACACTGTCACCTTTGATCGGATGACAGTTTCATGTGGTGTCTGTAGCCGTCGAGCCCCGGCGAGGCGGCGAACGGCTCTGTAGGAGACGCCGCGGTCCTGAGGGCGCTGGAGGTTCGACGGGAGACCGTCAAGCAAGGCCCTGCGGGCCTTTTCGCAGCCTCGCCGGGGCTCGACAGCGGCTACCGAGCCATGGGGGGGCAGGATCAGCGGTGGTTCTGGCGCTCGGCGGCCAGACGCTCGGCCAGTTCGTCGAGACCTTCCAGGGGCGGCTCCGGAAGCACCCGCAAGGTGGCCTGGAGCAGGCGCATCTGGCGAATGAAACGCCGGCAGTTGGGGCAGAACAACAGATGATGGCGCACCATCAAGCGCTCGCGAAAGCTCAACTGGCCATCGAGATAATCGCTGGATCGTGCCACTTGTTCCTTGCAGGTCAGCATTGGCCGGTTTCCTCAAAATGCTCCACGGTGGCGAAGACCTTCAGACGCGCCCGGTGCAGCAGTACCCGGACATTGGAGAGCGTGAGCCCCAAAAGGTTACAGATCTCTTCCAGCTCCAGGCCCTGGCGTTCGCGCAACAGCAGGACACTGCTCTGCAACTCCGACAGGCTGAGCAGGGTGTGCTCCAGGCAGTCACGCAGTTCGGACTCGGTCAGCAGGGCTTCCGGGGTGTCTTCGTGCCAGGCGAAAGGCGCCACCAGCCAGTGACCATCGCTGGAGGAGAAACGCTCATCACCCACGGTGCCATGGGGCGCCGGCAGATCGTCGAGCAACACTTCCCGGCGGTTCTGCTTGTAGCGGCTCTTGGCCGCGTTGGCGGTGATGGTCAGCAGCCAGGTCTTGAGGCTGGAACGCCCCTGGAAACCCGCCAGGTTGCGCACCACCGACAGCCAGGCGTCCTGTACCACTTCGTCGGCGTGGCGGTTGCCGACAATGGCGTAGGCCACGGCGCGCATGGCGCTCTGGTAGGTGCCGACCAGTTCCTTGTAAGCCTTTTGTTCGCCCGCCAACAGGCGCTCTAGCAGTTGCGTGTCATCAGCAGCGGCCATTCGTGCCTCGTTCAATCATGCAGGTTTGAGGGGGTGTGACGCGCCAATCCCGCCCGACGCCACACCCCAACCCTGGATCAACGCTTGCGCAGCAACACGCTACCGATCGAATAACCGGCGCCAAAGGAGCTGAGCACGGCCAGGGAACCGCTGGCCAGGTCGTCCTGGTACTTGTGGAAGGCAATCACCGAACCCGCCGAACTGGTGTTGGCGTAAGTGTCGAGAATCACCGGCGCTTCTTCCACCGAGGCTTCGCGGCCCAGGAGCTTCTTGACGATCAGGTGGTTCATGCTGAGGTTGGCCTGGTGCAGCCAGAAGCGCTTCACGTCGCTGACGTTGAGCTGGTTTTCTTCCAGGTGCGCAGCGATCAGCTCGGCCACCATCGGGCATACATCGCGAAATACCTTGCGGCCTTCCTGGACGAACAGCTTGTCGCGGGCACCGATACCCTCTTCCGCGGCGCGGTTGAGGAAGCCGAAGTTGTTGCGGATGTTGTTGGAGAACTGGGTCAGCAGCTTGGTGCTGACGATGTCGAACTGGTGCTCGGAGGTGGCCAGGTCGGCTCGCTCGATGACCACCGCGGTGGCGGCGTCGCCGAAGATGAAGTGGCTGTCGCGGTCACGGAAGTTCAGGTGCCCGGTGCAGACTTCAGGGTTGACCATCAGGATCGCCCGGGCCTGGCCCAGTTGCACGCTGTTGCAGGCCGCCTGGATGCCGAAGGTCGCCGAGGAGCAGGCCACGTTCATGTCGAAGCCAAAACCCTGGATGCCCAGTGCGGCCTGGACTTCGATGGCGATGGCCGGGTAGGCGCGCTGCAGGTTGGAGCAGGCGACGATCACCCCGTCGATGTCGGCGGCAGTCTTGCCGGCCCGCTGCAGGGCTTGCTCGGCGGCGGCCACGGCCATCTGGCAGAGTACCGACCATTCGTCGTTGGAGCGTTCCGGCAGGCGTGGAGCCATGCGCTGCGGGTCGAGGATGCCGTCCTTGTCCATGACGAAGCGGCTCTTGATGCCCGAGGCCTTTTCGATGAAGGCGGCGTTGGATTCGGTCAGGGCCTGCACTTCGCCGCGCTCGATGGCGGCAGCGTTGTCACTGTTGAACTGGTGGACGTAGGTATTGAACGATTCCACCAGCTCTTCGTTGGAGATGCTGTTGGCCGGGGTAAACAGGCCGGTGCCGCTGATGACGACGTTGTGCACGGTCGTTCCTCTAATGTGTTGAGGCAGAAGGTATTGGCACTCACGTGCCAAACCGTAAAGGGACGACTCCCGCCAGGGGAGCCGTTTCTGGCATCGCTTTATTCCGATCCGCCCAGGCTGCCTGCGATGCAGAAAGCCGGGGCCGGCATTTATGACGGCGGAGTTTGCCATAACCTCCGCCATTTCGCCGCAACTGCAAGATCGACGGAGTCAACCCTGTGCCGCCCCTGGCGGCGCTTTCGCTGGCACGCCAGCGCCTGCGAAGGGCTTTAGATCAGGCGTCGACCAGGCTCCACTGCTTGCTCAGGCGCTTGTCGGAAATCGGCACCTTGGTCCCCAACTGCTGGGCGAACAGGGACACCCGGTACTCCTCCAGCCACCAGCGGTACAGCTCCAGCTGCGGGTCGCGCTTGCCTTCCTGGGCATGCTTCTGGGCCCGGGTCTGGTACTGGCTCCACAGGCCCGTGAGCTCGCTGCTCCAGACCCGGTCCTTCTGCACCTGGCTGCCGAGTTTCTCGAAGCGCAGTTCCACGGCCTTGAGGTAACGCGGCAGTTCCTTGAGCCACAGGGCCGGGGTTTCCCGGACAAAGCCCGGGTACACCAGGTTCGCCAGCTGGGCCTTGATGTCGTTGAGGGCCACGGCCTGGGCCAGGTCGATCTTGCCCTTGAAGCGCTTTTGCAGGCCGTGCCAGAGCTTGAGGATCTCCAGGGTCAGGCGTGCCAAGCGCTCGGCGTGCTCGGTCCAGGCACCACGCTTGCGCTCGGCCAGGGAGGCCAGGCCCGCGCCATCCCGAGGCAGCACGGCCTCGCCTTCAAGAATGCAACTGTCGAGGCTGGCCAG
The DNA here is from genome assembly GCF_058796855.1 of Pseudomonas sp. GW823-FHT03E05. NCBI lineage: Bacteria > Pseudomonadati > Pseudomonadota > Gammaproteobacteria > Pseudomonadales > Pseudomonadaceae > Pseudomonas > Pseudomonas sp. GW823-FHT03E05. The sequence continues at coordinate 256,866 of NZ_JBXAJB010000002.1, forward strand.
GAGAATGTCCTCCACCAGCGCATCGACCCGGCCCAGTTCGCGGTACAGCAGGCCCAGCTCGGTAAGGCCCGGCAACTTGCCCCGCAGGAACTTGGCCGGCTCGGCCAGTTGCTGCAACAGCAGGCGCTGCAAGGCCCGGCGATGCTGGAACTCGGCTTCGGCAGCGGTGGAGAAGCGCCCTTCCTTGACCGTACCCGCCTCCTCCACCAGGGCCGGGTACACCGTCATCGACAGCCCGGCGATCTTCTGCTGGGTCTTTTCCGCCACCGCGGCAAATACCTTGGCTTGCACCGGTTGCTGGCTCTTGGCAGTCTGCGGCACCGCCAGGGCAGCCTGGCTGGCTTCGGCGAAACGCGCGGTCAGTTCGGCCAGGTCGCGGCCTTCGCCGAGGAACTTGCCCTGGGCGTCGACGATTTCCAGGTTCATCCGCAGGTGGCTTTCCACCTGTTGTTCGGCTTCGCTCCAGGCCTCGTCGCTGACCCGGGCACCGGTCATGCGCAGCAGCTCGCGGCCCAGGGCCTGTGGCAAGGAACCCTCGGCGAAGACCATGCGCTGCAGGGCGGCCTTGACGAAGTCCGGCACCGGCACGAAGTTCTTGCGCAGGGCCTTGGGCAGGTTGCGCACCAGGGCGATGCACTTGGCCTCGATCAGCCCCGGCACCAGCCATTCCAGGCGTTCGGCGGGCAGTGCCGGCAGCAGCGGCGCCGGCACCCGCAGGGTCACGCCGTCCCGGGGATGGTTGGGTTCGAAGTGGTAACTCAGGGCCAGTTCCAGGTCGCCGATATGCAGGGTGTCCGGGTACTGCTTGGCGGTGACCTCGCTGGCCTCGCGGGCCAGCACGTCTTCCTCGCGCATGATCAACAACTGCGGGTTCTTCTGGCTGAGCACCCGGTACCAGCTGTCGAAGGTCGCGGTCTGGTGGATCTCCGCCGGCAAACGTGCGTCGTAGAAGGCGAACAGGGTTTCCTCGTCGGCCAGGATGTCGCGGCGCCGGGCCTTGGCTTCCAGGGCATCGAGCTGTTCCAGCAGTTGGGTGTTGGCGCTCAGGCACTTGGCCTTGGACTGGATTTCGCCACGCACCAGGGCCTCGCGGATGAACAGCTCGCGGGACACCACCGGGTCCACCGGGCCGTAATGCACTGGCCGGCGGCCGACCACGATCAGGCCGAACAGGGTGATCTGCTCGTAGGCCACTACCTGGCCGCGCTTCTTCTCCCAATGGGGCTCGAAGTGGTTCTTCTTCACCAGATGGCCGGCCAGGGGCTCGATCCAGTCCGGCTCGATCTTGGCCACCATGCGCGCATAGAGCTTGGTGGTTTCCACCAGCTCGGCGGTCATCAGCCATTGCGGGCGCTTCTTGCCCAGGCCCGAGGACGGGTGGATCCAGAAGCGCCGCTGGCGGGCCCCCAGGTAGTCGCCGTCTTCGGTCTTCTGGCCGATCTGGCTGAGCAGGCCTACCAGCACCGCCTTGTGCAGTTTCGGGTAGTCCGCCGGCTCCTTGTTCAGGCTCAGTTGCAGGTCGCGGCAGATCAGGCTCAATTGCCGGTGCGAATCACGCCACTCGCGCAGGCGCAGGTAGTTCAGGAAATTCTTGCGGCACCAGTTGCGCAGCGGGCTGGCGGTGAGGGCCTGGCGCTGTTCTTCGAAGCCGCGCCACAGGTTGACCAGCCCGGCGAAGTCCGAATCCACGTCCTTCCACTGGGCGTGGGCCTGGTCGGCGGCCTGCTGGCGCTCCGGCGGACGCTCGCGGGGGTCCTGGATCGACATGGCGCTGGCGACGATCAGCACTTCCTGGAGGCTGCCGAGCTTGGCCGCTTCCAGCAGCATGCGGCCCATGCGCGGATCCACCGGCAGGCGCGCCAGTTGCCGGCCCAGTGGTGTCAGCTGGCTGTTGCGGTCGACTGCCGAGAGTTCCTGCAGCAGGTTGAAACCGTCGCTGATGGCCTTTCCATCCGGCGGCTCGATAAACGGGAAGGCGGTGATTTCCCCCAGGCGCAGGTGCAGCATCTGCAGGATCACCGCCGCCAGGTTGGTACGCAGGATCTCCGGGTCGGTGAATTCCGGCCGGCCGAGGAAATCTTCCTCGCTGTACAGGCGTACGCAGATCCCCGGTTCGACCCGGCCGCAACGGCCCTTGCGCTGGTTGGCGCTGGCCTGGGAAATCGCCTCGATGGGCAGGCGCTGGACCTTGGCCCGGTAGCTGTAGCGGCTGATGCGCGCAGTGCCGCTGTCGATCACGTAGCGGATGCCCGGCACGGTCAGCGAGGTTTCGGCGACGTTGGTGGCCAGCACCACGCGGCGGCCCGGGTGGGACTGGAAGATGCGCTGCTGTTCCGCCGGCGACAGGCGCGCGTACAGCGGCAGGATCTCGGTGTGCTTGAGCTGGGCCTTGCGCAGCATCTCCGCGGCGTCGCGGATCTCCCGCTCGCCGGGCAGGAACACCAGCACGTCCCCGGGGCTGCGCCTTTCACTGCGTTCATGGGCGGCGATTTCATCCAGGGTGGCGAGGATCGCCTGGTCCACCGTGAGGTCGTCCTCGACCCGGTTGCCCTCCTCGTCCTGTTCCAGGGTCAACGGGCGATACCAGGTTTCCACCGGGAAGGTACGGCCGGAGACCTCGACGATCGGCGCGTTATCGAAGTGCTTGGAGAAGCGCTCAAGGTCGATGGTCGCCGAGGTGATGATGACCTTCAGGTCCGGGCGCCGCGGCAGCAGGGTCTTGAGGTAGCCGAGGAGGAAGTCGATGTTCAGGCTGCGCTCGTGGGCCTCGTCGACGATGATCGTGTCGTAGCGTTCCAGGTAGCGATCGTTCTGGGTTTCCGCCAGCAGGATGCCGTCGGTCATCAGCTTGATCAGGGTGCTGGAATCGCTTTGGTCCTCGAAGCGCACCTGGTAGCCCACCAGCGAGCCCAGGGGCGTGGCCAGCTCTTCGGCGACCCGGCTGGCCACGCTGCGGGCGGCAATCCGCCGGGGCTGGGTATGGCCGATCAGGCCAGGCTGGCCACGACCGATTTCCAGGCAGATCTTCGGCAACTGGGTGGTCTTGCCCGAGCCGGTCTCGCCGGCAATGATCAGCACCTGATGCTTGAGCAGCGCCTCCTTGATCTCGTCGCGCTTGGCGGCAATCGGCAGGCTGTCGTCATAGCGGATCTGCGGCACGCTCTGGCGCCGCGCCGTCACCAGGTTGCAGGAAGCCTGCATGCGCTCCAGCCACTGGGCGAGCTTGGCCTCGTCTGGCTTCTTGCGCAGTTCGAGCAACTGCCGGCGCAACCGGTGACGGTCGCCGAGCATGGCTTGATCGAGGTTTTTCAGCAGTTGGTCGATTGCAGGCGATTCGTCAGTCATCAGGTACGCAAGGGTCGTCTATTTAGGCAGGGCGCGATTGTCGCAGAAAAGTCCATGCAATACGTAGGAGCCGGCTTGTCAGCGAAGGGGCCGGTGAGGGCGCCCTCGCCGGCAAGCCGGCTCCTGCACGTCTATTTATTCGTCTTCCAAGCCTTGGCGCCGGTAAGGGAAGACATCGATCACCTTGCCGGCGCGGATGGCCTCCTGCAGGCCCTTCCAGTAATCGGCGTTGTACAGCTCGCCGTGCAGCTGGTCGAACAGCTTGCGCTGGCCGGCATCGGCGAACAGGAACGGCGGGAACTCCTCGGGGAACACGTCGTGGGGGCCGATGGAGTACCAGGGTTCGGAAGCCATTTCATCTTCCGGGGTACGGGGGGCCGGAATGTGGCGGAAGTTGGCTTCGGTGAGGAAGCAGATTTCGTCGTAGTCATAGAACACCACCCGGCCATGGCGGGTGACGCCGAAGTTCTTCAGCAGCATGTCGCCGGGGAAGATGTTGGCCGCGGCCAACTGCTTGATCGCCAGGCCATAGTCCTCCAGGGCCTCGCGCACCTGGGCTTCATTGGCATGTTCCAGGTAGAGGTTGAGCGGGGTCATGCGCCGCTCGGTCCAGCAGTGGCGGATCAGTACCGTCTGGCCTTCCACCGCCACCGTGGAGGGCGCCACTTCCAGCAGTTCCTCAAGGCACGCCGGGTCGAACTTGCTCAGGGGGAAGCGGAAGTCGGCGAACTCCTGGGTATCGGCCATGCGGCCCACCCGATCCACGCTTTTCACCAGCCGGTATTTCTCGATCACCGTGGCCCGGTCGACGTTCTTCGACGGCGAGAAGCGGTCCTTGATGATCTTGAACACGGTGTTGAAGCCCGGCAGGGTGAACACGCTCATGACCATGCCGCGCACCCCGGGAGCCATGATGAAGCGATCGTCGGTGCTGGCCAGGTGGTTGATCAGGGCCCGGTAGAACTCCGACTTGCCGTGCTTGTAGAAACCGATGGAGGTGTACAGCTCGGCGATGTGCTTGCCCGGCAGGATGCGCTTGAGGAAGCCGATGAATTCCGCCGGCACCGGCACGTCCACCATGAAGTAGGAACGTGTGAAGGAAAAGATGATCGAGACGTCCGCCTCGTCGGTGATCAGCGCGTCGATCTGGATCCCCCGACCTTCGCGGTGCAGCAGCGGGATCACCAGCGGCCACTGTTCTTCATGGGTGAAGATGCGCCCCACCAGGTAGGCGCCCTTGTTGCGGTAGAGCACCGAGGAAAACAGTTCCAGGGTCAGTTCCGGGTCCTTGCACACCCAGTCCGGCAGGTTCTCCCGCAATTGCGCCTCCAGGCGCCGCAGGTCCCCCGGCAGGTCGGCGTAGTCCTCGCTGAAGCGGTAGTCGGCGAACACCTGTTCGAGCATCGTCGCCAGTTCGCCCTGGGGCTTGTAGCTGCGGGTCTGCGCGGCCCGGGCCCGGCGCAGGCTGGGTCGGGTGGTGTGGATGAACATGCAGCCGTCGCTGATCAGGTCGTGGCTGAACAGGCCGCAGAAGATCGAGTTGTACCAGGTCTCGGACAGCTCATCGTCAAAGCGCAGGTCGATCAGGCTGATGTAGGCGCTTTTCACCAGTGGCCACTGGCTGACATCCATCAGCGACTCGGTGCTGAAGGCCTGGTGCAGGCGCGCCACGGTCTCGCCCACCTTCTCTTCATACAGGTTGATCCGCGCTGCCGAGGCCTTTTGCGCTTGCTGCCACTGCGCCTGCTCGAAGCGTTGCCGGGCACCGTCGGTGATCTGGCGAAAATGCTCGCGGTAGTCGTCGAAGCCATCGAGGATCATTCGAGCGATATCGGCGGCGGGCCATGACTGCGACATAAAGAGACCTCTGCGGGAATTTACGATGCCAGAGCTTAGCCAGTGAAACGATGTGAAGAGAAGCGTATTTTTGTGATGGGATGTACGCCGAAAAATGACCCGGCGGTCGTTCTGTCTCCAGGCATCTGCAACGCAGGATTGAACGCAACAATCGGGGTGCGGGTTTTCTTCGCCCCGTGCGCCAATAAGGTTTGCCATGCCCGGCCACGCTGGGCAAGATCCCTCGCCCCGAACCCAAGGAACCTCCTGTGAAACCTGTCGATCTGCTGCGCCTGCTGTCGCTGGCCGCCATCTGGGGCGCGAGCTTCTTGTTCATGCGCATCATCGCCCCGGTGCTGGGCAGCGTGCCCACGGCCTTCTTCCGGGTGTCCATCGCCGCGCTCGGGCTGCTGGTGATGCTGGCGTTGATGCGGGTCGACTGGAACTTTCGCGGCAAGCTCAAGACCGTGCTGCTGCTCGGGGTGATCAACTCCGGGATACCCGCGACGATGTACTCGGTGGCGGCCCAGGTGCTGCCCGCCGGCTACTCGGCGATCTTCAATGCCACCACGCCGTTGATGGGGGTGCTGATCGGCGGCCTGTTTTTCCATGAACGCCTGACCCCGAGCAAATTCGCCGGGGTCTGCCTGGGCCTGCTCGGCGTCGGCATCCTGACTCGCGCCGGCCCCGTGGCCTTCGACCGAGACCTACTGCTGGGCGCCCTGTCCTGCTTGATGGCCACCACCTGCTACGGCTTCGCCGGGTTCCTCGCCCGACGCTGGCTGGACCAGGCCGGCGGCCTGGACAGCCGCCTGTCGGCCCTGGGCAGCATGCTGGGAGCGACCCTGCTGCTGTTGCCGCTGTTCGCCTACAACGCCATCAGCCAGCCGCCTCCCAGCTGGGGTGGCTGGAGCGTATGGCTATCGCTTCTGGGGCTGGGGCTGGGCTGCACCGCGTTTGCCTACGTGCTGTATTTCCGCCTGCTCAGCGCCATCGGCCCGGTGCGTTCGATGACCGTGACCTTCATGATCCCGCCATTCGGCGTACTGTGGGGCGCGTTGCTGCTGGACGAGCCGCTGTCCATGGCCCACCTGTATGGCGGCGCGCTGATTGCCGCCGCGCTGTGGCTGGTGCTCAGGCCGGGACCCCGGGCCATCCCGAGCGAATAGCTGACCGATCGCTGATCTCCCCCAGATACCTGCGGTGGTGGATTAACCAGGAAAGTTAAAAACAACTTTCAAGCACTCCCCCCACCGCCTCATCTAAAACACACTTCCATCCTCGCCACACTCCCCCGCAAAAAATCTGGAAAGATGAAATTCTACTGATCCAGAAATCAAGTATCAGACACTTCCAATCTAAAACAACTTAAACAACCTACAAATAACAAAGACGATTCTGCGCCTTTAATCAGATATTCCTTACTCCCCCGAAATACTCCATCTCCCCTCTGCCCCTGCCTGTAGCACGCCCCTATCCTCTTTGAACCACCGAACCCATTGCAACTTCCCGGACCGTTCCAACACCGCCAGAACTTGCATGAATACAACACTCGAGTCGGACTTTTTACAGCACGGGCCTAGGACAACTCACAACCCAATAGTTCTTATTTCGTCTCGAGAGTTAGCCCCTCCAACGCTGTAACTCCCCCCTTGCACAACGCTATTTGCCAACACGCTCAATGTTGTTTTCAAACCCTCGACTGAACAGGCATCGCCTTGAAGAATAAAATGTTGCAAAAGAACCATTTCAAATACGCCAGTACCACGACCGCTGTTGCTCTAGCACTGAGTTCGTTATCCCCCGCGGTCCTTGCCGAGACGACCTGGACCGGGGATGCCTACCACCTGGCAGTCGACCCGAACGGCAACGCCTATCGGGTCAACGAAGACAACGCCTGGGAAAGAAATGGCAACTGGAGCAAAGGCGCTCCCGCCAGCAATGAAGTCGTCAACGTTGACAGGCCGCTCAGCAGGGGAACCAACGATGTCGCGCAATTGGATAGCGCACAAATGATCGGCAGTCTCAACGTCGGCACCAGCAGCAATGGCCTGGGCCAGTTGAATGTGGGCGGCAACGGCTGGCTGGAAATCGCCGACGCACTTACCCTGGGCAGCGTACAAGGCGCCGTGGGCAAGGCCTCATTCAACAACGGCGCGAGACTGGGCACAGCCGGCGACTTGATCGTCGGCAAAAGCGGGTCCGGCGAGTTGAACCTGGGCAGCGGCTCGCGAGCCCACACCCAGGGCAATGCTCTGATCAGCGCCGAGCAGGGTGCATCTGGCGCGCTCAACGTCGATGGCGGCGCAACCCTGACCAGCGACAAGACATTGACTGTCGGCGGTGCCGGCAACGGTTCGCTGACCGTCGGCAACGGCGCTCAGGTCAACGCTCGGGACAGCATTGTGGCGGCCGACCCGTGCGCCACCAGCGCTATCAACATCAGTGGCGCAGGCAGCCAATTGAACGTCTCCGGCAACATGACCCTGGGCCAGAGCGGCAAGGCGGCCCTGACGCTGGCCGATCAAGGCCAGGCCAGGGTCGGCAGCGGCGCCCTGCAGATTGCCCGGGACGCCAGCGCCAGCGCTGCGCTCTATGTGGGGGCGGCCAGCGCCAATGCCGCTGACGCTCGGGCTGCGGGCCAACTGGATGCCGCACGGGTGATCTTCGGCCTGGGCCAGGGGCTGGTCCAGTTCAACCATAGCGACAGCGACCACTCGTTCGACGCCGGCTTCGAAGGCCATGGACGCATCAGCCACATCGCCGGACAGACCCTGTTCAACGGTGACTCCAGCACCTTCAGCGGCGAACTGCATGTCCAGGGTGGCGAACTGCTGCTGAACAACGCCATGGCCGGACAGGTGCAGGTCGATCGCAACGCCAGCCTGCACATCGGCGCCCACAACGGCAGTGCCGGCGCAGTACTGAGCGATATCGGCAACGATGGCCAGGTGGTGTTCGATCGCAACAACTCGTACCAGTACGACCAGGTGATTTCCGGTAGCGGCTCGGTCGAGCAACGTGGTACCGGTACCACCGTGCTCACCGCAGAAAACACCTACAGCGGCGGCACGCTGATCAGCAACGGCACCCTGCAACTGGGTGCCGGCACAAGCGGCGGTCGCAGCGGCTCGATTCTCGGTGACGTGCAGATCGATGCGCCCGGCAACCTGGTGTTGAACCGCGCCGACAGCTACCGCTTCGGGGGCTCAATGGCGGGTAGCGGTACGCTCAACAAGCGCGGTACCGGCCGCACCGAACTGAGCGGCGACAGTTCCAACTTCCACGGCCAGAGCCAGGTCGAAGCCGGTATCCTCGCCGTCAACGGCACCCTCGGTGGCTCCACCGACGTGCATGCGGGCGCGACCCTGGCCGGCAATGGCCAGGTCGGCAATGTCACCCTGCACGACGGTGCCACAGTGGCCCCGGGCAACGACATCGGCACCCTCACCGTGTCTGGCAACCTGGACCAGCACAGCGGCTCGACCTTCTACACCGAACTGCTGAGCACTGGCGCCAGCGACCGACTGCAGGTGAACGGCGCAGCGCGGCTGGACGCCGGCAGCATCGTCAACGCCGACAAGCTCGACAGCGCCCGCTACGAGCTGGACAGGCGCTACCTGATCCTCGCGACCCAGCAGGGCCTGAGCGGTCGCTACAACCTGACCGGCGATACCCGAGTCTCGACGTTCTACAATCTGGTGGATAACTACGACAGCCACAACGCCTACCTGGATGTACAGCAGACCCGTCTGTTCCAGGACGCCGCCCTCTCGCGCAACCAGCGCGCCACGGCCACTGCGCTGCAAAGCCTGAAGGGTTCTGCCGTACCGGCTCTGACGCCACCGGTGCACAACAAACTATTCGAGGCCATCGCCTACCTGCCCGACGATCACCAGGCCCGCGCGGCCTTCGAGCAACTGTCCGGGGATTTCCACAGTTCGACCCGTTCGGCGCTGATCCAGGACAGCCGCCTGGTCCGCGACGCGGCAAACAGTCGCCTACGTTCGGTGACCGCCACCCAGGACAGTGGCGCCAGCCGTGACAGCGATTCAGGCCTGACCCCCTGGATCACCACGCTGGGCAACTGGGGGGAGCTCAAGGGGGGCAGCAATGTCGCCAGATTGCGCAGCGACACCCAGGGCGTGCTCGCCGGTGTCGACACCCAGGTCGGTGACAGCGGTCATATCGGCGCGTTAACCGGTTACAGCCGAACGGAACTGAAAAGCTCGTCACGGGATGCTTCCAGCGACAACGACAATATCCACCTGGGGGTCTATGGCGGGGCCCAGGTCAGCGACTTCGACCTGCGTGGCGGCCTGGCCTACACCTGGAGCCGGATCGACGCCAAGCGTTCGGTGAACTTTGCCGGCTACAGCGACCATCTGCAGTCCACCCATCAAGCCGGCACCCTGCAGGCGTTCGGTGAAGTGGGCCGGCGCCTGGACTTCGGCCCTTCAGTACAGCTGGAACCCTTTGCCAACCTGACCCACGTGCAGGTCAAGAGCGATGGCTTCAAGGAACATGGGGGCCTCGCGGCCCTGAGCGCCAAACAGGTCTCGGACCAACAAACGTTCGCCACCCTGGGGTTGCGTGCCAGTGCGAGCAAGCCACTGGACAGCGGCAAGTCGCTCAGCCTCTTTGCCAGTGCCGGCTGGAAACATGCCTTGGCCGGCGCTACACCGGCCAACACCTATCGTTTCGACGCAAGTGATGCTTTCCGTGTCGAAGGCGTGGCCTATTCACGCAACAGTGCAGTACTCGAAACGGGCGTGGAAACCCGGCTGACCCCTGAGTTGAGCCTGGGCGCCGCATACAGCGCGCAACTGGGTGATGCGTCCAGCGAGCACGGCCTGCGCCTGAACGCTAGCTACCAGTTCTGACCCGGCCATGACCATGGTGCGGCGGCTACGCCGCGCCATATCGCTGATCGGGCGGCAGCCAGGCCCTCAGCTTGGCGTGCTATGGCCAGAGGCTGCCGACGGCTGCGGCTTCAAGGAACACTCAGGGTGATCAGGTAGGCGCCCGAGGTCACGGCCTTGCCGGCCTGGTCGATAACGGCATAGTGCTGGTCGTAATAGCGCCCCTCGCGCCCGCTGTCGGCCAGGAGCTTGACCTTGACTACGGAGTTTCCCGGGCCGCTGGCGCTGGCCAGCGGGCCGACCCGCCGAACGTCAATGGATCCCCCGCGCGAGCCCTGAGGGCACTGCCGCAAGTTCAGCCCATCGCTGGCAGCATTGGAGGTGCAGTTGGACTCTACGATCTTGCCGTAAAAACGGATGATGCCTTGCCCTGAGGGAGTGGCGGCAAGGCAACTGCCCGATAGCCCAAGGAACAGACTCAAAGCAGTGGAAGCAAGCGCTACGTTCATCCTGACTCTCCTTGTGTGTAAGGACTGTATCGTCAGTCTAGGTACGGGCTTTAGATTTTGAGAAAAGTCTGATGGACTGTTTGGAAGCATTAGAAAAGAAGTCCAATCAACTGGTTATCAAAATCACCTGCAAGCGTTGCTCAGGCGACTCTTCGAGCTGCCTCACGCGGCGCTGAAGCCCTATCCCAATGCAGTTGGCGAGTACCTTTTCGACAATGATGCCATATGGCCACCATTCGACATAAAAGTCGACCCTTCATGCCATAAATAGGGAAAACAACCGACCGGGCATTGCACCCGGCCGGTGTCGTCAGCGACGGCGCGCAGAGCTCACGCCGCCCAGGGCGGTCAAGGCTGCTTGCGGAACACGAACACCAGCCCGACGATGATCAGGCCCATGCCCACCAGGCTCAGCAGCCCCAGGCGGTTGCCGAAGAACAGGTAGTCCATCAGCGCGGTCACCGCGGGCACCAGGTAGAACAGGCTGGTGACATTCACCAGGTTGCCCTGGGCAATCAGCCGATACAGCAACAGCGTGGCCAGCACCGACACCACCAGCCCCATCCACAGCAGTGGAATCACGAAACCTGCACTGTGCTCGAAGTGAAACGGCTGGAACGGCACGAACAGCGCGCACAGCAGCAGCCCTGCCAGGTACTGCACCGGCAGCGTGCCCAGGGGATTGTCGGTGATGCGTTTCTGCATGATCGAACCGGCGGTCATGCTGACCAGGGCCAGCAGCCCGCACAGCATGCCGGTGATGGACATCCCCGCCAGGCCGATGCTCTGGTAGACCACCATCACCAGCCCGGCAAGCCCCAGGCTCAGGCCAAACAGCCGGCTCCAGGAGCGCTGGCGCTCCATCAGCACCACCGTGAGGATCGGCTGCACCCCCATGATGGTGGCCATGACCCCAGGGGTCACCTTCAGGTCCAGGGCCAGGATGTAGAAGATCTGGTAGGCCCCCAGCAGCACCAGGCCGGTGGCCACGGCAAAGCCCATGGCCCGGCGCCCACGGGGCAACCTGAGCTTGAGCAGGGGCGCCAGCAGCATCAGGCCGATCAGGGCAATGACGAAGCGCAGCAGCAGGAAGGCAAAGGGTGAAGCGTGGGCCAGGCCCCATTTGGAGAAGATGGCGCCACTGCTCCACAGCAGGACGAACAGGCTCGTGGAAGCGGCCGCGAGCGCGGACTTTTTTGAAATGAGCAACATGAAAACCACCTGTAATCAGGCAAGAAGCCAATTCAGCCGAGGCTGAAGTTCAGTAGTGTTTTTTTCAGGCGGGCGCAGGGAACAGCAGCGGTTGCTGATCAGCCCGAGAAGCCAACGCCCGGCGGTGATACGACTGCGTACACCGGCGTGCTACTGACAGGTGGGGGGTAATGACCGATCTGCACAGGCTGCTGATTCCCGCACGGCACGACGCCAGCGTTGACCGCTGAAACCACTACCGCGCTGAGAAGGGAAAAGGCCATGTACTGATGGTTCTCGAGAGAGGAAAAACCTGAGTCGCTGGACTCATCGGACGCCGAATATAACCAGCGCCCGATATTCATTGCAAGATTTATCCGAACAGCCACTTCCACAGGACTACCAGCACGACCACTGCCAGCACCGGGCGCAGGATGCGGTACAGCTTGGGATGGCGGCGCTTCCACTGCTTGACCACGCCACTGAAGCTGTCGCTGAAGCGCTTGCTCCAGGCGTAGGCCTGGTTGATCCCGCCGACACGCTCGTCATCCAGGTTCTGCGGCGCGGTGGCGCGGCCCAGTTGGGCGCTGACCCAACGGTTGATGCGGGTCATCAGGCGGCTGCTCAGCGGACGCTCGATGTCACAGAATAGGATCACCCGGGTGATCTCGGTTTCGTTCTTCACCCAATGCACGTAGGTCTCGTCGAACATCACGTCTTCACCGTCGCGCCAGGCGTACTCCTGGCCATCGACGAAGATCCGGCAGGCGTCGGAGTTGGGGGTCGACAGGCCCAGGTGATAACGCAGGGAACCGGCGAAGGGATCGCGGTGCGGGTTGAGGTGGCTGCCGCCGGGCAACAGCGCGAACATCGCGCCCTTGACGTTGGGAATCGCGCTCACCAGCTCGACGGTCTTCGGGCACAGGGCCTCGGCCGAGGGCAGCGGCTTGTCGTACCACTTGAGGTAGAAGCGCTTCCAGCCCTTCTTGAAGAACGAGCCGAAGCCGGCATCGTTGTTCTTCTCGGCGGCGCGGATGTAACCCTCGTCGAACAGGTGCATGGCCTCTTCGCGGATCACTTCCCAGTTGTCCCGCAGGATGTCCAGCTCGGGAAACTTGCTGCGGTCCAGGTACGGCTTGGAAGGCACCCCGGAGAACAGGTACATCAGGGCGTTATAGGGGGCGAACAGCGCCGAATGGTTGACGAACTGGCGCAGTACCGGCAGACGCGCCTTGCCGCGCAGGTGCACGTAGAGAATGCTGCCGACGAACAGCGACAACACCGCGACCTTGGCGGTAAAGGAAAAGCTCATGCAACGACTCCTTGGAAATAGGCACCTGTAGGGGGAGCGTTCACCCGACCTGGCAGCCGGCAATGATAAACACTCCTGGGCCCTGGAAAAACCCGCACAACCCAACATTCAGCGTTAACGGTTATGCAACAAAGGCGTTAAGTAGCATAAGCAGCCAGGCCCTGGCCTGATATGGGTCAGCATTCGCCGGCAAGCCGGCTCCTGCGGGCGAATGCCTGATCCGTGCTTACTGCTGGTTTTCCTGCTCGGTGAACAGGTCGCTGAAGAGCATGCTCGACAGGTAGCGCTCACCGGAGTCCGGCAGGATCACCACGATGGTCTTGCCCTGCATTTCCGGGGTTTCCGCCAGGCGTACCGCCACCGCCATCGCCGCGCCGCAGGAGATGCCGCAGAGGATGCCCTCTTCCTGCATCAGCCGCAGGGCCATGGCCTTGGACTCTTCATCGGTCACCAGCTCCACCCGGTCGACCATCGCCAGGTCCAGGTTCCTGGGCACGAAACCGGCACCGATGCCCTGGATCTTGTGGGGGCTGGGCTTGATCTCTTCACCGGCGAGTTTCTGGGTGATCACCGGAGAAGTCGCCGGCTCCACCGCCACCGAGAGAATCGGCTTGCCCTGGGTCTTCTTGATGTAGCGCGACACACCGCTGATGGTGCCCCCTGTGCCAACCCCGGCCACCAGCACGTCCACCGCGCCGTCGGTATCGTTCCAGATTTCCGGACCGGTGGTCTTTTCGTGGATCGCCGGGTTGGCCGGGTTATCGAACTGCTGCGGCATGAAGTACCTGGCCGGGTCGCTGGCAACGATTTCCGCCGCCTTTTCGATCGCCCCCTTCATGCCCTTGGCCGGCTCGGTGAGCACCAGCTCGGCGCCCAGGGCCTTGAGCACCTTGCGCCGCTCGATGCTCATGGACGCCGGCATGGTCAGCATCAGCTTGTAGCCACGGGCGGCGGCGACGAAGGCCAGGCCGATCCCGGTGTTGCCCGACGTGGGCTCGACGATGGTCATGCCCGGCTTGAGCTTGCCGCTGCTTTCGGCGTCCCAGATCATGTTCGCGCCGATCCGGCACTTCACCGAATAGCCCGGGTTGCGTCCTTCGATCTTGGCCAGGATGGTCACCCCGCGCGGGGCGATGCGGTTGATCTGCACCAAGGGCGTATTGCCGATGGAATGGGCGTTATCAGCAAAAATTCGGCTCATGGCTGGGTCCTTATGCAGCAGTGAAGAAGTCCCCAAGGGTATGCCTGGCGCCCTTGAGCGTCCAGTCGCGCAACACCCGGGCCAGTCGGGCCTATGCAAGACACACATCAGCGACGCCGAGTTCATGGCCCGGCTCCTGCGTTCCCCGAACCTGCGCCCCAGGCCACCCCGGGAACATTGACTCGAACGTCTGCCAACGGACGCAGTCAATGCCTGTATACGGCTGGAGGCTGCTGATCATGAAAGCTCGTTACCGTTGGCCCCTGTGGGTCCTGGCAAGCCTGGTGGTGCTGCTGGTGGCCCTGCATATCGCCCTGCCCTACCTGGTGCGCGACTACTTGAACGACAAGCTGGCGGACATGGGCGACTACCGCGGACGCATCAGCGACATTGACCTGGCCCTGTGGCGCGGCGCCTACCGCATCAATGGCCTGGAGATCGTCAAGGTCAGCGGCAAGGTGCCGGTGCCCTTCGTCAAGGCGCCGCTGATCGACCTCTCGGTGAGCTGGCATTCGCTGTGGTACGACCACGCGGTAGTGGCCAAGGTGCAGTTCATCCAGCCGGAGCTGAACTTCGTCGACGGCGGGGCCGACAAGCAGGCATCGCAGACCGGTGAGGGCACCGACTGGCGAGCCCAACTGGGCAAGCTGCTGCCCATCACCCTCGACGAACTGCGGATCGATGACGGCAAGATCCACTTTCGCAACTTCAGCTCCAAGCCGCCGGTGAACATCGGCGCGACCCAGGTCAACGCCAGCTTCTACAACCTGACCAACGTGGTGGACACCCAGGGCAAGCGCGATGCGCGCTTCGACGGCAAGGCCCTGCTCCAGGGCCAGGCGCCCATGGAAAGCACCGCCACCTTCGACCCCTTGAGCAACTTCGAGAACTTCGAGTTCCGCCTGCGGGCCCGGGATATCGAGCTCAAGCGCTTCAACGACTTCGCCTCGGCCTACGGCAAGTTCGACTTCAATGCCGGGCACGGTGACGTGGTGATCGAAGCCCAGGCCGAGAAGGGCCAGTTGCACGGCTATATCAAGCCGCTGTTGCGGGACGTGGAAGTCTTCAACTGGCAGCAGGACGTGGAGAACCGCAACAAGAGCATTTTCCGCTCGGTGTGGGAGGCCCTGGTGGGCGCCGGGGAAAACCTCCTGAAGAACCAGCGCAAGAACCAGTTCGCCACCCGGGTCGAGCTCAGTGGCAGCGTGCACCAGCAAGATATCAGCGCGTTCCAGGCGTTTTTGCAGATCTTGCGCAACGGTTTCATCCAGGCCTTCAATGCCCGCTACGAGCAGCCCAAGCCGTCGCCTGACTGAGTCACCCCGTGACGCTCCATTCAGAGACTGAATGGGGCGTCCACGTTCACAGTCGACCGGGCAGCGCGTTATAGTCGCGCCATCACTCCCCATTCAATCGACCTGCCCCGGGCAGCTCGCCGTCACCGTTCGAGGAATTGCAGATGAAGTTCGAAGGCACCAGCGCATATGTCGCCACCGATGACCTGAAGCTGGCAGTCAATGCCGCCATCACCCTGGAGCGTCCGCTGCTGGTCAAGGGCGAACCCGGCACCGGCAAGACCATGCTTGCCGAGCAACTGGCCGAATCCTTCGGCGCCAAGCTGATCACCTGGCACATCAAGTCCACCACCAAGGCCCACCAGGGCCTGTACGAGTACGACGCGGTCAGCCGCCTGCGCGATTCGCAACTGGGCGTGGACAAGGTGCACGACATCCGCAACTACCTGAAGAAGGGCAAGCTGTGGGAAGCCTTCGAATCCGAGGAGCGGGTGATCCTGCTGATCGACGAGATCGACAAGGCCGACATCGAGTTCCCCAACGACCTGCTGCAGGAACTCGACAAGATGGAGTTCTACGTCTACGAGATCGACGAGACCATCAAGGCCAAGCAGCGGCCGATCATCATCATTACCTCCAACAACGAGAAAGAGCTGCCGGACGCCTTCCTGCGTCGCTGCTTCTTCCACTACATCGCCTTCCCCGACCGCACCACCCTGCAGAAGATCGTCGATGTGCACTACCCGGACATCAAGAAGGACCTGGTCAGCGAAGCCCTGGACGTGTTCTTCGATGTGCGCAAAGTGCCGGGCCTGAAGAAGAAGCCCTCGACCTCGGAACTGGTGGACTGGCTCAAGCTGCTGATGGCCGACAACATCGGCGAAGCGGTGCTGCGCGAGCGCGATCCGACCAAGGCCATCCCGCCCCTGGCCGGCGCCCTGGTGAAGAACGAGCAGGATGTGCAATTGCTCGAACGCCTGGCGTTCATGAGCCGTCGCGGTAGTCGTTAAGAGGCTGATGCCATGCTGCTCAACCTGTTCAATGAAATGCGCGCGGCCAAGGTGCCGGTGTCGGTGCGCGAGCTGCTGGACCTGATCAACGCGCTCAAGCAGCGCGTGACCTTCGCCGACATGGACGAGTTCTACTACCTCGCCCGGACGATCCTGGTGAAGGACGAACGGCATTTCGACAAGTTCGACCGGGCCTTCGGCGCCTACTTCAACGGCCTGGAAAAACTCGACGACCACCTGCAGGCGCTGATCCCCGAGGATTGGCTGCGCAAGGAGTTCGAGCGCTCGCTGACGGATGAAGAGCGGGCGCAGATCCAGTCCCTGGGCGGCCTGGACAAGCTCATCGAAGAGTTCAAGAAACGCCTGGAAGAACAGAAGGAACGCCATGCCGGCGGCAACAAGTGGATCGGCACCGGCGGCACCAGCCCGTTCGGCTCCGGTGGCTTCAACCCGGAAGGCATCCGCGTCGGCGATGCCGGCAAGCGCCAGGGCAAGGCGGTGAAAGTCTGGGACCAGCGCGAGTACAAGAACCTCGACGACTCGGTGGAACTGGGCACCCGCAACATCAAGGTGGCCCTGCGCCGGCTGCGCAAGTTCGCACGCCAGGGTGCGGCGGAGGAGCTGGACATCGACGGCACCATCGACCACACCGCCCGGGATGCCGGGCTGCTGAACATCCAGATGCGCCCGGAACGGCGCAACAGCATCAAGTTGCTGTTGCTGTTCGACATCGGCGGCTCCATGGATGCCCACGTGAAGATCTGCGAGGAACTGTTCTCGGCCTGCAAGACCGAGTTCAAGCACCTGGAGTACTACTACTTCCACAACTTCATCTATGAGTCGGTGTGGAAGAACAACATGCGCCGCGGCTCCGAGCGCACCTCGACCCAGGACCTGCTGCACAAGTACGGCGCCGACTACAAAGTGATCTTCGTCGGGGATGCCGCCATGGCGCCCTATGAAATCACCCAGGCCGGCGGCAGCGTGGAGCACTGGAACGAAGAAGCCGGCTACGTGTGGATGCAGCGCTTCATGGAGAAGTACAAGAAGCTCATCTGGATCAATCCCTATCCCAAGGACACCTGGGGCTACACCGCTTCGACCAATATCGTTCGCGAGTTGATCGAAGACCAGATGTACCCCCTGACCCTGCGTGGCCTGGAAGAAGGCATGCGCTTCCTGTCCAAATAAACCCGTTCGCCAGCAAGCCGGCTCCTACAGGGCGATGTAGGAGCCGGCTTGCCGGCGAAGCTTTCAGCCCCTCACCCGAACCGGCGCAGGAACGCCACCTGCTGCCGATGCGCCGTTTCCTGTACCACCGGCGCCAGGCGCACTTCGCTGCCCGGCAGGCACTGCGCCAACCGCGCCAGGGACAGCGGGGTCAACGCCCCCAGCCGTGGATAGCCGCCAATGGTCTGCCGGTCATTGAGCAGGATGATCGGCTGGCCGTCCGGCGGCACCTGGATCGCCCCCAGGGGAATGCCCTCGGAAATCATCGGCCGGCCCTGGTACTGCAAGACCGGCCCGAGCAAGCGCGCGCCCATGCGGTCGGCCCGGCTGTCCAGGCTCCAACTGCTATTGAAGGCATCGAACAGGCTCAAACCGCTGAACTGGCCGATCTGCGCACCCAGGATCACCTCCAGCGGTGCAGCGGATTGCCAATCCGGCAGTTGCTCCGCCGACAGGCTCTTGAGCGCACCGCCAGCTCCCGAATAACTCAACACCCCACCCTCGCTCAGGGCGCGGCCATAACCATCGGGGCCACCCAGGGCTTCACGCAACACGCTGGCGCAACTGCCCAACACCTTGGGCGCGTCGAAACCGCCAGGGGCGGCCAGATAGGCCCGGGCCCCAGAAAATGGCTGGGTGAATCGCAGCCGCTGGCCCTTTTGCAGGATGAAACTGCGCCCCGGGGTCAAAGGCCGCTCATCCACATAGGCCCCAAGATCAGCCCCGGCCAAAGCCAGCAGGCAATAGTCCTCGGCCTGCAGGGTGAAACCGCCCAGGGTAATTTCCACCACCGGCGCATCCAGGGCATTGCCCAGCAGCCAGTTGGCCCAGGACATCGACACCCAGTCCAGCGCCCCGCCCTGGGTCACGCCCAGGTGGCGCACGCCAAAGCGCCCGGCATCCTGCAGCAGGCACAGCGGGGTGCTGGCCTCGATCGTCAGTCGGCTCATGCCGGCACCTCCAGTGGCGTGTCATCGCCCCCCAGGCGCAGGAACTCGGCCCGCTCCACTGGGGCAAAGCGCACCCGGTCCCCCGGTTGCATCAGGCTGTAGCCGTCGCGCTCGCGATCGAACAACCGGCTCGGGGTGCGGCCGATCAGGTTCCAGCCCCCGGGTGATACCACCGGGTAAGCCGCGGTCTGCCGTTCGGCGATCCCCACACTGCCCGCCGCCACCCGCTTGCGCGGGGTGTTCAGCCGCGGCGCCGCGAGTGCCTCCTCCACCAGCCCCATGAAGGCAAACCCGGGAGCGAAGCCCAAGGCAAACACTTGATATTCACGCTGGCTGTGACGCTCGATCACCTCGGCCACCGACAGCCCGCTGCGCCGGGACAACAGCACCAGTTCCGGCCCGACACTGAGGTCGTACCACACCGGCAGCACGTGCTCGCGCCCGGCCTGGGTGGTGCCGGGCGCCAGGTCGGCCAAGGCGATCTCGATCCGCTGCCGGGCCTCGGACGGGCTCAGGGCCAGCAAATCGTAATGCACCATCAGCGTGGTATAGGACGGCACCAGGTCGACCAGAGACTCGCCGAAGGCCCGCCGCAGCCCTTCGGCGGCGGCCAGCATCCAGGGCATGTTGTCCTCGGCGATCACCTCGAACAGCCGCACCATCAGGCAGTCGATGGCGACTACTTCAACCTGTGGCTTCATAGGCCGGACTGCTGGTTCAGGGCCTCGCGAATGCGCTGCACCGCCGCCACCGAACTGGCGTTGTCGCCATGCACGCACAGTGTGTTGGCGTGCAGCAGCAAGGCGCTGCCGTCGCTGGCGGCCAGGGGCTCGCCGCGGGCGATGGTCAGGGCCTGCTGGAGGATGGTTTGCGCGTCATGGTGCACCGCCCCCGGCAACTGCCGCGACACCAGATGCCCGGCGTTGTCGTAGGCGCGGTCGGCAAAGGCTTCGAACCACAGGGTCACGCCGTACTCATCGCCCAGGGCCTGGGCCGCGCTGTTGTCGCGGGTGGCCATGAGCATCAGCGGCAGTTGCGGGTCGTAGGCTGCCACGGCCTGGATCACCGCCCGCAGTTGCGCAGGCTTGGCCATCATGTCGTTGTACATCGCGCCATGGGGTTTGACGTACTCGACCCGGCCACCCTGGGCCCGGCAGATGCCGTCCAGTGCTCCGACCTGGTAGTGCAGCAGGTCCTGGATCTCCTCGGGCGAGTAGCTCATGGAGCGGCGGCCGAAGCCGGCCAGGTCCTGGTAGGCCGGGTGCGCACCGATGCGCACGCCATTGGCCAGGGCCAGGGCCACGGTCTTGCGCATGATGCCCGGGTCGCCGGCGTGGAAACCGCAGGCGATGTTGGCGCAGTCGATAAAGGGCATGACTTCGGCATCCAGGCCCAGGGTCCAGTTGCCAAAGCTTTCGCCGATGTCGCAATTCAATAACAGGCGGCTCATGGTCAGTGTTCCTGTGTTTTTTATAAGGGGTCCGCTGCGGGGCAGCGCTGGCAATGCCCCGCAGATTATCAGTTAGCGTGCCTCAAGTTCCTTGCCGCGGGTTTCCGGCAGGCTCAAGGCTGCCAGCACCACCACGCCGTAGGACACCGCGGCAAAGGTGCCGATGGCCGCGCCCAGCGGCACATGCTGGCTGAGCAGGCCGATCAGCAGGGGGAACAGCGCCGCCAGCGCCCGGCCGCTGTTGTAGCAGAAACCCTGGCCGGAACCGCGGATGCGGGTGGGGAACAGTTCGGTGAGGAACGCTCCCATGCCGCTGAAGATGCCCGAGGCGAAAAAGCCCAGGGGAAAGCCCAGCCAGAGCATCACCGCGTTGCTCACCGGCATTTGCGTATAGAGCAGGACGATGGTGAAAGAGCCGGCGGCGAACAGTACGAAGTTCTTCTTGCGCCCGAGAATATCGGTCAGGTAGGCGCTGATCACATAGCCCATGTAGGAGCCGAAGATCACCATGGCCAGGTAGCCGCCGGTGCTCAGCACGCTCAGGCCGCGCTCGGTCTTGAGGAAGGTCGGCAGCCAGAAAGTGATGGCGTAGTAGCCGCCCTGGGCCCCCGCCGCCAACAGCGATGCGCGCAGGGTGGTGCTGAGGATCCCCGGGGCGAAGATCTCGTAGAACCGGGCCGGGTTGCTGGGCTCTTCCCGGGCCCGGGTTTGGCGATAGACCTCAGGGTCCTTGACCAGGCGGCGGACGAAAATCACGAAGATCGCCGGCAGGATGCCCAGCAGGAACAGCCCGCGCCAGGCGTCTTCCGGCGGCAGCAGGGAGAACAGCAGCGCATATAGCAACGCCGTTATGCCCCAGCCCAGGGCCCAGCCGGACTGCACCATGCCCACCGCCTTGCCACGGTTCTTGGCACGGATCACCTCGCCGATCAGCACCGCCCCGGCGGTCCACTCGCCACCGAAGCCGAAGCCCATCAGGGTCCGGGCGATCAGCAACTGCTCGTAGTTCTGCGCCAGGCCACACAAAAAGGTAAAGAATGCGAACCACAGGACCGTGAGTTGCAACGTGCGTACCCGGCCAATGCGGTCGGAGAGGATCCCGGCGATCCAGCCCCCCAGGGCGGAGGCCAGCAAGGTACTGGTATGGATCAGCCCGGCTTCGGCGGAGGTGATGCCCCACAGTGCGATCAGGGTCGGGATCACGAAACTGAGCATCTGCGTGTCCATGCCATCCAGGCCATAACCGAGCTTGCAGCTCCAGAATGTCCGGCGCTCCTGCTGGTTGATGTCCCGGTACCAGTCAAACGGGCCGGCGCGGCGCGGGGCCTTGGCGGCCAGTGTTTCGGGCGCACTCATGGCGATCTCCAGGGTAATTTATTGGTGTTGTTCTGGGCCCCGACGACGCATATCGTGGGTTGGCGCATTCTTCGGCTCGAGCGCCAACTGCGTCCAACTAATAAAAACTGCCCTTATGCATAAGAAAAGTTGATCCCATGAACCTCAAGTTCCTCGAAACCTTCGTCTGGGTCGCGCGGCTGAAGAGCTTCAGCCACACCGCGGAAAAACTCTTTACCACCCAGGCGGCGATCTCCAGCCGCATCGCGGTGCTGGAGGGCGAGCTGGGCGTGAAGCTGTTCCTGCGCGACTCCCGGGGCGTCAGCCTGACCCCGGAAGGCGTCAAGGTGCTGGAGCACGCCGAGCAGATGCTCGACACCCTGCAGGTGCTGAAACAGTCCATCCAAGCGCCGTCGAGCAAGGTCGGACGGATTCGCATCGGGGTCATGGACACGGTAATCCACACCTGGCTCAGCCCCCTGGTGGCAGAGATGATGGACCACTACCCGCAGGTGGAAATCGAGCTGGTGGCCGACACGTCGCTGAACCTGTGCGAACAGTTGCAAAAGGGCTTTCTGGACCTGGTGCTGCAAACCGACCTGCTGCGCCAGGAAAGCATCCGCAGCCTGGAACTGGCCAGCTATCCCATGGGCTGGATCGCCGCCAGCAACTCGATCTACAACCGCGACTACGCCAACGTCGCCGAGCTGGCCCGGGAACGGATCGTCACCTACTCGAAGAACTCCCTGCCTCACCAGCAGGTGCTGAGCCTGATGCAGGCCAACGGCGTGCTGGCGCCGCGGCTCAACTGCGTCAACTCGGTGTCGGCCATCACCCGCCTGCTGCGGGACGGCTTCGGCATCGGCGCCCTGCCGCCGGTGCTGGTGCGCGAGGAACTGGCCCGGGGCGAACTGACCCTGCTGGCCATCGAACAGCGCCCGCCGAACCTGCAAGTGGTGGTGTCGTGGCGGGTGGGAGTGGAATTGGTGGAGGACATAGTCGAGCTGTGCCAGCGCGTGGTGCAGCGCTATGGGCAGAAGGTCGGCGCGGATTACCTGGTGCTCAGCGAACCCCAGTGAACATCGCCATCGCCCCCCTCGTAGGAGCTGGCTTGCCAGCGACCCGCGCGC
Organism: Pseudomonas sp. GW823-FHT03E05; assembly: GCF_058796855.1. Lineage (NCBI taxonomy): Bacteria > Pseudomonadati > Pseudomonadota > Gammaproteobacteria > Pseudomonadales > Pseudomonadaceae > Pseudomonas > Pseudomonas sp. GW823-FHT03E05. The sequence continues at coordinate 279,522 of NZ_JBXAJB010000002.1, forward strand.
AGCGGTGTGTCAGGCGCGCCGCTTTCGCCGGCAAGCCGGCTCCTACACAGAAAACAAAATCGATACGGCTCCCGTAGGAGCTGGCTTGCCAGCGAAGGCGATCTTCAGTCAGGCGCAAGCCACGCGGCCCCCTTCGCCGGCAAGCCGGCTCCTACAGGGGGTCAGAGGCCTTTGAGGTCGCGCTCTTCAATCGGGCGGCTCTGGCGCAGGCGCTTGCCGCCCAGCACTACCCAGTCGATCAGCCGGTACAGGCATTCCAGGCCGAAGGACAGCAGCAAGGCGCCACTGATACCCCAGATCATGGCTTCCGGGGTCAGCAGGATCTGGTAGCTGTAGCCGTCCCAGGTTTCCTTGCGGATTTCCGGGTCGGGGGCCAGGGCCACTTGCAGCAGGCGGATGTACCAGGGCCCCTGCATCGCCTGGTATTGCTTGTCCAGGGCCAGCTGGCGGCTGAGCAAGCCGCTCAGGCTCTCGGCATCGCTGCGAAACACCGGATCGTCGCTGGCCCGGTAATGGGCCACCAGGGCGTTCATGTCGCCCTTGAAGAACTGCTGCGCGGTGCCCTGGAAGCCCTGCAGGCTGTGCTGCGACTCGATCAGATGCGCCTCGACGCGCTTGGCGTAATCACTGATGAAACCCGGCACTTGCACACCGATCAACAGGCCGGCGGCGAACAGCACCAGCCGCAGATAACTGAGCAACATAGGGATGTCCTTATTCGGTCTGGCCATGGCTGACGCATTCACCGCGCCGCCACAGGCTCCACTGGCCCGGCTGGTAGCGGGTCCAGGTTTCGTTTTCGGTCAAGGGTTCAGTGGCGATCACCGTGACCACGTCGTTGGGCGTGGTTTCGGCCTGGAAGTCGACGATCACATCCACATCCTTCAGCCGCGCCGGGCCGAATGGGGCGCGCCGGGTGATCTGCGCCAGTTTGGTCGAGCAATAGCAGAACAGCCAGTCACCGTCGCTGAGCAGGCCGTTGAACACGCCCTTGCTGCGGTATTCGCTGCAGGCCTGGATCAGGGTCGGCAGCAGCTCCTCGATTTCCACCGGCTCGGGAAAGGCGGCCCGCACCCGGTTCAGCAGGTCACAGAAAGCCGCTTCGCTGTCGGTATCGCCTACCGGGCGGTAGAAGCTGGCCTGGGGCTGGAAATCCGCCAACTGGCCATTGTGCGCAAAGCACCAGTTGCGGCCCCACAGCTCGCGGACAAAAGGATGAGTATTGGCCAGGCAGACCTTGCCGACGTTGGCCTGGCGGATATGGCCGATCACCACTTCGCTCTTGATCGGGTAACGCTGAACCAGGTTGGCCACTTCCGACTCGCTGCTGGCCGCCGGGTCCTGGAACAGGCGCAGGCCGCGGCCTTCATAGAAAGCGATGCCCCAGCCGTCGCGATGGGGGCCGGTGCGGCCGCCGCGCTGCATCAGCCCGGTAAAGCTGAAGACGATATCGGTCGGTACATTGGCGCTCATGCCCAACAACTCACACATGCTCGGACTCTCGCTTCAATGCCGGGGGCAGCGTTACAAACGCGGTTCGACCCGCGTATTCAGGGGGGTGCCGGCTGCAGGCTGGCGGCCGTAACGGTCATTGCCGGCGCCACCGAAGGGCTGGTCATCCTCCACTTCGGCAGCCTTGGCGGCAGCTTTCGCCGCTTCGTTGCGTTCCCGGCGCTCCCTGGCCGCGCGCTCGATGGGCCAGCGGATCAGCACGAACAGCAGGTAGACGCCAAAGGCGATCATGCCGTACATGAACAGGTCGGATACCGCACGCCAGGCGTTGTTGCCGACCTTGAAGGCTATATCCAGGGCGGTGATGGCCACGGCCGGGGCAAATTTTTCCTTGACCGGGTCGATGATGGTCGGGCTGAACAGCAGCACCGCCACCAGCACTCGCAGCGGCTCGCGCAGCCAGCGCCACATCCAGCGGGTCAGGCGCATCCACACCAGCAGGCAGCCCAAGGCGGCGAAGGCATAGAGCCCCCAGGCGATCAGATAGTCGTTCTCGGTCATGGTGTCCATGGCAAGGCAGGCAAAGAGGCGCTTATGATAACGACTTTTGCCGTGTCAGGCTGCACCGCCGTCTGCCCAGCCCTCATTTGTCATCGCCCGAGAGCCACCCATGCCCTTAACCGCCAACGACAGCAGCGCCCCGATTGCCCACAAGGCCGAAGGCGCTGACCCGTATGCCTGGCTGCAGGAACGCGACACCGACGCGGTGCTCGATTACCTGAAGGCTGAAAACAGCTACCTGGACGCCCAGTTGGCGCATCAGGGGCCCCTGCGTGAAACGCTGTTCCAGGAGATCAAGGGGCGGATCCTCGAAACCGACCTGTCCCTGCCCTCGCCCTGGGGCCCGTACCTGTACTACACCCGCACCACCGCCGGCGACGAATACGCCCGCCACTACCGCTGCCCGCGCCCGGCGGACGACAGCCTGACGGTGGACGAAAGCCGCGAGCAACTGCTGCTGGACCCCAACGCCCTGGCCAATGGCGGCTTCTTCTCCCTCGGGGCCTTCAGCATCAGCCCCGACCACCAGCGCCTGGCCTACAGCCTCGACACCACTGGGGAGGAAATCTACACCCTGTTCGTCAAGGAGCTGGCCAGCGACAAAGTCAGCGAGCTGTCCTTCGACAACTGCGACGGCAGCATGACCTGGGCCAACGACAGCCTGACCCTGTTCTTCGGCGAGCTGGACGATACCCACCGCCCGCACAAGCTGTTGCGCTACCGGCTGGATGGCACCGCCGCCGAGGAAGTGTTCCACGAGCCGGACGGACGCTTCTTCCTGCATTGCTACCGTTCCAGCTCCGAACGCCAACTGCTGCTGTCCCTGGGCAGCAAGACCACCGGCGAGACCTGGGCCCTGGACGCCACGCAGCCACAGCTGCCGTTCACTTGCCTGGCGCCGCGGGTCGAAGGCCATGAATACGATGTCGACCACGGCCTGCTGGACGGCCAATGGACCTGGTTCATCCGCAGCAACCGCGACGGCATCAACTTCGCCCTCTACCAGGCCGCGGACAACGGCGCGATCCCCGAGCAGGACGACTGGCAACTGCTGGTGCCGCACAACCCCGAGGTAATGCTCGACGGCGTGACCCTCAACGCCGCAGCCATGACCCTGAGCCTGCGCGAAGGCGGCCTGCCGATCATCGAAGTGCACCCCCGGGACCTGCCGGTGTACCGCGTGCAACTGCCGGATGCGGCCTACAGCCTGCACGTGCAGAACAGCCTGGAGTTTTCCAGCGAGCGCATCCGCCTGCGCTACGAGGCCCTGAACCGCCCGGCCCAGGTACGCCAGCTGCAACTGGCCGACGGCCAGCAGCAGGTGCTGAAGGAAACCCCGGTACTGGGCCCGTTCGACCCCGAGGCCTACGTCAGCCAGCGCCTCTGGGCCACCGCCGCCGACGGCACCCAAGTGCCCATCAGCCTGGTGGTCAAGCGCGACTGCCTGGGCCAGCCGACGCCGCTGTACCTCTACGGCTACGGTGCCTACGGCGAAAGCCTGGACCCCTGGTTCTCCCACGCCCGCCTGAGCCTGCTCGATCGCGGCGTGGCCTTTGCCATCGCCCACGTGCGCGGCGGCGGCGAGTTGGGTGAGGCCTGGTACCGCGCCGGCAAGCAGGAACACAAGCAGAACACCTTCAGCGACTTCATCGCCTGCGCCGAACACTTGATCGCCCAGGGCCTGACCAGCGCCCAGCAGTTGGCCATCAGTGGCGGCAGCGCCGGCGGCCTGCTGATCGGCGCGGTACTCAACCAGCGCCCCGAGCTATTCAAGGTCGCCATCGCCGAAGTGCCCTTCGTCGATGTGCTCAACACCATGCTCGACCCGGAGCTGCCGCTGACCGTCACCGAATACGACGAATGGGGCAACCCCGAGGAGCCCGAGGTCTACGCACGGATCAAGGCCTACGCGCCCTACGAGAACGTGCGCGCCCAGGCCTACCCTGCGCTCCTGGTGATCGCCGGCTACAACGACAGCCGCGTGCAGTACTGGGAGGCGGCCAAATGGGTGGCCAGGTTGCGGGCCACCAGGACCGACGACAACCCGCTGCTGCTCAAGACCGAGCTGGGGGCCGGCCATGGCGGCATGAGCGGGCGTTACCAGGGATTACGTGACGTAGCCCTCGAATACGCCTTTATCCTGAACATTCTGGGCCTGGCCTGAGGAACTCCCGGCGGCGTTCCTGTCTTAACCCAGAACGCCACCGGCAACCGCCGGACCGGGCCTGCGCCCGTGCAACAGACACAAGAAAAAGACCGTGATCCCATGTCCGAACCCACCTTACTGAACAACGAGATCCGCGACTGGCTGATGGACTGCGGCCTGTTCGACCAGTTGTTGCCCGCCGACTTCAACGCTGCGGCCGGCTACTTCAGCATCAGCAGCATCGCCGAGGGCGAAGCGATCTTTCATGAGGGCGATGCCGGCAGCTTCATGTGCATCATCCACAGCGGCCAGGTGGCGGTGCAAAAGCGCAACCACGACGGCCAGCCGCTGACCATCGCTACCCTGCGCAGCGGCCGGGCCTTTGGCGAAATGGCGGTGCTCGATGGCGAGCGACGTTCGGCTACCTGCGTGGCCGCCAGCCATTGCCAGTTGCTCAACCTGGGCAAGGACTCCCTGGAGAAGATGCTCAACGATGCGCCAAAGATCGCCGCCAAGATCATCCGCGCCCTGGCCGTGTCGCTGTCAAAGCGGCTGCGCATGGCCGACGGCCAGTTGCTCGCGCAGCAGATCTGAGCCCCGGGGTACCCTCGCCCACTACATCCATCAACCCTGAACCTTGGGTTTGCTGTCGTTCTGCTCCAGCCCTGGCAGGGTCTGGTCCTTGGGCGGCTTGGGCATGTCGATCGGCGGCAGCAGGGGCGCGCTGCCACTGCTGCCGGCTTTCGGCGTGCTGGGCGGGGTGACTTGCGGATAAGGCGTAGGGGTCGCGGTACCCGGGGTGCCGAGGGTCGGCGCCGGGGTCACCACCGGGGCGCTTTGCGGCTCGTCGGCCAAAGCCGGGCCGGCACCAAGCGCCAGGGCTGCGGTGAGGGCGAGCGCCGCTTGGGCAATCACCGTTAGAATAGTGCGCTTCATCAATGGCTCCATTGCTATTGTCTGGCGTCAGGCTACTCCCAACCGGGGCGTTTTGCCTTCCTCAATGAGATCTCCATGAAACGTTTCGTACTGCTGGACACTACTGCGATTCCTGAAAACGGCGGTGCCTTGTGCCTGTTCGAATACGGTGAGGATTTCGTCATCAAGATCCAGGGCGGCGACGGCGGCCAGTTGATGAACACACGCATGCACGGTTCCGAGGACGCCCTGGCGCAGATCCCTTGCAGCAAGGTCGCCGGGCGCCCGAACTCGCGGGTGCTGATCGGCGGCCTGGGCATGGGTTTCACCCTCGCCGCGGCTCTCAAGCACCTGGGCAAGAGCGCCGAGGTGGTGGTCGCCGAGCTGGTGCCCGGGGTGGTGGAATGGAACCGTGGCCCGCTCGGCGAAAAGTCCGGCCGGCCGCTGCTGGACCCGCGCACGGTGATCCGCCTGGAAGACGTGGCCAAGGTCCTGCAGGCCGAGCCCCTGGGCTTCGACGCGATCATGCTCGACGTCGACAACGGCCCCGAAGGCCTGACCCAGAAAGCCAACAGCTGGCTCTACTCCAGCGCCGGCCTGGCCGCCTGCGCCCGGGCCCTGCGGCCCAAGGGCATTCTTGCGGTGTGGTCGGCCAGCGCCGACCGGCAGTTCTCCGAGCGCCTGCGCAAGGCCGGCTTCAAGGCCGAGGAAGTGCAGGTCTTCGCCCATGGCAATCGCGGTACCCGGCACACCATCTGGATTGCCGAGAAGCTCAAGGCCTGAGCTAAACTTTGTCCATTACCGTCATTAGTCCTTCTACAAAGGTGAACCCATGAGTTCGTCCACTCCCCCGTCCAACACCGCCAAGCTGGACCGTATCCTTGCCGACGCCCAGCGCGACCGGGAAATGGGCTACCGCGACAAGGCACTGAAAATGTACCCCCATGTCTGCGGCCGCTGCGCCCGGGAGTTCTCCGGCAAGCGCCTGAGCGAGCTGACCGTGCACCACCGCGATCACAACCACGACAACAACCCCCAGGACGGTTCCAACTGGGAACTCTTGTGCCTGTACTGCCACGACAACGAGCACTCGCGCTACACCGACCAGCAGTACTTCGGCGAAGGCTCCCTGAGCACCCCGAAAGTCGCCAAGGCGACCCACAACCCGTTCGCCGCCCTGGCCGGGTTGATGAAGAAAGACCCGGAGTAAGCACCAGCCGCCGGGCATATTGTGGCCAGCGAGCGTGCTCCCGTTCGGCGGCAAGGCAGCCGTAAACCCTGTGTCCCCGGCCGGCCTGCTATACCGCATTGGCCGGCGTCGGGAGCAAGCTCCCTCGCCACAACAAGCCACCGAGCCGTGGGCAATCCCCGTATAATCGCGCTCTTTTCCCCCAAGGCGCTTTGTTCGTGGCAAACAAAAGGTACAGCTGCATCGGTTTGTATAACCCCAAGTCACCGGAGAACGTCGGTTCGGTGATGCGCGCCGCCGGCTGCTATGGCGTCGCCTCGGTGTTCTACACCGGCAAGCGCTATGAGCGGGCCCGCGACTTCGTCACCGACACCAAGAAGGTCCACCAGGACATTCCGCTGATCGGCATCGACGACCTGAAGAAAATCCTCCCCCTGGGCTGCATTCCGGTGGCCGTGGAACTGGTCGAGGGTGCCCGCCCACTGCCCGAATACACCCACCCGGATCGCGCCCTGTACATCTTCGGCCCGGAAGACGGCTCCCTCGACAAGGAGATCCGCGACTGGTGCGAGGACGTGGTCTACATCCCCACCACCGGTTGCATGAACCTGGCAGCGACAGTCAACGTGGTGCTCTACGATCGCCTGGCCAAGGGTAACAACACCCGCTCCGGTCCCAAGTTCTGAGCACACGCCGGTCATTGCCCGGGAACCTGTGACGCCTTCGTGCAGTCAGCCTTGTATCCCTTACCGCCCTTGGAGACAGATCATGAGCGAGCGCAAACAGCTGCAAACCATCGAATCGACCCCGTTCCAGAGCCAGCCCACCCAGAATGTCCAGGGCTGGGAGCGCATCGGCTCGCTGGCCGGCGGCGTGGTGATGATGGGCAAGGGCCTGCGCCGTGGCGGCGTATTCGGCCTGATCCAGGTAGCCATCGGCGGCGTGGCCCTGGCCCGGGGCATCACCGGGCACAGCTCGGCGAAAAGCCTGCTGGAGAAAAGCCGCCAGGACATGAACAACGTGCGCAACAAGATCGAACGCGCTGCAGAAGAGCTGCGCAACCTGAAAGCCGATGCCGAAGCCGCCGGCCGCAACGCCAAGGCCGCCAGCAATGATGAAGTGAAGGTGCCCAAGGCCTGAAGCCGGGGCGTCCTCATGGACGCCTGAGCCCCAGCCGCGCCGGGTCAGCGCAGCAGGCTGGTGTCGAGGACCCTGGAGGACTCGCCCAGCACGCTTTCACTGAGCTGGATGAATTCGGCGGTGCTGACGCTTTCCAGGCGCATCGCCGCTTGCAGGACATCGTCCAGGGAGCGCTTGTTGCGGGTCTTGAGGCGAATCTCCCGATCCAGCTCCTGCAATAGCAACACCGCCTTGGCCACTGTGGCGCTGTCCACCTGTTCGCCGCGCAGGCTGGTGACCTTGTGGCCGTCCCGGGCCAGGCGCTTCTCCAGCACCTGGTAACGTTCATCGCTGATGCCACCGGCACGGCGCAGCAGCTCGATGGCGTAGTACTGCGCCAGCCCTTCACTGATCCAGTCGCTGCGCTGGCTGTCGTTGATCCGTGCCAGAGATTGCACCAGCTCCCGCAGCAAGGGGCTGGCGCCGCTCTCGCTGACCAGCGGCAGGCGGCTGTGCAGGAACAGTGAATCGCGCCCGGCCAGGCTGCCGCGCCACATCGGATCGGCCGCGCCGACGATCAACAGCTTGCTCGGCTGGCGGGGAAACACCGCCTGCACCTGCGGCCAGACAAAGGTCAGCAGGGTCAGCACATCCATGCGCCGCATGCCCTGGCCCAGTGGCGAGACCACGCTGACGTCGGTTTCCCCCAGGCGCGTGCGGCGGCTGCCCAGGGTGCCGGCGAGCATCCAGCCGGCGGGACGGTCGAACAGCCGCGAGGGGTTGTCGATGCGAAAACGGTGCTTGCCGATCCGCGGCCAGGCGGTCTCGATGCTCTTCCACCCGGCGGGCAGTTCGAAATCCAGGCGCGCCACCAGCTCGATGCCGTCCTGCTGGTCCAGGTGCGCCGGCGGCACCAGGGTTTCGCCGCGCAGCAGGGCCCAGTTGGCAGTACTGCGGCTGTCATAGCTGCCCTTCTTGATGCTGTGGTTCAGGCGTACCCGGTAGCTCAGGCTGGCCTTGCCGCTGGCCGGGCGCCAGACCCCACGCTGACCGCCGGCACCGGCGGGGGCGGCCTGCCATTGGCCGTCGGCCTTGAAGTCGCTGTAGTCGCCGGTCGAGCCCAGATCGAAATCCAGGCTGCGCAGCGCCGCGCCGTCGGCCAGGGTCAGGCGCACTTCGGCCTGATCGCTCTGGGGCAGGAAGCGCACGTGATAATCCAGATCGACCTTCTTCGCCGCAAACGCCGATGCACTCAATGCCAGCATCGCAGCGGCCAGCGCCAGCTTCGCCCCCACCCTCATACCCTCTCCTTGCTATTGAAACCTTGAAGCCGGCGCGGCGAACCCTCAGCCTGCGCGGAAAATCAGATGATCCTCCCAATCCTCTTCCGCCACGCTGCCTTCGGCGAGCATGCGGCCGGACTGGGAAATACGTTCGTGGTGCACCGCATCGCGGTCGCCGCACACCAGGTGGTGCCACAGGGGCAGGTCCTTGCCCTCGCTCACCAGGCGGTAGCCGCAGGTGGGGGGCAGCCACTTGAATTCGTCGGCCTTGCCCGGGGTCAGCTGGATGCAGTCGGGCACCGAGTCGCGGCGGTTGGGGTAATCGCTGCACTGGCAGGTCTTGAGGTCCAAAAGCTTGCAGGCGATGCGCGTGTAATAGACGCTGTTGTCGTCCTCGTCTTCAAGCTTTTGCAGGCAGCACAGACCGCAGCCATCGCACAACGACTCCCATTCGTCCTGGTCGAGTTGTTCGAGGGTTTTGCGTATCCAGAAAGGTTCGACTTTGGCGGCCATGGCTCAAGCATCAATATCCGAGGGTGAAAAGGCCGCCAGTCTAGTGCCGAAGAACCGGCGGGCCAAGCGCTGGCGACTGTCGGTAGGCCAGGACTTGTCAGCGGGCCATGGGCACAGTAGCTTTGCCCCTCGGACCGACCCGCGTCCGTGTGCCATTAACGCTTGACCGCGTTGCACCCGGCAAACCGCACGGGGTCAGGAATACCCCTTCGCTCAGCTCATCTGCGCTTGCCGGTTTATTCCACTCATCTCACATGCTGCCAGGAGTTTTTCCATGAGCGCCAACACTCGCGTTGCCGACTACGCCATCCACCCGCAGTTCACCCAGCGCTGGTCGCCCCGGGCCTTCACCGGCGAAAGCATCCCCGAAGAAACCCTGCTGAGCTTCTTCGAAGCCGCACGCTGGGCGCCTTCGGCCTACAACTCGCAGCCCTGGCGCTTCCTCTATGCCCGCCGCGACACGCCGAACTGGGAACGCTTCCTCGGCCTGCTCAACGAATTCAACCGTGGCTGGGCGCAACACGCTTCGGCCCTGGTGATCGTGATTTCCAAGACCACCTTCACCGTGCCCGGCGCCAGCGAGGAAACCCCGGCCCTGTGGCACACCTTCGACACCGGTTCGGCCTGGGGGCACCTGGCCCTGCAAGCCAGCCTCAGTGGCTGGCACACCCACGGCATGGCCGGTTTCGACCAGGAACTGACCCGCAAGGAACTGAAGATCCCCGAAGGCTATGCCGTGCACGCCGCCGTGGCCGTGGGCAAGCTGGGAGACAAGTCGACCCTGGCCGACTACCTCCAGGCCCGGGAAGAGCCAAGCCCGCGTCGCCCCCTGAGCGAAACCGTGGCCGAAGGCGATTTCAGCCTCTAAAGCCGCGATCGCCTCTGTAGGAGCGAGCTTGCTCGCGAAGCCCTGAAGGGCGCCGCGCTTGCCTGGCAAGCACGGCTTTCGCGAGCAAGCTCGCTCCTGCGATCAGGTCCGTTTCAATAGCCCCGGGCGAAATCCACTTCGCCGCGCAGGGCCTGCCCAGCCTGATAAGCCCGCAGGTTATCGACGAACAACTGCACCATCAATTCCGGCGAGGTCGGCGCCGAACTGTGGCCCGTCAGCAGCAAGCCCCAGGCGGTCCAGAACGGATGCCGTTGCGGCAAGGGCTCCTGGCGGCAGACATCGATCACCGCCCCCGCCAGATGCCCATCCTTGAGGGCCTGCACCAGGTCCGCATCGACCACCGCCACGCCCCGGCCAACATTGATGAACAACCCCGTGGGCTTGAACTGCTTGAACAGCGCCGCGTCGTACAGGTCGTGAGTGCTCGGGGTGTTGGGCAGCAGGTTGACCACGTAGTCCACCTCCCCCACCAGGCGCCCCAGGTCTTGCAGGCCGGCCACTTCGATAAAGGGCGCCTGCTCCCGGGGCTGACTGGCGATGCCGTACAGCTTCACGCCAAACGGCAGGAGGAACTGCGCCACGCTCTGGCCGATGTCGCCGGTGCCGACGATCAGCACCTTGCGCCCCACCAGGCTCTGGCCCAGGCGGTTGTCCCACTTGCGCTCGACCTGGCTCACCAGGCGCGCCAGCACCTCGCGCTCATGGCCCAGGATGTAGGTCAGCACGTACTCGGCCATCACCTGGCCGAAGATACCCACGGCCCGGGTCAGGCGGTAGTGCCGCGGCAGGCCGTCGGCCAGCAGCGGGGTAATGCCGGCCCAGGTGGATTGCAGCCACTGGGGCTGGTGCCCCTGGCGCAGCAGGGTGGCCAGCAGGTCCGGCTGCCCCAGCCAGACCGGACAATCCGCCGCCAACCGTGCCAGCTCGGCGGAGTCGCCACTGGTCAGCACTTCCAGCTCCGGGGCCGCCTGACGCAACAGGCGGGCATAAACAGCGTGATCGTGTTCGGCAATCAGAACGCGCATGGCTCAAACCTTAAAAAACGGTGCAGGCAGCCGCCGACGGAGAATCGCTCCATCGATCAAGGCGGCTGCCAGGTCAGTCAGTTGCACTTACAAGGACGCCCGGGACCGGGCGCCTACAGGTCAGACCGGATCATTGCGACGCAGCAGCTCTTCGGGCAAGTGCTCGATGTACTCGTCTTCTGCCGGTGGCATCTGCAGGTGGTAGCCCTGCTTGTCGAGGTTTTCCAGCACCTGGTGGATGTCCTCGCGGGACAGCTTGCGCTCCGGGCTCAGCACCAGGTCGAAGGCATGTTGCGGCTTGCCGAAAGCCAGCAGCAGGTTTTCCGGCACGCGTTCCAGAGCCTCGCTTTTGAGCACGTAGAGGTACATCTCGTTCTTGCGCGGGCTTTTGTAGATGGAGCAGATACGTTTCAAGGCTGTTCTCCGGCGGTGGCCAGGCTGTCCAGCAGCGCCTGGCCCATCAATTCGCGGCGCCAGCCACGCAGCGAATCAGGCAATTGGTAAGGCCCGTTGGGGAAGCCGCTCTTGAGCAGGCTCTCCAGGGTTTTCTTGCGCAGCATCACTTCCGGGGCGATCCCCAGGCGCTCGGCCTGGGCCTGGCCCACGGCCTTGAGGCGCTTGAGCAGGGCCGCGGCTTCGATCGGCAGGGGTTCGGGCACGGCCGGCGGCCATTGATCCGGGCCGACGCTGGCGGTGCGCTTGATCAGGTCGAGGAGGAACTCGCCGTCCTGGCGCACGGTACGCGGGTGCATGTCTTCGATCTTGGCCAGCGCCGACAGGTTGTCCGGCTGGGTCTTGGCCAGGGGCCACAGGGCATGCTCGCGCACGATACGGTTGCGCGGCAGGTTGCGGGCACGGGCCTCGCGCTCGCGCCAGGCACACAGTTCACGCAAGACCGCCAGCTGGGCGCGGGACAGTTTCCAGGCCAGCTTGGCTTCGCGGTAGACCTCGTAGGGGTCCACTTCGCGGCGCAGGTTGGCCACCAGCTCGGCGCCGTCTTCCAGCACCCAGCGGTACTTGTCCTCGGACAACCTGGGCCGCAGTTCGGTGAACACCTGGGCCAGGTGCACGGCGTCTTCGGCGGCGTAGCTGACCTGGGTTTCCGACAGCGGGCGCTGCAGCCAGTCGGAACGGGTCTCGCCCTTGGGCAGGTCGATGCCCAGGACTTCCTGCACCAGGCGCGAATAGCCCATGGAGAAACCCAGGTTCAGGTAGGCGGCCGCCAGTTGCGTGTCGAACAACGGCGCCGGCAGGCTGCCAGTCAGGCGCAGCAGGACTTCAAGGTCCTCGCTGCAGGCGTGCACCACCTTGACCACTGCCGGATTCTCCAGCAGGGCCGCCAGTGGCTGCCAGTTGTCGATGGTCAAAGGGTCAATCAGGTAGGCGCGCTGCCCATCGCCAATCTGCAACAGGGCGGCAATGGGATAGAAAGTGTCGACCCGCATGAATTCGGTGTCGAGGGCGACGAATGGCAACTGCTGCCACTGGGCGCAAAGCTGACCGAGGCTATCGTTGTCGCGAATCCAATGTATATCGATGGCCACACGGCTCTCCCTTGAAGAATGGCGCGCAGTATATATCGCCTCCGGCGATTTCCGAGCATTCACCCGACAAGAGCAAGTGAGAAACCATCTGCCGGAGGGCAAGAATAGTCCGAGACTCTGGGCTAACCCTGTTTTCTCAGCACATAGACCCGCGAAGGCGCCCAACCGGGCAGCAGGTCCCGATGGTCGAGCACTTCAAAACCGGCTTCGCGGAACTCCGCTTCCAACTGCACCTTGCTGGCCAGCGGCAGCATGCCGGAGCTGGCAGAAGCGGGTCGGGCGATCTGCAACAGCGGTTCGATCCGCGTGGCCAGGATCACCGTGTCCCGGCTGACCCGGAAGAACTCGCGCAGCAGGGCCAGGCGATCCTCACCCCGGGTCACGTGGGCAAAGAGTTGCATGCAGATGATGCAGTCCACCGCATTGGCCGACAGGCCGATATTGAACGCCGAGCTGTGAAAGGTCTTGACCCGTTTCAGCAGGCTGGCCGGGTGGTGGGTCTGGGCATGGTTCAACATGTCCTGGGAAGGGTCCGCCGCCAGAATCACCCGGTTGCCGTGCTCGCCCAGCACCGGCCAGTAGCGCCCGGCGCCGCAGGCCACATCCAGGATCAGCCCCGGCTCGCCGGCTTCCTTCAGGGCGTGACGTACCAGGCGCGCCGTGCGCCAGACGGCCAGGCGTGCGCCGATCCCGGCTGGCCGGGGCTCGCGGCAGACGCGCGCGTGCTCCTGGTCGTAGCGCCGAGCGAACTCAAGTTCGATGGACGGTGGGGGATGGGACGACATGAACGGCGAACTCTTTTTGGAATCCAGGGGCCACAGGTTAACGTGCCATTCGTGAAAAAAAGGTCGAAAGCCCGCATCGCCTTCCAGCACCGGTACTTGCCTTGCCTGGCCGGCGGCTGGCGCCAATAATGCTCCGCCCCCCTGCCCCTCAAGGAACGATTCCATGCTCCCGCGCCTGCTGTTGTGTACCCTGCTGGGCCTCAGCGCCCCAGCCCTGAGCTTCGCCCAGGAGCCCACCTCGCACCTGGACCAGGTGATCGAGCGCGGCCATCTGACGGTCTGCACCACCGGCGACTACAAGCCCTACAGCTACCTGCGCGACGACGGCCACTACGAAGGCATCGACATCAGCCTGGCCGAATCCCTGGCTGAGAGCCTCGGGGTGCGGGTGAAGTGGGTCAACACCACCTGGAAGGGCCTGATGGCGGACTTCCAGAGCCAACAGTGCGACATCGCCGTCGGCGGTATTTCGGTGTCACTGGAGCGGCAGAAAAAAGCCTTCTTCAGCCAGCCCCTGGGCATCGACGGCAAGATCCCCCTGGTGCGCTGCCAGGATCTCAAGCGCTACCAGACCCTGGAACAGATCAACCAGCCCGAGGTGCGCCTGATCGAGCCACCGGGCGGCACCAACGAAATCTTCGCCCGGGCCCACCTGCCCAAGGCCAGCCTGACCCTGTTCGCCGACAACGTGACGATCTTCGATCAGTTGCTGACCCACCGCGCCGACGTGATGATCACCGACGCCTCGGAGGCGCGCTTCCAGCAACGGCACAAGCCGGGGCTGTGCGCAGTCAACCCCGAGCGCTATCTGCAATACAGCGAGAAGGCCTTTCTCCTGCCTCGGGACGATGTGGCCTGGAAAAGCTACGTCGACCAATGGCTGCACCTGAGCAAGGCCACCGGCGCCTACGACCGGGTGGTCAATCAGTGGCTGGCCGCGCCCTCGTCCTGATCCAGCAGCAACTGCCGGAAAGCCTGGCAGGCGGCGCTGCGATAGGCGCCCTTGCGCCCCAGCAGCACCACGCTGCGCGGCGCCGGTGGTGACTGCAAGGCCAGGGTGCGCAGCCCCGGCTGCTCCCGGGCAATGGAGCTGGGCAGGATGGTCGCCAGTTGCCCGCGCCGGACCATCTCGACAATCGCACTGACCGAATTGGCCTCGGCGGCGATCGGCGGGGCAATGCCCTGCTGCCGGCAATACAGGTCGATGTGCCGGCGGGTGGCGAAGTCGGCGCTGAGCAGCACCAGGGGCTGGCGGCCCAGGGCCTCGGCACTCAAGGGCAGGCGCTCGGGCTGCGGATACTGCGGGCCGACCATCAGGCTCAGGGTCTCGATGAACAGCGCCTGACTCTCGATCTCCGCCAGGTGCTCGCCGGCGAAGGCGATACCCAGGTCCAGGCGGTCTTCGGCCAGGGCCGCCTCCAGGCGGTCCTGGGTCATTTCCTCGATGCTCAGGCCGATTCCCGGGTGCTGCCGGTAAAAGCGGCTGAGCAAGGGCCCGGCCAGGTAGGCGGTAAAGGTCGGGGTCAGTGCCAGGCGCAGCGAGCCGCGGCTCAGGTCCTGCACATCGTGGATCGCCCGCCTGGCCGCCTCCAGGTCCTGCAGGGCGCGGCGGGCATAGGCGACATAGGCCTGGCCGGCATCGGTGAGGCGCACGCTGCGCCCGGAACGGTCGAACAGCGGCGCCCCCAGGCCCTCCTCCAACTGCTTGATCTGTTGCGACAGGGTCGGCTGGGACACATGCAGCGCCTCGGCAGCCCGGGTGAAGTTGCAATGCTCGGCCACGGCCAGCAGGTAACGGATGTGACGCAACAGCATGGGGAATTCCAACTATAGGCTGTACTTATGGAAAGCATAATAAGCCGGTCTTGGACGCTATAGCTGAAAACTTCCATCCTTGCCCCATCAGCGACGCAAGGAGAACCCCATGCAGAACATCATCGACGGCTTCCTCAAGTTCCAGCGCGAAGCCTTTCCCCAACGCAGTGAACTGTTCAAGCAACTGGCCAGCACCCAGAACCCCGGCACCCTGTTCGTCACCTGCTCCGACAGCCGGGTGGTGCCCGAACTGCTGACCCAGCAAGAGCCCGGCGACCTGTTCGTGATCCGCAACGCCGGCAACATCGTGCCCAGCTATGGCCCCGAGCCGGGCGGCGTATCGGCCACCGTGGAATACGCGGTGGCAGTGCTGGGGGTGAGCGACATCGTCATCTGCGGCCACTCCGACTGCGGCGCGATGACCGCCATTTCCACCTGCAAGTGCCTCGACCACCTGCCCGCCGTGGCCAACTGGCTGCGCCATGCCGAGTCGGCCAAGGTGATCAATGCCGCCCGCCAGCACGCCTCGCCCGCCGAGCACCTGGACGCCCTGGTGCGCGACAACGTGATCGCCCAACTGGCCAACCTCAAGACCCATCCTTCGGTGGCCCTGGCCCTGGAACAGGGCCGGCTCAACCTGCATGGCTGGGTCTATGACATCGAGAGCGGCGCCATCGTCGCCCTCGACGGCAACACCCAGCGTTTCGTCTCCCTGGCCGAGTACCCGCACACCTGTGCCCTGGCCAGCCAAGCTTCCAGCGCTGCCTGAGCAGCCCCCGTTTCGTCACTCAAGAGGAGTCACCCCATGCTGCAATCCCAATTCGCCCAAGCTCCACGCCTGGCCCTGGCCGACACCATCATCGACGCCAAGGCGCGCAAGAACCTGTCGTGGCAGGACCTCACCGACGGCACCGGGCTGAGCCTGGCTTTCGTCACCGCCGCCCTGCTGGGCCAGCACGCCCTGCCGGCCACCGCCGCCGACCTGGTGTGCGACAAGCTGGGCCTGGACCAGGACGCCAGCCGCCTGCTGCAGAGCATTCCCCTGCGCGGCAGCATCGCCGGCGGCATCCCCACCGACCCGACCGTGTATCGCTTCTATGAAATGCTCCAGGTCTACGGTTCGACCCTCAAGGCCCTGGTCCACGAGCAGTTCGGCGACGGCATCATCAGCGCCATCAACTTCAAGCTGGACATCAAGAAGGTCGAAGATCCGGAAGGCGGTTCCCGCGCAGTGATCACCCTGGACGGCAAGTACCTGCCGACCAAGCCGTTCTGATCCCGGGTTGCAGGTTGCTCCAGCGGTAGGTGCCTGCCGGGCGTGCGTATCGTCCGGTTTGCGGCCCTGCGGCCCGGATCGCAGCCTGCGGCAGCGGCTACAGGTCCGCGGTGTTATTTAGTTTTTAAATAACACCGCGGACTTTCTGATTTGCCCCCACTCCAGACCGAGCCGCCTAATCGGGTCCTTGTTTGTTGAAGGTCCGACCATGGAAAACGTTCGTGCAACTTCCCGCCCCGCACTCTGGCTGATGGTCAGTGTGATTCTGGTGGCGCTCAATCTGCGTCCGTCGATGGCCGCCGTCGGCCCGCTGCTGTCGGGCATTCGTGGCGATATCCCCTTGAGCTTCAGCCTGGCTTCCCTGCTGACCATGCTGCCGGTCATGGCCATGGGCCTGGCGATGTTCTTCGGCATGGGCATCAGCCAGCGCCTGGGCGAGCACCGCACCGTGGTCCTGTCGCTGCTGGTCATCGGCCTGGCCACGGTCTCGCGGCTGTTCATGGATTCGGCGGCCGAGCTGATTCTCAGCGCGGTGCTGGCCGGCATCGGCATCGCCCTGATCCAGGCACTGCTGCCGGCGCTGATCAAGTCGCGCTTTGCCGACAATGTCTCGTTGTTCATGGGCCTGTACGTCACCTCGATCATGGGCGGTGCAGCGCTGGCCGCGTCGTTCTCGCCCCTGGTGATGAACCACAGTGGCAGTTGGCGCCTGGCCCTGGCGATCTGGGCCGCCCTGGCGCTGCTGGCCCTGGTGTTCTGGTACGCCCAGCGCGCGGCCCTGCCCAGGCTGCCAGGCAAAGGTGGAGCACGGGAGTCCTTTGCCGGTAATCGCCGGGCCTGGCTGCTGGCGGTGTTCTTCGGCCTCGGCACCGCTTCCTACACCTGCGTGCTGGCATGGCTGGCGCCCTACTACGTGGAGAACGGCTGGAGCGATCAGAACGCGGGCCTGTTACTGGGCTTTCTCACCGCCATGGAGGTGATTTCCGGGCTGGTCACCCCGGCCATCGCCAACCGCAGCCAGGACCGGCGCCTGGTGCTGGTGGCCCTGCTGGTACTGATCATCGCCGGCTTCTGCGGCCTGATCCTCAGCCCCAAACACCTCAGCCTGCTGTGGCCGTGCCTGCTGGGCCTGGGAATCGGCGGGCTGTTTCCCATGAGCCTGATCGTCTCCCTGGACCACCTCAGCGACCCGCGCCGCGCCGGTGGCCTGACCGCTTTCGTGCAGGGCATCGGCTACCTGATTGCCGGGCTGTCGCCGTTGCTGGCGGGCATGATCCGCGACCAGCTGGGCAGCTTCGAATGGGCCTGGTGGTCACTGGCCGCGGTGATGCTGGTGATGATCCTCATGGCGCTGCGCTTCGATCCGAAGCATTACCGCCAGCACATCCGCTGAGCCGAGGGAAGCCATCATGAACCCGGCGAACTTCACCCAGGCCAACCTTGGCATGCTGCTGTGGGCGGTGCTGATTGCCGCTTCGTTCTTTGCCGCCGCCGAGGTCAGCCAGGCCATCGACCCGGTACTGCTGACCGCCCTGCGCCTGTTGTTCTCGGCGCTGATGTTCGTGCCTCTGTTGTGGCTCAAGGGTTCGGCGCCCATGACCCTGGCCGGCTTGCGCGCCCATGGGCTGCTGGGCCTGCTGCTGGCGCTGTATTTCGGTTCGCTGTTCGAAGCCCTGCGCTATACCTCGGCGGTCAACACCGGGACCCTGTTCACCCTGGTGCCGCTCCTGACCCTGGTGTTCGAAGCCTGGCTGCTGCCTGGCAGCGGCCAGCGGCGCCGCCTGCTGCCGATGCTGGTGGCGGGGGCCGGGGCGCTGCTGCTGATCCTCAAGAGCGGCGCGCCAGGGCAATTGCCGTCGCTGTACGCCATGGGTATCTACGCCCTGGGCTGCCTGGCCATGGCCGCCTACTCGCCGCTGAGCCAGCGCTTCAAGGCCGGCAGCCTGCAAGGGCGCAGCCCGGCGGCCATGACCTTCTGGAACATGCTGTTCGGATCGCTGTTCCTGTTTGTCGCCAGCCTGGCCAGTGGCGGCTGGCGCAGTGCCGCGCTACTGCGCGGCAACGACCTGCTGTGGCTGCTGTACCTGGCGCTGTTCGCCACCCTGGCAACCTTCTGGCTGCTGCATCGGGCCATCGGCGTCATCGCCCCGTCCACGGTGATTTCCTACATCTACCTGAGCACCCTGTTCCTCACGCTGTTCCACTGGTTGTGGCTGGGCCAGGGGCCACAGTTGACAGAAATGCTCGGCGCCCTGCTGGTGGCCCTGGGCATGCTCGGCCTGGTGCGCGGCAGCCGCCCGACAGCCGCGGCGGCCTGAAATCTACCCGGGACAAGCACCATTGCAGTGCGCGAAACTGCGCAGGTCGTGTTATCGGACATTTATGTCCCGATGCTGTCCGCGAATCCCCGCCCCGGGCATTTAATTAGGACGATCGTTCCGCTAGCATCGATCCGGTTTGCGCGCCACCGGCGCCAGGTGCTCAGCGGGATGGAACGGATGCTCATCAGCAATGTGCTCAGAAAACTCGACATGCAGGACCTCATGGTCTTTATCGCGGTGTACGAGCAAAGCAGTGTCACCGGGGTTTCGGAAACCCTCTGCGTCAGCCAGTCGACCGTCAGCTACTGCCTGAAGAAACTGCGCAACGGCTTCGAGGACGAACTGTTCATCAACACCCGCACCGGCATGCGCCCGACCTACAAGGCCACCAGCATGTACAACCACGTGCTGAGGATCCTGGAGAGCATCAACCTGTGCCACAGCGGTGTGCCGGCCTTCGACCCGACCCGCCAGGCCGTGACCTTCAACCTCTGTGCCCCGGAATACTTCGAGCTGCTGATCCTGCCGCGCCTGCTCAAGGGCTTCGACTACGCCGACCTGCCGGTGACAGTCAACGTGCAGAAGCTGGAAAGTGATATTCCCGCCGAGGACCTGCGCGATGGCAGCGTCGACCTGGTGATCTGTTTCGGGCCCGACTTCCATCGCGGCCACGCCGACTTCAAGTCGCAGATGCTGCTGGAGGACGACCTGGTGTGTGTCTTCGACAAGCGTGCGACCCCGCCCAGGGAACCGCGCTTCAGCCTGCAGTCGTTCGTCGAGCGGCGGCACGTGTTTCCCACGCCCTGGACGTCGGACAGCAACATGGTGGACGGCTGGCTGGCGCGCCAGGCCCACAAGCGGCAGATCGTCGCCCGCTCCAACAGCTACAGCGCAGCGCTGAAGATGATCACCGGCACCGACTTCCTCCTCACCCTGCCCCGGCGCATCCAGGCACTGCTGGCCAACGAGGCAGTGTTCAACCATTGCGAGGCCCCCAGCGGCCTGCCGGGATTCAGCCTGGACATGCAGTGGAGCCAGCACACCGATCAGGACAGCGCGCAGACCTGGTTCCGTGAACAGATAGTCAAGGTCTGCGCCGAGCAGGGGCTGGCCTGATCCTCAGCGGCCGACGGCGGCCTTGCTGTAGGACGCGCGGTCGATATCGACGATCTCCACGCACAGTTGCACCTGGACATCCGCCGGCCATGGCGCCAGATCCTGCAACACCGCCAGCAGGCTCTCGGACAACTGCTTCTTGACCTCTGGCGAACGGCCGCTGAGCAAGGCCAGCTTGACGTGGACAAAGCCGCGCTCGCCAATCCCGGTGCCGACCCGGAACGCTTCGACCTTGACTGCGCGGCTCTTGATGTCGAACTCGTCGGAGAACTGCCCGGACGCCACCAGCCCATGATTGAGTCGCAGCAGCGCCTTGTCGACGTCCAGTTGCGGCAGGTTGGCGGTGTATTCCATATGCAGGTGCGGCATGGCAAAGCTCCCGGTCAGTCAGGGGTAAAAAGGCGCTCCATACTACACAACCCGCCCCACGCCGCCGCAGTAGCCGTTAGCCTCATTGCCTGGACGCCGCCCTTTCCCGCAGGGCCAGGGTTTCCCAGGCCGCCACCAGCAGCATCACCAGGGTGGTCAGGCTGCCCAGCGCCAGGGCGGAAAACCACTGGTTCCAGGCCGCGGGCAACAACAGCAGCAAGGCCGCGAGCCCGGCCAGGTGCGACAGCGGCGGCAACGGCCGCTCGTTCATCACCCACTTGAACAGCGCGCAACCGAGCAGGAACAGCCAGGGCCCGCCGACGATCACCAGCACCGCGGCCTGGCTGGCATGCTGCGGGTGCACCAGCACCAGTTCGTCGGCCACCGCACTGACGATGATCCCGGCGACGATCAGCACATGCAGGTAGGTGTAGGCAATACGCGCCTGGCGCCCCGGGTCGCTGGAGTGGGCGATGCGGTGGTGGGCACGCTCGGCGCCGCTGTCGAAATACACCCACCACATGGCAATGCTGCCCAGCACCGCCACCACGAAAGCCAGTACCCCTTCGGCACTGGTGGCCAGCTCGGCGAAGGTGGCGCCGGTGACCAGCAGGGATTCACCCAGGGCGATGATCACGAACAGAGCGCAGCGCTCGGCCATGTGGTTGCCTTCGACATTCCAGTCTTCCAGGGTCGAGCGGCCGAGCCCCGGCACCCAGAAATACAGCGACGGCGACAGCACCTCGATGGCCAGGGCCAGCCCCCAGCACGCCAGGCGCTGCGGGCCTTCGAGCAGGCCACCGGTGATCCAGAAAACGCCCGAGAACATCAGCCACAAGAGGATCCGCTGGAAGTTGCGGGTCATGTTCAGCGGCTCGCCGCGCACCGCCCACAGCGAATAGGCGGTGCGCCCCACCTGCATGAACACATAGGCGCCGGCGAACAGCAGCCCACGCTCGCCGAAGGCCTGGGGAATCGACGAGGACAGCAGCAACCCGGCCACCATCAGCACGAACAGGCCGAGGCGGATCGGCAGGGCTTCCGGGTCCAGCCAGTTGGTGATCCACGAGGTGAAGATCCACACCCACCACACCGCCACCATCAGCAACGCCACCTGCAGCGCTCCGCCCAGGGACAGATGAGCCAGCAGGGAGTGGGACAGTTGGGTCACGGCAAACACGAACACCAGGTCGAAGAACAGCTCGACCATGCCAACCTTGCCGCTGTCGTGGCTGCCACGCCCACGCAACAGGGAACGGGAACGACTCATGGGCACACTCCACCGATCAATGTTTCAACAGACGATTCACACAGCAAAGCAGCCGCCTGTGCCTATGCCAAGCTGGCGGCCTCCGTTCACTGCGCCGCTGCCGCAGGCTGCGACCCGGTCCGCAGGACTGGCAAGGCCGCCCACCCGATCCGCCAGGCATACCGCATGGGCAGGTTTGGGGCCCGCTGCGCGGTCCATCGCAGCCTGCGGCAGCGGCTGCAAGGCACGATTAGCTCGCGAGGGGCGCCCGCTCGCTCATGAAGGCTTCCAGCCGCGAGCGCAGCCAGCGTTCGGCGGGGTCGGTGTCCACATGGCTGAGCCAGACCATGGACAGGTCCAGGGTCGGGGTCTTGAACGGAAACGGCTCGCAGTACAGCTGCCCCGAGGCGGCCATGGCTGCGGCGGCATAGTCGGGCAGGCTGGCGATCAGCTTGGTACCGGCGAGCAGGGCCGGCAGCGAGCTGTACTGGGGCACCGACAACACGACCTGGCGGGTGCGGCCGATCTCCGCCAGCCACTCATCGGCGAAGCCGGCGACATTGGCGGTGTGGGACACCAGCACATGGGGCCGCGCGCAGTACTCGTCGAGGGTCAGCGGTGTGTCGCTGGCATCGGCCCGCAGCACGCTGGGCTGGATATGCCGCAGCAGCTTGCGCTTGGCGTTGGCCGGCAGGCCGCGGGTCTGGCTGATGCCCACGGTGATATCGCCGGACGCCAGTAGGTCGGGAATCCGCCAGTAGTCCACGTGCTGCACCACGACCACCACTTGCGGCGCTTCCTGGCGCAGGGCCCGCAGCAGGGGGGGCAGCAGGCCGAACTCGACGTCGTCGGACAGGCCGATGCGAAAGGTCATGGTGCTGCTGGCGGGATCGAAATCGTGGGTCAGGCTCAGGGCCGAGGACAGTGCGTCCAGGGCCGGCGACAGGTGCTGGATGATCTGCTCGGCACGGGCCGTGGGCTCCATGCGATGGCCGACGCGAATGAACAGCGGGTCGTTGAACATCGCCCGCAGGCGGTTGAGCGCGGAACTGATGGTGGGCTGGCCGAGGAACAGCTTCTCCGCCACCCGGGTGACATTGCGCTCGAGCATCAGCGCCTCGAACACCACCATCAGGTTGATATCGGCCTTGCGCAGTTCATTGCGATTCATTGATGTTGCCCCCGGTCCCCAGACGGGAAGCAGTGTAGAAAGGCCGGAGGGCTGGCGTCCAGGCAAGATCTGCCAAGCGACGCCAACCCCGGGCAGACCTCAGGCGGAGTTTCTCGCCAGCCCACTCGCCCTTTGCTCACAGCGGTCCTCCTGGCCCTGGCGCAAACGCAGGGCCGCCAATGCCGCCACCAGCAGCACCAGGGCAATCACCTTGAGGCCATTCATGGCATTGCCGGTGCTCATCTCGATCGCGCCCATCACCGAAGGGCCGACAAAACCGCCCAGCAGCCCGCAGGAATTGACGAAGCCCAGGCCACCCGCCAACGCCGCGCCTTTGAGCCGTGAAGCCGGGTACAGGAAGATGATCGACTGCACCACGAAGAACATCAGCGCCGCCACGCAGAACCCCAGCAGGCTGAATACCGGCCCGGAAAACGCCGCGATCGACAGCCCCGCCGCCATCACCAGCAAGCCACAGACCAGCAGGCGCCGCGAGCGTTGCGGGCTGTTGGCCAGCCGGGGCAAGGCGATAGCCCCGACGGCTGCGGCGATCCAGGGCAGCGAGGTCAAAAGGCCAACGCTCATGATGCTCAGGTTGCCGTACTTGCCGATGATGCTGGGGAGGAAAAAGATCACGGTGTAGATGGTGATCTGATGGCAGAAGTAGACAAAGATCGCCAGCAGGATCTGTGGCGTGAAGCATTGCCGGAACGAGTGCCCGCCCTGCCCCGCGCCCTCGTCGGCTTCCCGGGCCAGGCGCTGTTCGATGGCCGCCGCTTCCTCCGCGCTCAGCCAGGGAGCACGGCTCGGGCGGTCCGGCAGGCGCCGCCATACCACCCAGGCGAAGAACACCGCCGGCAGGCCTTCGAGCAGGAACATCCACTGCCAGCCGTGCCAGCCCAAAAGGCCGTCCATCTTCATCAGCGCCGCGCCCAGCGGGCCGCCAATGATATTGGCCAGGCACACCCCCAGCAGGAAATAGCCGGTGGCCCGGGCCCGCTGCTGGCGGTCGAACCAGTAGGTCAGGTACAGCATGACCCCGGGAAACAGCCCGGCCTCGGCGATCCCCAGCAGCAGGCGCAGCACATAGAAGGAGGTCTCGCCCTGGACGAAAGCCATGGCGGCGGAGATCAGCCCCCAGGTCACCATGATCCGGGCGATCCAGAAGCGCGCGCCGACCTTGTGCATGATCAGGTTGCTCGGCACTTCGGACAGCGCATAGGTGAGGAAGAACAGTCCGGCCCCCAGCCCGTAGGCCGCGGCGGAAATCCCCAGGTCCACATCCAGCTGATGCTTGGCCAGGGCGATATTGGTGCGGTCGAGAAAACTCAGGACATAGGCCGCGATCAGCAGCGGCATCAGCTTGAGGAACATCAGCCGGGTCAGTTGTTGCGGGTCCCGGGGCGGCGCGGCGGTTGCAGTGTTCATGGGCATATCCCTTTGTAATTGTTATGCGGGATCGCCAGCGCCCGGAAGGCGCCGGCAGCGGGCCTGCGGGGCTTAGAACGCGACCTGGTCGCGTCCCTTGAGCCCGAGCAGGGTGCGGGCTTCGTCCGCCGTCGCCACCCGGCCGCCCAGGGCCTCGATGACGCTGCGGATGCGTCGTACCTGGTCGGCGTTGCTCGCCGCCAGCTTGCCGGGGCCGTCCCACAGCGAGTCCTCCAGGCCGACCCGGGCATGGCTGCCCATGGCCAGGCCCATGGTCGCCAGGGGAATCTGGTTGCGCCCGGCGCCGAGGATCGACCAGTGATAGGCATCGCCGAACAGCCGGTCAGCGGTGCGGCGCATGTGTGCCAGGTCCTCGGGGTGGCCGCCGATGCCGCCCCGCAGGCCGAACACCGACTGGATGAACAGCGGCGCCTTGAGCAGGCCGCGCTCCAGGAAATGCGCAGCGGTGTAGAGGTGGCCGATGTCGTAGCACTCGATCTCGAAGCGCGTGCGGTTCTCGGCACAGGCGCTGAGGATATGGGCGATATCGCGGAAGGTATTGCGGAAAATCCGGTCGTCGCTTTCCTCCAGGTACGGCCGCTCCCAGTCGTGCTTGAACTCGGTGAAGCGGTTGAGCATTTCGTACAGGCCGAAGTTCATCGAGCCCATGTTCAGCGAGGCCAGTTCCGGCTTGAACTCCAGCACCGGTTGCAGGCGCTCCTCGACACCCATGGTCGGCGCGCCGCCGGTGGTGAGGTTGATCACCACGTCGCAGGCGGCCTTGATCTGCGGCAGGAAGCGCCGGAACAGCTCGGGGTCCTGGCTCGGCCGGCCGTCCTCCGGGTCCCGGGCGTGCAGGTGGACGATGGCCGCCCCGGCCTCCGCGGCGGCGATGGCCTCGGCGGCGATCTCCCCGGCCGTGACCGGCAGGTGGGGCGACATGGACGGGGTATGAATGGCACCGGTAACGGCGCAAGTGATGATGACGGGTGTTTTTCCAGGCATGACGGTACTCCGACTTTTATTCTTGATGAAAAAAATCCCAGGGTGTCGCTACAGGTTTCAGCGCCGGCGGTCCTCGCCGGCGCGGCCAGCCGGCGGGAGCTAGAGGTATTCGACGTTGCCGTCGACGCTGATCGCCTGGCCGGTGACGTTGCATGCCGCCGGCGAACAGAGGAACAGCGCCATGGCCGCCACGTCTTCGGCACTGACCATGCGCTTGAGGGAGATCTTCTCCAGGTACTGCTCGCGCATCTGCGCCACCGGTACCCCGGTCTGTTCGGCCCGGGCCTGGATCACCGCCTCCATCCGCGGCCCCTCGACTATCCCCGGCAACAGCGCGTTGACCCGGATATCGCTGGCACCCAGCTCCGCCGCCAAAGACTTCATCAACCCGACAATCGCCCATTTGGTAGCGGCATAAGGCGTGCGCCAGGCGTAGCCCAGGCGCCCGGCCACGGAGGCGATGTGCAGCAGGTGGGCCTTGTCCGAGGCCTTGAGCAGGGGCACCGCGTGGTGGGCGAAGCGGTATTGCGCGGTCAGGTTGATATCGATGGTGCGCTGCCAGTCGGCATCGCTGACGGCATCGATGCCCGCGGTCGGCCCGGCAATGCCGGCGTTGTTGACCAGCACATCGAGGCCACCGAAGTGCTGCACCTGAAGCTTGAACAAGGCTTCGATCTGCGCCGGGTCGGCGACATCGGTACGGGTTGCCAGGGCCTCGGGGTAGCGATCGCGAAAGGTCGCCAGGGCCGCTTCGCTGACATCGCACACATGCACCTGGGCGCCGGCTTCAAGGTAGGCAGCGGCCAGCACTTCACCGATGCCCGCCGCGCCACCGGAAATCATCACCCGCAAGCCCGGATAAGGCTGCAAACGCTGAAGGATGCTCATGCCCGGCCTCCTTTGCGCTGTGCTGCGCCGTCGCTCTTGGCCAGCAGGCGGCCCAGGGAATCCGCCGCCTGCATGATGTCGTCGGTGACCGCTGCTCGCGCCGCCGGGCCATCGCCGGCGACCAGGGCCTCGACGATTCGGTTGTGGGCTTCCATGGAACGTTGCAGGTGGGCCTTGTCCGGCGCCACCAGGGCGAAGCAGGGGCCCATGTGCAGCCAGAAGTTCTCCACGGCGGCCATGGTCAGTTCGGCCCGGGCCACCGCATAGATGCGCCGGTGGAAAGCGAAGTTGGTCCACAGGTAGCGGGAGACATCCACCTCGTCGGCGGCCTTCTGCATCTGCCGGCAGAGATCGGCGATCTCCTGCATATCGGCCTTGTGCAGATGCTGCACGGCCTTTTCCGCCAGCAGCCCCTCCAGGGCCACCCGTGCATCACGGATTTCCCGCAGGCGCTCCACCGTCATCATGCGTACCCGCAGGCGGGAGGTTTCCGTGACCTCGAAGGCATTTTCCGCACTCAAGCGCTGCAGGGCTTCGCGCACCGGCATCGGGCTGGAACCCAGGGCTTCGGCCAGGCCACGAATGGTCAGTTTCTGGCCGGGCTGGAATCGGCCACTCATCAAGGCTTCGCGAATCTGTCGATACACCTGTTCCTGCAAGGTATCGCGAGAAACCTGACGCAAGGTAGGCAGGGGGATAGGACCTTCGGACATGGGGGTGACACCTGTGTTGTGATTCTTGTGGGCAGCAATATGTGATCACAAATCAAATATGTCAAATATTCATCCTCACGCCCTTGAAGCAATCAAGGGCTTAAATCAAGTAAAAAGAATCTTTTTATTCCGCACTGCGAAACATTATTCCGTATTGACCCAATAATTTATTGATGACAGGATTATTTTCACCAGCCGATTCAAACAGCGGAATCCAATCCTGATTTCCGTTCAGCGCCCGGAGCCCCTGGGCAACCATCGGCCTCACGCTGCCCTTTCCTCGGGAGACTGCTGCAATGAGTCGCGACACCGCCCAGCCCTCTGTGGCATCCGCCCTGCACGGCAACATCCTGGTCCTGACCCTCGAAAACCCGCCGGTGAACGCCCTTGGCGTGGAGGTCAGGCGCGGGCTGCTGGCCGCCATGGACAGCGCCGCCGACGATCCGACGGTGGCCGCCATCCTGCTGGTCGGCGCCGGGCGCCACTTCTGTGGCGGCGCCGATATTCGCGAATTCGGCCAGACGCCCCAGGCCCCGGCATTGCCAGCGGTGGTCAAGCGCATCGAGGACAGCGCCAAACCGGTGGTGGCGGCCATCCAGGGCGTGGCACTGGGAGGCGGCCTGGAAGTGGCCCTGGCGGCCCACTACCGCCTGGCCCTGGGCAGCGCCCGCCTCGGTCTGCCGGAAGTGCTGCTCGGCCTGCTGCCCGGGGCCGGTGGCACTCAGCGCCTGCCACGCCTGATCGGTGCCCGGGCGGCCCTGGACCTGATGCTCAGCGGCCGTCACCTGAATGCCCGGGAGGCCCTCGACCTGGGGGTGGTGGACCGCCTGGCGGAGGGTGAGGATGCCCTGGCTGCCGGCCTGGCCTATGCCCGCGAGCTGGTGGACAGCCATGCCGGCGTGCGGCGCACCCGGGACGCCCGGGCCCTGGGCGATCAGCATCTGCAACGCGAACAGATCAACGCCGCCCGCGAACAGCTCACGCACAAGGCCAAGGGCCTGCTGTCGCCGCAGAACATCATTCGTGCGGTCGAGGCGGCCCTTGACCGGCCCTTCGATCAAGGCCTGGAGGAAGAACGCCGGCTGTTCCAGGAATGCCTCGACAGCCCGCAGCGTGCCGGGCTGGTACACGCCTTTTTCGCCGAGCGCGAAGTGCTCAAGGCCCCGGAAACCCGCATCGCCCAGCCTCGCCCCATCGAACAGGTGGCCGTGGTCGGCGGCGGCACCATGGGCGCCGGCATCGCTGTCTCGGCCCTCGACGCCGGCCTGCAGGTCACCATGATCGAGCGCGACCAGCAGGCCCTGGACCGCGGCCGGGGCAACGTCGAGAAGGTCTATGACGGGCTGATCGAAAAAGGCCGCCTGGATGCCGCCGGCAAGGCCGCGACCCTGGCCCGCTTCCGCGCCAGCCTGGACTACCAGGACCTGGCCCGGGCCGACCTGGTGATCGAAGCGGTGTTCGAGGACATGGCCGCCAAGCAGGCGGTGTTCAAGGAACTGGACCGGGTGTGCAAACCTGGCGCGGTACTGGCCAGCAACACCTCCTACCTGGACCTCAACGCCATCGCCGACAGCGTCTCGCGGCCTGCCGATGTCATCGGGCTGCACTTCTTCTCCCCCGCCAACATCATGAAGCTGCTGGAGATCGTGGTCCCGGCCAAGGTCGCACCGGACGTGGTGGCCACGGCCTTCGAACTGGCGAAGAAACTGCGCAAGGTGCCGGTGCGCGCCGGGGTCTGCGATGGTTTCATCGGCAACCGGATCCTCGCGGTCTACCGCCAGGCGGCGGACTACATGATGGAAGACGGCGCTTCGCCCTATCAGATCGACCAGGCCCTGCGCGACTTCGGCTTCCCCATGGGGCCCTTCCAGGTGGCCGACCTGGCCGGCGGCGACATCGGCTGGGCGACGCGCAAACGCAAGGCCGCCACCCGCAATCCCGACGCTCGCTACGTGCAGATTGCCGACCGCCTGTGCGAGCGCGGCTGGTTCGGACACAAGACCGGCCGTGGCTACTACCTCTATGCCCAGGGCCCGCGCAGCGCCACCCAGGACCCGGAAGTCCTGGCCATCATCGACGCCGAACGGGCCCGGGCCGGCATCACGCCCCGCCCCTTCGGCAACCCGGAGATCCTGCGGCGCTACATGGCGGCGATGATCAACGAAGGCGCCAACGTGGTGCACGAAGGCATCGCCCTGCGCCCCCTGGATGTGGACATCACCTTTATCCATGGCTACGGCTTCCCGCGCTATCGCGGTGGCCCGCTCAAGTACGCCGACCAGTACGGCCTGCCCCAGGTGCTGGCGGACATCCGCGAATTCGCCGAACAAGACCCGCTGTTCTGGAAAGCCTCGCCACTGCTGGAGCAGTTGGTGGAGCGCGGCGAGAACTTCGACAGCCTCAACCACAGCCATTGACTCAAGGAGCACGCGCCATGCGCGAAGCCGTCATCGTATCCACCGCACGCACGCCCCTGACCAAGGCCCACCGCGGCGAATTCAACATCACTCCCGGCCCGACCCTCGCCGCTTTCGCGGTACGCGCCGCCGTGGAACGGGCCGGCATCGACCCGGGGCTGATCGAGGACGCCATCCTCGGTTGTGGCTACGGCGAAGGCACCACCGGGCGCAACGTCGCGCGCCTGGCGGTGGTCCGCGCCGGCCTGCCCATCGGCATCGCCGGCACCACGGTGAACCGCTTCTGCGCCTCCGGCTTGCAGGCCATCGCCATGGCCGCCGGACGTATCGTGGTCGATGGCGCCCCCGCCATCATTGCCGGTGGCGTGGAAAGCATCTCGCAGATCCGCGGCCGCGGCAGCGACGACCCGGATCTCGATCCCTGGCTCGTGCAGCACAAGCCGGAGCTGTTCCTGCCGATGATCGAGACCGCGGACATCGTCGCCGCGCGCTACGGCATCAGCCGCGAGGCCCAGGACCGTTTCTCGCTGCGCAGCCAGCACAAGACCGAAGCGGCGCAACGGGCCGGGCACTACCGCGAGGAAATCATTCCCTGCACCACCACCATGGCCGTGACCGACAAGCAGAGCGGCGAGGTCAGCCAACACCAGGTCACGGTGGACGCCGACACCTGCAACCGCCCGGGGAGCACTTACGAGGCCCTGGCCAAACTGGAACCGGTGCTGGGCCCGCAGCGCTTCATCAGCGCCGGCAACGCCTCGCAACTGTCCGACGGCGCCTCGGCCTGCGTACTGATGGAGGCCCGTGAAGCGGCCCGCGCCAACCTGCAACCGCTGGGCGTGTTCCGTGGCATGGCGGTGGCCGGTTGCGAACCCGACGAAATGGGCATCGGCCCGGTGTTCGCCGTACCCCGGCTGCTGGCCCGGCACGGCCTCAAGGTGGACGACATCGGCCTCTGGGAACTCAACGAAGCCTTCGCCTCCCAGGCGCTCTATTGCCAGCAGCGGCTGGGCATCGCCGATGAATGCCTGAACGTCAACGGCGGGGCCATCGCCCTCGGCCACCCGTTCGGCATGACCGGCGCGCGCCTGGCCGGCCATGTGCTGCTCGAAGGTCGGCGCCGCGGGGTCAAGTACGCCGTGGTCAGCATGTGCATTGCCGGCGGCATGGGCGCCGCCGCGCTGTTCGAAATCTATTGAGGACGCCGACATGGACCTGAGTTTCACCCCCCAAGAAGAAGCCTTCCGCAATCAGGTGCAGGCCTTCCTCGCCGAACACTTGCCCAGTGAACTGAGTGACAAGGTGGCCAATGGCGAACGCCTGTCCAAGGCCGATATGGAGCACTGGCATTCGACCCTCAACACCCGCGGCTGGCTGGCCAACCACTGGCCCGAGGCCTTTGGCGGGCCGGGCTGGAGCGCCGTGGAGAAATTCATCTTCGAACTCGAATGCGGCCTGGCCAACGCGCCGCGCATCGTGCCGTTCGGGGTCAACATGCTGGGCCCGGTGCTGATCAAGTACGGCACCCCACAGCAGCAGGACTACTGGCTGCCGCGCATCCTCGACGGCCGCCACTGGTGGTGCCAGGGCTATTCGGAACCCGGTGCCGGCTCGGACCTGGCGGCGGTCAAGACCACGGCCGTGCGCGACGGCGATCACTATGTGGTCAACGGCCAGAAGACCTGGACCACCCTGGGCCAACACGCCAACATGATTTTCTGCCTGGTGCGCACCGACCGCGAGGCCAAGCCCCAGGAAGGCATCAGCTTCCTGCTGATCGACATGGCCAGCCCCGGGGTCGAGGTGCGTCCGATCATCACCCTGGAAGGCGACCACGAGATCAACGAGGTGTTTTTCACCGACGTGCGGGTGCCGGTGGCCAACCTGGTGGGCGAGGAAAACAAGGGCTGGACCTGTGCCAAGTACCTGTTGACCTACGAGCGCACCAACATTGCCGGGGTCGGCTTGTCCATGGCCGCGCTGCAACGCCTCAAGCGCGTGGCAGCACAGCGCACCCGCAATGGCCGGCCACTGCTGGAAGACCCGCAGTTCGCTGCACGCCTGGCCCGGGTCGAGATCGACCTTGAGAACATGAAGACCACCAACCTGCGGGTGATCGCAGCGGTGGCCGGCGGCGGCGCACCCGGCGCGGAAAGCTCGATGCTGAAGATCTGCGGCACGGAAATCCGCCAGGAGCTCACCGCTCTGCTGCGCCGGGCCATGGGCCCCGCCGCCCGGGTCATGCAGGACGAAGGCGACACCGGGGCGATGGACCTGGGCCCGGCCTTTGCCAGCAGCGCGGCGGCGCAGTACTTCAACAATCGCAAGCTGTCGATCTTCGGCGGCTCCAATGAAATCCAGAAAAACATCATTTCGAAAATGATTCTCGGGCTCTGAGGGGGCGCACATGAACTTCGAACACAGCGCAGAACGGCGCATGCTCGGCGACAGCTTGAACCGCTTTATCGCCCAGCACTACAACCTGGAAAAACGCCAGCAGAGCCTGCAGTCAGGCCAGGGTTTCAACTCCGGGATCTGGCAGCAGCTGGCAGAGATGGGGGTGATCGGCGCCCTGTTCAGCGAAGCCGACGGTGGCTACGGCGGCGGTGGCTTCGACCTGGCCCTGGTCTTCGAGGCCGTGGGCCGCGGGCTGCTGGTGGAACCGCTGCTGGGCAGCGCGGTGCTGGCCGGGGACGCCATCGCCAGCGCCGGTAGCGAAACGCAGAAGATCGAGCTGGCGCAGATCATCGACGGCAGCCTGATCGCCGCCCTGGCCCATGACGAACCCGACAGCCACTACGAACTCAACCGGGTCGCCTGCCGCGCCGAACCCCAGGCCGACGGCTGGTGCCTGGATGGCACCAAGAGCCTGGTGCTGCACGGCGAGCAGGCCGGGTTGCTGGTGGTGTCGGCCCGCACCGCCGGGGCCATTGACGACAGCCAGGGCATTTCGCTGTTCCTGGTGCCCAGAGATACCCCGGGCCTGGAGATCCGCGGCAGCGCCACCCTCGATGGCGGCCCCGTGGCGCAGGTGCGCCTGAACCAGCTGCTTGTGCCGGGCTCTGCCCTGCTGGGCACCCTGCACCAGGGCCATGCCACCCTGGAGCGGGCCATTGGCCGCGGCGTGCTGGCGTTGTGCGCCGAAGCCCTGGGCGCCATGGAGGTGGCCAAAGTGGCGACCCTGGATTACCTGCGCACCCGCCAGCAGTTCGGCCGCCCGATCGGCAGTTTCCAGGCACTGCAACATCGCATGGCGGTGCTGCTGCTGGAGATCGAACAAGCGCGATCGGCGGTGATCAATGCCGCCTCGGCCCTGGAGGCCGATCGCCTGGACCGCGAGCGCGCGCTGTCAGCGGCCAAGGTCAGCATCGGCCGCATCGGCACCCTGGTGGCGCAAGAATGCATCCAGTTGCACGGCGGCATCGGCATGACCTGGGAGCTGCCCCTGGCCCATTACGCCAAGCGGCTGGTGATGATCGACCATCAGTTGGGGGACGAGGATCACCACCTGCAACGCTACATCGCCCTCGGCAAGCAATAGGCCCCATGAATCGCGGCCCGGGCGGCCACCTGGGCCTGTCGCAAGGGCAGCAGGTGTCGCCGCCTTCCTTGCCCGACGCTGCGCTCAATCCCCCTGCTGAACCCAAGCCAAGCCTGGCGCCGCATCAGCGCGGCGCCAGGCAAGGGCGTGGCCGAGGTCGACAACCACTACCTGGAGATCATGGAGAGCCTGGCCTACCGCGGCCACGCCCTGAGCCTCATCCACAAGATCTGGTAGATCGCGAAAACGACGCTGCCGGCCATTGCCGGCAGCCTCCCCTTCCCACTTGCGCGTTACAGCAACCGGGTGCGCAGCTCCTGGCAGGCCTGCTGATACTCCCTGCCCAGGCGCGCCACCAAGTCTCCGGCGCTCGGTACGCCGTCAACCACGCCAATCCCCTGGCCGCAGCCCCAGATCTCCTTCCAGGCCTTGGGCTTGTGCCTGTCTGCGCCGAAGTTCATTTGCGAGGGATCGCTGCTGGGCAGGTCATCGGGGTCCAGCCCCGCGGCCACCAGCGAGGCCTTCAGGTAATTGCCGTGCACCCCGGTGATCAGGTTGGTGTAGACGATATCCTCGGCCGTCGACTGGCTGATCATCTGCTTGTAGCCCGCCACCGCGTTGGCCTCCTGGGTGGCGATAAAGGCCGAGCCGATGTAGGCCAGGTCCGCCCCCAGGGCCTGGGCCGCGAGGATCGAACGCCCCGAGGCAATGGCCCCGGAAAGCAGCAGCGGGCCATCGAACCATTGGCGGATTTCCTGCACCAGGGCAAACGGCGACTGGGTGCCCGCATGCCCTCCGGCGCCGGCCGCCACGGCAATCAGGCCATCGGCGCCCTTGTCGATGGCCTTGCGCGCAAAACGGTTGTTGATCACGTCGTGCAGCACGATGCCGCCGTAGCTGTGCACCGCCTGGTTGATCTCGGGGCGCGCGCCCAGGGAGGTGATGATGATCGGCACCTTGTGCTGCACGCAGACCGCCATGTCCTGCTCCAGCCGGTCATTGGAGCGGTGGACGATCTGGTTCACCGCAAACGGCGCGGCGGGCCGCTGCGGGTGCAGCCGGTCGTGCTCGGCCAGGGCCTGGGTGATCTGCTCGATCCACTCCCCCAGGCGCTCGGCCGGCCGTGCGTTCAACGCCGGAAAGGAACCGACGATCCCGGCCTTGCACTGGGCGATCACCAGCTCGGGAGTGGAAATGATGAACAGCGGCGCGGCCACCACTGGCAGGCGCAAATGCTGGGTGAGAATCTTCGGCAAGCTCATGTTCGGGCTCCTGGGCAATCCAATGGGTAGTTCATGATTCGGCGACGACCGCAGCGACCTTGGGCACCCGGGCGATGCGCGCGGTCACCAGTACCAGCCCGCCCGCCAGCAGGTACATGACAATCGCCAGGTACATGCTCGACACGTGGCCGCCGGTATGGCTGTTGATCACCCCGTTGAGCCAGGGTGTGACCGCCGGGCCGAGGTTGCCCAGGCTGCTGATGAAGGCAATGCCTCCGGCGGTGGCCGCCACCGACAGGTACTCGCTGACCAGGGCGAAGAAGATCGGCGTGCCGGCCTTGATCCCCACGTAGGCAAAACCCAGGGCCGTAACCGACAGCAGCAGGTGGCCGTTGAGCAAGGTGGTGACCGCCAGGCCGAACACCGCAATGGCCATGCAGCCGACGAAGTGCCAGCGCCGCTCCCGGTGCTTGTCGGAATGCTGCCCGATCAGCACCATGCCGACGATCCCGACGATATTGGGGATCGCGGTGATCAGCCCGACCTGCAACAGGTCCTTGCTGCCCCAGCCCTGGATCAGGCTCGGCATCCAGAACACCAGCATGTAGGTGGCGCCCAGGAACATGAAATAGGCCGTGGACAGCAGGTAGATCCTGGGGTCGCGAAACATCTGCGCCAGGCTGTCCTGGGATTTGTCCCGGGCGTTCGCCAGATCCTGGGCCATGTCGGCGTCCAGCAGGCGCTTTTCCCCGGCGCTGAGCCAGCGGGCCCGGGCCGGGCTGTCCTGCAGATAGAAAAAAGCCACTACCCCCAGGACACTGGCCGGCAGCCCCTGGATCATGAACATCCATTGCCAGCCGTGCAGGCCGACCGCGCCGTCCAGGTACTTGAGGATGCTGCCCGAGACCGGCCCGGCAATCAGCCCGGCGACCGCGGCGGCGGTCATGAAGATGGCGATCACCTGCCCCCGGCGCGGCGCCGGGAACCAGTAGGTGAAATACAGGATCACCCCGGGGAAGAACCCGGCCTCGAAGGCCCCCAAAAGAAAACGCAGAACGTAGAACTGCATCGGGGTGCTGACGAACATCATCGCCGCGGCCACCAGGCCCCAGCAGAACATGATCCGCAACAGGGTCTTGCGCACGCCGCTGCGCTTGAGCATCAGGTTGCTGGGCACCTCGAAGATGAAGTAGCCGATGAAGAAGATCCCCGCCCCCAGGCCATACACCGCATCGCCGAACGGCAGGGTCTGCTTCATCTGCAACTGGGCGTAGCCGATGTTCACCCGGTCCAGAAAGGCCACCATGTAGCACAGCATCAACAGCGGCAGCAGGCGCCAGCGGATCCTGGCGTACAGCGTGTCGAGCTGCCGGGCATGCTCGGGTGAGGCGTGGGGATCATGGACCGTTATTGTTGTTGTAGTCATTGTCGTCTCCGACGCAGTCGCGGGTTGGCCCGCCTGGGAAATCACTCTTCAGCTATGGGTCGCCTCGCGATCCTGGAGCACGCGCCACATCACCTTGCCGGAGCCGGACTTGGGCAGGCTGTCGACGAACTCCAGCACCCGCGGCACCTTGTAGGCGGCCATGTGCTCGCGCGCCCAGGCGATGATCTCTTCGCTGGCGGTGCGGCCCCGGGCCTCGCTGCGCAGCACCACCAGGGCCTTGACGCTTTCCCCGCGGTAGGCGTCCCGGGTGGCGATGACACAGGCTTCGTGCACCGCCGGGTGCTTGAACAGCAGCGCCTCCACTTCCGCCGGCCAGACCTTGAAGCCGCTGCTGTTGATCATTCGCTTGAGGCGGTCGGTGAGAAAGAAATAGCCCTCCTCATCCATGTGCCCCAGATCGCCGGTGCGCAGGAAACGCTTGCCCTCGAACTCGACGAACGCCGCCTCGGTAGCTTCAGGGTTGCGCCAGTAGCCTTTGAACAGCATCGGGCCAAAGGTGATGATTTCCCCCACCTCGCCGGGTGCAAGTTCCTCCAGGGTGCGCGGGTCCACGACCCGTGAATCGACGCCAAAGAACGGCATGCCCAGGCATTGCAGCTTGGCCCGCTCAGGGGGGTTGCCATGGCTGGCGGCGGCGGTTTCGGTGAGGCCGTAGCCTTCGAGAAAAGTCAGGCCGAACTCCTGGCGCAGGCGCTGCGCCACCGCCTCGGGCATCGCCGCCCCGCCACCGTTGATATGCACCAGGCTCGACAGTTCGAAGTCCTGGTAATGGGGGCTGGCGAACAGGTCGATGACCATGGTCGGGATGCAGGTCCAGTGGGTCACCCGGTACCGCGAGATCAGCCGCCCGGCCAGTTCCCGATCCCAGCGCGGCATGATCACCGTACTGGTGGCGTCGAACACCGCCCGCAGGACAAAGCACACCAGGCCGGTGATGTGGAAAAACGGCACGACCCCAAGGCCCACCGACTCCACGGTGGATTGGGTCCAGCTACCGCTGACCGCGTTGCTCATCAGGCTGCGATGGGTGTGCATGCAGCCCTTGGGATGGCCGGTGGTGCCCGAGGTGTATTGCAGCAGCGCCAGGTCATCGGCCTGGGCAGTGTGCGGGCCGGGGCAACGTGCCTGGGCCAGGGCCTGGTTCCAGCGCTGGTAGCCTTCGGGCAGCGCTGGCTCGCTGCGCAGCCAGGCATCGATCTCGGCGCTGGCGACCTCCGCCGGGTGCATGTCCGCCGATGCCGGCATGGCATCGCTGTAGCGGGTCACCAAGACCCGGTGCAGTCGCTGCTCGGGTTCGAGGCTGGCATTCGCCGCCTGGGCGATGGGCGCCAGGTCCGCGGCGCAGATCAGTACCCGCGCCTGGGCATCGCCGAGCTGGTAGCTCAGCTCTTGCACCTTGTTCATCGGGTTGATCGGCACCAGCACCGCATTGGCCCGCAGGATGGCGTAGCAGGCGACGATGAATTGCGGGCAGTTCTGCAGGTACAGCGCCACCCGGTCACCGGGCTCGACCCCTTCGCCCTGCAACCAGCCGGCCAGCGCCAGGGCCTCGGCCTGCAACTGGGCAAAGCTCAGCGTGTGGCCGAAAAACCGGTAGGCGACCTTGTCCGGGTAACGCCGGGCCGCCACCTCCAGGTTGAACCAGAGCGAGGTGGCCGGCACCGACAAGGCCAGGGGCAGGCGCTTGGGCCAGACACGGTGATGGGGGCGCTGGGTACGAGCGGTGGACATGGAAGACTCCTTCAAGCCCGGGAATGATCGAGGGAACAGCCATGGACAGCGTCATCCGGTGCCGGCTGGCCAGCCAGGCCGCACGTTGATGGGCCACCGCCCCGGGTCGATCCTGCCCCATGCAGGGCGTGATTTTCAACCACTTATATTCCGCTGTGCGAAATAACATTCCATATTGACCAGTAGAATATTCGCTGACATCCTGCATTTCAACGAGCCATTTGCCCTGCGAAACACAATCAGAACAA
Source organism: Pseudomonas sp. GW823-FHT03E05 (assembly GCF_058796855.1). NCBI lineage: Bacteria > Pseudomonadati > Pseudomonadota > Gammaproteobacteria > Pseudomonadales > Pseudomonadaceae > Pseudomonas > Pseudomonas sp. GW823-FHT03E05. The sequence continues at coordinate 316,901 of NZ_JBXAJB010000002.1, forward strand.
TCACTGCTGCCTGGCCACGGGGAACACCTGCCCTCCAGGACACCCGACCGGGACTGACCCAAGAGCCATCGCCCATGAGTGCCGTACCCGAAGTTTCGATGCTGCAAGGCGTGTTCAGCGGATTCGCGGCCCATCTCGGGTTGAACCTGCGGGAATACCAGCAGGCGCAAACCGTCATCGCGGTCACCGTCCAACCTCATCACCTCAACCAGGCCGGCAATCTGCACGGCGGTGTCATCGCCTCCCTGGCCGACACCGCCATGGGCATGAGCGGCACCTGGCATGCCGACCCCGCCCAGTGGCGGCTGGCCCTGACCCTGTCCCTGAACATCAACTACATGGCCGCGATCCCACCGGCCACCGAGGTCCGGGCCGTGGCCCGCCTGCGCGGCGGCGGGGCCAAGATCTTCATGGCCAGCTGCGACCTGCTGGATGCCCAGGACCGCCTGCTGGCCAGCGCCGAAGGGGTGTTCAAGCGCGGCCGCCTGCGCGCGGCAGCCACTGAGGTTGTGGCGTGCCCTTGATTGGCCGGTGATGGCTTCAGGAACGGAATCGGGTTTCGTCAGGGAATCGCAGATTTCAATTGCGGCGGTTCCGGGATAACATTTTTCCTTTGTTTCCACGAATCCGCTGCGTGGTCAACCGGCATTGCGCCCGGCACCAGCCCCTACCGGAAGACCCCATGCAAGACCCGAACGACTCCCCGGAACAAGCGCCCAAAGACCGTAAGTTCGTCGAAGCCCTGGCCCGAGGCCTGGAAGTCCTGCGGGCCTTTACCCACGGTCACGCGGTACGCGGCAACCAGGACATCGCGCGCATCACCGGCCTGCCCAAGCCCACGGTGTCGCGCCTGACCTACACCCTAACGCAGCTGGGCTACCTCAAGTACAACCAGGACCTGGAGAAGTACCAGCTGGATTCAGCGGTACTGGCCCTGGGCTACGCCTACTCCGCCAGCCTGCGGGTGCGCCAGCTGGGCAAGCCGTTCATGGACGAGTTCTCGCGCCGCACCAACACCACCGTCAGCCTGACTTGCCGCGATCGCCTGTCGATGATCCACGTCGACAGCAGCCGCCCGCCGGAAGTCGCCAGCCTGCGCATGGAGCCCGGGCTGCGCCTGCCCCTGGCCACCAGCGCCGCCGGGCGCGCCTACCTGGCCGCCACGCCGAAAATCGAGCGTGACCATCTGTTGGGGGAAGTGGCGAAAAAGCTCGGTGATGAATGGCCTGCCCTGGAAAAATCCCTGGAAGACTCCTTCCGTGAATACGAAGAGTTCGGCTTCTGCCTGTCACTGGGCGAGTGGGACCGCAACGTCAACGGTGCCGGCGTGCCACTGCGCCTGGCCGACGGCAGCATCATGGCCCTGACCTGCGGCGCCCCGAGTTTCCAGCTGTCCAGCGAAAAACTCGAAAGCTCCCTGGCCCACCAACTGGTGATGCTGGCACGGGACCTGGAAAGCCTGGGCGTCTGAGGCAGGCCATAAAAAACCCCTGATCCGCGATGGATGCAGGGGTTGGTTTCAAGGTTGCCCAAACGCCAGCCAATCGAAAGTGCCCAAGGGCAGGACACTCCATCGATGCTGAAGCAGACAGCCGATTCCGGACACGCCCTGGGTTGCCAGGGCATATCCGAAGTGGGCAAGCGCCTCTATCGACGGCCGGGGGCGATTCAGTTGCCCATCACCCCCTGGTTGAAGTCGGCCGCCTGACTGAACGGGCGGTCGTAACCCAGGCTTGCGTAGTTGGGCGCAATCACCTGGATATTGCCGAAGGATGCGGACTGGCGAATGTCACCCAGGTCCACTCCCGCCAAGCCGCCCAGTTGAGCATCCCGGCTACCGGTGACGGTACCGCTGGCAAGCGCGTTGACGATCCGCGCGTTGTTCTGCCCCACCAGGCCACCGACCACGCTGTAACTGCCCCCGGAGACATTGCCCTTGGCCGAAGCGGTGTCGATAAGGCTGTCACCCTTGAGAACGCCATGCGTACCCACCAGGCCGCCCACCGCGCTCTTGGCACCAGCACTGGCATCACCACGGGCTTCCACCGACTTCAGGTCCCCGGCGTTGTAGCCGATGAGCCCGCCGACATGGCTTTGGTCCTTGCCCACGACGTTGCCCCAGGCCGTTGAGTTGGCAACCAGCCCGCCCACGTTGTAGCCGACCAGCCCGCCCACGTTGCTGTTGCTCGCGCCCTGGACCAGGCCGAAGGCCTCGGCAAGGCTGATGTGGCCGTCGATGTTCTGCCCCACCAGACCACCGATGTGCAGGCTGCTGCCGCCATTGACCGAACCACTGGCCGTGACGTTGTGCAACGTGCTGTCCTGGTTCAGGCCCACCAGGCCACCGGCCGTGGCAAAGTTCTTGCCCAGCAGCCCGCCGCTGGCGACAGAGTCACTGATGCGGCCCGACTCGTTGCGCCCCACCAGGCCGCCGACATGGCTCGCGCCATTGCCCGAGACCGCCGTCGAAGACTGGGAACCCTCGATGCGGCCGCCCTGGTTGTAACCCACCAGGCCACCCAGGTTGGTGCCCTTGTAGCTGTAGCTGTCACCACTGGAAACCGTTCCAGAACTGGAGGAACCGGCAATCAGCCCTTGATGATTGACGCCCACCAACCCGCCCACACCGCCCTCGGCGTTGCTGGCGATGCTGGCGGTGAGCCGGACATCGGCGCTGCTGTTGGTCACGGTGCCGCCACTGCCCGCCACCTGACGGTTCTCGCCCACCAGGCCACCGGCCGCCGAGGTAAAGCTATTGCCCAATACCACACCGGCCACCGACGACGCGTCGATGGAGCCACCGGCGTTGCTGCCCACCAGGCCGCCGACCAGGTTGTCCTGCCGGCCCTTGGCATTCACCCGCAGTTTGCTGGCACTGACGTTGGCGATTTTCCCCCTGTTGCGCCCCACCAGGCCACCGACGGCACTGCTACCGGTGGTGGACGTGGCGCCGTTGATGGTCATCGAGGCCAGCTTGAGGTTGCCGATGCTGCCGGACGAACTGGCGAACAGCCCGCCGTCGGTGCCGTTGCTGTTGACCGTCAAACCGCTGAGGGTGTTGCCCAGGCCCTCGAAGACGCCGCTGAAGGTTTGCTGCCCACCGATGGAGTTCAGGCGGGCGCTGCTGTCGATGGAGTTGCCCAGCACGTAGCGGCCCGCCAGATCCTGGTCGATCGCCTGCAACTGCGTGGCGTTTTGAATGACGCTGTAGGCTTCGCCGTTGGCATCGAAGCGGGCGCCGTTGCCGGACAGGGTGACGCCGCCATTCTGGCCCAGCGCAAAGTTGCCGCCATGGTTCAGCCCGAGGCTGCTGTTGCTGCCGCTCAGCGTCAGCTGACGATTGAGCTTGATGTCCCCCTGGGCGTTGAGTTCCACCCGGGCATTGGCGCCACCGGCAAACAGGCTGTCATCCAGGCGGATGTCCTTGGCCGAAGAGAGGGTCAACTGGTTGCCACTGAACCAGAAGAGCCCGTTTTCCACCGCCACGTCGCCCTTGCCACTGGCCAGTTCGATATGAGTGGTTGCCAGGTTGCGCGACAGAGTTTCGGCATGGGTGGTGTTGCTCTTGGCGGTGAGGAAGGAGCCCACCTTGACTTCGTTGCTGGCGATCTTCCAGGTGCCCGTCTGGCCATCCCTGGCCTGGGTGTCGACCTTGGTCGTCAGTTGCACCCGAGTGTTGGCGCCCCGGGTCTCGATCACCCCGCCATCGCCCTTGCCGTCCAGCGCACTGGCGCGCAGCGAGCCATCGACGCTGACCACGCCCACGTCGCCGCCATCCAGGGTAATGCGCCCGGCCTTCTGCGACAGGGTATTGGCTTCGACGGTGCCCTGGTTGTTGACCACCGTCTGCAGCACGGAGCCCGCGCTCTTGGCGGTCATCAGCACCTGCCCGCCATCGGCCTTGAGCAGGCCGGTGCCGGTGTTGTGCACCAGCGCGTCGAGCGCTGCGCTGTCGACATGCAGGTCCAGCAGTTGGTTGTCATCGAAGCTGACGGTGAAGCCATCGCCTGCGGCCAACGCCACACGGCCGTTCTGCGCCTTGATGGTGCCCTGGTTGGTCACCCTGGCCCCGAGCAGCGCCACGCCACCGCCGTCAGCGGCAGTGATGGAGCCCTGGTTGACCACCTCGGCTGCCGAGGTGCCGGCGAACTTGTAGTTGCCGGCCTTGAAATCGGCATCGCTGATATCCCGGGTCGAAGCCACCAGGCCACCGACATTCACCTGAGCGCCCTGGCCGAACACCACGCCGTTGGGGTTGATCAGGAACACCCGACCATTGGCGTTGATCTGCCCGTGAATCTGGCTGCCATTGACACCCACGACCCGGTTCAGGGCGATCGAAGTGCTGGTGGGCTGGTTGAAGGTCACCGACTGACCGTTCTGCACGTTGAAATCCTTCCACTGAGTGACCAGCTTGTCCGTCTGCTGATTGATGGACATGTGCTGGCCCTGGGTATGGAAATCGGCACTGCCGGACACCACCTCCCCTCCCGTGGGCAAGGCAAACGCCGAAGGCAACCCGGTCAATGCCAACAGACTGGCAACTGCCACCACCAGGCCCTTGCCGGAGCCGGCACGCCGACGCCGGGCGCCTTCGTGAGTGACGTTCCAGCAGCCCTGGGCCTGGTTCCATACCAATGCATAGATCTTGTTCATGAAAACTCCATATCGATTTATCTACGTACTGCAAACCTTTGCAGCACGGCACTGCCGCTGAAGTGCGCGCTAGGCCTTCAAACTGGACGACGGTGTTGGGTAGAACTTGCCCACGGACGGCCCGGCTCAATGAGCGGTCGCGATCATGGGAAGGTAAAAGTGAACTCTGCAGCCCCGTTGGCAGCCCCTCCGGCGTGAACCTCCTGGTCATTGCCGATGCGGATGTAGCTGGCTCGCAGGGGAATGCTTGCGCCATCGCCGATGCGCTGCATCTCGTAGCTCTGGCCGCTGTACTCGATGCGCTCCGAGGTCAGCCCATTGGTCATGACAATGCCGAACCCGCGGGTGGTGGAATCGATCAGGCCCAGCACGCCCTTGACCGCAGAGCCCCCTGACTTGTCGATAAAGCTGATGCGAGGCCGGGCCTGCATCGAACAGCGGCTCAACCCGATGCTGAAGGGAACCTCGGGCGAGGTGGCATTGACCTGGGGAAAGTCCGCCAGGGAGAAGCGCCCCAGGCGCACGCCGATCTCCTTGTAGGCTTCCACCACACAGGTCTTGGGCAGCTCGATGTCCATGTTGAAGTCCAGGCCGCCCATGACCAGGCTCTTGCGGCAGCTGTAGGTCAGCGGCGGGCTGAGCTTGCCCAATTGGGATCCCAGGGTTGATTCGTTTTTTTCCAGGTCGTACGCATACAACTGCAGGTAGGACGAGCCTGTTACCTGGGTCACTTTGAGAGTGCCCGCGGGCAACTGATCCGGCGGTACGGTCAGGATCAGCGATTGAATAATCTGGGTGACCATGGTCTGAGCGGGTAAACCGCTCTCGTAGATCAGGTCATCATTTTTTTCCAGGACAATGGGAGAAGTGACCTGGGTCACTCGTATTCTCTCCCGCCCTTGCGGAGCTACGTCCAGTCGCAGGCCAATGCCGGCGACATCGGTAGGCGCGGCGTCATCGGTCTGCGGCGTACCGGGGCTCCAATGTCCGGCGGTCACCAGCTCCCGCGGTTTCCCGGAGATCGCCAGGTTGAAACTGGTATGCAAGGTCACCGTACGCTCCCACAACACGGTTCCCACCGGGGTATTGGTGTTCAACGGGTTGACCAGCCTCCAGGGAGAACCGGCCTTGCTGCTGAGGTTGCAGTCCCTGGCATAACCGTTCAACGAGGCCGCTTGCGCCTCTGCGCCGCCCCAGCCGCAAAACACCCCTGCGAGCATGACGCTATGAACCCACAGGGGCAGCGGTCTGCAATCGGCTACAAGCCTCAGCCATTGGCGAATCATCTGTCTTTCTCCCTGTCTGCGCCTTGGTGATACCGCCCCTGACAAGGGCAGCGTTCTGCACAAACGAGATGGATTGCCCAACAGTGGCCGGCTGCTTGCGGCCACCCTTAAAAAAGATCATCAAGGAACGAGACAAGCAGGTACCCGCCAGCAGCCGGAACCCGGTGCGCCAGGCGCACCGGGGGCAACTGCCATTCCTCGGATCAGTGGTTGTGGATCATCAGTTGCGAATGTCGCCCTGGTTCAGGCCGACCGCGGGTACCTGAGTCGCCAGGCCCAGCGCCGTGTTGTAGCGCATGTCGCCGTAGTTGACCCCGACCAGGCCGCCGTAGGTCTGGGCGTAGTTCGACACGAACTTGACGTTGCCGTAGGCCACGGAGTTGCGCAGATCGCCCATGTTCAAGCCGACCAGGCCACCCAGGCGGGCATAGGTGCCGCCGCTCACCTGACCATTGGCCAGGGAGTTGGTGATGAACGAATTGTTCTGGCCGACCAGGCCACCCACCGAACTCTGGCTACCGCCCACCACATTGCCTTTGGCCGAGGCACTGTTGATCCGGTGATCGACAAAGTCGCCGTTGGTCCCCACCAGCCCGCCGACAAAGCTGTTGGCGCCGCCGCTGACGTCACCGCTGGCCTCGGCCGAACTCAGGTCACCGTCGTTGTAGCCCACCAGGCCGCCGACGTAGCTGAGGTTGCCGCCGCTGACCTTGCCACGGGCCACGACATATTCGGTGTTGCCACCAAAGTTGTGCCCGATCAGGCCACCGATGTTGCCGCTGGCTCCGCCGACCACATCACCTGTCACTTCAGCCGTGTGGATCCGACTGTTGTCGTTCTTGCCCACCAGCCCGCCGACGTTGGCACCGGTCGAATCGCTGACCTTGCCTGTGGCCTTGACGTTATTGAGCTCGCTGTTCTGGTTCCAGCCCACCAGGCCACCGGCAGCCACGGAGCCCGCACCGACCACCGCGCCACTGGCGCTGGAGTCGACGATAGCGCCGTTGTTGTTGAAGCCCACCAGGCCGCCGATACGGCTGGCGGTGTACCCCCAGACGCCGACCGAGGAGCTGGCGCGTTCGATCCTGCCACCCTGGTTGTAACCCACCAGGCCACCCAGGTTCGGGTCCTGGACGTAACGGTTGAACCCGGTACCGACGGTGCCAGCACTCGAAGAGTCGCTAATCAGGCCGCCCTTGTTGACGCCTACCAGGCCGCCCATGCCGCCATTGGTGGTGACCTGCATGGTGCCCAGCACCCGCACGTCGGTGGTGCTGTTGGTAATGGTGCCGAGGCCAGTCGAAGCGACGTTGTTTTCCCCCGCCAGCCCACCGACGGCGGAGGTGTTGGCATTACCGGTCACTGTACCGGCCATCGAGCCACGATCGATGGTGCCGCCGGCGTTGACACCGACCAGGCCGCCGACAATGTTGTTCTGGTTGCTGTTGGCGAAGACGTTGAGGTTGGTGCCACTGACGTTTTCGATGCGGCCGGTGTTTACGCCGACCAGACCACCGATTTTGCCGAAGCCTGCGTTGGAGGTGGCGCCGTAGATGTTCATCGACGCCAGCTTGAGGTTGCTGATGGTGCCGGACGAGCGACCGAACAGACCGCCGTAAGGGCCGTCGGTATTGACCGTGAAACCACTGATGGTATTGCCCAGGCCGTCGAAGACCCCGTTGAACTCTCGACTGCCACCAATGGACTTGATGCTGCCGGTACCCTTGATGTCGTTGCCCAGCACATACAGGCCGTCGAGGCTGGTACCGATCGCCTGCAATTGCGCGGCGTTCTGGATCACCTTGTACAGGTCGCCATTGGCGTCGAACCAGGCGCCACTGCCGGACAGGGTGACCTGGCCCTTCGGCCCCAGGGCGTAGCTGTTGCCGTAGTCCAGGCCCAGGCTGCTGTTGACCCCGGTCAGCGCTACTGCACCATTGATCTTGATGTCCCGATTGGCATTGAGTTCGATACGGGCGCCCGCACCGCTGCTCTTGAGGTTCTTGTTGAGGCTGATGTCCTGGGCCGAGGCCACGCTCAATTGATTGCCGCTGGCCCAGGCGATATCACCATCGATCGACACGTTGCCGGCCTTGCTGTTCAACTCGATGTTGGTGGTAGCCAGGTTGTGCGACAGGGTATCGGCATACACCGTGGTTTCACCGGGCGTGGAGGTCGGATTGACCGTGACGTCCGAAGAGCTGATCTTCCAGGTCCCGGCCCGGCCATTGTTGGCCAGGGTGTTGACCCGGGCGGCCAGTTGCACCTTGGTGGTGGCGCCCTTGGTTTCCACCACGCCGCCATCGCCGATGGCAGTCAGTGCGTTGGCGCTCAGCGAGCCGCCGACGTTGACCACGCCGACGTCACCGCCGTCCAGGGTGATCTTGCCGGCCTTGCGCGACAGGGTGTTGGCTTCGATGGCGCCCTGGTTGTTGACCACGGTCTGCAGCATCGAGCCTGCGCTCTTGGCGGTCATCAATACCTGCCCGCCGTCGGCCTTGAGCAGCCCGCCGTTGCTGACCAGCGCATCGATCGCCGCGGCATCGACTTTCAGGTCCAGCAGGTTGTTGCTGTCGAAGCTGACGGTGAACTCGTTGCCGCCACCCAGGGCTACGCTGCCCTTCTGCGCCTTGATGTCACCTTCGTTGCGCACGGTCTTGCCGATCAGCGCCACGCTGCCGCCATCGGTGGCGGTAATCATGCCGTTGTTGACGACTTCAGCCTGCGAGGTCCCGGCGAACTTGTAGTTGCCGGCGGTGAAGTTGGCATCGGTGATGTTCTGGGTCGAGGCCACCAGGCCACCGACGTTGACCTGGGCGTTGTTGCCGAATACCACCCCGTTGGGGTTGATCAGGAACACCTGGCCGTTGGCATTGATCTGCCCCTGGATGTTACTGCCATTGACGCCAATCACCCGGTTCAGGGCCACCGAGGTCTTGGTCGGCTGGCTGAAGGTCACCGTCTGGCCACGGTTCACGCTGAAGTCGTTCCAGTTGGTGATCAGCTTGTCAGTGTGCTGGTTGATCGACATCTGCTTGCCATTGTCGAACGTCAGGATGTCCGCCGTGCCGGAGACCACCGTGCCTCCCGTCGGCAACGCGAAGGCCACAGGCAGAACACCAATGCCCAGCAGCCCGGCCACCATCACCACCAGGCCCTTGCGTGTTCCGGAGCGGCGACGACGGCGTGCGCCCTCGTCGGTCACACTCCAGCAGCCCTGGGCCTGATTCCACACCAATGCATAAACCTTATTCACGTTGACTCCTTATCTACTTATTAACGCCCTGCAACCTATGCAGGACGGCACCACCTCCGAAGCACACGCCGGCCTTCAGAAATACTGTGTCGCGCTGGCCCAGATCCGCGGCGTGCGCTCGGGCCCGCTGCCTTCCTGGTTGTTGTCCAGGGCCCAGGCACTGGTCACGCTGATCTGTTGCGAAGGACCGCTCCAACTGGCCCCCACACCGGCGCCCGACAACTGGCGGCGGTTCTCGTCGTGGATCCAGGGGCTCTTGTTGACCTGCACCGCGCCGTGATCGACAAACGCCTTGAGCTGCCAGCGCGGGGCCAGGAGAAAGCGCAGTTCCAGGCTGGCCTGCCAGCCCTGGTCGCCACTGCTGGTCCCCTGGGGATAGGCGCGCACATCGAAGGGGCCGCCGATGCCGAATTTTTCCGAGCTGTCCAGGTTGGTCGAGGACCATTGGCCGTTGAACTGGCCATAGAGCTGAAAGCGCGGGCTCAGGTACTGCAGGCGCGCGGCATTGAGGTTGAGCTTCTGAAAGCCACCGTTGGTGCCGGCCGTGAAATGGTCGCGCCACTGGTCCATCGGGTCGTCGATGCTCAACCGGCCACTGCCGTAGGTGAGGTAGAAGAAGTTCTGCCCGCCGCCGAGCAGGCTGTCCTGGGAGTTGCCGTTGAGGCTCAGGCTCCACAGTTCCACATGCTTCTGGCTGCTGACTTCGAACAGGTCGATGTCGTCGCGCAGGCGCTTGTCCTCGTACTGCAACTGGGCGCTGAGATCGAAGGTGCGGCTGCGGATCAGCGGCTGAGTGATGAAGACACTGCCGATGCTCGCCTGGCCGTGGGCCTCCAGCACCTCGAAGTCCCGGCTCAACTCGTAGTTCATCCGCGAATAGGCCACGCCCACACTGGTGGACCAGGGGCCCAGGGGAAGCTTGTAGGCGGCGCGGTAGTAACGCTGGTCCTCGTCGCTGCCGAGCAGGCGCAGGTTGAACTGATCGCCCAGGCGCAAGGGGTTGTTGAGGTTGAGGCTGCCCCCGAGGCGGTATTCGCCGGTGTAGTAGCCGCCGAAGTTGTCGGCCTCCAGGGTGCCGCTGGCCCAAGGCCCGGGCTGCGCATTGACCAGCAGGTCGGTGGTGCCGCGCTGCTCGCCGGCACTGAGAGTGCCCTTGACCCGGACCCCGGGAAGGTCGCTCAACAGCAGCAGGCTGCGTTCAAGATCTTCACTGCGGACCGCGGTATCGCTGTGCAGTGACGACAGCGGGCCTGTGATCACCGAATTCAGGGCCCGGGACTGGTTGTTCACTTGAATACGACCGTAGCGACCTTCCATGACCTCGATACGCACCACGCCGTCCTCGATGTCCTGGGCCGGCAGGAAGGCCCGGGCCAGCATGTAGCCCTGGTCCTGGTAATAGGTCGTCAGGCGCTCGGCGGCCGCGCGCAGCTGGTTCAGGTCCAGCTCCTGGCCCTTGAGGTCCGCCAGCAGGGCTTGCAGCGTCTCGTTGCTGAACACCTGGTTGCCGACGATCACGAAGTCGTTGACCTGCAAGCGGATGCCGGAGGTGTCCGGAGCCTGGGCAGGGGCGCTCGGCGGCTTCGCCGGCAGGTCCAGCTCCGGTGCCGGCTGCTCCGGCAAGGCCGGTTGCGTGGCCTGGATGTCGCGCATCGCCTGCCCGGCGTTGGGCACATACACCGCGGCAGCCGCCACTGCGGGCAACATCAGCAGCAAGCCCAGGCAACCCCCGGACAATCGCTGCCAGCGCCGTTCAAGGCCCCCCGCAAGCAGGCTGTTCGACGACTTGCCCAAGGCAACTTCAGTCTTGTATCCGCGCACTTCCACTCAGCGTCTCCCCGCTGTCAGTTGCCACTTGGTAATGAACCACCGCCTGATCCGGGGTAATTCCCTGCATATCGGGCAGGGCGATCCGCGCCGAGCCGAAGGGCTCCACGGTGATCCCCTGCAATGTGATTGATCGATTGCCGCTGCCCAGCGCCACCTCAGCGAAGGACACGTAGTACGGGGTCGGGTTGCCGGCCAGCAGCGCAGCGCCAGCCTGCCCCGGCGCCACAAGGCTCCAGCGCAACTGGCGGACCGCTTCGTCAGCCTTGCCGGACAAGCCCTGGGGGCGGTACAGCAGCTTCATGCGCATGCGCGATGCCAGCCGCAGCAAGTCGTCCTTCGCGGCCGCCAGGGGCGGTACTTCGAGAAAGTTGATCCAGAACACCGACTCCCGATCGCCGGGCAATGGCTCGCCGCTGTAGCGCAGAACCAGGGCTGCGTTCTGCCTTGGCTCAAGCCGGGAGATGGGTGGCGACAGCACGAACGGCACCACCAGGGCGCTGGGGTCGACCTCGGCGTCGCCCTTGTCCAGCCAGGCCTGCAACAGGATCGGCGCACGGCCGCTATTGCCGACCCGGATGCTGATGGCCGGCTTGTCGGCGGAATAGATGAACCGTGTGCCGACAATCGACAGGTCGGCCTGGGCCCAGCCGCTGGACAAGGCCAGCAGCCCCAGCAGCCACCGGCAACCACGCAGGGAGCAAAGACGGCGATATCCGCCTTGATGGCCCATCAAGGCCGCTCCTCTACGGAACCTGCCGGCATCGCCCGGCAGGGGCGCTGAAGCACCACATAGCCCGTGGCGGAGGCCGTATCGCGGGGCGGCAACTGGTAGTCGATCAGGCACTGCTGATCCGGCTCCTGGCCCCATTCCACGCGAATCGTGCCCTGGTCCTGCTCGGTACGCAGCACCAGGCGGCTGCCCTGGCCCACCGCCCCCAGCTCGGCACCGTCCTGGGCATCGACGGCCACGGCAGCAAACGGCAACTGCCGGCCATCGGGCTGCTGGCTGTCGATCAGCACCGCACGCGCCCTGCGGGTCGGGTACGAAAGCATCACCACCGCCCCCGCCACCGGCGCCACATGGCGCGAGCTGAGCAGCAGCTCGACGTCGTCGGCAACGCCAGTGGGGTCGATGTCCACGGTGTTCAATTGATAGGGGCTCAGGCTGGAGACCACGGCATAGCCGCTTCCATCCACCCGCGTATCGGCATAGCCGACCCGGGCGCCCTTGGCATCGGGAGCATGCACCAGGCCCGTGGTTTCACTCAGGGTCTGGGCGAAGGTCAAGCCACCCGAATGCAGCACCATGCCCCCGGAAGCCCCCAGAGACTGCTGGCGATAGTCGCGGCCCTGGGAAAAGCTCGAACTCAGGGAAACCTCGGGCAGGAAATAGTTGAGGCTGGCGTTGGTCGAGGTTTCGCCCTGGCGCTGGTCATGGGCGGCGGACAACGCATAGGTGGCGTCGCCATCCTTGTCCAGTACGCCGGAAATGCCGCTGGTGTAGTGCGCGCCAGAACGCTTGTCGTGGCTGGCGTAGCTGTTGATCGTGGTACCCCGGCGCCCTTCCCGCCCCAGGGGAATCGACAGGCTGAAGCTGAAAAACGTGTTGTCCGCCCCCGCGCCTGCCCGCGAACCACTGCTGGAAGCACGCATGCGCTGAGCCATGAAGGAGTAGCTGTTACCGCGCCACTGGTTGCTGTAGCCCATGGCGAAGTTCAGGGTCTGGCCCTGGCGATTCCAGTACTGGAGGCTGGAGCCCGTGGCATAGAGCTGCCCTGCGCCGTCGCCCAGTTGCTGGTTGATGTTGATATCCAGGCGGTCACGGACCCGGGCGAACGAGTCGACGCTCTCGCCCTGGTTGACGTGGTCCTGCAGGCTGATGGCGTCATGCAGGCCCAGGTAACCGCTGGTGGAATAGCGGTAGGCCAGCAATGAGAAGTTGGTCCCGCTGTTGGGCAGGTTCTTGCTGTAGGACAGGCGCACGCTTTGGCCCTGCATGCTGCCGCCCCGGGGCAGCTCGGTTCGGGCCTGGGTCAGGTCCAGGCCAAAAGCCCCGAGGGAAGTATTCAGTGCGCTGCCGATCAGCGCCGACATGTAGCTGCCGGTGAGTGCCGTGCCGGCATAGCCGGTCAATTGGTTATCCAGGCCGTAGTGCAGGGTGCCCTGGGCCACATATTGCTCGCTGCCACCGAGCCCGGGGTTCGCCACCTTGCCCGCCGTCAGGCTGTAGCGTGAGGTGCCGGGGCGCAGGGTTTGCACGGTGGTGGCAAAAGGTACGGTAAAGCGGCTGGTCTGGCCGTTGGCCTCGGTGACCGTCACGTCCAGATCCCCACCAAAGCTTGCCGCTTGCAGATCGGAAATCTCGAACGGCCCCGGTGCAACGGAGGTTTCATAGATCATGTAGCCGCGCTGATAGACCGAGACCTTGGCATTGGTGCTGGCCGTGCCGCGGATCTGCGGTGCGTAGTAGCGCTGGCTCTCGGGCAGCATGCGCGGATCGCTGGCCAGCCGGACACCGCGAAACGATACCGAGTCGAACAGATCGGCTTCGGTCACGCTCTCTCCCACCAGCAACTGCGAGTGCCAGGCCGGCAGGTCGGTCTGGGCATAGATGTAACCGCGCTGATAATGGCCGCCCACCTCCGGCGACCAGGTGGCGGTGCCGCTGTGACGCAGACGCCAGTCACCCAGGTTGAGCCCCAGGTTGAGCCCGGCATAGCCATCGGTCTGGCTTCGCCCATTGCTCTGGGAACTGAACAGGCTGGTGTTGTAGTTGAGCGTGGCCGCGGACACCCCGTAATCCCAGCTCGCCGGATCGACATAGGTTTTCGACAGGTTCTGCTGCAGGAAAAGCTGCGGCACCGACAACTCGATCTTCTGTTCCGCAATTTTGACGCGGGTGGTCGCGCCAGGGATGTAGCTGCCCAGGTCGCCGCAAAACAGCCCATCGCCCATGAGAGGGTGAGAGGAATGGGTGCCCAGGCTCGCATCGGTCTTTTTCAAGTCGATTCCCAACTGCTGCAACAACGAACGGTCGTAGCACGGCTGGCTGCCCTGGGGGTCATCGCTGGCGCGGAACTGGATTTCCTGCAACGCCCGCCACTGACTGCTCACCAGCACATCAAGCAAGTATGTGCCGGGCGCGACATAGCCCAATTGTTGAAAGCGCGAGGTATCGATGGGAGTGCCCTTACCTTGAAATAGCATCTGGCTGTCGAACAACACATCCTGGCTGGAGCCCGTATCCGCAGCCTCTGCCGTCGCCGGCGCGATGCCGTCCTGGTCGGCCACCAGCACCATGGAATTGCTCATCAGCACCGCCGCCAGACACAGTGACTGCGTCGCCGGAACCCGTCTGCGGCCGGATGAAGGCCCAGAACAGCTCGCACGCAAATGCCGATGGCACGGAATACGCGACATAACGAGATCCCTGCCCCTCAAGAAAACCAAGCCACTGAAAAGTCCGCAGAAGTGATGAGGAACCCCGTCAAAGAAGCGACTTTTTCAGCAGGCCTCGGCCGCCGAAATCATCGATCACCTCATATTCGATTGATGCCTTGGTCGGCTGTGACGGAGCGCTCGCTGGCCAGGGGAAAGACTCATATCCGAAGGGTGCGACCATGCCTGGCTTCAAATCGATTCGACGGCCTGACACAGCAACTTCCATGCGTCCGAAGGACACGTAATAAGGTGTTGGGTTGAACACTTTTATAACCGGAACTTGCGAAGCGCTTGCTCGACTTAATTCCCACTTGAGCTTTTCGCCAGCCATGCCCGCATTGCCAATCAAGTTGTCAGGACGGAAGAAAATCTTGATCCGAGTCCTGAATGCAAACTGCAACACGTTCTCGTCCTGTTTTCGCCGTGGTGGCGTTTCCAGTACATTCAGCCAGAACAACGATTCGCGATCTTTTGCCAAGGGTTCTTTTGAATAAGACACACGCAATATTGCCGAGCCTCCCGCTTCCACCCGACTGACTGCTGGGGCCAGAAGAAAGGGAACCTTGATTTCCTCAGGAGACTTGTTGGCATCGCCTTCGTCGATCCAACTTTGCGCCAATAAGGCCACAGAGCCGGTGTTACTCAACTTCAATGTAACTTCACGAGCCTCTGCTGGATAAACCAGGCGCGTACCTTCCAGTACTATCCCGGCATGCGCGACCCCCGACAGTATCCCCAGGAACATGACACCGATAACGAGAGAATGAACAAAACGCGCAGTCGGCGTCATGACCTGCCCCTTAATAACTAACTGCTGTTATTGGTACGCAAGGGTGTAGCGGATGTAGGACACGCCCGAACCTGCACCGACGGAGGCTTCAGTAGATACGTAAGCGGCCTGGTACTTCAGGGTTGCAGTCTTTTCAGTGGAGATCGTAGCGACCTGGGGTGCGGCTTCCGCCTGACCCAGGACGATCTTCGCCGGAGTACTGCCGTGGTCGTTGTAGATCTGGATCTGCACGCCCCTTGCAGGCTTGCTACCGATCAGCTTGAGGTTGCCGGAGGCAGGGTCGACGTTGCCGAGTTGATCGAACTCGATGGAAACGCTCTTACCAGCAGTACAGCTGGCACCCGAAAGCTGTAGTACGAACGGTTTCAGCGTAGAGGTCTTGCCGATCTCGCTAAATACAGACGGGTTGATAGTACCGAGTTCAACGTTAGTCTCGTTACCTTCGCCCGGGGCCTTGCCGTTGATATCGCAGGTGGTGTCAGAGATGCTGCCACTGAACTTCACCACGCCATCGGTAGCCTGGGCAAAGGATGGAATCAATGCTGCCAGCATCAACCCGGAAGTTGCCATGGACAAGAGAGTCTTGCGTTTCATCTGATTTCCTTTTCCAAATGATTATAAGGAAGCAACAACAAAACACTTCTCTCCGAAAGCAACCGACAATAATACTGCCGCCAGCTTGGAAGAACGGATTTGCCTGACCTTATAAAAGTTAATTAATGCTGCTTGTTCCCGGCATCCCGGCCGGCTTGAACTACAAGTTCGGATCGGGTCTGCCAGCAGCGACCAAGCATATAGAAGAGTCGATTTATTTGGATCAAGATCACTACAGCATGATTTCCGGGAATGCTCCCGCAGAGAAACAGGAAATTTCTCGGAATGGGAAACCAACTTAAACAACAGACAAACTAAAGTTATTCGCTAATAACAACTTCCTGGAATATCAATCCAATAGCCGATAACAGCATCAAGTATTGTGGACTATTGATATTTGGCCAAGCACCGCCGAATCGACCGGGCGCAGGACGCACTGATTCCGCCGGCGCTAACAGTTCGGCAGAAGGCGTTGCTGGAAAACGAGGGGGCGCACGGCCCGGGGCGGCCGATTGCGAGCAACAAAAAAGCCCCGGAAATCGATGATTTCCGGGGCTTTCATTTGTATGGCGGAGAGATAGGGATTCGAACCCTAGGTACCGGTGAAGGTACAACGGATTTCGAATCCGTCCCATTCGGCCACTCTGGCATCTCTCCAACGGCGCGCATCATAACAGCACCTTTGCTCGAAGCGAAGCCCCCCGAGCAAATTTTTTCCGTGCTATCAGATGCTTGCGTCGATTACAGCGGTACGCCGAGGCGCTGGGCCACTTCTTCGTAGGCTTCGATCACATCGCCCAGGCCCTGGCGGAAGCGGTCCTTGTCCATCTTCTTCTTGGTGTCCTTGTCCCACAGACGGCAACCGTCCGGGCTGAACTCGTCGCCCAGGACGATGGAGCCGTCGCTGAACACGCCGAACTCCAGCTTGAAGTCCACCAGCAGCAGGCCGGCGTCATCGAACAGCTTGCTCAGCACTTCGTTGACCTTGAGCGACAGCTCTTTCATGCGCGCCAGTTGCTCGGCAGTACCCCAGCCGAATGCCACCACGTGGGATTCGTTGATGAACGGGTCGCCCTTGGCGTCGTCCTTCAGGAACAGCTCGAAGGTGTAGGGGTTGAGCTTCATGCCCTCTTCCACGCCCAGGCGCTTGACCAGGCTGCCGGCGGCGTAGTTGCGCACCACGCACTCCACCGGAATCATGTCGAGCTTCTTCACCAGGCATTCGTTGTCGCCCAGCAGCTTGTCGAACTGGGTCGGCACGCCGGCGGCTTCGAGTTTCTGCATGATGAAGGCGTTGAACTTGTTGTTCACCATCCCCTTGCGGTCCAGCTGCTCGATGCGCTTGCCGTCGAACGCCGAGGTGTCGTTGCGAAACAGCAGGATCAAGCGGTCGGCGTCGTCGGTCTTGTAAACCGATTTGGCTTTGCCGCGGTAGAGTTCTTCACGTTTTTCCATGATGGGCTCCGCTTGCTAAGTAGGTGGGCTAGGCGATGTGGCGCCAGTCGAGCCCTGAATCTTGATCGGCCAGTTGCAGCCAGTCCGGGTCGCACCCGAGGGTGTCGACAAAACATTGCCGGGCCAGCTGCGGCAGGTTGTTCTTGCTGCTCAGATGAGCCAGGACCAGGTGCTGCAGGTCCTGCCATCCCAATTCGGCCACCAGGCTTGCGGCCTGA
The DNA here is from genome assembly GCF_058796855.1 of Pseudomonas sp. GW823-FHT03E05. Taxonomy (NCBI): domain Bacteria; kingdom Pseudomonadati; phylum Pseudomonadota; class Gammaproteobacteria; order Pseudomonadales; family Pseudomonadaceae; genus Pseudomonas; species Pseudomonas sp. GW823-FHT03E05. Next base: position 334,427 of record NZ_JBXAJB010000002.1, read on the forward strand.
TGGTTGTTCAAATGTCCCAGGTCGCCGCCAACCCGCTGCTTGAGAAAGTACGGGTAATAACCCCGTGCCAGCCGATCCCGGCAATGGTTGGCCTCGATCATCAAGGCATCCAGGCCACGGTAGCCGTCCAGCACCCCGGCGCAGTAGGAGCCGAGATCGGTCAGCAGGCCGAAGCGCCGCTGGCCATCACTGAAGACAAATTGCGTAGGTTCCTGGGCGTCGTGGGCCACGGCAATCACGTCGATGCGCAAGGCGCCGATCTGCAGCGACTCGCCACCGCGGACAAAACCCGCGACCTCCACCGGTTTGCGCATCCCGCGCAAGGTGCCCTGGCTGAGGTAGACCGGTAGATTGTAGCGCCGAGACAGCAAACCCACGCCATGCACGTGGTCGGCATGTTCGTGGGTTACCAGGATGGCGCTCAACTGCGCGGGATCGACTCCCAGACGCAGCAGGCGCCGCTCGGTTTCCCGCAGGGAGAAACCACAATCCACCAGAACGCAGGTGTCGGCACTGACGATCAGCGTGCCATTCCCTTGGCTACCACTGCCGAGAACGGCAAAACGCATCGGATCAGCCCAGGTTGTCCTGAATCACGCCCAACACTTTGCGTGCCACATCGGCCGGCGCCACGGTGTTGATGTTCTTCTCGACGGTGACCTGGACGTTCTCGCCTACCTTGCTCAGGCGAACCTGATAGCGCTCGGCACGGGCTTCGATCTCTTCCTTGGCCGGCTTGCTGCCGAACAACTTGCCGAAGAAGCCCGGCTCGTCGTCTTTCTTCTCGGCTTTTTCCGCCAGGTTGATGTAGTACAGGCCCAGGCTGCGGTTGATGTCCTCAACCCGCCATTCGCCCTGTTCCAGGGCACGGCCAACGCTGGACCAGGCGCGATCGAGGTCGGCGCCCAGGTTCAGCACCGGGTTGCCGCTGCCATCCTCGCTGAGGCTGACTCGGCTCGGGGTATCGAAATCGCGGGCCGCCAGCAGAGACACCGAACCGCCCTTCTCGGAGGTGCGGCTCATGCTTGCCAGCATGTCGTCCACCAGCGCTGCGTCCAGGCCGGTGTTGACCGAACGGTTGGTGAACTCCACGTCGGCAGTGCTGCCGGCGGGACGCTCGGCACTGACCACGTAGACTTCACTGGTGTTGCGCTGCACGCCTGGCTCGATGCGTACCCGCACACGGGTTTCGCTGTCGGCGGCGACGCCGGCACTGCTCAGGCGCTTGGCCACGGCAGCGGAAAGCTCGTCGGAACGCTGCCAGCCGGTGGTGAACTCACCGGTTTGCGGGCGCTGCTGATCCAGGCGGAAACCGTTGTCCTGGAAGAACTGCACCGCCACTGGCCAGACTTCGGCCGGTGGATGCTGGGCCATGACCCAACGCGAATCACCGCTCTTTTGCAGGGTGTAGTCGCTGGCATCGGCAATGGCCGACAGCGGCTGTGGACGAGGCACTTCGTACTCGCCCTTGACGTTGTCGTCGGCCACGTTGCGCGGAATCGGCAGCAGAGGGTCCAGACGCTTGGCGGTCTGTACATCCGGCGGCAATTGCATCGGTGCTGTTTGTTGCGCTTGCAGGTAATCGCTACCCCGGTCACGGAAGTAGCCTTCCGGGCCCCAGATCCAACCGCAGCCACTGGTGCTGGAGATAATCAAGGCAAGTGCGGAAAGTCCGGCCATTCGCTTCATGCGTTGTACTTCCTCAATTAAACCAAGACGCCGGACTGGCGCATGGCCTGCCGCAGCGGTTCGTGACAGGCGGCACTGAGCCAGGTGAGCGGCAGACGGATACCGTCCGGCATCAAGCCCATTTCGTGCAGGGCCCATTTCACGGGAATAGGGTTGGATTCGATGAACAGAGTCTTGTTCAGCGGCATCAGGGTCTCGTGGATCTCCCGGGCCTTGGCAGCATCGCCGGCCATGGCCGCGGCGCACATCTGGCTCATGGCCCGTGGCGCGACGTTGGCGGTCACCGAGATATTGCCCTTGCCGCCCAGCAGGATCAGCTCGACTGCGGTGGCGTCATCGCCGGAGTACACCAGGAAATCGCCGGGCACGCCGGCCAGGATGGCCTTGGCGCGCTGCAGGTCGCCGGTGGCTTCCTTGATGCCGATGATGTTCTTCACGGAGGACAGGCGGATCACGGTCTCGGCCTGCATGTCGCATGCGGTGCGGCCCGGAACGTTGTAGAGGATCTGCGGGATGTCCACGGCCTCGGCAATGGCGCGGAAATGCTGGTACAGGCCTTCCTGGGTCGGCTTGTTGTAGTACGGGGTCACCAGCAGGCACGCATCGGCGCCGGCGATCTTCGCATTGGTGGTCAGCTCGATCGCTTCGCGCGTCGAGTTGGCGCCGGTACCGGCGATCACCGGAATGCGCCCTGCAACCTGGGTGACCACCCGACGAATCACTTCGATGTGCTCGTTCACATCCAGGGTGGCCGACTCACCTGTGGTGCCGACCGCCACGATGGCGTTGGTGCCCTCTTGCAGGTGGAAGTCCACCAGTTTGCTCAGGCTGTCCCAGTCGAGATTTCCCTGTGCATCCATGGGTGTGACCAGTGCCACCATACTGCCCGCAATCATGCAACCGCTCCTGCCGGAAAAAGAGAGCGGTAATGGTACTGGCGCCAAGTTCCTTGCACAAGCGAAGTCCCGCGCCATGAGCATTCCCCTGAGCGATGGTTTTCGCTACCCTTCAGGCTTTGATCGCTACTGATAAGCGTGTAGACCGGGTTATCGCCTGCCTGTTGGATCTGCAAAGCCCCATTCCCGCGTTGCCAGCCTGTGTTCCGAGCGTTTCGGGGCCAGTCGCCGGCTTGTGGTCCGAGGCCTTGAAGTTCCGCCGGCGACGCTTGCCCGGTACTGGCTTGTCAAAAAGTACCGACCGCTCATCGCTTTAGGAATGCTGCATGTCCACCCCCACAGTTCGCGAACAATTCCTTGTCATCAGTGCCCTCGGCGCCAACCCCATGGAGCTGACCAACGTCCTGTGCCGCGCCAGCCATGAAAACCGCTGCGCCGTGGTGACGTCGCGCCTGACCCGGCATGGCGAGTGCAGCGCGCTGGTTCTGGAGATTTCCGGCAGCTGGGACGCCCTGGCGCGCCTGGAAAGCAGCCTGCCGTTCCTGGCCAAGAAGCATGCCTTCACGGTCAACGTGGTGCGCAGCGCCGCCCTGGAAAGCCGCCCCCAGGCCCTGCCTTACGTGGCCTACGTCAGCGCCGCGTACCGCTCGGACATCGTCAATGAGCTGTGCCAGTTCTTCATCGACCATCAGGTCGAGCTGGAAAACCTCACCTGCGATACCTACCAGGCTCCACAGACCGGCGGCACCATGCTCAATGCCACCTTTACCGTGACCCTGCCCGCCGGCACTCAGATCAGTTGGCTGCGCGACCAGTTCCTGGACTTTGCCGATGCCATGAACCTCGACGCGCTGATCGAACCCTGGCGCCCACAGAACCCTATGTAAGGAAGCCCCATGGCCGTTGCTATCGATCAACCTATTGCCGATTTCCAGGCCCCCGCCACCAGCGGGCAGACCGTCAGCCTGTCCGACCTCAAGGGCAAGCAAGTGGTGATCTACTTCTATCCCAAGGACAGCACCCCGGGCTGCACCACCGAAGGCCAGGGCTTTCGCGATCAATACGCCGCCTTCCAGGCTGCCAACACCGAAGTCTTCGGCGTTTCCCGCGACAGCCTGAAGTCCCACGAGAACTTCAAGTGCAAGCAGGAATTCCCCTTCGAGCTGATCAGCGACAAGGACGAAGCCGTCTGCCAGCTGTTTGACGTGATCAAGCTGAAGAAGCTCTACGGCAAGGAATACCTGGGCGTGGACCGCAGCACCTTCCTGATCGACAAGGACGGTGTGTTGCGCCAGGAATGGCGCGGGGTGAAGGTACCCGGGCACGTCGACGCCGTACTGGCCGCGGCCCAGGCCCTGAACAAGGCCTGAAATGACCGGGGCGGCTGTATCAGCCGCCCCGTTTATCTAGAGTAGAGGTGCCACCACCGGGTCCTTCCTGGGCCAGGCATCCAGCACTGCCTTGAACAGGGTCGCCAGGGGAATCGCAAAGAATATCCCCCAGAACCCCCACAGCCCGCCAAACAGCAGCACCGCACAGATGATCGCCACCGGGTGCAGGTTCACCGCGCCGGAGAACAGCAGTGGCACCAGCACGTTGCCATCCAGGGTCTGGATGATCCCGTAGACCGCCATCAGGTAGATGAACTGATCGCTCCAGCCCCACTGGAACAGCGCAATCAGCGCCACCGGTACCGTTACCACCACGGCGCCGACATAGGGCACCACCACCGAGACCCCCACCAGCAGAGCCAACAGGGCCGCATAGTTCAGGCCCAGGGCGACGAAGGCGATGTAGGTCACCCCGCCACAGATGACGATCTCGATGACCTTGCCGCGAATGTAGTTGGCGATCTGCCGGTTCATTTCATGGGCCACGCGAGTAATCAGCGTACGTTCGCGGGGCAGATAGCTGATCACCCAGCGGCTGATCATCGCCCGATCCTTGAGGAAGAAGAACACCAGGATCGGCACCAGTACCAGGTAGATCATGATGTTCACCAGCAAGGGCAGGCTGGACAGGGAGAAGGTCAGCGCCCACTGGCCGAACTTGCCGATCTCGCCCCTGGCCACTTCGATGGCCTGCAGCACCTGCTCGTCGGACACAAGATGCGGGTAGCGCTCGGGCAACAGCAGCAACAGCGACTGCCACTTGGCGAGCATGCCCGGCAGCTCGTTGAACAGGGTGATCAACTGATGCCAGAGCAACGGCACCACCACCAGGATGAACACCAGCAGCAGCCCCATGAACAGCGCGAACACCAGCCCCACGGCCGCCCCGCCAGGCAGGCGCAGCCGCTCCAGGCTCACCACCAGCCCCTGCATCAGGTAGGCCAGGACCATCCCCGCCAGCACCGGCGCGAGCATGCCGCCCAGGGTCAGGACGGCAGTGAAGGCCAGAAACAGCAGAACGGCCAGCACCACCGCCTCTTCATCCGAGAAGTAGCGCTGAATCCAGTCACGTAGCACTTTGAACATCGATGTTCCTTAGATGAAGGCCCTCAAGGGCAGACTGCGCTCAGGCCTTTTTCAACCAGTAGCGATACACCCCGGCCTCATCCTCTTCACGCAGCAGGGTATGACCGGCCAGGCGGGCGAAAGTGCGGAAGTCACGCTGGGAGCCGGCATCGGTGGCAATGACCTTGAGTACCGCGCCACTGGCCAGGCGATTGAGTTCCATCTTGGCCTTGAGCAGCGGCAGCGGGCAGTTCAGGCCGCTGGCGTCCAGCTCGGCATCATGGGCGACAACATCGGTCATTGGGTTACTCCGATCATCAATTCAAGGCGTCTAGAATACCCTGCAAGCCAGGCCCGCCGGCAATAAAGAAGGCCGACACCAGAGCACTGCCGCGCGCTGCCGAAGCCACGATCAGGTAGACGCCGGAATTTACCCAAAAGCACTTTTTATCCTCAGAGTTTTCACTGGCTTTGTCTGGTCCCCGGCCAGGTGTCCAGCTACAGTAGAGCCTTTGTCGATTAAGGCTTTGTGCATGAATGTATTGCGCCCTACCCTGCTGACGCTCGCTTGCCTGCTCGCCTCACCGGGCTTCGCCGACGACCTGCCGTCACTTGGTGATGCCAGTTCAGCCATTGTCTCTCCGCAACAGGAATACCAACTGGGCCGTGCCTGGCTGGCGTTGCTGCGCAGCCAGGTTTCGCAGCTCAACGACCCGCAACTCAAGGACTATGTCGAAACCAGCGTCTACAAACTGGTGGAAACCAGCCAGGTCAACGACCGGCGCCTGGAGTTCATCCTGATCAACAGCCCGCAGCTCAACGCCTTCGCCGCTCCCGGGGGAATCATCGGGGTCAATGGCGGGCTGTTCCTCAATGCCCAGACCGAAGGCGAGTACGCCTCGGTGCTGGCACACGAACTGGCGCACCTTTCCCAGCGCCACTTCGCCCGTGGGGTCGAAGCCCAGCAGCGCATGCAGGTGCCGATGATGGCCGCCCTGCTGGCCGGGATCGTGATTGCCGCCGCTGGCGCCGGGGACGCGGGGATCGCCACCATCGCCGGCACCCAGGCCGCAGCCATCCAGGAACAGCGGCGCTTCTCCCGGCAGAACGAGCAGGAAGCCGACCGCATCGGCATCCTCAACCTGGAAAAGGCCGGCTACGACCCGCGCTCGATGCCCACCATGTTCGAACGCCTGATGCGCCAGTACCGCTTCGATGCCAAGCCGCCGGAATTTCTCCTGACTCACCCGGTGACCGAATCGCGGATCGCCGACACCCGCAACCGTGCGGAACAGGCCCGGCAAGGCGGCACCGAAGACAGCCTTCGCTACCAGTTGATCCGCGCCCGGGTGCAACTGACCTATGAGGAATCGCCAGGGCTGGCCGCCAAGCGCTTTCGCGCGCAGCTCGATGAGAACCCGAAGAACGACATCGCTCGCTACGGCCTGGCCATCGCCCAGATCAAGGGCAGCCAGTGGAACGAAGCACGGGAAAACCTCAAGCCGCTGCTGGCCAAGTCGCCCAACGACGTGACCTACAACCTGGCTCAGATCGAACTGGACATGGCCAACAGCCGCCTGCCGGACGCGCAGACTCGGGTCGAAAGGATGCTCAACCTGTACCCGGGCAATTACCCCTTGAACCAGATCCGCGTGGACCTGCTGCTCAAGCAGAACCGCCCGGCCGATGCCGAAAAGGCCCTGGAAGGCCTGCTGAAAAGCCGCCCGGACGACCCGGATGTCTGGTACCTGGTGGCGGAAACCCGCGGCCTGTCGGGCAATATCATCGGCCTGCACCAGGCCCGAGCCGAGTACTTCGCCCTGGTGGGCGACTATCGCCAGGCCATCCAGCAGCTGGACTTCGCCAAGCGCCGGGCCGGCAGCAACTTCCCCCTGTCGTCGAGGATCGACGCTCGCCAGCGCGAGATGATGGACCAGGAACAGATGGTCAAGGACATGATGCGCTGACATTGACGCAAGCCACAAAAAAGCCCGCCTCTTACGAGGCGGGCTTTTTATTGGGCAACCTCAGAGGCTGGCGAATTACTCGGCCAGCTTGAAGGTGATGAAGCTGGCTCGCCCCTGACGCAGTACCCGCATGGACACCGAGCGGTTCTTCGGCAATGCCTTGGCGATTTCAGTGAACTCCTTCGCCGAAGTGATCGCCTGATTGTTCAGGTGAGTGATCACGTCGCCCGGCTGCAAGCCGATCAGCGCCGCAGGACCGTCCTGGACTTCCTTGATGACTACCCCGCCCTTGAGGTCGAAGGCTTTCTTCTGCTCATCGTTGAGCTCGACCACCGCTACACCCAGACGGTTGCTGCTGCGCTCGACACCCGACTTGGGCAGCATGCTCAGGTCTTTGTCTTCTTCAGGAATAGCGCCGACGGTCAGCTCGACATTCTTGCGCTTGCCGTCGCGGATCACTTCCAGGTTGGCCTTGGCCCCGGCCTTCAGCGCGCCTACCAGGTGCGGCAGGTCGGCCGACATGACGATGGGCTGGCCATTGAGGCTGAGGATCACGTCACCCACTTGCAGGCCGCCCTTGGCCGCCGGGCCATCATCCTGGATCTGTGCCACCAGCGCGCCGGCCGGTTTCTCCAGGCCGAAGGATTCAGCCAGGTCCTTGTTGACCTCCTGGATTACCACGCCAAGCCAGCCACGGCTGACTTTGCCACCGGTTTTCAGCTGGTTGGAAACGTCCATCGCCACATCGATCGGGATGGCGAAAGACACGCCCATGAAACCACCGGAGCGGGTGTAGATCTGCGAGTTGATCCCCACCACTTCACCGGCCAGGTTGAACAGCGGGCCACCGGAGTTGCCCGGGTTGATAGGCACGTCGGTCTGGATGAACGGCACGTAGTTTTCGTTCGGCAGGCTGCGACCGATGGCACTGACGATACCCTGGGTCACGGTATGGTCGAAGCCGAACGGCGAGCCGATGGCCACCACCCACTGGCCGGCCTTGAGGTCCTGGGATTTACCCAGTTTCAGCACCGGCAGGTCTTTGCCATCGATTTTCAGCAGTGCTACGTCGGAGCGTGGGTCGGTACCGATCAGCTTGGCTTTCAGCTCACTGCGATCGGCCAGACGCACAAGAATTTCGTCCGCATCGGCGATCACGTGGTTGTTGGTGAGGATGTAACCGTCCGCGGAGATGATGAACCCGGAACCCAGCGACTGCGCTTCGCGCTGACGATCCCCGCGCGGAGAGCGTGGCTGGGGCATGCCCCGTTCGAAGAACTCGCGCAGCATTGGCGGCAGGCCTTCGAGGTCGGGCATCTGCGCCGAATTGGAAACCCGGCGGTCCGGCAGTTTCTGCGTGGTACTGATGTTCACCACCGCAGGCGAGGCCTGCTCGACCAGTTGGGTGAAATCAGGCAGCTCGGCCGCCTGGGCAGAAACGGCCTGCCCAAGCACCAGCACGGTGGCAAGAATGGTGAAGTAGGACTTCAAGCGTGGTATCGACATACGGCTCCCGTTACGACGAGCGTGGTTAAGCGATATGGAACAGCAAATACCGAAACTGCAGGGGCGGCATCTTTGTTCCAGGAACGACAAATAAGGTCAGAACCGAGGGGGTTCTGACCTATAGAAAAACTCTGGGAATTTTGCAAATGAAATTGCTGACCAAACATTTCATCTTCTCAATTGTGGAGCGGGCATCACTGACCTCTTACACAACCAACAAAGGCTCATTGCTTGGCAGTGGTATCGGAACGCATCGACAGCGCAATACGTTCAGCAGTACCAATGGGGATCTCCCCGACCACCGTGACCATCATCTCGCCATCGGGGGTAGTCAGGCGGCGTGATACAGCCACCGTAGGTCCGAGCTGAGTGCGGGTATCGGTGACCGACGCGCCGTTGAGTGGCTCGAGAAACACCGAAAAGCGCGCCAGACCATCGTCATACAGCAGGCTGTTGACCATGGATTTGGTTTCCGGATCCTTGCGGGCACTGCTGCTGGTCAATTCGAAGCCCGGAGGGAGCCAGTCGGAATGCCAGGTTTGCACAGTCTTGACCGCCGAGGCCTTGTCGCTGTCCAGAGACACCGGCTTGCAGCCAGCGCTGGGACGCAACTCGACGTCGTCAGGCACATCCGCAGTATCCAGGCGAGTGAACTGGAAGCGCTCCAGCAACTGCCCCTTGTCGTTGAGCAACAGGGACTTGAGCGGCAGCCCGGTCTCACGATCTAGGTGCAGCTCGAAACCATAGCGATGCTGGTCCTTGGGCGTGACCGAGACGATCACCGCCTGGCGACCGGCCACGCGCGACTTGCCGATGACAGCAAGGTTGTACCAATTCTTGAGTTTTTGCGGGTCCAGGGCTCGGGCAGCACCGTCCGGGGAATCCCCGAGCCCTGCCACCAACTCGCCACTGACGCACTGGGTACGACCATCGACACGCACCACCTCTTGAGCGGACCCATCGAGCTGGATCAACCGCTCACGGACCTTTCCATCCTGGACACGATGCCAGATGTTATGGGTAGAAAAACTACCGTTGCGCTCGTAAACGAAAGTGCCCTGAAAGCTTTGCCGCTGTTCCGCTTGCCCAAGACGCTGCAACCAGTCCTGGGCTTCGTCGGCATGGGCTGGAACCGCAAACCAGCCACTGAGCAGAAGCGTTAATAGAGGTATGGCGCGCATGATCCTCCTTAGCGGTTTTCCAGGCTTGCCGCACGGGCGTAAGGCAGAGCGCTTTCAGTGCCTTTGAGTGCAGCTTGCTGGGCGTGCTGGCGCAAGTAGCTTGGCAGACGCTGATCGTGCCAGCCTGGCTGCCCTTGCAGTACGCCATTGGCCATGGGACCAGTAGCTTCCGAGCTTTCATTGTAGCCGGCCAGTACTGCCGGCCCTTTGACTTGTGGAGTCGCCAGGGTGGGCTGGCCGGTTTGCTGTGCCAGTTCGACACCTGCGATCTCGTCCTGGTTGTACAGGCGAACACCGGCCAGCACGGCCACGGTCACCGAGGCAGCTACTGCCAGACGGCCCAGGCTGCGCCAAGGTCCGCGGGAGGCTTTGGCCGGCACGGCCTCATCAGCCAGAGCTGCAGAAACGGCAGCGGCGATGTCCAGACGCGGAAGCAGCAACTCCTTGTGCATGGCTGCCCGGGCGATTTGATAACGGGCCCAGGTCTCACGGGTTTCCACTTCGTCGACGGCATTCAATACCCGACGCAATTCCAGTTCGTCCGCTTCGTTATCCATCACCGCGGACAGCGATTCCTGCAGGGCTTCACGACTCATGGCGGTTCCTCTCTTGGCTGTCGCCGCTGTCTCAGGTTTCCTGCAACAACGGCTGCAGGGCTTTATCGATGGCTTCCCGAGCGCGGAAAATCCGGGAGCGCACGGTACCCACCGGACACTGCATGACGCTGGCAATGTCCTCGTAACTCAGACCATCGAATTCACGTAAAGTTAAGGCCGTACGCAAATCTTCAGGCAGTTGCTGGATGGTTCGATGGACGGTGCCCTCGATCTCATCCCGCAGCAACGCACGCTCCGGCGATTCGAGATCCTTCAGGCCATGATCGCCGTCATAGAACTCCGCATCCTCAGAACTTACATCGCTATCCGGCGGCCTGCGGCCGCGTGAAACCAGATAGTTTTTCGCCGTGTTGATGGCGATACGGTACAGCCACGTGTAAAACGCGCTGTCACCCCGAAAATTACCTAGCGCACGGTAAGCCTTGATAAAAGCTTCTTGTGCAACATCCTGGGCTTCATGGGTGTCGTGCACGAAACGCACGATCAACCCGAGAATTTTGTGCTGGTACTTCAGCACGAGCAGATCGAACGCTCGCTTGTCGCCACGCTGAACGCGCTCGACCAGCTGCTGATCCTCTTCCTGGGTTAGCATGAACACTCCTCGATAAGCTCGGAGGAGGCTTGCATCACTAAACGATCAGGCTTGCAAACATAGACTCGGGCTTTTCGCAAAAGTTCTCCCCCTCCAAGCAAGTTTCCTGCGGGCTCTGATCCGGCACGCACGAAAAACGCAGCACGGGCGAGGCCGGCTGCGCGAATAATCCTGTCGTCGAATTCTGTCACAAGGGACACACTGTAAACCTTGGATATAACCGACGCTGTCCCTTCTTTCAGGCAACCTTCTATTGAGTTTGGGGCCTTGGCAAAAGTTCCCAATCTTTATAGCTGCGCCAGACGAAGATTGTGTAACGGTGGCAAGAAAAACCGCCCTATGTCTTCGATCAGCCGCTCCAGAGGCTGGAATGCTCCGAATATCGGACTGACCGAGAGCAACGCTTTTGCTCGGTGAAGTCGCACAATGCCATGAAGGCGCGACTATTGTGCCGATCCCCCCCTCTATATACTAGTGGGCTGTGTGGCTGCTTTGACTTGCCGATTCAGGCGTCTTGCGCCAACCCCTTCCCGGGTCGCTTTGAGCGGAATCCTTCAAATGAGCCAACAGTTTCAACACGATGTTCTGGTGATTGGCAGCGGTGCCGCCGGCTTGAGCCTGGCCCTGACCCTGCCCAGCCACCTGCGTATTGCCGTCTTGAGCAAAGGCGACCTCGCCAACGGCTCGACATTCAGGGCCCAGGGCGGCATCGCGGCCGTGCTGGATGATACCGACACCGTAGAATCCCACGTCGATGACACCCTCAATGCCGGCGGCGGCCTGTGCCACGAGGATGCGGTGCGCTTTACCGTTGAACACAGCCGCGAGGCCATCCAGTGGCTGATCGACCAGGGTGTGCCCTTTACCCGCGACGAAGACTCCAGCAGCGACGACAACAGCTTCGAATTCCACCTGACCCGCGAGGGCGGCCACAGCCACCGGCGGATCATCCACGCGGCGGACGCCACCGGTGCGGCCATCTTCAAGACCCTGCTGGCCCAGGCTCGGCAACACCCCAATATCGAATTGCTGGAACAACGGGTCGCCGTCGACCTGATCACCGAAAAACGCCTGGGGCTGGAAGGCGACCGCTGCCTGGGAGCCTACGTGCTCAACCGCAGCACCGGCCAGGTCGACACCTTCGGCGCACGCTTCGTGATCCTCGCCTCCGGCGGCGCAGCCAAGGTCTACCTCTATACCAGCAACCCCGACAGTGCCTGCGGCGACGGTATCGCCATGGCCTGGCGCTCGGGCTGCCGGGTGGCCAACCTGGAATTCAACCAGTTCCACCCCACCTGCCTGTATCACCCATTGGCCAAGAGCTTCCTGATTACCGAAGCCCTGCGTGGCGAAGGCGCCCACCTCAAGCTGCCCAACGGCGAACGCTTCATGCCGCGCTTCGACCCTCGGGCCGAGCTGGCACCACGGGACATCGTGGCCCGGGCCATCGACCATGAAATGAAGCGCCTGGGCATCGACTGCGTGTACCTGGACATCAGCCACAAGCCGGAAGCCTTCATCAAGAGCCACTTCCCCACCGTTTACGAGCGTTGCCTGGAGTTTTCCATCGATATCACCCGGCAGCCGATCCCGGTGGTGCCGGCCGCGCACTACACCTGCGGCGGGGTGATGGTGGACCAACAGGGCCGCACCGACGTGCCGGGCCTGTACGCCATTGGCGAAACCAGCTTCACCGGCCTGCACGGCGCCAACCGGATGGCCAGCAACTCGTTGCTGGAGTGCTTCGTCTACGCCCGTTCGGCGGCGGCCGACATCCTTCGGCAACTGCCCCAGGTGTCGATCCCCATCGCCCTGCCCGCCTGGGATGCCAGCCAGGTCACCGATTCCGATGAGGACGTGATCATTGCGCACAACTGGGACGAGTTGCGGCGGTTCATGTGGGACTACGTAGGCATAGTGCGTACCAACAAGCGCCTGCAGCGGGCCCAGCACCGGGTGCGCCTGCTGCTGGACGAGATCGACGAGTTCTACAGCAACTACAAGGTCAGCCGTGACCTGATCGAGCTGCGCAACCTGGCCCAGGTGGCCGAGCTAATGATTCTCTCGGCCATGGAGCGCAAGGAGAGCCGCGGCCTGCACTACACCCTGGACTACCCGCAGATGCTGCCCGAGGCCCGGGACACTATTCTGGTGCCGCCCACCTACGCCGGCTGAACTTGAGCCGCAGCCGCAGGCGCCGATGTTGGTCGGCGGCCTGCGCGTCCCGCGGTACAGAGAGGGAGCGCACCCAGCGCTCCCCCCGCAGCCGAAAACGCAGCACCACGATCAATGGCAGCGCCAGGCTGTCGGGGCGCAACTGCACGGCCTGCCACCCCTCGGATCGACTCCACAGCTGCCAGCCTTCGGGCGAATGGCGCAACCCGGTGAAGGCCCGTGGATGGTTCAAGAGAATCTGCCGCGGCAACACCCAGCCGGCATGCAGCAGGCACAACCCTAGCCCCACGAGCCTGGCGACAGACGGAAGATCCAGCAGGAAAAACGCGCCCAGGGCGAACGCCTGGGCCAGCAGGTAGGCCGCCAGCAGTTGCCGTGAGGCACGCCAGCGGCATTCGAACAACCTACTTGGGTTGGACACGGTCCAGAATCATGCGGACCATACGCTGCAGCTCGGGGTCCTCGGACTCGCTGCGCTCCATGAACCAGCCAAACATGTCCTGATCCTCGCACTCCAGCAGCTTGCGATAGCACTCGCGGTCGGTCTCATTGAGATGCGGGTACACCTCCCTGACGAACGGCACCAGCAATACGTCCAGCTCAAGCATGCCGCGGCGGCTGTGCCAGTAGAGGCGATTCAGTTCAACATCTTCAACCATGGAGCGCTCCTCAAATAGAGCGCAAGTATACAGCCCGGGGGAGACGAGAACAGTCGGCTTTGGTCGGTGGCCACCCATCCTTTGTGAACTATCCATTTCAGGGGCGCCCCCTTATGATGTGCTCCAGACTTTTTACCCTGCGATGAACCATGGCTGACTCCGCTTTTTTCTGCCCCCTCTCCCACGAAGGCGTGCTCGCTGTCCGCGGGCCTGACGCCAGCAAATTCCTTCAGGGTCAGTTGACCTGCAACCTCAATTACCTCAGTGACAGCCAGTCCAGCCTCGGCGCCCGCTGCAATCAGAAAGGCCGCATGCAATCGAGCTTCCGCATCCTTCTGGAAGGCGACGGCTGCCTCCTGGCCATGGCCCGCGAGCTGATCGAGCCGCAACTGGCGGACCTGAAGAAGTACGCGGTGTTCTCAAAGGCCAAGCTTGCCGACGAAAGCGCCAGTTGGGCGCGTTTCGGCCTGGCCGATGCCCAGGTCGCCCTGAGCGGTCTGGGCCTTGAGCTGCCCGAGGAAGACGGCTCCGTGGCCCGCGCCGATGGCCTGATCGCCTTGCGCGTATCCAGCCAGCGCGCCGAACTCTGGGTGCCGGCCGAGCGCGCCGCCAGCCTGCGCCAGCAACTGGCCGCGCAACTGCCCGAGGGCGAGCTGAACCAGTGGCTGCTGGGGCAAGTCCGCGCCGGCCTCGGCCAAGTCATGCCCGAGACCCGTGAACTGTTCATTCCACAGATGCTCAACCTGCAGGCCGTTGGCGGCGTCAGCTTCAAGAAAGGCTGCTACACCGGCCAGGAAATCGTCGCCCGCATGCAGTACCTGGGTAAGCTCAAGCGTCGCCTGTACCGCCTTGCCCTGCCTGGCGACGCCCTCCCCGTTCCAGGCACTGCGCTGTTCGCTCCCAGCCACAACAGCGCCATTGGCGAAGTGGTCCTGGCCGCCCGGGCGCAGCAGGGCGTGGAACTGCTGGCCGTGTTGCAGGCCGAAGCGGTGGAAGGGGGCGAACTGCACCTGGAAACACTCGAAGGGCCAACCCTGCAACTGCTGGACCTGCCGTACCAGCTGGATCGCGACCGCGAGATCCAGCGCTGATTGCCTGCCTTTTCTTGCAACACCCTAGAGAACTTACATGACTGAGCTGGCGCAAAAGGTCCAACAGGATTTGCTGGAGGCCATCGGCAACGATGACCTGGTTCTGCCAACCCTGCCGGAGGTGGCCCTGCAGATTCGCCAGGCCGCCGAAGACCCGGAAATCAGCGTCAGTACCCTGAGCAAGGTGATAGGCCGCGATACCGCGCTGTCGGCGCGGCTGATCAAGGTGGTCAACAGCCCCTTGCTAAGGGCGGCCCAGGAAGTCACCGACCTGCACACGGCAATCACCCGCCTGGGGGTCAACTACAGCAGCAACCTGGCCATCGGCCTGGTGATGGAGCAGATCTTCAACGCCCGCTCCGAAGTGGTGGAACAGAAAATGCGCGATGTCTGGCGCCGCAGCCTGGAGGTGGCCGGGGTCAGTTATGCGCTGTGCCGCAGCTACAGCCAGCTCAAGCCGGACCAGGCGGCCCTGGGCGGCCTGGTGCACCAGATTGGCGTGCTGCCGATTCTTACCTACGCCGAAGACCACTACGAACTGCTCTCCGACCCGGTCAGCCTCAATCACGTGATCGAGCGCATCCACCCGTTGCTGGGAGACAAGCTGCTGCGGGTCTGGGAGTTCCCCGAGCAACTGGTGGAGATCCCCGGGCAATACCTGGACTTCAGCCGCCAGTCGAGCCGGATCGACTACGTCGACCTGGTCCAGGTGGCGACCCTGTACTGCCACAAGGACACCGAGCACCCGCTGTCGCGGATCGACGCCTTCAGCGTGCCGGCCTTCAAGAAGCTGGGGATAGACCCGGACAACAAGGCCATGTGCCTGGACCTGGAAGAATCCCGCTCCATGCTCTATTGAGCATCCCCTAGCCGGCTGTAAAGCTCACCCGCACCTTCAACCCCGACGGCTCGCCATCGTGCAGGCTGATCTGTGCCAGGTGCGCGCGACAGATCTCACCGACGATCGCCAGCCCCAGGCCCGAACCCGCACCCTGCTGATTGCGCCGGTAGAAGCGCTCGAAGACCCGGTCACGGTCTTCCAGGGGAATGCCCGGCCCATCGTCCTCCACCTCCAGCACCCCGGGCGGTGACACCCGCAGCACCACATTGCCACCCGGCGGAGTATGGGCCAGGGCGTTGTCCACCAGGTTGCTGAGCAGTTCATTGAGCAGGGTCGGTTCGCCCCTGAGCCACACCGGTTCGTCGGCCTCCAGGGCCAGGGCCACGCCCCGGGCATGGGCCAGAGGCGCCATGGCCATGCCCAGTTCCCGGGCCAGCTGGCTGAGGTCGAGCAACTGCGCCCCGCCCTCGGCGATCGCCCGGGCGCCGTTTTCCACCCGGGCCAGGGACAGCAACTGATTGGCCAGGTGGGTCAGGCGGTCGGTGCCCTGGGCCGCACTTTCCAGAGTGGCGCGCCAGGTATCCGGCTCACTTGCGCGCAAGCCCAGTTCCAGGCGGGCCTTGAGCGCGGCCAACGGGGTGCGCAACTCATGGGCAGCCTCGGCGATGAACTGCGCCTGGCGCTCGAACTGCCCGCGCAGGCGCTCGGTGAAATGGTTCAAGGCGCGTACCAGCGGCCACAGTTCGCGCTGCACCGAGACCAGGGGCAGCGGCCGCAGGTCGTCCGGCTGGCGCTCTTCCACCGCCCCGCGCAGGCGTTCCAGGGGGCGCAAGGCCGCACTCACCGCAAACCACACCAGCACCAGGGCGCCGATGGCCAGCATGCCCAGGCGCAGCAGGGTATCGGCCATCAGGCTGCGGGCCATGGCCACCCGCGCTTCGTCGGTCTCCGCCACGCGGATTTCCGCCATGCCGTTCATGTTCGGCTCGCTGACCGCCTTGAGCAGGCTCACCACCCGCACGTTCTGGCCCTGGTAGCGGGCGTCGTAGAAGCGCGCCAGGGCCGGGTAATCATCGGTTCGCGGCGTGCCGGGCGGCGGCCCGGGCAGGTTCTCATAACCGGAAATCAGTGTCTGATGGATGTCGTTGACCTGGTAGTAGATGCGCCCGGCGCTGTCGTAGGCAAAGGTGTCCAGGGCCACATAGGGCACGTTGGCACTCAGGCTGCCATCGCGCTGGGACAAGCCGGCGGCGATGGTTCGCGCCGAAGCCAGCAAGGTCCGGTCATAGGCGGTATCGGCGGCCTCACGGCCGTTCCAGTAGGCGCTCAGGCCGCTGGCCAGCATCAGCACCACCAGCAGCAGTGCGAGGTTCCACAGCAAGCGCCAGCGCAGGCTGCTGGGCTTATGCATCGCGGCTTTCCAGCAGGTAGCCCAGGCCGCGGAAGGTGACGATGGCGACCGCATGGCCGTCGAGCTTCTTGCGCAGGCGGTGCACGTAGATCTCGATGGCGTCGGGGCTGGCCTCTTCGTCCAGGCCGAACACCTGGGAGGCCAGTTGCTCCTTGCTCATGACCCGGCCGGGGCGGGCGATCAAGGCTTCGAGCACCGCCTGTTCGCGGGAAGTCAGGGTCAGCAACTCCTCGCCCAGGGTGAAACGCCGGGTGTCCAGGTCATAGGCCAGCACTCCGCAACGCTGCTGGCGCTCGCCCCCCAGCACGCTGCGGCGCAACAGGGCCTTGACCCGGGCCTCCAGCTCGGTCAGCTCGAAGGGCTTGGCCAGGTAATCGTCGGCCCCCAGGTTCAGGCCGTGGACCCGGTCCTTGACGTCACTGCGGGCGGTCAGCATCAGCACCGGCAGGTTCTTGCCGCGGGCCCGCAGGCGCGCCAGCACTTCGAAACCATCCATGCGCGGCAGGCCGACATCAAGGATCGCCACGGCGTATTCCTCGCTGCCCAGGGCCAGGTCGGCCGCCACCCCATCGTGCAGCACATCCACGGTCAGGCCGGTGCTCTTGAGCGCCTGGGCGATACTTTCGGCCAGTTGCAGGTGGTCTTCCACGAGCAGGACTCGCATGGCTGTTTACCTCGTTTCAGGGGGGATCGACGCCGCTCTTTGGCGCGGAGTGTACCGCCGCAACCGCCGCTGTGAAGCCCGAAAGCCACGAAAGTGCACTGAAAGGTTAGCGAAAGGTTGGCCCTTTAGAGTCCCGCCACGGACAGTCTCGACTGCCCTGGCCGTGAAGGCCGCTGACCCGCAAAACGCCTCGAAGCGTTTTCGTCAAAATAAGAACAATAACGGAGTACTCCAGGATGCCATCCACGCACCCTCAGGCTGTCCAGCCCACGCGCTTTTCCCGTCTGACCCCGACTGCTCTTGCCAGCGCCGCCACCCTTGCCGGTTTCGCGCCCTTGAGCCAGGCCGCCTTTATCGAAGACAGCAGCGCCACCTTCGAAACCCGCAACATGTACTTCAACCGCGACTTTCGCGACGGCACCAGCGCCCAGCAGTCCAAGCGCGACGAATGGGCCCAGGGGTTCATGCTCAACCTGCAGTCGGGCTACACCGAAGGTACCGTGGGCTTCGGCCTGGACGCCCTGGGCATGCTCGGGGTCAAGCTCGACTCCAGCCCCGACCGCACCGGTACCGGCCTGCTGCCGACCCACGATGACGGGCGCGCGGCCAACGAGTACTCCAAGCTCGGCCTGACCGGCAAGGTGAAGATTTCCGCCACCGAACTGAAAATCGGCAGCCTGATTCCGGAACTGCCGATCCTCAAGCCCAACGACGGGCGCATCCTGCCGCAGACCTTCGAGGGCGGCTTGCTGACCTCCAGGGAGATCAAGAACCTGACCTTCACCGGTGGTCGCCTGGACAAGGCCAAGGACCGCGATGACAGCAACTACGAGGATATCCGCCTCAACAACAAGAACAGCCGCTTCGCCGGCACCGTGGCCGGCAAGCACTTCAATTTCGGCGGCCTGGACTACAAGTTCACCGACAAGATCACCGGCAGCTACCACTTCGCCCAACTGGACGATGTCTACAACCAGCACTTTCTCGGCCTGGTAGCCTCCCAGCCCATGGGCCCGGGCACCTTCGGCACCGACCTGCGCCTGGCCATCAGCGACGACCAGGGCCAGGCCCGGGGCGGCAAGATCGACAACAAATCCCTCAACGGCCTGGTGAGCTACGCCCTCAACGGGCATAAACTCAGCGCCGGCTACCAGCACATGTCCGGCGACA
The DNA here is from genome assembly GCF_058796855.1 of Pseudomonas sp. GW823-FHT03E05. Lineage (NCBI taxonomy): Bacteria > Pseudomonadati > Pseudomonadota > Gammaproteobacteria > Pseudomonadales > Pseudomonadaceae > Pseudomonas > Pseudomonas sp. GW823-FHT03E05. The sequence continues at coordinate 353,342 of NZ_JBXAJB010000002.1, forward strand.
GCGCTTTCCCCTACGTCGATGGCAGCGACCCATACCTGGTGAACTTCGTGCAGATCAACGACTTCGCCGGGGCCGAGGAGCGCTCCTGGCAAGCCCGTTACGACTTCGACTTCGCCAAGCTGGGAGTGCCCGGCCTGAGCTTCATGACCCGCTATCTCAGCGGCGACAACATTGCCCTGAAGAACGGCGACACCGGCAAAGAGTGGGAACGTAACACCGAGGTCAAATACGTAGTGCAAAGCGGCACCTTCAAGGACGTCGCCGTGCGCCTGCGCAACGCCACCTACCGTTCCAACTATTCGGCACGCGATGCGGATGAAGTACGCCTGCTGGTGAGCTACAGCGTAGCGCTGTGGTAAGCCCCCCCTATCACGCTCCTACGAAAAACGGGTCGGGGATGACCCGGACATACCTACAACAACTCCTGTGGAGACGCTCATGGACCTTTCACTGCGCAAACTCGCCCTCGCCGCCGGCTGCATGTTGTTCGCCGGCCAGTTGCTGGCAGCCTCCGCCGAGCCCAAGCGCCCGGAATGCATCGCCCCGGCCTCCCCTGGCGGCGGCTTCGACCTGACCTGCAAGCTGGCACAAAGCGCCCTGGTCAACGAGAAACTCCTCTCCAAGCCGATGCGCGTGACCTACATGCCCGGCGGTGTCGGGGCCGTAGCCTACAACGCGGTGGTGGCCCAGCGTCCGGCCGATGCCGGGACCCTGGTGGCCTGGTCCAGTGGTTCGCTGCTGAACCTGGCCCAGGGCAAGTTCGGCCGCTTCGATGAAAGCGCGGTGCGCTGGCTGGCGGCGGTGGGCACCAGCTACGGCGCCATCGCGGTGAAAAGCGATTCGCCCTACAAGAACCTCGACGATCTGGTCCAGGCCCTGAAGAAAGACCCGAGCAAAGTGGTAATCGGCTCCGGTGGCACCGTCGGCAGCCAGGACTGGATGCAGACCGCGCTGATCGCCAAGGCCGCCGGGATCAACCCGCGGGACCTGCGCTATGTCGCCCTGGAAGGCGGCGGCGAGATCGCCACTGCCCTGCTGGGCGGGCATATCCAGGTCGGCAGTACCGACATCTCCGACTCCATGCCGCATATCCTGGCCGGCGACATGCGCCTGCTGGCGGTGTTCTCCGAGCAGCGCCTGGACGAGCCGGAAATGAAAGACATCCCCACCGCCAAGGAGCAGGGCTACGACATCGTCTGGCCGGTGGTACGCGGCTTCTACCTCGGGCCTAAGGTCAGCGATGCGGAGTACGCCTGGTGGAAAGAGGCCTTCGACAAGCTGCTGGCCTCCGAAGAGTTCGCCAAGCTGCGCGACCAGCGCGAGCTGTTCCCCTTCGCCATGACCGGCCCGGAACTGGATACCTACGTGAAGAAGCAGGTAGCCGACTACAAGACCCTGGCCAAAGAGTTCGGCCTGATCCAGTGACCGTCCCTTTCTGACGGCCCGGCCCTCGCGCATCGGGGGCCGGGCCCGGGAGTTAGCCATGCTCGTTCAACGTCTCTTCGCCGCGGTGTTGCTGCTGGCCTGTGCCGGCCTGGCACTGATGGCCTGGCCCTACCAGGCGGCCTTTTCCTACGAACCGGTGGGCCCGCGGGCCTTCCCCCTGCTGATGCTCGGGCTGATGGGCCTGGCCCTGCTGTACATGCTGTTTCGCCCGGCACCGATCAAGCACAGCGAAGAAGAACCGCCCCTGGACCGGCAGACCCTGACCAAGATCGCCCTCTGCGTGGCCTTGCTGCTGGTCTTCGCCGGGGCCTTCGAGCCCTTGGGCTTCATCGTCGCCAGCATTCTCATCGGCGTGCCCATGGCCCGCCTGTACGGCGGCCGCTGGCTGCCCAGCCTGGTGATCATCTGCCTGCTCAGTGTCGGCCTCTACTGGCTGTTCGACCGGGTCATGGACGTCCCCCTGCCCCTCGGCCTGCTCGACGTTCTGGAGAATTGATATGGATACCCTCAGCTATCTGGGCCAGGGCTTCGGCGTTGCACTGACCCCCTACAACATGGTCACCGCTTTGTCCGGCACCCTGATCGGCACCGTGGTCGGGCTGCTGCCGGGCCTGGGCCCGATCAACGGCGTGGCGCTGCTGATCCCCATCGCCTTCGCCCTGGGCCTGCCGCCGGAATCGGCGCTGATCCTCTTGGCAGCGGTGTACCTGGGCTGCGAATACGGCGGCCGGATCAGCTCGATCCTGCTGAACATTCCCGGCGAAGCCTCCACCGTGATGACCACCCTCGACGGTTACCCCATGGCACGCAAGGGCCTGGCCGGCGTAGCCCTGTCGTTGTCGGCCTGGAGCTCGTTCATCGGTGCCTTCATCGCCACCTGCGGCATGGTGCTGTTCGCCCCGCTGCTGGCCAAGTGGGCGATCGCCTTCGGCCCGGCGGAGTACTTCGTATTGATGGTGTTCGCCATCGTCTGCCTGGGCGGCATGGCCGGCGACCGACCGTTGAAGACCTTCATCGCCGCGCTGATCGGGCTGTTCCTGTCGGCCGTGGGCATCGACGCCAACAGCGGCGTGTACCGCTTCACCGGGGACAACATCCACCTCACCGACGGCATCCAGTTCGTGGTGCTGGTGCTGGGCCTGTTCTCCATCAGCGAGATTCTCCTGCTGCTGGAAAAGACCCATCGCGGCCAGGAAGCGGTGAAGGCCACCGGGCGCATGATGTTCAACTTCAAGGAAGCGGCCTCGGTGTTCGTGGTGAACATCCGCTGCGGCCTGCTGGGCTTCATCATGGGCGTGCTGCCCGGAGCCGGCGCGACCCTGGCCAGCGCCGTGGCCTACATGACCGAGAAACGCATCGCCGGTGCCAGCGGCACCTTTGGCCAGGGCGACAAGCGCGGCCTGGCAGCCCCGGAAACCGCCATCGGCGCCTCGGCCTGTGGCGCCCTGGTACCAATGCTGACCCTCGGCGTGCCCGGTTCCGGCACCACCGCGGTGATGATCGGCGCCCTGTCGCTGTACAACATCACCCCCGGCCCGCTGCTGTTCCAGCAACAGCCGGATATCGTCTGGGGCCTGATCGCCTCGCTGTTCATCGCCAACATCATGCTGGTGATCCTCAACATTCCGATGATCCGTATCTTCACCCGCATCCTTGCGGTGCCGAACTGGGCCCTGGTGCCGGTGATCGCCATCATTACCGGGATCGGCGTCTATGCGGTACACGCCACCACCTTCGACCTGTTCCTGATGGTGGGCATCGGCATCTTCGGCTACATCCTGCGCAAGCTGGACTTCCCGCTGTCGCCAGTGCTGCTGGGCTTCATCCTCGGTGGCCTGATGGAGCAGAACCTGCGCCGGGCGCTGTCGATTTCCAACGGCGCCATGGAGATCCTCTGGTCGAGCCCGATCACCGTTGGGGTCTGGGTGCTGACCGTGATCATGCTGCTGATGCCGCTGCTGCGTATCTGGCGCAAGCGCGCGGCCCAGCAACGTGCCGTGGCCGATGTCTGAATCCACTTGGAAACAGTGGTGGGGCACGCCCCTGGTGGGCCTGGCTGGCGGCTACCTCGCCAGCCAGATCGGCTGGCCGCTGCCGTGGATGGTCGGCTCGTTGCTGGCGATCATCCTGGTGCGCTGCCTGACGCCCTGGCAACTGGCGGAAATCCCCGGCGGGCGCAAATGCGGGCAATGGGTGGTGGGCATCGGCATCGGCCTGCACTTCACCCCGCAGGTGATGGAGCAGGTGCTGAGCCATTTCGGCCTGATCTTCTTCGGTGCCCTGGTCACCAGCCTGTCCAGCGTGGTCGGGGTATGGCTCTTGCGGCGCACCGGCGAGGACCGGGCCACCGCGTTCTTCTCCAGCATGCCCGGCGGCTCAGGGGAGATGGTCAACCTCGGCGCGCGCAACGGCGCGGTGCTCAGCCGGGTAGCGGCCGGGCAGAGCCTGCGGGTACTGACGGTGGTGCTCTGTGTGCCGGCGGCGTTCAAGTACCTGCTGGGGGAAGGCACGCCCGCCCTGCATGCCGCTACGGTGGACTGGCGCTGGCTGGCCCTGCTGTTTCCGGCCGGTGCCATGCTGGCCTGGCTCTGGCAGCGCCTGCGCCAGCCCAACCCCTGGCTGTTCGGCCCCCTGCTGCTCAGCGCGACACTGAGCATCGCCTGGGACCTGCACATCGGCCTGCCCGACGGCGCCAGCCAGATGGGCCAGTGGCTGATTGGCAGCGGCCTGGGCTGCCACTTCAACCGCCAGTTCTTTCGCCGGGCCCCTTCGTTCATGGGCCGCACCCTGATCGGCACCGCCCTGACCATGCTGATCGCCGGCCTCGCAGCCCTGGGCCTGAGCGCCCTGACCCGCCTGGACCTGCGCTCGCTGACCCTGGGCATGATGCCCGGCGGTATTGCGGAAATGAGCCTGACGGCCGAGGTCCTGCAACTGTCGGTGCCATTGGTAACGGCGATGCAGGTCATGAGGTTGCTGTTCGTGCTGTTTCTCGCCGAGCCCCTGTTCCGCCACTGGAACAAAGGCCCCCTGTAGCCCCAGGCTGCGACAAGGTCCGCAGGACCTTCAGTGGCCGAACCACCGCCGCGTCCCCACGGGCCGTTCGCAGCCTGCGGCAGCGGCTACAGATATGCCTTGGTTCAAGTCGCGAGCGGGGTGGCCGCCAAGCAGCCCCCCCATCGAGCACTGGTTACAACGGCGGCAGGCGCCACTCGATCGGCGTCTCGCCGTTCTGCTCGAGGTATTTGTTGGTGCGGCTGAAATGCCCGCAACCAAGAAAGCCGCGATAGGCCGACAAGGGCGAAGGGTGCACCGAGGTCAGCACCAGGTGCTTGGTGGCGTCGATCAGCTTCTGCTTGCTCTGGGCATGGGCGCCCCACAGCAGGAACACCAGGTGCGGCTGATGCTCGCTGACCACTTCGATGATCCGGTCGGTGAAGAACTGCCAGCCCTTGCCCGCATGGGAAGCGGCGTTCGCCCGCTCCACGGTCATGGTGGTGTTGAGCATCAGCACGCCCTGGTCGGCCCAGCTCTGCAGGTAGCCATGGTTGGGGATGTCGATGTTCAGGTCGCGCTTGAGCTCTTTATAGATATTCACCAGCGACGGTGGCGCGGGCACCCCGGGCTGCACCGAGAAGCACAACCCATGGGCCTGACCCGGCCCGTGGTAGGGGTCCTGGCCGAGGATCACCACCTTGACCTTGTCCAGCGGCGTGGAGTTCAAGGCGTTGAAGATCATCGGTCCCGGCGGGTAGATTTCCTTGCCGGCGGCATGTTCCTGGCGCAGGAACTCCCGCAGTTCGCTCATGTAGGGCTGGTCGAATTCGGCACGCAGGGCCTCCTTCCAGCTCGGTTCGAGTTTGATACGATCGTCAGCAGTCATGGCCATGCCCGTGAAAAAACAATGGCCGCACCCTAGGAAAGCCCACTTCGCTTGTCAATTGATCTGACACAGAACCGGCACTTTCCCTTACAGCGATCATACTGACCGCTTAAATTTCCCATCGAGGTCACGATGAACCTGCACGTCGAAGAACTCACCGGCACCGATGGTGCACGCATCGCCATTGCCACCCTGGACGCGGAAAAATCCCTGAACGCCCTGTCCCTGCCCATGATCCAGCAGTTGAGCGAACACCTCGACACCTGGGCCAAGGACCCGCAGGTAGTGTGCGTGCTGTTGCGGGGCAACGGCGCCAAGGCTTTCTGCGCCGGCGGCGAAGTGCGCAGCCTGGCCCAGGCCTGCCTGGCCCATCCCGGCGAAGTGCCGCCGCTGGCGGGGCACTTCTTCGCCGCGGAATACCGCCTCGACTATCGCTTGCACACCTACCCCAAACCACTGATCTGCTGGGGCCACGGTTATGTCCTGGGTGGCGGCATGGGGCTGCTACAAGGTGCTGGCATTCGTATCGTCACCCCCAGCAGCCGCCTGGCGATGCCGGAAATCAGCATTGGCCTGTACCCGGATGTGGGCGCCAGTTGGTTCCTGTCGCGCATGCCCGGCAAGCTCGGGCTGTTCCTGGGCCTTACCGGCGCCCATATGAACGGCCGCGACGCTCTGGACCTGAACCTTGCCGACCGTTTCCTGCTCGATGAGCAACAGGAAGCGCTGATCGAGGGCCTGCTGCAACTGAACTGGCAGGAACAGACCCCAAGGCAGCTCAACAGCCTGCTCAAGGCCCTGCAACAGGAAGCCCTGGAGCAGATGCCCGACGCTCAATGGCTGCCGCGCCGGCAACAGATCGACAGCTGGCTGGATGTCAGTGACGTGGCCTGTGCCTGGCGGGCTATCAGCCAATTGCACAACCACAGCGATGCCCTCTACAGCCGTGCAGCCAAGACCCTTGTCGAAGGCTGCCCGCTGACTGCACACCTGGTGTGGGAACAGATCCGCCGCGCCCGCTACCTGTCCCTGGCCGAGGTGTTCCAGATGGAGTACACCCTGAGCCTGAACTGCTGCCGGCATCCGGAATTTGCCGAAGGCGTGCGCGCGCGGCTGATCGACAAGGATCATCAGCCGCACTGGCACTGGGCGGATATCACCAGCGTGCCCGAGGCCGTGGTGGAGGCGCATTTCCACAAGGCCTGGGAAGGTCGCCATCCCCTGGCGGACCTGACGGATTACTAGATCGTCACAGGCTGCGCACTGCCCGAAGGGACCCGGCGACAGTGGACTCGCCGAAGGTCCTGCGGACCTTGTCGCAGCCTGCGGCAGCGGCTACAGGGTTCGGCTCAATGACCGCGGCCACCGTGGCCATGGTCGCCGCGCCCGTGATCGCCGCGCCCGCCATTGTCACGCCCGCCGTGGCCGCCCCAGTCCTGGTTGCTCCAGTTGTTCGGCCGGCCATGCCCACCCCAACCCTGGTTCGGATAAGGCCGGTATACCGCGCGCGGCGGCTGGTAGTAACGCGGGGCCGGTTGGTAATAGCGCGGCGCCGGCTGGTAGTAGCGCGGTGGGTAGTAACTGCGCCCCGTGGAATAGTAGGAAGACCCGCCACCGTAGTAATAGGCCGGCGCGGGAGCGCTGTAGACCTCCGAGCTGTAGTAGCCGGAGCCTCCACCGTAATAAGGGGCACACGCAGCAAGGCTCGAACCCAGTAAGGCAATCAGTAGAAGTCGACGATACATGGCGGCCTCCTGGACCGCGAAGAAGCCTCGCCAGCGACGCTGGCAGGCGGCAATCAGCAACAGGCTGACTGACGCAATATCTGACCGCGAAAAGCGCTTGTGGTGCGATTTGCGCAACACTTTGAAACAAGTGCTGCTGACGTCCTTTCCCGCGGTTTTCCACGCCCACGAAAAAGCGCTGCCTCAGGCAAAGGCAGCGCTGTGGGCAACGACTCTCGGCCCTTGGCCTCTTGTCATCCGAGGCGGTGGCCTGTTGTACGGGCCTTGGTGCCGGCTAGTGGTGCCGGCTAGTGGTGCCAGCGTCGGTAGCCGCCGTAGTAGTGCGGCCCGTAGCCCCCGTGATAGTAGGGCCGGTAATAGTAGTGAGGCCTGTAGCCGCCTCCATAGTAGGGGTAGCCACCGTAGTAATAGGGGCCTGGAACCGCATACACGTCAGTGCGGTAGTACCCCGGCTCGACGTAATAGGGCACACAGGCGGACAGACTCAAACCAAGCACAACACCGAGCAAGATTCGACGGAACATGGCGGCCTCCCGGACCGCGTGCAAGCCGTACCAGCGACGCTGGACGACGCCAATCGAAACAGCATGACTGGCATTGCATAGGACCGCAAAAAGCCTTTGTGGTGCGCCGCGCAGCAGTGCCCCGATGGCTTCACCGACCAGTGGCGGGGCCTGCTCGGCGGCCTTGCAGGCTCCAGTTGCAACGAGCCCCCCGCTGGCCTTCCAGCGCCTGGCAAACGTATCGAAGTCGAGACAATTCAGGCGCGTGATGAACGAGTTATTTGCGCGCCGTGCCACTAGAATGCGTCATCGGGCCACTATCACGGAATCACCATGCCGCGCCGCTCTCCCCTGTATTCCCAGCGCTCGCTGGTTCTGGTCCTGATCGCCCTGCTGGGCAGCGGTTTTCTCGCCACCTCGCTGCTCAGCTACTACGCCTCGCGGGATTCGATCCGCGACAGCATCGTCAATACCGAACTGCCCCTGACCTCCGATACCGTGTACTCGGAAATCCAGAAGGACCTGGTGCGGCCGGTGCTGATCTCCTCGATGATGGCCCGCGATACCTTCATGCGCGACTGGGTGGTGGCCGGCGAGCGCGACCCGAGCCAGATGACCCGCTACCTCAACGAGGTCATGACCCACTACGACGCCTACACCGCGTTCTTCGTCTCCAACACCAGCCTCACCTACTACCAGGCCAAGGGCGTGCTGAAGAAGGTCAAGGCCGATGAGCCCCGGGACGCCTGGTACTTTCGCGTACGCGACATGAGCACGCCCTACGAGATCAACGTCGACCCGGACCTGGCCAACCAGGACAAGCTGACCTTCTTCATCAACTACAAGGTCTACGACTACCAGGACCGCTTCATCGGCGCCGCCGGGGTCGGCCTGACCGTGGATGCGGTGATCAAGCTGATCGACAAGTACCAGCAGCGTTACCAGCGCAGCGTGTACTTCGTCGACGCCTTTGGCCGCATCGTCCTCACCGGTGCCGACGGTGGCCCCCAGGGCGCCCGCAGCGGCCAGTCGCTGCATGAGCTGGACAGCCTCAAGGAGCTGCTGAGCCAATTGCCCAAGCCCCACAGCGGCAGCTATGAATACAATTCCCAGGGCCAGGGGCACTTTCTCAATGTGCGCTTCATTCCCGAGCTGAACTGGTACCTGTTCGTCGACAAACGCGAAGACGGCGCCCTCAACAGTATCCGCCAGTCGCTGTACCTGAACCTGCTGATCTGCCTGGTGATCACCGCCATCGTGCTGGTCCTGCTCAGCGCCGTGGTGCGCCGCTATCAGCGCAAGATCGAAGCCCAGGCCACCCTCGACAGCCTTACCCGTCTGCCCAACCGCCGCGGGTTCGACCTGCTGGCGGCCCAGGCCCTGCAAGAGGCCTGGCGCGACCTGACGCCGCTGTGCGCCATGCTGCTGGACCTGGACCACTTCAAGCGCCTCAACGACACCTACGGCCACCTGGCCGGGGACCAGGTGCTCAGTGGCTTCGCCCGCGACCTGCAGGGCTGCCTGCGCCAGTCCGACATCGTCTGCCGCTGGGGCGGCGAAGAATTCATCGTCCTGCTCAAGGACACCGACAGCAGCGTGGCCCTGGGCATCGCCGAGAAGATCCGCCTGCTCACCGAACAGCAGCGCTATCACTATGAAGGGCAGCCGCTGCAACTGACCGTCAGCATCGGCTTGACCAGCCTGCAAGCCCAGGACACCCTGCACAGCCTGCTGTCCCGTGCCGACCACGCGATGTACCGTGCCAAGCACACCGGACGCAATCGAACCTGCGTGGAAATGCCTCACTCCAGCCATGAATGAACCTGAACTCTGCCCCGCCTGCGGTGCCCGCAACGACTGCACCCTGGCCGACCCGCGCCGCGCCGGCCAGGCCTGCTGGTGCTACAGCGTGGACATCGACCCGGCGATCATCGAAGCCCTGGCGCCGGAGCTGCGCAACCAGGCCTGCCTGTGCCCGCGCTGTGCCGGGGTCGACGCGCAGCTGCGCGCCGCTACCCTGCCCCGTCCCTGAGCCCCTCCAGCCGATAGCCACCGATTACCATGCGCATTGACCGTTTTCTCAGCAACCTGCCCCGTTTCAACCGCCAGCAAGTTCGCGTGCTGCTGGTGCAACGACGCATTCGCATCGATGGGCAGCCGGTCAGCGACCCCAAGGCCGAGGTCCGCGAGTTCAGCCGGGTAGAGCTGGACGACGAAGTGCTGCAGGCCGGCAAGCCGGCGCGCTACTTCATGCTGCACAAGCCCATGGGCTGCGTCAGCGCCACCCGCGACCCCGAGCACAAGACCGTGCTCGAACTGATCCATGAGCCGGACCCGCAGGATCTGCATATCGCCGGGCGCCTGGACTACAACACCACCGGGCTGATGCTGATCACCAACGATGGCAACTGGTCGCGGCGCCTGACCCAGCCCCAGACCAAACTGCCCAAGCTCTATTACGTGGAAACCGAGCAGGAGATCGGCCCCGAATACGTCGAGACTTTCGCCCGTGGCCTGTATTTCGCCTTCGAGGACCTGACCACCCTGCCCGCTCAACTGCAGATCCTCGGCCCCCGCAGCGCCCGGCTGAGCATCGTCGAAGGGCGCTATCACCAGGTCAAGCGCATGTTCGGCCACTTCAACAACAAGGTGCTGCGCCTGCACCGCGAACGCATGGGCCCGCTGCTGCTGGACGAACGCCTGGCCCCCGGTGAATACCGTGCTCTGAGCGACGCCGAAATACGCCTGATCTGAGCGTTGCGCCGCGCCACACGACCGCTGGGCAGAAGCTGTCGAACAATTTGCCCAATGACCTTGCAGGTTCCCGGTTGCCCTGCTTGAATCTGTCCGTCGGCCGAATTGTGACCGACGAGTCACAACCACACATCTAAGAAACCCTTTGCCGGCCTGAGCCCTGCCTGCTCTGCCTTCCCCCGGCAAATCGCCCGCCTATAACAACACCCGTCGACCTGCCTTACCGGATCGACATGGGCTCCGATTCCAGGCGTATGCCTACCTGTCACATTGCCCGTGCACACTCACGTTGCGCGCATACCCGCTTGCCAGGAGTCTTATGACATGAGGCCAGAAATCGCTGTGCTGGATATACAGGGTCAGTATCGGGTTTACACGGAGTTCTATCGCGCAGATGCCGCAGACAAGACCATCATTCTGGTCAACGGCTCACTGGCCACCACTGCGTCCTTTGCCCAGACCGTGAAGAACCTCCACCCGCAGTTCAATGTGGTGCTCTACGACCAGCCCTACGCGGGTCGCTCCAAGGCCCACAACAGGCACGAACGGATGCTCACCAAGGAAGTCGAGGGGCAGATCCTGCTGGAGTTGATCGAGCACTTCGCCGCCGAACATGTGCTGTCGTTTTCCTGGGGCGGCGCCGCCGCCCTGCAAGCGCTCTCCCAGCGCCCGCGACGCATCGAGAAGGCGGTGATCAGCTCGTTCTCGCCGGTGATCAACGAGCCGATGCGCGACTACCTGGAACGCGGTGTCGACTACCTCGGCAGCCGCGATGGCCATCGCGTCGGCGACCTGGTCAACAACACCATCGGCAAGCACCTGCCGTCGCTGTTCAAGCGTTTCAATTATCGCCACGTCAGCAGCCTGGCGGAACATGAGTACGGGCAGATGCACTTCCACATCAGCCATGTGCTCCATGGTGATCGCCAGTGCTACCTCAGGGCCGCACGCAACATCCAGGTCCCGGTGCTGTTCATCAACGGCGAATGGGACGAGTACACCTCGGCCAACGATGCCCGGCTGTTCGCCAACCATGTGCAGCAGTCGAGCTTCAGCACCATCCAGGCCACCGGGCACTTTCTCGACATGGAGCACAAGGCCGCCTGCCGCGACACCCGCCAGGCCCTGATGGGGTTCCTCAAACCGGGCCAGTACGACAACCGTTCGCGTGCCCCGCATGTCCAGGAGCAGCATGTACGAGCCCTCTGAAAAGCCCTCCTCGCAGGCCGCCTGCACACCGTGACAACCCCGGTTTTCACGGTATGGGGCGGGCTGGCGATGAAGGTCAGCGGCGCGCAAGCGCAAGTCAGCTAAAGAAAAACTTCAAATCCACGGCCACATCTGGTACAAAGTCAGCCGTTCGAGCGGGTGTCGTATAATGGCATTACTCCAGCTTCCCAAGCTGATAACGAGGGTTCGATTCCCTTCACCCGCTCCACTTCCCCAATCTGCGTGCCCACGCAGAAGCTCCAAGCAGTTTCCCAGTCGTTGAACTGCAGCGATCTCTCCCTCCAGACCTGACCATTCAAGCCCAAGCCTTGTGCCTACCCGGGCCGATCGGCGCTGGCCAGAAAAGCTGCATAGCCATCGGCAACCACGGACGTGGCGCCAGTCTCATGGGACCAGAGCACCACCACCGGCTCACCGGCCTCCCCCAGCACGGCGTAATCGAAGCAGTAGTAGTCGCCCGTGCCGAACTGGGCGAACGGCAGCAGGCTGGAGAAACCCGCCGGGTCAGCGCAGACGTTGTCCTGCCAGGCCCGCCAGCCGCCTTCGAAATGGCGGACTATCGACTCCCAGGTCTTGCGCGGATCCCGGGCATCGAAGACCGGAAACACCTCCAGCGCCCCCAGGGCCTTGCCGTTGTGCTCCAGCAACCAGCGGGCGAACGAGCTGGGCAAGGTACGCCCCAATGCCATCTCTGCCGCGCGGATCGCCTCGATCGTCGTGCCTGTCACTCTCGCTTTGCCCATGATGCCTCTCTTGGGGTACGAATTCGGGGCCGGGGACACTCGGTGTTCCCGGCCAGCGATTGTGCCGATGAAGATCCTGGCGTGCAAAGCATCCGGCGATGGCCCGGCCCGCAAAACTGGCTAAGATATCCGACCTGTTTTGCTGCACCACCTGCCCGGCCATCGACGATACCTGCGTCGCGCCCTGCGAGGGAGAAGCCCCTCAGCTGTTTCAACTGCATGACATTCCCTGCCCACCAGGGCTGCACACGAACCTGATAGAGCCTCCCGACATGACTCAGAACATCTACGACGACCCGATTTTTTTCCAGGCCTATAGCCAGATGGGCCGCTCCCTCGGCGGCCTCGACGCCGCGCCGGAATGGCCGGCCCTGCAAGCCCTGCTGCCACCGATGAACGGCCTGCGGGTGCTGGACCTGGGCTGCGGCTATGGCTGGTTCAGCCGCTGGGCCAGCGAGCACGGTGCCCGCCAGGTAGTGGGCCTGGACGTTTCGCAGAAGATGCTGGCCACCGCCCGCGCCACCACCTCGGCACCCAACGTACAGTATCAGCAAGAGGACCTGGAGCAACTGCGCCTGCCCGCCTGCAGCTTCGACCTGGCCTATAGCTCACTGGCCCTGCACTACATCAAGGATTTGCCCGGCCTGTTCGCCCAGGTCTATGCGGCCCTGGTACCGGGGGGGCGCCTGGTGTTCTCCATCGAGCACCCGATCTTCATGGCACCGCGCAACCCGGGCTGGCAGGTGGACGCGCAGGGCCGCCAGTCCTGGCCGGTGGACAGCTACCAGCAGGAAGGCGAGCGGGTGACCCACTGGCTGGCCGAAGGGGTGATCAAGCAGCACCGTACCCTGGGCACGCTGCTCAACACGCTGATCGATACCGGCTTCAACCTGCGCCATGTGCAGGAGTGGGGCCCCACGGCGCAGCAGATCGAGGACCTTCCGGCGCTGGCAGAGGAGCGAGAGCGGCCGATGCTGTTGCTGGTGGCAGCGCAGCGGTGAGGAGGTGCGGCGCCCTCAAGGTTTTTTAACGCCCCTTCGGGCCGCTCGCAGCCTGCGACAGCGGCTACAGAAGCCGCAGTCAGTAGCCTTGCTGTAGTGGAAAGCGCTGGGCCGCGCTGCGGGCCAGGAATTTTTCCTGGACCATGGGCCGGGCCAGGAAATAACCCTGGGCCTCATCGCAGCCGAAGGTGCGCAGCATCTGCAGGCACTTGAAGCTTTCAATGCCCTCGGCCACGGTGCGGTAGCCCAGTTCCCGGGCCAGGGCGATGACCGAGCGGGTGATCTTCTGGTGCTGGGCACTGCTCTCAAGGTCGGTGACCATGGATTTGTCGAGCTTCACCACGTTGGCCGGAATCTGATGCAGATAGGCGAAGTTACTGTAGCCGGTACCGAAATCGTCGATGGCCACATCCATGCCCAGGGCGCGGATCTTGCTCAACTGGTCCAGCACCCGCGGGTTGGAACGCAACCAGGCACCCTCGGTGATTTCCACTTCCAGGCGATGGGGTTCGATGCCGTGGCGGCGACAGGCCGCCTTGAGCACATCAGCGATGTCCTGGTCCTCGAAATCCTGGGGCGAGAGGTTGATCGACAGGCGCTGCACTTCACCGTCGCTCCAGGCCTGCAGCTTGCCGAGCACCGCATTGATCACCCAGTGGGTTACGCGGTGAATCAACGCATTGCGCTCCATCACCGGAATGAACTCCGCCGGTGAAATCGGCCCCAGCCAGGGGTGATCCCAGCGGATCAGCGCCTCGGCGCTGACCTGGGCGCCGTCGGGCAGGGCGAAACGCGGCTGGAACATCAGGTAGATCTGCCCACTGTCCAGGGCTTCGCTGATATCCGAGGCCAGGTTGAAGGCTCGCCGGTAGGCCTGGTCCCGCACCACGTCGTAAGGCGCCCAGGTGCTGCGGTTGAGGGTCGCCAGTTCCAGGGCGAACATGGCCTTGCGCAACACGTCGGGCACGGCGTCGCGGTCCGTGGAGAACTCCACCGTGCCCGCGCACACCCCGGGAATCATCGGCAGTTCCAGCCCTGGCGGCTGACGCCGCAGGCGCCGCACCAGGCCTTCCAGGAAGCGCTCGATCCCGGGAGCCGCCGGCAGCAGGAAGCCGAAGCGCTTGACCGATACGTGATACACCCGCACATGGCGCCCCAGGTAGGCGAGCAGTTGCTGGGCCAGGAAACGCACGATGGTCTCGAACGGTGCCAGGCCCATGGCCAGGGTCAGCTCGTGGGCCACGGTCATGTCCACCGCGTCCACCAGCACCAGCACGCGCCGTTCTCCCGGGTTCTCATCCGCCAGGTCGTACAGGTCGCTCTGAAATTGCTCACGGTTGGGCAGCCTGCTCACCGGGTCGCGCCGGGTCAGGCGCTGACGCTGCTCCACCTGCTCCATCACCAGGGATGCCAGGTCGCGCAGTTGCTGACGCTCGGCAGCGTTCAGGCGCTGGGGCTGGCGATCGATGACGCACAGGCTGCCGATCGCATGCCCGGTGGAGGTAATCAGCGGCGCGCCGGCATAAAAACCGATGCCCGGGTCTTGGGTCACCAGTGGGTTGGCGTGGAAACGCACATCCTGGCGGGCGTTTTCCACCTCGAATACATCACCGGACTTGATGGTATAGGCGCAGAACGATTGCTCGATGGGGGTCTGCTCGGGCGCAAAGCCCACCCGCGACTTGAACCACTGCCGATCACGGTCCACCAGGGTGATCAGGGCCGTGGGCACCTTGAAGTACTCTGCGGCCAGCCGGCAGATGCGGTCAAAACGCTCGCACCGGGCCGTATCCAGCAGTTCCAGGGCATACAGGGCAGCCAGGCGCTGCTCCTCGGCCAGCGCCTTATCGGGCATATTGCGCCTCGGGCAGGATCAACACACTCATCACCAATCTATCTCACCAACGCAGGGATGGAACGACACCCGGAAACCGGGTCGGGCCTTGAAGTAGTGGCACTACGACATCCATCGACAGCATGACGCAGTGACTAGTGCTTGCCAATTCCATCCGTCGGACGAACGGTCGACGGCAAGCCCCCCAACCCTGCGTTGAAACACTTGTCCTAGAGCATTGCCGACTGAAAGCCGGAACAACCCTCTGGTAGCCTGCGACGCTATACCGCTGTGCTGCCCAGGGAGCCGGGACAGGCTTCACGCCCTGCCCTGAACCTGGCGACGGACGGCGAAAATCCCCATCGGCCGCGACCTCTCACTTCGGACCAACCGCCCATGCCAAGGCTTTCCCCGTTGCCCCGCTGCCTGTACCTGTCGACTGCCCTGGCTGTGCTGCTGCCAATCCTGGCCCACGCCGCACTACCTCAAGCGCCCAGTGCCGCCGACATCGCCTGGCTGCGGCGTGACGGCTTCGACCTGGACGCGGCGCAACTCCAGCGCCTGCGCACCCTGGGGCGCAATGAGCTGCTGAGGGCGCAACTGGACGATCGCCTGCACGATCCGTTGCCACCGGCCATCGACACCCTGCTGCGCAGTTATCCGGCCCTGAACGATTCGCCCCGCTCCCTGCTGGAGGAGTTCCGGCAGCGCCAGGAACAGATCAAGGCAATGCCCGAGGGCGAAGCGCGCAACCAGGCGCAAAAAGACCTGCGCCAGTACGCCACCCAACTGGCTGAACAGACCCAGTCCAGTGTGCTGTTGCAAGCTGTCTACGGCCCCAACCAGCTCAAGGAACAACTGGTGCTGTTCTGGCTCAACCATTTCAGCGTGTTCCAGGGCAAGGGCAGGGTGCGGCTGCTGACCGCCGACTACCTTGAAAACACCCTCCGCCCCCACGCCCTGGGCAAGTTCAAGGACCTGCTGCTGGCCACCCTGCAAAGCCCGGCCATGCTCGAATACCTGGACAACAGCAGTAACGCCAGGGGCAAGGTCAACGAGAACTACGCCCGTGAACTGATGGAACTGCACAGCCTGGGCGTCGACGCCGGCTACAGCCAGGAAGACGTGCAACAGCTGGCGCTGATCCTCACCGGAGCCGGGCTGGCGCCCCTGGACGGTCGCGAGCAGCGCTTTCCCCGCAACCTGCAGCCCCTGGTGGTGCAACAGGGCCTGTTCCAGTTCAACCCCAAACGTCACGACTTCAGCGACAAGCACCTGCTGGGCCATACCATCAAGGGCAGCGGGTATGACGAGATCACCCAGGCCGTGGACCTCATCACCCGGCAACCGGCCTGCGCGCGGTTCATCTCGCGCAAGCTGGCCCAGTACTTCGTCGCGGACGAGCCGCCGCCGGCGCTGGTGGCGCGCATGGCCAAGAGCTTCAGTGACAGCGATGGCGACATCGCCCAGGTCATGGCCACCCTGATGCAATCGCCGGAGCTGCTGCACGCGGCCGGCAGGAAATTCAAGGACCCGCAACAGTTCGTGGTCTCGGCGCTGCGCCTGACCTATGACGGCAAGCCCCTGGCCAACCCGCGACCACTGCTCAACTGGCTGAATCAGATGGGCCAGCCGCTGTTCGGGCGCATCACTCCCGACGGCTGGCCGCTGGTAGCCAGTGGCTGGTCGAGTTCCGGGCAGATGGCCAAGCGCTTTGAAATCGCCCGGGCCATGGGCTCGGGCAACAACCGGCTGTTCACCGCCGAGGGCAGCCAGGTCCCGGGGCCGGGGTTTCCCATGATCACCACGCCGATGTATTACCAGGCGATCGCCCCCTACCTCTCCAGCACCACCCGCAACGCCCTGGAGCAGGCCGTTTCCCCCCAGGAATGGAACACCTTCCTGCTGTCCTCGCCGGATTTCAACAATCGCTGAGAGCGCCCCACCTGACCAGGAGCCGTCATGAATCGTCGCCAATTGTTGATCGCAGCCGCCGCCCTGCCCAGCCTGACGTTTTATGCCCGGCTGTTCGCCGCACCGGCCTCGGCGCCGCGCACCCTGCTGGTGTTCCTGCGCGGCGGCTATGACTGCAATAACCTGCTGGTGCCCTACAGCAGCGACTTCTACTACGAGTCGCGCCCGACCCTGGCGATAGCCCGGCCCGATGGGCACAACCCGCAGAGCGCCATCGCGCTGGACAGCCACTGGGGCCTGAACCCGCTGCTGCGCGATTCGCTGTACCCGCTGTGGCAGCGCCAGGAACTCGCCTTCGTGCCCTTTGCCGGCACCGACGACCTGTCCCGCAGCCACTTCCAGACCCAGGACACAATCGAGGCCGGCCAGCCGAGCCAGCAGCACCGGCGCTACGACTCGGGGTTCCTCGCACGCTTGGCGCGGCAGGTGCCCGACAGCGCGCCTATCGCCTTTACCGACGCCCTGCCCCTGAGCTTCCAGGGCGGCCAGCAGATTCCCAACCTGTCCTTGCGCAGCGCCGGCAAGACGCCCTTCGATGAGCGCCAGGCAGCGATTCTGGCCGCCATGTACCAGCACACGCCCTATGCCGCCGCGGCCAGCGATGGACTGGCCCTGCGCCAGAAGGTCTCCCGGGAGCTGCAGCAAGAGATGCTCGCAGCCAATCGCGGGGCGGCCAATGCACAGAGCTTCGCCGCCCAGACCCGGCGCATGGCCGGCCTGATGCGCGAGCAGTATCGCCTGGGCTTCGTCGATGTCGGCGGCTGGGATACCCACGTCAACCAGGGCAGCACCCAGGGCCAGCTGGCCAGCAACCTGGCCAACCTCGGGCAAGGGCTGGCGGCCTATGCCGAGGCCATGGGCGAGCACTGGAAGGACAGCCTGGTGGTCGTGGTCTCCGAATTCGGCCGGACCTTTCGCGAGAACGGCGCCCGGGGCACCGACCACGGCCATGGCACGGTGTACTGGGTGTTGGGCGGCAGCATTCGCGGCGGGCGCCTGGCCGGCGAGCAAGTGACGGTGAACGCGCAAAGCCTGCTGCAGAACCGCGACTACCCGGTGCTCAACAACTACCGGGATCTGCTCGGCGGCCTACTGGGCGCTACCTGGGGGCTTTCCAGCGCTCAGGTACAGGCGGTGTTCCCCGGTTCCCGGCCCGCGACCCTGGGCCTGGTCTGATGCCGTTGCTGAAACGCCCGGGTGCAGGCAAAAAAAGAGCGATCCCAGGGTCTGTACGAAAACTCGCCGAGCAAAGATCAGGCAAGGCAAAAACAGGCGAGGAAGCGGAGTTTAGGAACCTAAATGAGCATTCCGAGCCTGTTTTTAACGCAGTCTGATCGAAGCGCAGGTAGTTTTCGTACAGAGCCCACGATCGCTCTGCGGTTCGCAAACGGATGCACCGGGCCATTCGCCCCGGCAGACTCTTGGCAACCTGCCGTGAACCCGCTTGAAACCATTTGCCCCCTGTCACCGCCCGGCTCCTGCCAAGCGTGCCGATATTTTTACCAGTGCGCAACTGTCTGCTTGCTGAACCTGAAGCCAATCCCGCCATCGATGCTGTCCCCCTCCTGCCCGGGCGCTTGCCAAGCCGGGGAAAAACCTGAAGCATTCGCAGCCCGCGCCCCTGGCGCCCCCCCACGGAAGGAGCCGTGCCTTGAAAACACTGCTGTTGCTGCTCTCCCTCATCCTGCTGATGGTGCTCAACCTCGGTTACTACACCGAGCTTGAAGAGGCTGAAACCCATACCCGCTGGTTTATCAAGACATCCCCGACCCTGCGCCTGGAATTCTTCAACATCCACGCCAATGACGGCGACTACCGGCGCGTGGAAAAGCTCACCGATGAACAGCGCCAGATGATCATCGACTATTGCAAATACCGCCTGGGCATCGACACCCAGGTCACCACCCAGGCCGATGTGGAAC
Source organism: Pseudomonas sp. GW823-FHT03E05 (assembly GCF_058796855.1). Taxonomy (NCBI): domain Bacteria; kingdom Pseudomonadati; phylum Pseudomonadota; class Gammaproteobacteria; order Pseudomonadales; family Pseudomonadaceae; genus Pseudomonas; species Pseudomonas sp. GW823-FHT03E05. The sequence goes on from NZ_JBXAJB010000002.1 coordinate 372,377, forward strand.
GTTGCGCCAAGCTCTAGGGCCGCCCTGCCCCCCTCTCTCCCAGCCTCCGACCAGGGCTACGACCGCGCTAAACAGCCCTGATGCGGCGCTCATTGGCCCCTGGGGGCCGGAGCACCTGCGCCCGACACGGCTCCCAAAGTGCTATGGTGGCCGGCTGCCCTGCGTGCCAGGGCTCACTGGAGGAGCAATACGCTGAGCGCGTGGTCGCCACCTTGAGGAGGTCACTGAAGAGATATGTGTAACGCAAAAGATATCTATACCGCGGGTTGGGTCCTGGTGGTCATGGCCGGGCTGGTGTCCCTGGCGATCCAGGTCTACCTGGGCTATTTCAGGCTTGATGACATGGTCAAGCACCTGTCGCGCTGCCGGGTCATTGCCATCCGCATGCCACTCCTGGGCAAGGACCCCCTTAGCCGTTTCTTCATGCTGCTGTGCATCGGCGCACTGTTCGCCATGCCCCACCTGTTCCTGCGCAACGGCGGCCTGAACGTGAAGGACTACAGGAAATTCCCCCTGGGCCTGAAGTGGCTGATCAATCTGTTCCAGTTCGCGGCCCTGGTGGCCGTCATTGCCTTCCTGGTGCTGTGGTGGGTCAGCCGCCACCTCTGACGGCAGGCATGGACCATACGGGGCGCCGCCAACGGCGCCCCACGCTTGCCCCCCCCGCCTCAGCCAGCCGACCGTTGCTGGCAAAAATCCTCACGGGTCATTGCAAAGAAGCGGCAGGGCAAGCCTTCGAAATCGGCATTGTGGGTGAAGCGAAAACCGACCTTGCGCGCCACCGCCAACGACGCCTCGTTGTCGACATGGGCATCGGCGACTATGCGCTGCACCGCCGGGTCGGCAAACGCATGCTCGACGATCCGCCGCGCGGCCTCGCTGGCAAAACCCCGCCCCCAGGCCCGCCGCACCAGGCGCCAGCCCATTTCCAGCTCGGGCCCCACAGCATCGAAGGGAATGAAGGAAACCCAGCCCAGCAACTCATCCGGCGCGTCCTTGGCGAAGATCGCCCAATACCCGCAGCGCGGGCCGAAATCCTGGGTCATGCGCCCCTGTAAAAAGTCCCTGTGCCACTGCCCGCCATCCCAGGTCCCGGTGATGAAGCGCGTGACTTCGGGATCCTGATCCATACCCAGGCACGCCTGGAAGTGCTCAAGGGTACGGGGGCGCAGCAACAGGCGGGCGGTTTCGAAATGCAGGTTCATCCGTGAGCTTCCTGAAAGGGGGCGCTCATGAAACCGCAACGCCGGAAAAAAAAGAACCCTCCGGTTCAGCAACAGGCCACGGCCCCTTGGTAGCGGTCCTGAGGAGGGCCCGGCTATCGCGCATACAACGACGCATACACTTTTCGACATGATTGTTCAGATAGTTCTGATTGAATGATATTAATTCGCAGATGAGAATCCATTCCAAATAAAACGGAGGCTCTATCTGAAATGTCCAGTCCTGCCCGCCCACACCCATGGAAGTTGTGGTCCACATCCCTCGGTTTGATGGCCCTTAGCGAAGCCAGCCTCGGCGCCACCGAGCAATCCACCGAACGCCCATCCGACCCGGCATCCGTCACCCTCGGCACCACCCACGTCAAGGGCGAACACAAGCCGGGATACAAGCGCGAAACATCGGATTCGGTGAAGTTCACCGCACCGCTGCGCGAAACCCCGAAGTCGGTGACCATCATCACCGAATCCCTGATGCAGGAGCGTGCGGTGTCGACCCTGGCCGATGCCCTGCGCACCACGCCGGGAATCACCTTCGGCGCGGGCGAAGGCGGCACGCCGCTGGGCGACCGGCCCTTCATCCGTGGTTTCGAAGCCAGCACCGACATCATGATCGACGGCATTCGCGATGTCGGGCGCATGACCCACGAAGCCTTCAACGTCGAGCAGATCGAGATCGTCAAGGGCCCGGGCTCGGCCTACGCGGGGCGCGGTTCCACCGGCGGCACCATCAACCTGGTCAGCAAAGTGCCGCAGCAGGAAACCTTCGCCGCCGGCAGCCTGACCCTGGGCACCGATCAACTGCGCCGCACCACCGTCGACCTCAACCAGTACCTGCCCGAACAGAACATGGCGCTGCGCCTGAACGCCATGAAGCATGAAGCCGATACCCCCGGGCGCGACGATGTGGAAGTCACCCGCTGGGGCCTGGCGCCGAGCTTTTCCTTCGGCCTGAACACCGATACCCGCGGCACCCTCAGCTACTACCACATGCAGAGCGACGACATTCCCGACCAGGGTGTTCCGGTATCGGCCATCAGCGGCAAGCCGGTCAAGGTCGACCGGGACAATTTCTACGGCTTCAGCAAACGCGACTTCCGCAAGACCTCGGCCGACCTTTTCACCCTGCAACTGGAGCACGACTTCAATGACCACCTGACCCTGCGCAACACCACACGCCAGGGGCGCAGCATGCAGGACTACATCATGAGCCGGCCGATTGCGACACCGGCCCAGGAGCGCAACAACCTCGCACAACGCACCGCTCGCCCACGTAACGTGGTCAATACCTCGCTGATCAACCAGACCGATATTTTCGGCAAGTTCGACACCGGCTCCATCGGCCACAGCTACAGCGCCGGCCTGGAATTCTCCCGGGAACGGATCGACGAGAAAAACCGCTATGGCAGCGCGGGCAGCGCCGACCTCGGTGACCTGAACCACCCTAACCCCAAGGATCCCTTCACCCCGGTGCCACGCGGCGATGGCCAGCATCGCGTTACCAAGCACAACAACCGCGCCCTGTACGTGATGGACACCATGGCCCTGCATGAACAATGGGACCTGAACCTGGGGGCGCGCTTCGACAACTACCACGTGCGAGATGGTGTGCAGAGCAACCGCAGCAACCTCTGGACCTACCAGAGCGGCATCGTCTTCAAGCCGCTGCCGTACGGCAGCATCTACCTGTCCTACGGCACCTCGTTCAACCCATCGGGGGAAACCGCCGGGCAATCCGGGGGGGCCGACGGCGCCGCGGGCGGGCGGTTGAGCAACCTGGATCCGGAAAAGAGCCGCAGCATCGAGCTGGGCACCAAGTGGGACCTGCTGAACGAACGCCTGTCCCTGACCGCGGCCCTGTTCAAGACCGAGAAGACCAACGCCCGGACCTACGACCCGATCAGCAACGAGGTCACGCTGGACGGCGACGTCGAGGTGAAGGGGTTTGAAGTGGGAGCCACCGGCCATCTCACCGAACAGTGGGAAGTGATGGCGGGCTACACCTACCTGGATGCCAAGACGGTCAAGTATGCGTCCGGAAAAAACACCAACTTCGATGGCAACCAGGCCAAGTTCATCGCCCCCAACAGCGGCTCGGTCTGGACCACCTACGCCCTCACCGACCGCTGGAAGGTCGGCGGCGGCGCCAACTATGTGGACAAGCGCTATACCAACGATGAAAACACCCGCAGCCTCGATTCCTACTGGCGCTACGACGCCATGCTCGCCTACCGGGTGAACAAGAACCTGGACCTGCAACTCAACGTGCTCAACCTCACCGACGAGACTTACTACGACGCCTCCCACGTGGGGATGTTCGCCACCGTCGCGCCGGGGCGCTCCGCCGAGCTGGCGGCCAACGTACGCTTCTGATGCCGTAAACATCCTTTCGCCGGCAAGCCGGCTCCTGCACTCATCCGCAGGAGCCGTCTGCCGGTGAACAGGCCTCAGAGCAACCCGCGAATATCCTCCAGCAGCCCTCGGGGAATCTGCACTCCGTGCTCCAGGCTGCGGGCCCGGGCCGCAAAACGCCGCTGTGACGGCAGCCGTGCGCCCTGTCGGGCAATCGCCGCGAACAACCCTTCCGCCCGTTCCAGCCCCTGCTCATAGCCCTCCCCCAAAAACACCCTGGGATCGAACGCCAGCACCAGTTCCCCATGGCAGGGCGTAGCCCCCACGCCTCCATCGAAGGCCATGGACTCGGCACTGGTCAGGTCGCCGATCAGGGCACCGGCCAGCAACTCGATCATCGCCGCCAGGGCCGAACCCTTGTGCCCGCCGAACGTCTGCATGGCGCCCTGCAACGCCGCCTTGGCATCAGTGGTGGGCTGGCCATCGGCGTCAATGGCCCAGTGCTCGGGAATCGGCTTGCCCTGGCGTGCATGCAGTTCGATATCCCCCCGGGCAATGGCACTGGTGGCGAAGTCAAAGACAAAAGGCTGGCCCCCCGGGCGCGGCCAGGCAAAGGCCAGGGGGTTGGTGCCGAACACCGGATGACGCCCGCCCGCCGGGGCCACCCAGCTATGGCTGGGGTTCATCGCCATCCCTACCAGGCCGTAGTCGGCAATCGCCTCGACCTCCGGCCACAGCGCGGAAAAGTGGAAGCAGCGCTTGATCACCATGGCGGCGATGCCCTGGCTGCGGGCCTTTTCCGCAAGGATCGGCAAACCGGTATGAAAACCCAGCAGGGAGTAGCCGTAATGGGCATCCACCTCCAGCACCCCGGGAGAAACATGCCGCAGGCTGGGTTCGGCCCGGGGGTCTATCCGGCCCTCGCGCACCGAACGTACGCAGCCCAGCAGACGATACACCCCATGGGAGTGGCACTCGTCACGCTGGCCCTGGGTGATGACTTCGGCGATCGCCCGGGCATGGGCGTCGGACAGGCCGTGGCGAGTGAGGACCTGATAGGACAGGGCACAGACTTCATCCAGTGACAGGGTGATGTATTCAGACATGCAGGAACCTCTATGGCAGGTGGGGAACGCTCCTGTGGGAGAGTTTGCGGATAGGTAAGGCAAGAAGGATGAGCAGGCGCGCCGGCACTCCCGAGGAGAGCAGGCGCGCCTCGGGTCAGCCCGGGCCCTGGCCGTCGAGCAGCTGCGGCACCTGCAATGGATTGGCGCTGTGCAGTTCAGCCGGCAACAGCGACTCGGGCAGGTCCTGGTAGGACACCGGGCGCAGGAAGCGCTGGATCGCCAGGCTGCCCACGGAAGTGCTGCGGCTCTCGGAAGTGGCCGGGAACGGCCCGCCATGGACCATGGCATGGGCCACTTCGACACCGGTGCCGAAACCGTTGGCCAGCAGGCGCCCGGCCTTGCTCTCCAGCAGCGGCAGCAGCGCCCGCACCTGCGGCTGATCGCCCTCGCCCAGGTGAATGGCAATGGTCAGCTGGCCCTCCAGGCTGCGCAGTACCTGTTGCAGGACAGTCAAGTCGGCGCAGCGGACAATCAGCGAGGCCGGGCCAAAGATCTCCCCGCGCAACTCGGGGCACGCCATGAACGCCGCGGCCGAGGTGGCGAACAATGCCCCGCGCGCCTGCTGGCCCTGCCCTTCCGGGCCCTGGGCCAGGAGCTGCACCCGGGCATGCGCCGCGAGGCTGGCCACGCCTTGGCAGTAGCTGCGGTAAATGCCCGACGTGAGCATGGTCTGCGCCGCCACGTGGCCGAGGGCCTCGGCGGCGGCCAGCTCAAAACGCTGCAACGCCGGCCCATCGACGGCCAGGATCAACCCCGGGTTGGTGCAGAACTGCCCGGCACCCTGGGTCAGCGAGGCGACAAACGCCGGGGCGATCTGCTCGCCGCGCTCCTCAAGGGCATGGGGCAACAGCAGCACCGGATTGATCGAACTCATCTCCGCATACACCGGGATCGGCTCGGCGCGCGCTGCGGCGATCTGCATCAGGGCCATCCCGCCGCTGCGCGAGCCGGTGAAACCCACGGCCTTGATCCGCGAGTCCGCCACCAACCCCTGGCCGATATCCCGGCCACTGTCGAACAACAGTGAAAACACCCCTTCGGGCATTCCCTGCTGCCGTGCCGCCCGGGCGATGGCCTGGGCCACCAGCTCCGAGGTGCCGGGGTGGGCCGAGTGCGCCTTGACGATCACCGGGCAGCCCGCCGCCAGGGCCGATGCGGTATCGCCGCCAGCCACGGAAAAGGCCAAAGGAAAGTTCGACGCACCGAACACCACCACCGGCCCCAGACCAATCTGCCGCAAGCGCAGGTCGACCCTGGGCAAAGGCTGGCGCCCGGGCTGCGCCGGGTCGATCCGCACCCCGAGAAACCCGCCCTTGCGCACCACCGCGGCAAACAGCCGCAACTGGCCAACAGTGCGCCCGCGCTCGCCTTCCAGGCGGGCACGGGGCAGGCCGGTTTCCAGCAGGCAACGCTCGATCAGTTCATCCCCCAGCTCAAGAATCTGGCTGGCGATACTCTCCAGAAACGCCGCCCGCCGCTCCAGCGGCAACAGCCGATAAGGCTCGAACGCCGCCTGGGCCAGGGCACAGGCACGCTCCAGGTCGGCCGGTGCGGCCCCGCCAAAAGCCGGTTGCAGCACCTGGCCGGTGGCCGCGTTCAGCCCATGGATATGCCCGTGGGTGCCCAAGGTAGCTTGCTGGCCGATCAGCATCTGTCCAGTAACAGTCATGGTTTGCCTCGTCTGCTTGAAAGTGGGCACCCTCATTCCACCTCATCGCCGTCCAGCACCAGCTTGGCGCCGGGCACGCCGGTGTTGGCGCCCCAGTAGTAGATACACAGGGCCATGAGGGTGACGGTCAGGGTGTCGAAGGGGTGAGCCAGGGCGCCGATGCCGCCGAAGCTGCCCAGGTAGGAAATGACGATGGTCAGGGCATAGAACGCGATCAACCACAGGGACGAACGCACCTGTTCGCCAAGGCTCAAGTGATCGGTGGGCACCAGGCGCTTGCACAACAGGTAGATCACGAACATCAGGATCTGCAGCCCCAGCAGCCAGGACACCGTGCCCCAGCCCGACCAGTAGACGATCAGCGCCGCGATCACGAAGGACACCGGCCCCAGCAGGGCAAAACCACGCACGCGGAACGGCCGCGCCAACTCCGGCGCGCTCTTGCGCAAGGCCGCGACACTGATGGGCGCCACTGCATAGCTCAGTACCAGGGCTGCCGAGACCACATTGATCAAGGCTTCCCAGGAAGGGAACGGCAAGGTCCAGAACACCGACAGGCCGAAGGTCAGCCACAGCGCCGGACGCGGAATGCCGGACTCTTCGTCGATGCGGGTGAAGATCTTGAAAAAGGTCCCGGTACGGGCCCAGCCGTAGACCACCCGCGGCGTGGCGTTCATGTAGATGTTGCCGCAGCCGCTGGGGGAGATCACCGCGTCGGCCACCACCAGGTAGGCCAGCCAGCCGACCCCGAGCGTCAGGGCGATATCGCGGTACGGCAGAGAAAACTCCTTGCTGATGCCGCTCCAGCCGTTGGCCAGCATTTCCGTGGGAATGCTGCCCAGGAAGGCCAGTTGCAGCAGGCCGTAGATCAGGGTCGAGAGCAGCACCGAAAGGATCAGGGCAATGGGAATGGTGCGCTGCGGATTGCGCACCTCGCTGGCCACGGAAATGATCGGGGTCAGCCCCAGGTAGGCAAAGATGATGCCCCCCGCCGAGACTGCCATCTCGATCCCCGAGAGACCGAACGGCGCAAAGCCCTGGACATGGAAGTTATCGGGCTTGAAGAAGGTGAACAGCACCCCGATCACCAGCAGCGGCACGATGAACTTGAACAGGCTGATGAAGTTGTTGGATTTGGCGAAGGTCTTGACGCTGTAGTAGTTGAGCCAGAAGAACAGGCACAACAGGGCGAACTGCACCAGCCAGCCGATGATCGTCGGGTTGCTCGAGCCCTCGTGGGTCAGCGCCGGGAACCAGGCCGCGGCGTACTGCCGGGCCGCCACCACTTCAATCGCCACCAGGCTGGAAAAGGCGATCAGGGTGATGAACCCCATCAGGTAGCCCAGCAGCGGCCCGTGGGAAAACACCGGATAGCGCACTACCCCGCCGGCCCGGGGCAGGGCTGCCCCCAGCTCGCAGTAGACGATGCCCAGCAGCAGTACGGCAAAGCCGCCCAGCAGCCAGGAAAAGATCCCCGCCGGCCCGGCAATCGCCGAAACGTGGCTGGCAGCGAACAGCCAGCCGGAACCGAAAATCGCACCCAGACCGATAAAGGTCAGGTCCACCAGAGAGAGTTGTTTCTTGAATTTGCCTTTGCCTGACATGGGGCTGCGCCTGTTTTGGATTATTGGAATGGGCAGATGGAATGTCACGTCGGCGGGGCCGGCCGACGCTTGCAGCACTGCACCCGGGCTGTGCCTTGTGGCTGCCCGGAGCTGTTGTTTGGAAGCGGGCGCCCTTCACCCTGGGCGCCCGTGAACGCCTTACAAGCCGACGTTGGGCAGGCTCGGGCGCGTGGCCAGGGCCTTGGCGACAATCGCCTTGACCTCGGCCAGGGTCTCGCCCTGCAGCGGCAAGCGCGGCGGCCGGGTAATGGACGAACCACGCCCTACCAGTTCTTCGCAGAGCTTGATGCACTGCACCAGGTCCGGACGGGCATCCAGGTGCAGCAGCGGCATGAACCAGCGGTACAGGGCCAGGGCTTCCTCGAAGCGCTTTTCCTTGGCCAGGCGGAACAGCGTCTCGCCCTCCTTGGGGAAGGCCACGGACATCCCGGAGACCCAGCCCTCGGCGCCCACCGCAACGCTTTCCACCACCACGTCATCGAGCCCGGCGAACAGCACGAAGCGGTCGCCGACGGCATTGCGCAGGTCGATGAAGCGCCGGGTATCGCCGGAGGAATCCTTGAAGCAGACGATGTTCTCGCAGTCCTGCAGGGCGATCAGTACGTCGGGGGTGACGTCGTTCTTGTAGATGGGCGGGTTGTTGTAGACCATCACCGGCAGGTCGGTGCCGGTGGCCACGGCGCGAAAATGCGCGGCGGTCTCATGGGGCTTGGCCGAGTACACCAGGGCGGGCATCACCATCACCCCGTCGGCCCCGGCCCTGGCGGCCTCGCGCACGGTGTTGCGGGCAAACTCGGTGGTGAATTCGGCCACCCCGGCAATCACCGGCACCCGGCCGCCGGCGGCGTCCTTGGCCACTTCGATCACCGCGAGTTTTTCCGCGGTGGTCAACGAGGTGTTCTCCCCCACGGTGCCGCACACCACCAGCCCCGAGACGCCATCGTCCACCAGGCTGCGCATGACCTTGTGGGTGGCTTGCAGGTTCAGGGAAAAATCGGCGTTGAACTGGGTGGTCACTGCGGGGAACACACCGCTCCACTGGATGGTTTTACGGCTCATGGTCTTGTCCTTGTATGAGGTCGGCCGGGCCGACAGGCGTTGGATACGAAATCCAGAGTCGCCTTTTATCCCCGTCGCAGCTTGAGACTTTTCACCCCCGAAGGAGACGAAATCGGCACACTTGCCCGGCGCTCGCGGCTCACCGGCATGTTCCTCGCACACCGCCTCTACAGCCGAACGGACTGTGCCGATTTCGTCATCCACGACAGCGAAAACCCACAAGCGGCAGCGCCCCTGCCAAGGCCACTCTGTAGCTCTTTGCCCTCAGGTGCCCTCATGAAAAAAATAACCGTGATCGACTCCCACACCGGGGGTGAACCCACCCGCCTGGTCATCGACGGCTTTCCCGACCTGGGCCGTGGCTCCATGGCCGAACGCTTGCAGATCCTGGAGCGCGAGCACGACCAGTGGCGCCGGGCCTGCGTCCTCGAACCCAGGGGCAGCGACGTGCTGGTGGGGGCCCTGCTGTGCCAGCCGCAGGCCGGCGACGCCTGTGCCGGAGTGATCTTCTTCAACAACAGCGGCTACCTGGGCATGTGCGGCCACGGCACCATTGGCCTGGTGCGCTCGCTGTATCACCTGGGGCGCATCGACCAGGGCGTGCACCGTATCGAAACCCCGGTGGGCACCGTCGAGGCCACCCTGCACGAGGACCTGTCGGTGAGCGTGCGCAACGTCCCCGCCTACCGCTACCGCACCCAGGTGATGCTGCAACTGCCCGGCCACGGCAAGGTGCACGGCGACATCGCCTGGGGCGGCAACTGGTTCTTCCTGATCAGCGACCACGGCCAGCGCATTGCCCTGGACAATGTCGAAGCCCTGACCCACTACACCTGGGACGTGCGCCAGGCCCTCGAAGCCGCCGGCATCACCGGCGCCGAGGGCGGGGTCATCGACCACATCGAACTGTTCGCCGACGACCCACAGGCCGACAGCCGCAACTTCGTGCTCTGCCCCGGCAAGGCCTACGACCGTTCGCCCTGCGGCACTGGCACCAGCGCCAAGCTGGCGTGCCTGGCGGCGGACGGCAAGCTCGCCCCGGGCCAGGCCTGGCGCCAGGCCAGTGTCATCGGCAGCCAGTTCAGCGCCCACTATGAGAAGGTCGGCGAGCAACTGATTCCGATCCTTCGCGGCAATGCCCACATCAGCGCCGAAGCCACTCTGCTGCTGGACGACAGCGATCCGTTCGCCTGGGGCATCGGCTCGTGACGCCGGTGGCCGAGGCCGAGGTGATAGTGGTGGGCGCTGGCATCATCGGTGCCGCCTGCGCCCATGAGCTGGCCCGGCGCGGCCTGCGGGTGCAGGTGCTCGACGATGGTCATGGCGGTGCCACCGGGGCCGGCATGGGCCATCTGGTGGTGATGGACGACAACCCGGCGGAACTGGCCTTGAGTCACTACTCCCTCGGCCTCTGGCGGCAGCTGCGCGAACGCCTGCCCGAGGCCTGCGCCTACCGGAACTGCGGCACCTTGTGGCTGGCCGCCGACCACCACGAGAGGGACCTGGCGCGGGCCAAGCAGCAGGCCCTGGCCGACCACGGCATCAGCGGCGAGCTGCTGGACAGCACCCGGCTGGCGAGCCTGGAACCGATGTTGCGCAAAGGCCTGGCCGGTGCGCTGAAGATCCCCGGCGACGCGATCCTCTACGCCCCGGCCACTGCCCACTGGCTGCTCGGCAACGCTTCGCTGATCAGGCGCCAGGCAGCCCGGGTGCGCAGCGTCGCCGGGGACCAGGTGGAGCTCGCCGACGGTCGCGTGCTGAGGGCACAACGGGTGCTGCTGGCCAACGGCTTCGCTGCCCGGGAACTGTTGCCGGCCCTGCCCCTGCGCCCGAAGAAGGGCCATCTGCTGATCAGCGACCGCTACCCGCACCAGGTCGGCCACCAACTGGTGGAGCTGGGTTACGCCGCCAGCGCCCACGCCAGCCACGGCACCTCGGTGGCGTTCAATGTCCAGCCGCGGCCCACCGGTCAGTTGCTGATCGGCTCGTCCCGACAGTTCGACACCCTCGATCCGGCCATCGAACCCAGCGTACTGGCGCCCATGCTGCGGCGCGCCGTGGACTACCTGCCGGCGCTCGCCGAGCTCAACGGCATCCGCGCCTGGACCGGCTTTCGCGCCGCCACGCCGGATGGCCTGCCAATCCTCGGCGAACACCCGCGGCAACCGGGCCTGTGGCTGGCGGTCGGGCATGAAGGCCTGGGAGTCACCACCGCACCCGGCAGCGCGCGACTGCTGGTGGACCTGATGCTGGGCGAATGCCCGGCGCTCGACCCACGCCCCTATCTGCCCGGGCGCTTCGCCGCCCTGACTGGAGACTTGCCATGATCATCTACCTGGACCAGCAGGCCCTGCAGGTGGCCGACGGCCTCAGCGTGGGCGCCGCCGTGGCCGGCAGTGCCGACCCGCGCACCCGCACCTCCTGCGGTGGCCAGCCGCGGACCATGTTCTGCGGCATGGGCATCTGCCAGGAATGCCGGATGACCATCGATGGCCGCCGCCAGCTGGCCTGCCAGACCCTGTGCCGGGACGGCATGCAGGTGGAGCGCAGCCAATGACCGCCCGCCACCTGCAGTGCCAGATCCTCATCGTCGGCAGCGGCCCGGCGGGGCTGGCCGCCGCCCAGGCCGCCAGCCACAGCGCCAGCTCGATCCTGATCGTCGATGACAACCCGCGCCCCGGCGGCCAGATCTGGCGCCACGGCCCCCAGCATCCGCCCAGCGCCGCCCAGGCCGAGCACTTCAAGGTGCTGCAGCACCCGGCGGTGCGCTACCTCAGCGCCACCCGCATCATCTCGACCCTGGGCACCCACAGCCTGTTGCTCGAAGATGCCCGGCAGGCCTGGCACGTGGAATTCGAACAACTGATCCTGTGCTGTGGCGCCCAGGAGCTGCTGCTGCCCTTCCCCGGCTGGACACTGCCCGGGGTGACCGGGGCCGGCGGCCTGCAAGCGCTGCTCAAGAACGGCCTGGCGGTGGCAGGAAAGACCCTGGTGATCGCCGGCAGCGGACCCTTGCTGCTGGCCAGCGCCGCCACCGCGCGCCGCGCCGGCGGCCGGGTGGTGCGGGTGCTGGAACAGGCCCCGGCGGCCTCGCTGCTGGGTTTTGCCGCCCAGTTGTGGCGCTGGCCGAACAAGCTGGCCCAGGCCCTGAGCCTGGCCACCCCGAGCTATCGCTGCAACGCCCACGTGGTCGAGGCGCTGGGCGAGCAGCACCTGCAGGCCGTGCGCATCCGCCAGGGCCGGCGCACCCTGGAAATCCCCTGCGACTACCTGGCCTGCGGCTTCGGCCTGGTGCCCAATGTGCGCCTGGCCAACCACCTGGGCTGCCGCCTGGAACAGGGCGCCATCGCGGTCGATCAGCAACAGCGCAGCAGCCTGCCCCAGGTCCTGGCCGCCGGCGAGTGCACGGGCATCGGTGGCAGCGAACTGGCGCTGATCGAAGGCCGGATCGCCGGCTGTGTGGCCAGCGGGCAGGCAGACCGGGCCGCCGAACTGATCCAGCAGCGCCGTCACTGGCAGCATTTTGCCGAGCGCCTGCTGCGGCATTTCGAGCTGCAGCCGCAGGTCCTGCAACTGGCCCGAGCTGATACTCTGCTGTGCCGGTGCGAGGATGTGCCCTACGCCGCCGTGGCCGCAGCCCCCGACTGGGCCCAGGCCAAGCTGCAGAGCCGCTGCGGCATGGGCGCCTGCCAGGGCCGGGTCTGTGCCAGCGCGGCCCACCGCCTGTTCGGCTGGGCGCCCACCCCGCCACGGGCACCCCTGGTGCCGGCGCGGATCGCCACGCTGCTGCTCGACAGCCAGCAGGCACGCCCCGGCGCCGACAATGCAACCGGCGGCCCGTGAACCCCTTGGCTTTATCGACCCAGATCCATCCCCCAAGCCCCCATAGAGAGAGGCAGACGATGATCGATGGCGCACAGCTGCACCACTTGCCCCGGGCCATCGCCGCCCATGCACCCCGGGACCTCAATGGCCTGCTGGCCAACATGGCGCCGATCACCCCGCTGCTGGACTGCATCCCCAGCGCGGTGTTCTTCATCAAGGACCTGCAGGCCCGCTACCGAGTGGCCAACCTGACCCTGGCCCAGCGCTGCGGTTTCAAGAATGTGCGGCCCCTGCTGGGCAAGACCTCCGCCGAAGTCTTCCCGGCGGTGCTCGGCCCGGTCTACACCGAGCAGGACCAGCGCGTGCTGCGCCAGGGCATCACCATCAAGGGCCAGCTGGAACTGCATCTGTATGGCAGCCGCGAGCCCGGCTGGTGCCTGACCCACAAACTGCCGCTGTACGGGCGTGACGGGCAGATCATCGGCATGGCCGGGATCTCCCTGGACCTGCAGGCCGCCCATGACACCCATCCGGCCTATGAACGCCTGGCAGCGGTGGACCGGCATATCCGCGAGCACTACAGCGAGGCCATCCGCCTGGACGACCTGACCCGCATCGCCAGCCTGTCCACTGCCCAGCTGGAGCGCTACTGCAAGCGCATCTTCCACCTCACGCCACGGCAGATGATCCACAAGGTCCGCCTGGAACACGCTTCGCAGTTGCTGCTCACCGAAGAACCCATCACCGAGGTCGCGCTGCAATGCGGCTACACCGACCACAGTGCCTTCAGCCGCCAGTTCAAGGCCCTGACCGGGCTCAGCCCGCGCCAGTTCCGGCAGAACGCTGCCCGCTAGGGCAGGCTCATTCCTGGCAGAAGGTGCGGTAGTCGAACAGCGGTTCGAAGCCGGCCTTGCGGTAGATCGACAGGCCATCGAGGGAGGCTTCCAGCACGCAGGTCCTGGCGCCCCTGGCCCGGGCGAACGCCAGCACCGCTTGAATCAGCGCCGTGGCATAGCCCTGGCCCTGGCAATCCTGCACGGTGCCGATGTCATCCAGGCGCGCCAGCCCCGGCAGCAGCGAGAGAGTCAGGGCACTCACCGGGCGCTCCTCGACATACAGGGTGAAATGGCTCAGTGCCCGGCCCGCCGACAGCGCCGCCCGATGCCGGGCCAGGTACTGCTCGATCCCCCCCTCGCCGGACTCGAATGCACTCTGCACGGGCTGCGCCCAATCCTCCAGGCGCAGGTCGGTACAGCGCACCTGGGCCTGCGCCGCAAGCGCTTGCCGGGGCTCATGGCGCGTCAGATCGAGCACCATGCAGGTGGTCTTGTCCGCCGCCAGCAGATGCTGCTGGTGCAATTGCCCGCTGACCCGGGGCACCAGCGCCTCGGGCACCACCACACAGAACGGCATGCCCGTGCGCTGCAGGAACGCCACGCCTTCGGCCAACGCCCCCGGCTCGTCGACGGCGCAGACATTCATCATCAACAGGTTCAGGCTGCTGGCTTCGACCCCGGTGCAATAGGCACTCAGGCCACTGCCGAAACGTCGATAGAACTGGGAGATGGAAACGAAGAAATAGTCTTGCGCCTGGTGATACAGGTCGATGACCGAAGCACCGGTACTGGCCGACATAAGCTGCCTCCTTGAGCGTCGTGGCGCCCCATGGGGCACCTGGCCCGGGCCACGTTAAGCCCAGCGCCCCGACAGCTCCAGCACAATCCTGTTTTATTGTGCGAAGGAGTGTTGTGAGGTGTAAGCGGGCACTGGAAAAAAGCACTTTCACCAGAGCCCTGCTGTCACAGCTTCAGACACCTCCCCCATAAGGAACACGGCCATGAAGTTCTCGAAGATCTCGCAAGCGCTGTCGATGTGGGCCGGCAGCCCGAAAACCTTTCTCGGCGCGCTGTTGCTGATTCTGATCTGGGGGCTCAGCGGGCCGGTGTTTCACTTCAACGACACCTGGCAGTTGATCATCAATACCTCCACCACCATCATCACCTTCCTCATGGTGTTCCTGATCCAGAACACCCAGAACCGCGACAACGACATTCTGCACTTGAAGATCGACGAGCTGCTGCGGGCCACCAAGGCGGCCCACAACGCCATGCTCAACCTGGACGGGCTGGACCTCAAGCAGCTGGAGCAGATGCGCCGCGAATACCGCGAGATCGGCCAGGGCGGCGATTCCGAGCTGTCCGTCAGCACCTCCAGCCAGCAGGACAAGACCGATCTCAATCAGTGCTGAGATCGGCTCGGCGAAGGCTGGCCCCTGCGCCGATCATCCTAGGGCAGAGGGTTGCCGCCGGTGACCCCGAACACTTCGCCGGTGATGTAGCTCGATTCCTGCGACGCCAATAGCACGTACAGGGGAGCGCATTCGGCCGGCTGCCCCGGACGCTTCATGGGGGTTTGCAGGCCGAACTGCGGGATCTTTTCCCGAGGCTGGCCACCACTGGGTTGCAGTACGGTCCAGATCGGCCCCGGCGCCACGGCGTTGACCCGGATCCCCCGCCCGATCACCTGTTTGGCCAAGGCCTTGGTGAAAGCCACGATCGCCGCCTTGGTGGTGGCGTAATCCAGGAGGCTGGCCGAAGGCTGGTAGGACTGGATGGACGCGGTGTTGATCACCGTGGCGCCAGCCGGCATCAGCGGCAAGGCCGCCTGACAGATCCAGAACAAGGCATACACGTTGGTCTTCAAGGTGGCGTCGAACTGAGCGGTGCTGATGTCGGCGATGTCCTCCTGCGCCACCTGCTTGCCGGCCACGTTGACCAGGATGTCCAGCCCACCCAGTTGCTCATGGGCCCGGCGCACCAGGTCGCGGCAGAAACGTTCGTCGCTGATATCGCCGGGAAGCGCAACGGCCTTGCGCCCGGCGGCCTTGATCAGCTCTATCACCTGGCGGGCGTCACGCTCCTCCTCGGGCAGGTAGTTGATGGCAACGTCCGCGCCTTCACGGGCATAGGCAATGGCCGCCGCGCGGCCGATACCCGAATCGCCGCCGGTGATCAGGGCCTTGCGCCCCAGCAACCGGCCAAAACCGTGATAGCTGTGCTCGCCGTGGTCGGGACGGGGAATCATGTCCTGGTCGATGCCCGGCGCCGTTTGCGGCTGGTCGGGAAATTCCGGCTGGGGGTACTGGGTTAGGGGATTCTGCATCGCGTACTGATTGGATACGGGTTGAGTCGACATGGTGCTCTCCAACTAAAGGGCAAGGATGGGGCAACGGCGGGGCTCAACCGTCCAGCCGGTCGGACCGGCGCCCGGCCTGCAGGGCCTTGGCCATCTGCAGGTGGTTTTCCAGCTTGGGCAGGGTCTCTTCGGCAAATGCCTTGAGCTCCGGCACCTCGCTGGTCTGCGCCTGCTGCTGGATCTGCTCGATGGCTTCTTCGGTGGCCTTGACCTGGCTGGCGGCGTAGGCGCGGTCGAAGTCCTCGCCCTCGGCCTCAGGTACGCGGGGCATCAGGCGCTTGGCCTGGTCCATCACCTGTTCCCGGGGGGCGACCGGCAAGTCCAGCTGCTTGGCGATCTTGGCCAGGTGCTGGTTGGCGGTGGTGCGGTCGTTGATCACCTGGATGGTGTATTCCTTGACCGCCTTGGATGAGGTCTGCTGGTGGGCCAGGCGGCTGGCTTCGATATCGGCCATGCCCTTGGCCGAGGCGTCGTCGATGAAATCCGCGGGGGACTGGGCCAGGGCGCTGGTGGCGCCAAGGCCCAGGAGCAGTGCCAGTCCGGCACCGCGCATGACTGTGGCCATGGGGTTCATGAGGTGGCTCTCCGCTTGCAAATTGATCTGCCGGAAGCCATGGCTCCCGTCTGCATAGGGAAAGGTGGGGGGCGCAAAGGTTTAGAAAAACCCTCGCTTGCACGACGAACGGTGAACCCCGGCACGGCCGGGCTAGGGCTTCATCCGGTGCTTGCCGGCTCAGGCGTTGGAGCGGCTTTTCTGTGCCCGCTTGACCGCGTACATGGCTTCGTCGGCGTGCTTGAACAGCTGCTTTTCCTCCAGGCCATGCTCGGGATACAGGCCGATGCCGATGCTCGGCAGGATGTTCAACGAGTGGCCGTCCAGGCGCAGCGGCTCGCCCAGCGTCCGCCGGATCTTCTCCGCTACCCGCTGGGCATCCTCGCTGTGCTGCACGCTCTCCAGCAGGATCACGAACTCGTCGCCGCCGATCCGCGCCACGGTGTCGGTTTCCCGCACGCAGCCCTTGAGCCGGTTGGCCACCGCTTGCAGCAGCATGTCCCCCACCGCGTGCCCGCAGGTGTCGTTGACCTCCTTGAACTTGTCCAGGTCGACATACAGCAGGGCCATGCGCCCCGACTCGCGCCGGGCCCGGGCCAGGGCCGAACGCAGGCGCTCGCGCAGCAGTTCGCGGTTGGGCAGGTGAGTCAATTGATCGTATTCGGCCATGTAGTGCAGGCGTGCATGCAGCTGCTTGCGTTCGATGGCCGCGGCCAGCTGCGCGCTGACGTACTGCAAGAGTTCCTGGTCCTGTTCGCTGTAGCTTTCGGTGCCCGGGGCGCTCTTGACCATCAGCACGCCGATGGTGCCCTTTTGCGAATTCAGCGGCACGCCCAGCCAGCAGCGCGAACCCTGGATAGCCGCGAACTCGCTCCAGAGCACCCGGTTCACCGGGCACTCCGGCGCCAGCAGCAAGGGCTGGCCGCATTGCAGCACCTCGACGCAGAAGCGTTCGATCAAGGTGCCCGGCAGTTCCGGGCTGCCTTCGCAGTCATCGACGTGATAGGGAAAACTCAGGCTGGCGCTGCGCTCGTCGTAGAGCGCCAGGGAACAGTTCAGCGCCGGCAGCCATTCGCCGATGATCCGATGCACATGCCGGAACAGCACCAGCAGGTCTTCGGTGGCATGGGCCGCCTCGGAAATCGCGTACAGCGCCGCCTGCCGGGATTCCGCCTGCTTGCGCTCGGTGATGTCGCGGGCCACGGCGATGCGCAACTGATCCACTTCCGACCAGCGCGCCGACCAGAGAATATGCGCCACCCGCCCGTCCTTGCGCACGTAGCGGTTCTCGAAATTCGGCTTGGGCACCCCGCCCATGATTTCCCGGGCGGCCTGCAAGGTACGTTCACGATCGGCCGGGTGCACCAGCTCGATCATCGGGCGGCCGATCAGCTCGTCGGCGGTGTAGCCGAAGACCCGCTCACAAGCGGCGCTGACGAACACGAAGCGACCCTCGACATCCACGGCGCACACGGCGTCCAGGAGCAGGTCGATGAAACTGGCCAGAGGCGCGGAGTTCTTGGTTGCCATCAGAGAAAGCTACTACCCATGAAAAATGCACTGAGTACCCATCCCTTGAGCCCGGTCGCAGGCCGAAGCCTGCAACTGCACACCGTCGCAACCCGCGCGGCGCGTCACGCCTTGTTGCCGACCAACCCCGGCACTGCGTGCAGCAGGGCATTGATCGCGAAACCGATGAACATCACCCCGCAGACCCGGGTGATCGCCAGCTCGTGGCGCTGGTACCAATTGCGTACCTTACGCGCGCCGACGATGCCGATGAGGATAGCGTATGCGCCAAGGCCGCCAAGGAAACTCAGGGCAATCAGCCCCGGCAGCATCGACCAGGTCAACAGCTCCGCGCGGCTGGAGAGCAGCGCGGTGAAGGTTGCCACCGCCACCGGATAAGCCTTGGGATTGGTCAGGCCGAACAGGATCCCGTGCCAGAACGGGTTGCGCGCCGGGCCCTGGGGTTCGTCGCCATCGCGCGGTTTACTGCGGATGGCCCGCAAGCCGAGCCAGAACAGGTACAGGCCGCTGAGCACGCCGAGGATATTGAACGCATCGCTGCCGATCTCCCGGGCCCCGACAATGGCGATCAGCGCCGTGCTGCACCAGACCACGTCGCCCAGCATGTGCCCGCAGAGAAAACCGGCCCCCGCCTGCCGCCCGCGGGCCGCGCCGATGCCGAACACCGCCAGCACTCCGGGCCCGGGGGTGATCGCATAAATGAAACCCGAGGCGATAACGGCCAGCAACAGCGATGAGGTCATCAGCAAGACTCCAGGACGATGCGCCTGACAAAAACGCCAGGCACAGGGGGAATGTGGCGGATTCTGCACGATCAAGGCACCTTGCCACCAGCCGCTTTCGTCAGCTGCCCCTGTGGAACAGTCTCTCAATCGGCGGAGTAAAAGCGCATTCCCGGGTAAGGATGATCGCGCCAGGCCAGCAATCGCGAGGCCAGATCGCTGACGGCCAGGCTCAGGTGGTTGAGCCCCTTGAGCATGGTTCACGCTCCCGTCAAGGTTTTCGGCAAGGGGTAGCGCTGGCCGTCATAGTGCAAGGTGACACGGCTGTCCCTGGGCGCCAGGTCGCGGCTTTCGCAACCGGCCGGCCCCTTGAAATGCTCGGTGTCGACGATTCGCGTACGCACCAGCAGGTCGGCATGGCCGTTGCGCTGGCCGTTGCCCAGTTCCAGGGTCCGGTGCAGGGTCCGGCTGCGCCCGACACACTCACCGCCCGGGCCGAGCTCAGCGCGGCGCTCATCCACCACCAGCCCTTCGAGCCTAGGCGGAAGGCCCTTGCCATCACGCACGAACAGGGTCAGCACGGTTTTCTCATGGGGGTGGGTGCTTGAGGTACGGCGGTAGGTGGCCCGCAGGCCAAAGGCCCGCTCCTCCTCGCTCAACTGGTAACGCCCGGTATCGATCTGCAACCCCTGCAAGGCCAAGCCATCGGAACGCCGGGCCAGGTCCTTGTTGTAGCTGGCCACGGCCCAGCCGCTGTCGTCGAGCAGCAGCGCCACATCCAGGTTGTAGCGAGGTGCCTTGGCGTTTTCGGCCCCTTGCATCAGCGTTGCTCGAACCCCGATGTTGATGCCGTCTTCCGCCGGCCAGGGTTTGCAGACGTGGAGTTCTCCCGGGGAATTGGGGCTGTTGTCGCACTCGGCCAGCGCCATCGTCGCCACACCCAGCAACGCGCACAGCACCAGCCCGCGGGTCGATTGTTCAAGCAGGTTCATCAAGCTTCCTTATCGATCGCCGGTATCAGATGCCACTGAAGCCATTGGGCAGGACGTAGCGTTGGCCATCGTAGTGCAGGGTGCTGACCACCGGTTTGGCGGCCACGGAGGTGGACTGGCATTCTTCCCCGACTTTTTTGCTCTGGGTACTGACGCTGACCGAACGCACGATCAGGTCGGCGTAACCGTGGCTGCGGGTCTTGGCGATATCCAGGGTGCGCGTGGTTTTAGTGCCCTCGCCGGCGCACTGGCCATCCCATTCGCCGTTGTAGGAATGGGCCACGAACTTCTCCAGCACCGGGCGCAGGGTACTGCCCTCGCGCACGTAGAGGCTGAGCCAGGTCTGATTGAACGGGTTGACCCTGGATGAACCCTCGAACGCGGCCCGGACCCCGAACGCTCGAACCTGAGACGTCAGTTGGAAGCGCCCGGTATCGAGCTTCACGCTCTCCAGGCGAACGGCGTCGGAGACAAAGGCGGCAGGCTGCTCATAGCTGGCCAGGGCCTGTCCGCTGCTGCGGTCCAGCACTGCCAGTTGCAGGTTGTAGGTGCCGTCATCGGTGCCGGTGTCGCTGGGGTCCGGAACCTGCTCGGACAGCAGGCTGATGCTCTGGTCGGCAAAGGCCGGCCAGTCCTTGCACAGGGAAAAGCCCGGGACTTCGGCATTGCGTGGCGGCGGCAGGCACTGGGCGGCGGCGGATGTGGCACCGGCCAGCAGGGCCAGGCTGCCCAGAAGCGGGGCCAGGGAAGAGCAACGGATCATTCACGACTCCTTGTGACAGGCGGATAGAGCGCCATTTCAGGTCGCACTATCCTCCGCGGCGCGGGCGCTTTCAACGCCGGGAGCAGTTGCTCGGGAGTCTGTGGTGCCGGGCGTGCGGATGAACCCTTCGCTGGCTTGCCAGCGAAGGGTTCCGTCCCTCAGAACGCGTTGCGGAAAATCTCCTCGATCTGCCGCTGATCTGCCGGACGCGGGTTGGTCAGGCCGCAGGCATCCTTGAGGGCATTGGCCGCCAATAGCGGAATATCCTGCAACTTGGCGCCCAACTCGCGCAAACCAGCGGGAATCTCCACATCACGGGCCAGGGTGCGGATCGCCGCGATGGCCGCCTGGGCGCCCTCTTCCGGGCTGAAACCGCGAATGTCCGCTCCCAGCGCGTGGGCCACATCGGTCAGGCGCTGGGCGCATACCGTGGCGTTGAAGCTCTGCACATGGGGCAACAGCACCGCGTTGCACACGCCATGGGGCAGGTCGTAGAAGCCGCCCAGCTGGTGGGCCATGGCGTGCACGAAACCCAGGGACGCATTGTTGAATGCCATGCCGGCGAGGAACTGCGCATAGGCCATGTTCTCCCGTGCCAGCAGATCGTTGCCGTCGTGCACCGCCTGGCGCAGGTTGGCGCTGATCATTTCCACGGCCTTCAGGGCGCAGGCGTCGGTGATGGGGTTGGCGGCGGTGGACACATAGGCTTCCACCGCGTGGGTCAGGGCATCCATGCCGGTGGCGGCGGTCAGGCCCTTGGGCATCGCCACCATCAGTGCCGGATCGTTCACCGACAGCAACGGCGTGACGTTGCGGTCGACGATGGCCATTTTCACGTGGCGCGATTCGTCGGTGATGATGCAGAAACGGGTCATTTCGCTGGCAGTGCCGGCGGTGGTGTTGATGGCGATCAAGGGCAGTTGCGGCTTGGCCGACTGGTCGACGCCTTCGTAATCGCGGATCTGCCCGCCATTGGTGGCACACAGGGCAATGCCCTTGGCGCAGTCATGGGGCGATCCGCCGCCCAGGGAGATGACGAAATCGCACTGTGCCTGCTGCAATTGCGCCAAGCCCTGCTCGACGTTGGCAATGCTGGGGTTGGGCTTGGCACCGTCGAAGATCACCGAATCGATGTCCTGCATGGCCAGCTTCTCGGCCACCATGCTGGCCACGCCAGCCTTGGCCAGGCCCGTGTCAGTGACGATCAGCGCCTTGCGAAATCCATAGTTGCGGATGGCGCTCATGGCCTCGTCGAGACAGCCGATGCCCATGATGTTCACGGCTGGAATGAAAAAGGTGCTGCTCATCAGAAGGTCTCCCGGCGAATGCCGATTTCACGGTGTCGATGCAATGTTTGCCAAACAGGATCGACCGATCGCTCACCGGCGTTGTTGATCTGGCTCAAGGGTCGGTCGTGATAAAGTCGCCAGCCGAAATACCTCCAGCCTTGAGACCGATGACCGCGATGATGGATTTCCAGGAATTTGATGCCGAACTTGAAGACTGGAACGCCCTGGGTGCCAGCACACCGTTCAGTGGCCTGCTGATCGGCAACGGCGCCAGCCGTGCCGTGTGGGAAGACTTTGCCTACGACTCACTGTTCGAAAACGCTCGCACAGTGGAAGAAAAACCCCTCAGCCAGTCCGAGCTCAGCGTATTCGAGGCCCTGCAGACCCGCAGTTTCGAGCAGGTACTGGGCGCCCTGAAAACCACCAGCCGAGTCAACAAGGCCCTGGCAGTCAGCTCGGCGGCGCCGCGCAATCGCTACTACGCCATCAAGGAAGCGCTGATCAACACCGTGCACGCGGTGCACATTCCCTGGCGCCTGGTCCAGGAGCAGAGCCTGGCGGCGATCAACCAGGAACTGCGGCGCTATCCCACGGTGTTCACCAGCAACTATGACCTGCTCAACTACTGGGCCGTGCAACAGGACAGCCAAGGCATCGACGACCTGTTCCACGGTGCCGATCCGGCCTTCGAACTGGGCAGCGCCCCTAGCGCCCCGACCCGCATCCTCTACCTGCATGGCGGCCTGCACCTGGTGCGCAACCTGGACGGCAGCGCACGCAAGCTGACTGCCACCGAAGGCACCCTGCTGGGCAGCTTCGCCATCAACAACACCCTCAAGACCCTGGACGACGTGCCGCTGTTCGTCAGCGAGGGGCCGCTGGCGGACAAGCTCAAGACCATCCGCAGCTCGGATTACCTGTCGTTCTGCTACCAGCAGTTGCTGGATCACAGCGGCGCGCTGTGCATCTTCGGCCACAACCTGGGGCCCCAGGACAGCCACCTGGTCCAGGCGATCCGCCAGTCGGCGACCCAGACCCTGGCGATCTCCATCTACCCGCGCAGCGCGGCGTTCATCCAGCACCAGAAACGCCACTACGCCAAGCTGTTCGAAGGCCTGGACCTGAGTCTGCGTTTCTTCGACTCCAAGACCCACGCCCTGGGCAACCCGGCCCTGTCGGTGCCCGTGGAGCGCTGAGCACTCCCGCCCTGTAGGAGCTGGCTTGCCAGCGAAGATGTCCGCCGGGGCGATGCATGTCTTGGTGCTCATTCGCCAACCAGCCGGCTCCTGGCGGCGCTGAACGCCTTCAGTCCTCGCTGCTGTGCACCACCACCAGCAACTGCGCCTGCTCGTCCCCCACGGAACGGATGCGGTGGGGTTTCTGGGCATTGAAGTGCAGTGCATCGCCACGGTTGAGAATCACCCGCTCGTTCATGAAATCCACTTCCACCTGGCCTTCGTGGACGAACAGGAACTCCTCCCCCAGGTGTTCCTTGAAGGTCTTGTCACTGAATTCCCGGGCCGGGTAGATGATGAACGGCAGCAGGTTGCGCTCGCTGACCTGATGGGCCAGCACCGCATAACCCGGGACCTGCCCATTGGCCGCCAGTGACTGGCGCTGGTCACTGCGCACCAGGCTGTAGCTGTCGAGGCTGATGCTGTCCTCGGCGAACAGTTCCTCGACCTTGACGTTCAGCGCCTTGGCCAGCTTCAACGCGGCAGCGATCGACGGCGTGTTCAGCCCGCGCTCGACTTTCGACAGATAGCTCTTGGTCATCCCGGATTTCTCGGCCAGGGCTTCCAGGGTCACGCCCAGTTTTTTTCTCAGTAATTTCAAACGGATAGACATGTAGAGCGGTTAATCCATCTAGAAAACAACGATTGGCGCTTGCCAATGACACAAAGTGTCATATAGCCTCTTAAGTGTCATCGCGATTCACCAAGCGCCGTCGCAAGCAGCAGGTGAAGCGCAGATCCGACGTCCATTGCACTTCTCAAAGGACCTTCGACATGGCCAAGACATTAGCATTGCCCAAAGACCAACTGGTCAAGCAAGCCCTGACCCAGATGCAAAATACCCTGGCGGATAATACGTGGACCGACCGACAAAAGCTGGCCCTGACCTGCCGCATTCTGTTCGAGAACGGCCACGACTCGGGCCTCGCCGGGCAGATCACCGCCCGCGGCCCGCAACCCGGCACCTACTACACCCAGCAACTGGGCCTGGGCTTCGATGAAATCAGCGCCAGCAACCTGCTGCTGGTCAACGAAGACCTGGAGGTCCTCGAAGGCCACGGCATGCCCAACCCGGCCAACCGCTTCCACAGCTGGGTGTACCGCGCCCGGCCGGACGTGAACTGCATCATCCACACCCACCCGACCCACGTCGCCGCGCTGTCGATGATCGAAGTGCCGCTTGCGGTGTCGCACATGGACCTCTGCCCACTGTACGAGGACTGCGCCTTTCTCGAAGCCTGGCCGGGGGTGCCGGTGGGCAACGAAGAAGGCGAAATCATCTCCGCCGCCCTGGGCGACAAGCGCGCGATCCTGCTTTCCCACCACGGCCAGCTGTCCACCGGCGCGAGCATCGAGGAAGCCTGCGTGATCGCTCAACTGATCGAGCGTGCGGCCAAGCTGCAACTGCTGGCCATGGCCGCCGGCACCATCAAGCCGATCCTCCCGGAGCTGGGCCGCGAAGCCCACGACTGGATTTCCAAGCCCAAGCGCCACAGCGCCGCCTTCAACTACTACGCTCGGCAAAACCTGAAAAAACACGCCGACTGCCTGAACTGATCCACCCCTTATGCCTTGCAGGAGTTGCACCATGCCTACTACCCAGATCCACGGCATCATCGGCTACACCGTCACCCCCTTCGGCCCCAACGGCGAAGGCCTGGACCTGGACGCCCTCGGGCGTTCCATCGACCGCATGATCGACGCGGGCGTCCACGCCATCGCCCCCCTGGGCAGCACCGGCGAAGGCGCCTACCTGAGCGACGCCGAATGGGACCAGGTCAGCGAGTTCAGCATCCGCCACGTGGCCAAGCGTGTGCCGACCATCGTCAGCGTCTCCGACCTGACCACCGCCAAGGCCATCCGCCGCGCGCGTTTTGCCGAAGCCAAGGGCGCCGACGTGGTGATGGTGCTGCCCGCCTCCTACTGGAAGCTCAGCGAAGCCGAGATCCTCGCTCACTACCAGGCCATCGGCGCCAGCATCGGCGTGCCGATCATGCTCTACAACAACCCGGCCACCAGCGGCACCGACATGTCGGTGGAACTGATCCTGAAGATCTTCCACGCCGTGGAAAACGTCACCCTGGTCAAGGAAAGCACCGGCGACATCCAGCGCATGCACAAGCTGCAACTGCTGGGCGAAGGCCAGGTGCCGTTCTACAACGGCTGCAACCCGCTGGCCCTGGAAGCTTTCGCTGCCGGTGCCAGTGGCTGGTGCACAGCGGCGGCGAACCTGATCCCGCAGCTCAATCTCGACCTCTATCAGGCCGTGCTGAGCAACGACCTGGCTCGCGCCCGGGCGCTGTTCTACCGCCAGTTGCCGCTGCTGGACTTCATCCTCAAGGGCGGTTTGCCGGCCACGGTCAAGGCCGGGCTGGAACTCGCCGGGCTGCCCACCGGCGAGCCGCGCAAGCCGGTATTCGCACTGAACGAGGGCGGTCGCCAACAGTTGCAGACGCTGCTGCAGGGCCTGGGTTGATTTCCTGAAAAAAAAGCTCGGACAGCTGACATCGTCCGGGCTTTGGCATGGGCCGCGTTCAAGCGTGGCTCAGTGACTGTCCAGCGCCACCGGGGCCTGGGCCTTGAACTGCGGGTCCTGCAGCATCTGCGCAATGAAGTCGTCGGTGATGCGCCGCACATGCTGGTATTGGCCGCCATCAGTGTTGGCCCAACCACGCCAGGAGCGGGTCTGGTTGCTGACCCGATACTTGGCCACCTCCTGGTCACCGCGACTGACATGGAACATCACCTGGCTGTCCCAAGTGGTCCGGCCCGGCACGATAAACAAGGTCATGGCACTGAGCAGCCCCATGGGAATGTTCTGCCAGCCGAAGTAATCACTGTTGGCCATCACGATCACGTTGTAGCCATCGGCACTGAACCCCGGCTGCACCTGCTCGAAGGTGCCGCGACGACGCAGTTCGTCACGGATCAGGCCGGCAGGGATGGCCCCCATCACACTGACGCTGATCGCCGGTAGCCGCTGCTGATAATCCACCTCGGCCGGCTTGAGACTGTGGCTGGTCTGGCAACCGCCAAGCCCCAGCATCAGCACCATCAAAAACCACAATTGACTACGCATTACAGATCCCCCGACAGCATGGCCTTGAGCATCGACGACTTGGGCCCCTGCTCCCTGACGATCAACGACGTGACCTCCTCCATCTTCTCCAGATCGACCCGTTGCAGGTTCGGCACCTGCGGGTATTTGGCGCGCACCAGGGCGGCATCGCGCTCCAGGTGGTCGCTGTGCAGAAACACGCACTTGGCCCCCGACGCCGACAGGCAGCCGGCGCGAAAATCACCCAGGTAATAAGCCTTGCCGGCTTCCAGTTCCAAGGGGATGGAGAAATCTTCGCGGCTCCAGGCGGTGGCGTTGCCGCGGTCGAAGTGCAGGTTGTAGATCTCGTAGCGCCCGGGTTTGAGCGGCATCACGAACAGGCTGCCGATGCCGTGCCAGGTCTCGCGCACATCCCGTGGCGTGCGGCCGTAGATCTGGTTGTACAAGCGCGCCGAGGCGAACCCGTCACCGCCGCGCGGGCGAATCAGCAGCATTTGTTCGTTGGCGGTGTGCACCGCCTTCGGCCAGATGCCGACCACCCCCACCACATAGGCCACCCCCGACTGCGAGTCGGGGCGCATGCTCTCGGCAACTTTCGTGGAAGACAGGCTGTAGCAACCGCTCAACGCCAGCAGCGCGGCGAGTAATACGAGAGGGCGAATCATGAGGTCGCAGATCCCTTGGACAATGATTGATAACGTCAACCAGAGTGCCAGGCCTGCCGAGCGCCCGGTGACGGGCGCGGAGGATAAGGCAAATGATGGCATTGCGCCATAACTCCGTCGCCAATCGGCTGGCGGCCTGCCAGATCACAATACGCTGCCCTCGCCCGGCCTCCAGGCAAATGCCAGGTGCTCGTGAAAATCCGCTGGCAGCACAAAGCCCGAACGCTGCCTGGGTTCGGGCCTTGTGCTGTCGAGGGTGTGTGGAGCCGGGCCTAAACGGACGTCAGGTCCTTGATGTTGTGGCTGGGGCCGTTGGCCTTGACGCTGGCGATGCCCTTTTCCCGGGCCGCTTCCGAGGAATAGGTTTCACTGTTGCCGATGATCTGGTGGTTGGCCGCCTTGAGGTTGAAATAGGGTTTGCCATCCTTGGCGCTCTTGCGCTCGTAGCGCTCTTCCAGGGGACTGTTGGCCTGCACCGAGGCGATGCCGTTCTCGGCTGCGGCGCGGGTGGTGTACTGCTCGCTGCTGAGAATGACCTCGGCATTGGCCGCCTTGAGCACGAAGCGAAACTGGCCGTTGCTGCTTTTCTTCAACTCATACCATCCGGACATGCTGTAGCTCCTGGGTTGATCGTTGGGCGTTGCGCCTTGAGAGTAAAGACTCTTTCAGCCATTCAGCCATTGCCCCGGTGGCTGAAGAAACGGTTTTCCACCCGCGCCAGCCCCAGGTGTTCACGCAGGCTGTGGCCGGTGTAGCGCTGGCGAAACAGACCCCGGCGCTGCAGCTCGGGGGTGATCAGTTGCACGAAATCGTCGATGGCCCCCGGCAGATGGGTGAACAGCACATTGAAGCCGTCGGCGGCGTATTCCTGGTACCAGGTAGCCAGCTCATCGACGATCTGCCCCGGCGTGCCCACCAGTACCTTGTGCCCGCTGGCCGACAGGCTGCGCAGCAGTTGCGCCAGGCTCGGCCGCTCACGGCGGATCAGTTCCTGCACCAGGTGCCGGCGGCTTTTATGCCGCTCGGTGGGGGCGGCATCGTCCAGCAACGGCACCTGCGCATGCAGGGGCAGATGCGACAGGTCGATACCCAGGTCCAACAGGTAGGACAGGGCCTTGAGCTGTGCCTGGGGGTCCTGCAGTTCCTGCAATTGCTGGTACTTCTCCTCGGCTTCGTTGAGGGTGCGGCCCACCGTGGGGGCGATGCCGGGGAAGATTTTCAACTGCCCGGCATGACGCCCGTAAGCGGGAAGCCGTTCCTTGAGTTCGCGATAGAAAGCCTTGGCCTGCTGCAGGTCGGTCTGGGCGGTGAACACCAGCTCGGCGCAGCGCGCCGCCAGCTCACAGCCCGGCCCGGACGACCCGGCCTGGGCGATCACCGGCCAGCCCTGCAATGGCCGCGGTGCATTCAACGGCCCCTGTACCTGGAAGTGCCGCCCCCGGTGCTGCAACAGGTGCATGCGCTCCGGGCGCAGCCACTGGCCGCTGGCCTTGTCCCGGGGAAAGGCGTCGTCGGCCCAGCTGTCCCACAACCCGCTGGCCACACTGAAGAACTCCTCGGCCCGAGCGTACCGCTCGGCGTGGCTCAGGGGTTCGGGGTGGTTGAAGTTCTCGCCGCCGACCAGCCCGGTTACCAGGTTCCAGCCAGCCCGGCCCTCACTCAAGTGGTCCAGGGAGGCGAACTTGCGCGCCAGGTTGTAGGGCTCGTTGTAGGAGGTGCTGGCGGTGGCGATCAGGCCGATATGCCGGGTCACCACCGCCAGGGCCGGCAGCAGGGTCAGCGGGTCCCAGCGCAGGCTGTAGGAACTGCGGGCCAGTACCCGCGGGTCCAGGTCCCCCACCGCCACGTTGTCGTTGAGAAACAGGGCGTCGAAACAGCCCCGCTCCAGGGTTTGCGCGTAGTGCCGGTAGCGCTGGAAATTCAACGAAGCATCGGCATCCGCCTGGGGATGGCGCCAACTGCCGCCATGGGCGCCGGAGCCGGAGAGAAAGGCCCCCAGCCCCATCTGCCCGCCGCGCTCAGCCACGGCTGGTGCCCTCCTCGGCCGTCGGCACCGGCGCCGGGGCCGGGGCCGTGCGCAAGAGCAGGCTCACCGAGGCCCAGACCAGCAGCGTGACCACCGCCAGAAAGCCCATCACCGCGCGGTAACCATTGAGAAAGGCGCCCTGGGCATCGTCCAGCGGCGTGGCGGAAAAGTGATGGAACAGCCCCACCCCCACCGCCAGCCCGACACCGCCACCGACGTTGTGCAAGGTCATCAGCGAGCCCATGGCCACCGAACCCACTTCCTGGGGCACCGAGGAAATACCCAGCACCGTGGACGGCCCGAGAATGCTGGCCCACCCCAGGCCCATGACGACAAAGGCGCCCAGCAGATAAGGCAGCGAAGTCTGGCCATCGAAACCGGCCTGCAACAACGCCGACAGCACGAACAGCAGCAGCCCGGTCTTGATCAGCAGCGCCGGCCCCTTGCGATCCACCAGGCGCCCCACCAGCGGTGACAGCAGCGCCACCCCCAGGGTGGTGGGCAGCAACAGCAGGCCGCTGGCCTGCACCGTTTCGCCGCGGATCTGCGCCAGGTACAGCGGCATGACGAAAAACGCCACGCAGTAGAACAGCGCCAGGCCGAAACTGGCCGCCACCCCGGCAACGAAACGCCGGTTGGCGAACAGCTTGAGGTCGATGATCGGCGCGGCCACCCGCCGCTCCACCGCCAGGAATGCGCCCAGGGCCAGCACCGCCAGCGCCACCAGGGCCAGGGTCAGGGGTGAGCCCCAGCCCCAGCTGCCGCCCTGGACGATCACCAGCACCAGGCTCGGCAGGCCGATCAGCAACAGCAGCGCGCCCCAACCATCCAGGCGCGCCCCGGTCTCGGCCGAACGCGACTCCTTCACGCTGAAGCTGCAAATGCCCAGGCTCAGCAGTACGAAGGGCACGTTGATGAGAAAGATCCACTGCCAGCCGAAGGCGCTGGTTATCAGCCCGCCCAACACCGGGCCGACCGCCAGCCCCACTCCATTGACCCCGAACAGCACGCCGAAGGCCCGACCCTGCTCGGCGGTCTCGAAGGTGCTGGAGACAATCGCCCCCGAGGCGGTATAGAGCACCGCGCATGCCAGCCCCTGGGCCACCCGCGCGCCGATCAGGGTATCGATCTGCCCCGCCAGCCCGGCCGCCAGGGAGGCCAGGCCGAACACCGTCAGGCCGATGAACAGCACCCGCTTGCGCCCGTGCAGGTCGGCCAGGCGCCCCACCAGCACCATGAAGCTCGATAGGGCCAGGATGAAGCCGTTGATCACCCATTGCAGGGCGTCCACC
This sequence comes from Pseudomonas sp. GW823-FHT03E05, assembly GCF_058796855.1. Lineage (NCBI taxonomy): Bacteria > Pseudomonadati > Pseudomonadota > Gammaproteobacteria > Pseudomonadales > Pseudomonadaceae > Pseudomonas > Pseudomonas sp. GW823-FHT03E05. Next base: position 402,574 of record NZ_JBXAJB010000002.1, read on the forward strand.
GAGGCCCCGAGGTCGGCCTGCAGGGCCGGTAACGCGGTGTTGACGATGGTGAAATCCACACAGCCGAGAAAACTGGCGATGCTCACACCGAGCAATGCCCACCATTTGCGTTGCTGTTGCGCAAAAACGCTCATGGAAACTCCTTGTCAGTCATAAAAAAACGCTCTGTAGGAGCCCGCTTGCCGGCGAACAGCCCCTTGAGTACGGCATCGCCGGCAGGGGCGCTTTCGCTGGCAAGCCAGCGCCTACATTGATCGCGGCGGATCAGATGGCGATGGCGCCGCTGGTCCAGTTGGGGTGAATGGCGCCGGGCAAGGTGAAGGGAATCGGGATCCCCCGCTTCTTGAACTTCAGGGGCAGCCAGCGCACCCGGTCCGGGCTGTGGGGTTCGATCAGCAACTCGCGGCTGGTGGCCATGGCCGTGGTCATCTGCTGCGGGTAGAGCACATAGTGGTAACCCTCGTCGGCCCACAGCGGCAGGATGATCGGGATCTCTTCCAGGATGTACTCCCGGCACTGGGCCGCCGCCCGCTCGATGTCCGCGTGTTCGTCACGCAGGCGCAGGCGCTCGGTGAATACGCCGATGGTGCTGTCGATGGCGTCGCGCAGTTCCTCGCGCTGCTGGTAGACCTGGTTCAGTTGCTGGCGCAGCTCGGCATAGCGGTCGCTGGCCAGTTCCTGGTTCCAGCGGGTGATGTGGTACGGCACCCGCAGGCCGTCGAGGATGCTCTGGTTGCGCGCCAGCCAGGCATCGCCATCGCGGATCGCCGCCGACAGCGCCTCCCCGGGGGACTTGCCGTGCTTGTTGTGGCGTTGCAGGGTATCGGCCACCACCACCTTGACGTGGCTGAAGCCGGACTGGTTGATCAAGTGAATGGTGGACCGCAGCTTCTGGTCCTCGTGATATTCCTGGCCGACGCTGACCGCCAGTACCACGCGCTTGCCGTCGAATTCGTGCTCCTCGCCGCCCTTGTTGAAGTAGGCCTTGAGGTTGATTTCCTGCACCTTGCTCATGAGTTCAGCTCCAGTAGGCCAAAGGCTGGTGTTCGCCGTAGTAACCGATAAAGACCCCGAGGGTGACCCGGGTGCTGCTGGCCGAAGGGCGCACGGCGTGGATCAGCCGCGGGTTGAGGAGGATCAGGTCGCCGGGCTCGGGCTTGACCACGAAATCCGGCGGCGGCAGCAGGTGGCGTTCGATGCCGTAGGCCCGTTCGCCCTTCAGGCGGTTGTACTCCTGCTCGTCCGGCTCGATGCCCCAGATCTCCAGCTCTCCGCCGTCCTCGGGGATTTCCAGGTAGATGTTGGTGGACAGCTGGGTCAGCAACTGCGGGCTGTGGCCCTCGGGGGCATTGCGTTCAAGCTTGTCGGTGTGGGGCGTGAGATCGACCCCAGAACCCTGGAAGCGGGCAATGCCGACGAAACACTTCTGCCCGTCCACCTGCAACAGGTGCGCGCCCTGCGGCCAGACTTCGTCCAGCAGCAGGCGCAGTTCGTCGATGGGCGAGGCCAGTGGCCGGAACAGATTGCGGATCTTGCGAATGTTGGGCAGGGCCAGGGCGTGGTATTCGGCCCGGCTCTGCTCATCCTGGATCTCGATATAAGCCTTGCCGACCCGGACGAACTCCTGCTGCTGGCTGAAGGCACTGCGCAGTTCCTGCTGATACAGATGATCCCGCGCCACCTGCAAGGTATCCGGTGGGCAGAAACCTTTGAGCTGAACGCCGTAAGAGCGTTTTTCCACAACATCGAGGATATGCCGCGCTTCAAGTTTGTCGGCCGTAGTGACTGTGAACATGCAAGCTCCCTTAATTCCCTGGAAGTAGCGACGAAGTACAACATCGGTAGAACGTAATAATTTGTTTCAGGGCCACCTTAGGCAGTTGCGATGGCCTTGTGAAATATCCTTTATCTCTAATATCCAAACTTAAAAATGTATCGAAAATCAGGCAAATAGCGGCCACCACAGGCACTTTGAAAGTGCTGCGAAAAGATTATGAAATTTGCTGATAGTTAAATTAAGCGAAGGACATTATTGCTCTTTATTTATTTAAAACCTCCCGAGATCAATTAATAAAACTGCCACACACTCATTCAACTTCATTGAATTGAGCATCCATGTAAGCTGCGGCATCGAAAGTCTTCTGAATAATGCCCTCCTCGCGGTAGAGATCGGCGGTGTGCTGCACGTCCTCCACCACGGCCGGGCCTACGGCGATACGCCGGGGCACCGAGTAGCGATTGGAACGCTCATGCACCTCCACCGGCAAACCGCTGTAGCCGGCCTGGATCTTTGAAAACTCGCTCTGGTGCTGGTTGGCCCAGGCATAGGCACGATCCAGGCGCTGCAGGAAGTCGGCGATCTGCTGCGGCTTGTCGCGAATCGCCTGGTCGTTGGCCACCAGCAGCATGTGCCCGGCGAACAGCCCTTCGCCACTGACCAGCACCCGGCTGCCGCCCTCCATCTGCACCATGCTGGTATAGGGGTCCCAGGTCGACCAGGCATCGGCCTGGCCGTTGCTCAGCAGGCTGCGGGATTCGGCCGGCTGGAGAAAGATGAACTGCGCATCCGCGCCGTGCAGGCCCACCGACCGCAGGGCGGCCAGGGCCAGGAAATGGCCGATGGAGCCCCGGGTGGTGGTGATGCGCCGGCCCTTGAGGTCGGCGGCCTGCTTCAGCGGCGAATCCTCCTTGACCACGATCGCCACCGCGGTCGGCGTGACCTTGAGCTTGATCACCCCCACGGTCTTGAGCGGCGCCCCGGCCGCGGCGGCAAACACAAAGGGCGCATCCCCCAGGCTGCCGATATCCACCGCCCCGGCGGCCAGGGCCTCGGCGGTGGGGGCCGCGGCAGCGAAGGAGGCGAACTCGATGGGGTACGGCACCTGCTCCAGCTCGCCTGCCGCCTGCAGCAGAATCTTCAGCGACTGCTTCTGGCTGGACACCCGCAGCGCCGGCTGCGCCAGTGCACTGCCCAGCCACAAACACAACACCAGCCCTTGCAGGAGCCGGCCTGCCGGCGAACCGCCCCTGCCCCCTGCGCCCTTCATGCCGCCGCCTTCGCTGGCAAGCCAGCTCCTACCAGGTGAACGACCGGCAGGACGCCACGGCTGTAGGAGCCAGCTT